>JAJQBQ010000053.1:34153-226393 GCA_021203205.1 Lachnospiraceae bacterium | reverse complement strand
TCAAAACAGATTCACGAGTGATCATCCCATGTGAACGGCACAGGATAAAAATCCCTACGCTCGGCTGGGTGAGGTTAAAAGAAAAGGGCTACATCCCAATAAATCCTGATACCCATGTCATAAAGAGCGGGACAGTTTCATGCCATGCAGGAAGGTATTATGTGTCGGTGCTCGTGGAAGAGCCCGAAAAAGAGAAGCCATCCTTAACGGACTCCGGCATCGGTGTAGATGTTGGCGTGAAAGATTTCATGATCGCAAGCAACGGCATGAACAAGAAAAATATCAACAGGACCGCAAAGGTCAGGAAGTTAGAGAAACAGTTAAAACGGGAGCAGCGCAGCCTGTCGAGGAAATACGAGGGCCATAAAAAGCGCAGCACAAAGCAGGAAGGAGGAGCTACCCGGCAGAATATCCAAAAACAACAGTTAAAGGTACAGACACTTCATCAGAGGATAAATAATATCCGTACCGATTACGTAAATAAGTGCGTGAGTGAACTGGTGAAAACCAAACCGGCTTATATCACAATTGAAGATTTAAACGTATCGGGAATGATGAGGAACAGGCATCTCTCGAAAGCAGTCGCTTCACAGAAGTTTTATGAGTTCAGGACGAAGCTGGAAGCAAAGTGCAAAGAAAACGGGATCGAATTCAGGGTTGCAGACAGATGGTATCCTTCAAGCAAAGTATGCCATGGATGTGGCCGTATAAAGCATAACCTGAAGCTGTCAGACCGAATCTATATCTGTGAATGCGGATACAGAGCAGACAGGGATTTCAATGCAAGCCTTAATTTGAGAGATGTCAAAACTTACAAGATAGCATAGAAAAGCGATTGTAAGTATGTACCGATGGCTAGTCGGGAATTTACGCCTGTGGACTATACAAGAACTTGTGAGTAGATATGTTTTCGGACAATCAAAAGCATATAGGTTGAAGCAGGAATTATCTCGGTATGGGTATATTTGTCCATATTTTGAGTAGCAGGATTACCATGGCTTTTTGCATCATCACAGATTCCGCGTCAGATGTTCCGAATTGGGTGAAGGAAGAGTACAATCTTCATGTCATTCCCACTCCGGTAACAATCGGCGACAAAGATTATCTTGACGGGGAGACCATTTTTCCGTCGGAATTTTATAAGATTCAGCAGGAAAACAAGCTGGATATCAAGACTTATCATATCAGCCAGTACATGTTCGAGCAGCATTTTATGCCTTACGCGGAGCGCGGCGATGAGGTGCTCTATATTTGCTTTTCCACCGGCATCGCGGGAACATTTCAGGCGGCAAACCTGGCAGTACAGGATGTAAAGGAAAAATTCCCGGATTTTCAGATTACCATCATTGATTCGAAGTGCGCGTCCATCGGTTTCGGGCTGGCAGTTTACAAGCTGCTGCGCATGCAGAGAAACGGTGCGCCGAAGGAACTGATCTGCGAGGCGGCGGAATTTTTCTGTGCAAACATGGAACATACCGTGACCGTGGGAACGTTGGAATACCTGCGCCGCGGCGGGCGTGTGACCACACTTTCGGCGGTCTTTGGCGGCGCACTGGATATTAAGCCAATTTTACATGTGGATGAGGCGGGCGCACTGGTGGCTGCGGAAAAAGTCCGCGGCATGCGCAAAGCTTTAAAACGCTGCATTGATATCGTTGGAGAAAAAGGAGTTTCACTCGATCGCCAGACCATCGGTATTGTGTACGGTTCGGATGATGAAATCTGCAATCAGATGATAGATCAGCTGAAAGAAAAATATCATGTGAAGGATGTGCTGAAATCGCAGATCGGCTGCGCCATCGGCGCACATACCGGGCCGGAAATCATCGGGATCGTGTACGAGCGGGCGATGGATGAAAGGTTTGAAGCATACCTTTGAGCCGGGAGTATGTTTTATGCAACTTTCCGCAGGGTGGCGCTGAAGCTTCGGGAAAATATGATTCAGATGAATAAGTAAAGCGTTTCAGGAAGTGAACGGACTTTGCTCAAAAAGCAGGAGGTGTTTGCTTCCTGCTTTTTTTGCTACGGAAAGATAAAGGATGAAGATGACAGGCTGACCAGCAGTGAGCGTTTCAGTGGAAACTGCATGAGAAGCTTTTATGTAAACGAGGCCGCCGCCGGCACCGCCCATGGTGTAAGTCGGGCGCAATACCACCGGGTAGCCAAGCTGATCCGCGATCTCCGGATCTGTCATGATTAAAAATAAGAGGGATAGGATAAGCAGAAAAGTATGGAAAATATGTTGTAATTCATACTTAAATCTGGTATGATTTTGGCAATTTTTAATAAATTTCGACCATTTCTTCCGTGAAAGTCGAAAATCGTCAAAAAAGTTTAATAGAAAGACAGCATCTGTCGTTCTGTGATGCTATAATGCAAAAAACTAAATAGAAACGGAGACTGTCAGTGAAAGACTTTAGCAACAACAAGGTAGAGCGCGTCCTGGATATCTACCGCAGACTGCAGGACGGCGCGGTATTAAACAAAACAGAGGCGGCGAACCATTATGGCGTGACTGAGCGCACCATCCAGCGCGACATAGAGGATGTGCGCAATTACCTCTCGGGTGACATGGAAGAAACCGGTTATGTAAATGAAGTAATCTATGACCACCGGGCCAAAGGCTACCGCTTAGAGCGCGTGTACCGCCAGGCGCTGACGAACGCGGAGATCCTCGCAGTCTGCAAAATCCTGCTGGACAGTCGCGCGTTCACGAAGGGAGAGATGTCAAACCTTCTGGAAAAGCTGATGATCTGCTGCGTCCCGGAGAACAACCGGAAGCGGGTAGAAGGGCTCGTGCGGAACGAGCTGTTCCACTACGTGGAGCCCCGTCACAGGAAGGAATTTCTGGACTCCCTCTGGGACATCGGCCAGGCCATCGCCGAATGCCGGTACATCGAAATCCAGTACCGCAGGAACAAAGGCCAGGAACTGGTTACCCGGAAGCTGAAGCCGTTAGCCATCATGTTTTCGGAATTCTACTTCTATCTGACCGCCTTCATCGACGACAAAGAAATCCGTGAACACTTCGATGTGGTGAACGACTCCTTTCCCACCATCTACCGCATCGACCGCATTCAGAAGCTGACCGTTCTGGACGAGCATTACCGCATCCCCTACAAAGACCGCTTTGAGGAGGGCGAGTTCCGTAAGCGCATTCAGTTCATGTACGGCGGAAAGCTCCAGAAAGTGAAGTTCCGGTATCACGGCGAGAATATCGAGGCCGTTCTCGACCGGCTGCCCACCGCGGAGATCCTGGAGGAGCAGGATGGGGTGTATACGGTGAGCGCGGAGGTGTTTGGGAAGGGGATCGATATGTGGCTGAGGAGCCAGGGGGAGAGGGTGGAAGTGGTGTAGAAAGAAGCTTTTCTATTTTGTAAAAAGAAAATACTACTTGCTGGAATGTGCTGAGGAATAAGCTTTGAACACAACATGCTACAGAACGAATAGAGTTGAATCCTGCATGTTGCGATAAAAGAAACGAATAAGAAGAGTTTTCGGACAACCTGGTGGAGGGATTGGGGAAATTATGAGAATCGTTGACGATTATAAGTTTTCTACGGAAGAAAACCGCAGATTACTGCTGGAAGATGACAAATGCGATAAATATGATTACCTGGCAGCCGTTGCCTGCGGCGCTCTGGGAGGAGTGATTGATGTTTTCCTTGTGGGGACACCGGGAAACACCACATTGGGAAAGTGGACAGACTCACAGGTTAATCAGGCGGTCATGGCCTTCTCAAAGAAAATGGGGTGGAAGCCGACAGCGGCGAATGCGAATAATGTAAACAGCGCGATTGGCCATCTTGAGAGAACTTTTCGGGTGAATTATGATCAGAGAAAACCTGGCGATGTGGGGAATCTGTTCAATATCTCACCGAATTCCCATCATATGATGTCGCTGGCACACTCGCCGGATATTGTCGGATTGTTCTTTTCCATTTTAAATCAGTTTACTTCCACATCCTCTTTTGTGGCAAACGGTCAGCTGATCACGATCCGGGCGGATACACATGAGCTTCAGGGCGGGAATCTGATTACAAATGTAATCTGTGGTATTGCCAACTGGTTTGGGCATTTGATGTCTGATATCGCCGGAAGCTCCGGCTCCCACGGGCGGGGGACAGGAATTGTCATGCCGTTCTATGAGTTTTTCGGCTTCTGCAAATTCGGAAGCTTTTCTACGCAAAGCGGGACAAAAGACGTATCTGAAATCGCAATGCAGGCGTTTACGCAGGGCTATGATTTTCGATATGGCCTGGCCATGGCGATGCCGGTGGTGATTACGGATGTGCTGATCAAACTGATCTGGGGCCTGCGAAGGCATTTTCAATACCGTTATCCGATTCGGGACTGCATTCCGTCATCCAGACACGCAACGTTAAGAATGATGCTTCTGACAGGGCATGGCACTTTATGCGCAATCGATGCGATTGATGCGGGAGTGCGTTCCGGCGGCGAACCAATCAACTTTTTCCTTCGGCTGAACCTGGTAGCATGGTTCCGTTTCGTTACGCTTGTGCTGAAAGAGGTTTTGATACGGGTCGGACTTTCTGATGCCCTGTACGATCAGGTGGAAGCGTTCCGGCGTGTGAATGCAGCTATGAGGGAATACCTTGCGGAACTGGAAAGGATAGATCTGCAACAGTATCGGCGGGAAACCGAAAAATATCGCGGACTACAAAGCATCATGTCTGCGCAGGTTTCTGAGAAGGAGTTCAACCGTATGCTCGTGGATTACTGCGAAGCGAACGGAATAGCAAAGCCGTGGACGGGAGATTTTGATTCCTTTATGGGGAACAGGCAGAATCATCTGGTGTTTCGGTGATTGGAAAAGATAGACGTATGATCTTATCGTCATTGCTTTTGCCACAACATCAGTCATAGGCAGGTAATTAAGAATGTTTAAATGTAACCAATGTGGAGAGTGCTGTAGGCATCTTGACAGGACGAACCTGTATCCGTGGCTTAACAGGGGCGATGGAGTGTGCCGTTACCTGAAAGATAATAAGTGCTCGATTTATGCAGAAAGACCACTGCTGTGCAGGGTAGATGAAAGTTATGAAGCATACTTCAAAGATTTCTATACGCTGGAAGAGTTTTATGAGATGAATTATCAGGTTTGTAACAGATTAAAAAACGAGAAGGAGGGAAGATAACATGTTACCTTTAATAATCGGAATAGGTGCGGGATTGGCGGGCCTGATTGGGGCAGGAACAGCTATAAGTGGCGCAGGGAAAATGATAGAAGCGAATGATACGCAAAAGAGTGCGCAGAAGTTGCAGGAAGAGCAGGTGGAACGCTTCAAGGAACGTGACAAGGCTACAACAAGGTTAATGGATGCTTTGGGAAAACAGGAGCTTGAGATTATAGAAAGTTTTGGAAGATTTTCTGATGTGATTGAAAAAATTCAGGGTCGTCCAGAGTTTAAATCCATTAGTAAAGATGATGTGAAACTTCCTGATTATGAGGCAGATAAGCTTCGGGAGGTGTCCGTAGGAGCGAGGGCTCTGTTGGGAGGATTGGGAGGAGCCGCAGCCGGCACGGCCGGTGGATTTGCGGCCGCAGGAGCGACCACGTCCGCAGTTATGGCATTAGGAACGGCATCTACGGGGACAGCTATTTCTACGTTGAGTGGTGCAGCGCTGACGAACGCGATGCTGGCGGCGCTGGGTGGAGGCGCAGTTGCGGCCGGGGGTGGCGGCATAGCGCTGGGGACTGCGGTTCTGGGAGGTGCAACCCTTGGGGTCGGACTTTTGGTTGGAGGTATTATATTCAATTTTACAGGCTCAAATCTCTCTGATAAAGCGGATGAGGCATGGAGACAGGCGAATGAAACAAAGAAAGAGGTCGACAGAATCGTAAAGTATCTCGATGAACTGGAAGGAGCAGCGCGTGGCTTTAAGGATATTCTCTCCAAGGCAGAATTTCAGTACAATCTCCGTCTTAATAAACTTGATCAGATTGTAAATGTATATGGAAAGACGTATTGGGAATCATTTACGGATACGGAGAAACTCACGACAGAAGATCTGGTGTTGCTCGTGCAATTGTTGTATGATATGTGTCAGGTGAAGCTGGTATTGAAAAATCCGGATGAGAAGGGCCTGAATACGGTAAATAACAGGGCGATTTCCAGCGCGGAGAACAAGGCAGAGAAGATTCTGAGCAGAGTAGGGCGAGCTGCGTAATTTGGGAGACGCAAATTGTTTAATGTCAAACTCGGAAAATGGATAAAAAAGCATCTGTCAGATGATCGGTCGCTGCTTTTTACCGCATTCCATTTTTCGAATGCACATCCGGCTGTCCAGTTAGTCGAGGGTTCTGTTTACAGCGGGGATGCCTTGAGGTGTCTTCGGTATTTTAAGGAAACGGAAAGGGGCGTGAGCGCATGAGCAGCATTTTTGAAGAATATGCACAGGAAGTGGCGGTAGATGTCGCGATAGATACAGCAATAGACACCTACCGGGAATGTGGCGTTAATGATGAAAAGATTACGGAGCGGATCATGGCAAAATATGATTTATCCAGAAAAGAGGCCGAGAATTATGTAGCGGAAAGCTACGAAGAGGATGAGGAAAAATAGTCTTCCGCTTGTCTGCAAAAAAGGAGACAGATGATACAACATTTGTCTCCTTTTTAACAAATGAAATGCAAACAGTAGAGCATATGTTTGTTATTGAGTGTTCTTTCTCAATACCCGATCCGAAAATAATCCAGAGATCCTGTGCCGTGAGGCAGGTGTCTTTCAGATATTCCTGATTTGTCGGCCATTCTGTCGAGTCGAATATTTTGGTGAGGGAGAGTTGCCACAAACAGATTAATTGCTATATTTTCGAGTCAAAACAACATGTTACATGCGATGTTACACGCTCAAAAAATAATAAGAGATAGAGCGGGTTGCATCGCATGTAACTACTATAAAATGTTTATAAAATCGTTAAAAACTATTGACAAGGCTGCCTCGATGATGCTAACATGCCGCCACCGTTCGAACTGGTTATAAAGCAACATAAATTTTGTGGCGAATAATGAGCTCGCAGATATTACGATGTGTACAGGTATTAAATTGGGTGAGAATTTTCTGTTTCTGGAATTTATAAATATCGGGTTTCAGCGAAATACAGATGTTTCGCAGTGTAAATCAGGAGGAAAAATTGCTCACGCAGATAAATTCTGTTAAGGTATAATTATCGTTGGCAGGAGAAGCCAAGAAGCGACTTTGGTACAATAGAGTACTAAGTGTAGATAAATACTTTTTGACTTGCGTAATATATGCACTTGTGCTATAGTTGTTCATGACGACAGCGTTTAGAATTTTGCCACAGAACAGCATTATTTAAGAAGGTGGTGATTCATACGGCGAAATCAAAGCGCATAAAAAAATCGAATCTGGATAAGATTCAAAACCTGAGACTATTTGACGATGAGTTCTTAAGAGAGGTTTTTAGCGGGAACATCGGGGCAACTGAATTGCTTTTGAATGTTATTTTTGACAGAGATGACATAACAGTGATATCCGTAATTAGTCAGCGTGAGATTAAAGAGCTGGAAGGACATTCGGTGCGGCTTGATATTGTGGCGGAGGATAGAGAACATCATGTTTTCAATGTCGAGATTCAACGCAGGGGAGGAAAACAGTTACCGTTTCGTTCGAGGTATTGCAGCAGCTTGCTGGATACGACTCTGTTGAAAGAAGGCGAGGATTATTCCTGTCTGGTACCTACATATGTTATTTTTTTCATGGAAACAGATACGATCGGCGAAGGGCTTCCTATTTATCACTATATCATGAAAGAAAAGCATACAGGGAAGCGGCTTGGGGATGAACGTCATATCATTTTTATAAATGGTGCGAATAAGGACGAGAGAACCCTAATCGGAAAGCTGGTGCATGATTTTCATTGTACGAAAGCGGATGACATGTATTTTAAAACTCTTGCAAAAAGGGTTCGGTATTTTAAGGAAACGGAAAGGGGACGTGAGCATATGAGCAGCATTTTTGAAGAATATGCACAGGATGTCGCGATAGATACGGCAATAGACACCTACCGGGAATGCGGTTTTGATGATGAAAAGATTACGGAGCGGATCATGGCAAAATATGATTTGTCCAGAGAAGAGGCCGAGAATTATGTAGCGGAAAGCTACGAAGAGGATGAGGAAGAATAGTATTTCGCCTGTCTGCAAAAAACGGGGGCAGATGTGTATCATCTGCCCCCTGTTTTTGCAGATAACAGAGCGGCAGTTTCCTGTGGATATATGATATTGGAATAAGTCGTAAAGAAGCATCTGTGGCAAAAGTATGAAAGGGGATACGTAAGAATATGGCAGTAAGAAATATAGAAGAGCTATTATATGAGTTTCAGGCGAGCGCGGATGATTCCGGAGGCATGCTTCGGAAAATCCTGTCAGTTGTTTCTGAGGGAAGAGTCCCGTCAGAGGCAGAAGTGGAAAAGCTTGACGAGTGCATCGGGAAGCTGCGTGGGCAATACAGTGCCATTTATTCCTATGCTGTGGAGCGGGTATCCGAAGAGGAAATGCCGGCGGAAGGCGCTTCCGCCGAAGAGTATGTCCGGGCAGTGCGAAACAGCGAAGCAGAGAAATACAGAAGACAGTTGGAGGAATGCAGACGGATCCTGAAAGAATTCCTGTCGGTGCGGTCGCTGACAGGAATTTATGCGGAGGCACTGCAGCCGTTTCAGGAGCGGGCAGCGGAGCTGGCTGCCATGCTTTTGGCAGATGATTTCTCAGGTCTTCCTGCAGATGCGGTTCTGGAGACGGAGAAACTTGCCTGTGAGACGGCAGGTCCCAAAGCGTTCCTGAACGCGCTCACGTGCGACAATCTTGATTCGGATGAGGGCATGCGCCTGCTGGATGAGACGGAGCAGCACTATCCCCGCCGCATTCAGTATGGTCTGGTCGCAGGGAAATACTGTATCTCGGAAACGGCTCTGCTGATCGAAACGGCAGCCGAATCAGAGGAGGCTTCAGCCAGGAAAAGGGAAAATGAGTCGGAGGGCGATCTGTCTGCAAAAGTGTCAGTCGAAACAGAGGACGCTTCAATCGGAAAAGCGGAAGATGAGCCGGAGGACGAACTGTCTGTAGAAGTGTCAGGTGGGTCAGAGGACAAGATTTCAGCGAAAACGGCGGAAAAATCAGAAAACGCTTCAATTAAGGAAGCAGGGAACGAGCCGTCAGCAGAAGCGGCGGGAGGATCAGAGAACGCTCCAGTTAAGGAAGCAGGGGACGAGCTGTCAGCGAAAACGGCAGAAGGATCAGAGAATGCTCCAGTTAAGGAAACGGTAGATGGATTTTCAGCGGAAACGGTGGGAGAACCAGAGAATTTTTCAGCCAGGAAAGCCTCAGGCGAATTAGAGGATGGGGCATCTGGGGGACATGCAGAAACTACGTCGAATTTTGTCCGGAAAATCGAAGCCTCCGGGCTTCTGCTGGAGACTGACGCGGAGGTTGGAAGCATGACGGCAGACATCAGCGCCAATGAGGGCAAAAAGGCTACGGCCAGTGTTTTCCAGAATGATGTGAGAAAAGGACATGAGAAGGCGATCAAGGCGATTCTACGCGAGGTTGTGCGCAGAAATAATATATCTCTGGACACGTTATGCCGCCTGCAGGAGATGCCGGAAGGTCTGGCGCAAAGCTCGCTGGAGTACCTTCAGCGCAAGGGATACTTAAGAAGCTATGCTTTGAACCCCGGAGGCGAGTTTTACTGTGCCTCGCAGCGGTTGATGAAATGTATGGCTTTCCGCGATGCGGCAAAAACGATCGGCGTGAGCCGGAAAGAAATAAAGGATTGGGGAGAGACAATTGAGGACAGAGCCACAAGCGTTGCCAGCAGGGTTGCTTATGGAAAACTGTTCTGCGACAGCATGTGCCGCTTCCGGGATACCGGATATGCTTCGGTTTACGAGTCTGCACTGCATTATACCGAATGTTTCTTTTCAAGGATACATGCGTCGGGAAAAGCTGACATTGGTTGCGACATCATAATCGGGGCATTTTGGCAGAACACGGAAGAATGCGATTCCTTTTTAAAAGAGGTGAAAGAAGAGCTTGAAAATGTAAAGCCTGTGAAGGCGGTTGTTTTTGCGGCTTTGGATCAGGGCAGAGCAAAAAATCTGGCCGGAATTCTGCTCGCTGAGCTGGGCAACCTGCTTCTTACCCAAAATGTGTACCTGTACAGCCTGACGGATGGGGAGTACAGCGATTTTTTCGAGGGAAGCGCGTTTCGGGCGGAGGATTTATGGAATCCACCGGAAACAGAGAAAGCAACACCGGGATGCGCAAAGGCAGCGGAAAAGGCAGGGAAAGTAACGGAAAGCGCAGAAGCGGCATCGGGAAGAAGGGAAGCGTTGCCGGGGAGAGCGGAAACACCCCCGGAAAGAGCGAATCAGACAGCGGGAAACGCGGAGGCGATGCCGGGAAGAACGGAAACACCCCCGGAAAGAGCGGGGGCTGCAGCGGGAAATGCGGAAACGACATCGGAAAGAATGGATATAAGTCTAAGTCAGAAGAAGGCTCTGCAAAGAAAGGAGGGGACACCAGAAAGGAAAGAAACGAGAACAGAAAGCGCGGAGAACGCGTCAGGAGAAGCGGACGTGACGGCGAAAGGAACGGAGGATGCGCCGGAGGGATCGGAGAGGAGAACAGGAAACGCGGAGACTGCGTCGGGAGGAGCGGGCGTAACGGCAAAAGAAACAGATGCGATGCCGGAAGGAATGGGGAACGCTCCCGAAAGAACGGAAGTGACACCGGCAGGCGCGGAGGTATCCTTGGAAAACTCTGCGGCATCGCCGGAGGGGGTGCCAATAGCCGAAAGCATGACAGCGGCTACGGCTGTGCCGATTCTCGCGGAAGCCGGGGGCTTTCGCGCCAAAGCGGCGGTCCGCCCATCCGAAAACCCGGAGGAGGACATTGTCCAGCTGATTAATTCCGGCAGAATCTATGCAGCCATGGCCTACGCCAGGGCATTTGCCGCAGAGCACCCGGAGCAGCCGGATGCTGCGCTCTTCTGCCGTCAGCTGGCTTATGCCGTAAATGATCCGATGGAACATTGCAGTTATGAGACCGGGAAAGCCTTTCAGCTGCTCGGCGGGGAGGGAGAATTCGAGGATGCGCTTGTCCTTTCGACGGCCATAAGACTCTTTTTCTCGAATCAGGTGCGCTACGATTATAACCTGAAATCCTATTACAGCGGAATAAAAGAGTACGCATTGCCGGGCGAGTATCCCGCGCTGAGCAACGTCATGTATACGCTGATGGATTTTAAGGACACCTGCAAGAAAGGAATGGATGCCTGCGCGGATTATCGCTCCCGCAGCCGTACGGAACTGGAGCGTGAGATGAACTCGCTGCGGCAGGAGGCGCGGATTTTCTACGACAATGTTGTGGCCGGGCGAAAGAAGGAAAGGGCCGGCGTGAGGCGGTTCCTGGAGACGAAAAAGCTGCTGTTTGCCGCTTCCGGAGACCTTGGTCAGTGGCTTCGCGCCGTCGTGGATGGTGATACCCAGATGCAGCCTCTGGTTCAGGATTTTCTCCAGGAGAACTTTTTTAAGAAGGACAGCACCATCGAGCCGGACAATATCGATGCCGATATGCTCTGGGCGTATATCATGGTATACTGGGATCAGGCAGGAGAATCCCTGTTTTATCAGCGCCGCGAGAATCTGATGAGCCACCTGAGAACCAACATTACCAGCACGACCACCAAGGCAGTGCAGCTGCTGGCAAGATGGTGTGATCTGGTGAACCGGATAAACAGCCGCACGGAAGACGATGGCGATCTCGCCTATCGTAGAGTGCGCAAATACCTGATGGAGAACCTCACGGAAGCTATCCGGAACATGATGGAGATCTGCGCGGACGCGGAGCAAAGCAGAAAGCAAATCATTGCGGATGCCGGGGGGACAGAGAAGATGGCAGCGGATATCCGGACAATCGGGAACAGGATGGCAGATACCGGGGAAGCAGAGAAAGCAGGAGAAGATGTCCGAATAACAGATAAGGAATCCGCGTATGCGGGAATGTCAAAAATGCAGATAGCGGATGCCTGGGATGCAGAGAAGCGGGAGGCGGGAGCCAGGGTTCTGGCCTTCGCACTGCAGGAAATTCTCGCGTGTGTGGACGGCTCCTTCGCGGAGGACAACCGGAAATATTTCTACCTGCCGTTCCTGCTGACAGAAGATGTCCTGTTGGATGAGGATTATTTCCCGGATCTGGACATGCACTCATCATCCATGCGCTCGCTTGCGCCGCTGGTGCGCATTTTAAGACACGCGCAGGAGATGGAGCGGGAACAGCCTACGTACCGGGAGCGCCTGAATTCCATCCTGAATGAAAAGGGCGATGACTACGGCTCAGCCCGCCTGATCGCGGATTACCTGGAGACAAAAATGCCGTCGGATGAATGGGAGGAAATTTCCGTCAACATTGATGGCGGCGAGGGCTTTGCCAGGGAAGCGGCGGAAGTCCGCAGGGATGACTTTATCGGAAACATCGAGCTGGCCCAGAGCTATGGACAGATCGACAATTCCGTGGAAGATAAAAAGGAAAAAATCCTCCAGGTGGTGGAGGAGTGGTACCAGTGGGCGCTCACGACCTCGAATTACGGCTTCTTCCGAAAGGTCATGGACAGCTATCTCGCCGAGATCAGGGAGGAGGCGAAGAGCCGGGAAAAGAATTTGCTGGAACAGTTGGAGAATTTCAAATCCGCCGCGCATCCCGGCATTTCCGAAGAGCGGAAGTCGAAAAGAGCGGCCCGGATCCTGGACATGATCCGGGAACAGAACTACACAGTGGCGGAGGATCTGCTTGCCCGCTCCGGTATGCCCGAAGAAGAGCAGGAGGAGGTGATCGAGGAGGATTTCTTAAAAGAATTTCTGAACCATTATGAAGATTATTATCAGCCGGTCGCGGCCAGAAATGATTCCTTTGCGAATTTGATCAGCAGCCGGACGAGGAATAAAGAGCAGAGAGGGGCCAGAAGGCTGGCTGACAACTGGCTTCCGGGCGGAAGTGACCTGGGCGAGACGCGCCTGGAAAATCTGCTCAGCGGCCTGGGATTCCGGGTGGCGGAGATCAGAAAACAGGCCCCCATCCAGAAAAAACACGAACATTATCTGGTCTGGACCGAGAAAGCCGCCAGCAGGCAGAGAAACAGCTATTCTCACCCGATCGCTGCCTTCGGTTCCAGCGCAGCGATTGACGGCTTCCGCGTCGTCTGTATCAACGGCGCTTACAATGCAGATTCGCTGATTGAGATCATGAAGGCGATCGGCGACACAAAGCACACCATGATCCTCTACGACAATGCACTGCCGCTTTCCGAGCGTCGGCGCCTGGCCAGAAAGACCAAAACCGTCCTGGGAGATAAGCTGTTTGCTGTCGTCGACCGGGCCGTCATGATGTTTCTGGTTCGAAACTTTGACGAGACCAGGATTAACAAAATGCTGATCTCACTGATCACGCCCTTCGGATATTATCAGCCCTATGTCTGGGAATCCGCGAATGTGATGCCGCCGGAAATCTTTATGGGCCGCAGGCGGGAGCTGGAGAAGATAAAGTCCCCCACCGGAGTCAATATTGTTTATGGCGGTCGGCAGCTGGGAAAATCCGCCCTGCTGAAAAAAGCCCGGGAGGACATCGACCGGGATGAGAGCGGAAACCGCGCAGTTTTGGTGGATGTAAAGGGGCTGGATTACCGGAAAGCAGCGAGGAAAATCGCCCACGAGCTGTACGATGTCACCGTCCTGAAGGAGGACATGGAAACGGAGAGCTGGGATGAGCTGGCCCGCGCCGTCAGGCGCCGCCTCCTGTCGGAGAATGAGGAAAGAATTCCCTACCTGCTTCTGCTGATCGATGAGGCGGATACATTTATAGACAGCTGTGCGGCGGTGAATTATCAGCCCTTCGATGCTTTAAAGGAGATTCAGAGCATCGGTGCCGGAAGGTTCAAATTTGTCATCGCCGGGCTGCGGAATATCGTGCGCTTCAAGCGGGAAGCATTGGACAACAACAGTGTCCTTACCCATCTGCAGCCGATGACGGTGAAACCCTTTAACACGGCGGAAGCCCGCGAGCTGATGGAGATCCCGCTGCATTATCTGGGGATGCAATTCCCGAAAGAAAAAGAGTCGCTGATCACTCTGATCCTGGCCACGACGAACTACTTTCCGGGACTGATCCAGCTGTATTGCGCAAAGCTGGTCAATGCGTTGCGAAATAATGATTACGCAAACTATAATGAGGTCAACACTCCGATCTACGAGGTCAGCGAGGATCACATCAAGAAGGTGCTGGCCGACCCGGAGTTCACGCAGCAGATCCGCGAGAAATACTTCATCACGCTGAAGCTGGATGAAGACAATTACTACTACCTGATCGCCCTGCTGCTGGCGTATCTGTACCACAATAACGGATATAATGTGGGTTATTCAGCGGAAGACATAAAGCGGGCGGGCGATGAGCTGGAAATCGCGAAGATCGCGGCGCTGGACAATGCCAGGATCGGCTCTTTCATGGAAGAGCTGAAAGAGCTGAATGTGCTGCGGACGACCGATGAGCTTCATTATCTTTTCACCCGATTCACATTCTTCCAGATGATGGGGACGCGGGCAGAGGTGGAGGATAAGCTAGCGGAGTATATGGGATGAGGTACACATATGGGGATCAATATGGAACAAATTTGGTGGGAACGTGTGCCGAACGCTGCTGCGTTTCTGGCCGACATCGTGGATAGTCTTCTGAACGAGAGGAGCATTGTGCTAAATTCCGCAGAAGAATTTCCCTGGTATTCTTTCATGGAAAGAAATATCCGGGAAGCAGTAAAACAACAGAATGCAATGAAGGGATTTGAAATTCTGGAAGATGTATCGGAACCGGGGCCGTATCTGCTGGATAATTTCTGCAAGTCATCCAAGCGCACGGAATACCGGCCAACCAGAACATATGCGAAGTTCCTGGCCGAGAGCGATGACATAGTCCTTCACGACAGGTATCTCTGGGTAAAGGTCACCTCAAATAAACAGTTTAAGGCGTGGTGCGAGTTTGTGTCGGAGTACACAAAAGAACGGGGGAAGAACAAAGTGGCGGCTGTTTTTGTGCTGGAGTGGACCGGAGGGAGCGTCACGACTGCCAGAAAAGGCATTAAACTGTTTTCTTTCGATGCTTATGTGAGCGAATATGACCGCACGGTTTTCTGCTCTCTGGCCGCATCGGCGGTGCAGGAGCGTTCTTTCGTGAAAAACTATCTGACAGAGCTGGCCGCTAACGTGGTGGGTAACGATATGGAGCTGTGCGCCCTGTGCCTTGCCAGACACAGGGAATTCCTGCAGGATCCATATGCCGCGACCAGGAGAATCCTCGCAGAGGAAATCCGCAGCGACGGGCGTAAATTTGGCTTCTCCAGATCGAAGGCGGAGGTGGAGCACCTGATCTGGCGGGCACAGATCCGCAGCGTCTACCCGGCGCTGGAGGAGTTTCGGCAGGATTTCGTGCAGAAGCATTACCCTGAGATAGCAAGGATGCTCCCCATGACATCTGCCTGTGATGAAACATTTAACGTCCCTGAGGAGGTGGAACTTGGGACGCTGCGACAGATGGCGGGCAGCGGCAGGCTATTTCTCCAAATGAAAGAAAGTGAGAGATTGAAGGGCTGCTGGGAAGCCAGAAATAAGCTCTCCCACCTGACAGCACTGTCATTTGACGAGGTGGCGGAGCTGGAAGTATAAGGGAACGGACAGAAGGGCAGAAATTTTGAACTCAGGGCTTTTCTTTTCCGGCAAGGCATGATACAATTATTGATTTGAATGAACCTTTGAATCTTCCATCCCCGGTTTTCCGTGAAGCGGCCGGGGTTACCAGGATGACCGGTTAATAAAACGGAGAAAAACGCATGATCGATACGTTTGACGACTATCCACATTTCTATATGCTGACGCGGTGCCTGCAGATGCAGGGAAAAGCAGCGGCGTGGCGCAGAAAGCTTGGAGATGAAAAAACAGATCACTGGTGCAGAGAAGCGATTGGAGACTTTGGGGGCTATCTGGTGTTTGTGAACAGTTTGTCGGCGCGGTAACAGTTCTGCGCGAAATATCAAACTTAGGAGGAATTATCATGGCAAAGATTATAACGTTTGGTGAAATCATGCTCCGTCTGGAGCCGGAGGGGTATCTCCGTTTTTTTCAGAATGACCATTTACAGGCCACATTCGGCGGCGGTGAGGCAAATGTGGCGGTGTCCCTTGCCAACTTCGGCATGGATGTCGCGTTTGTGACAAAGCTTCCGGCTCACGCGATCGGGCAGGGGGCGGTGAATCGGCTGCGCTATTTCGGGGTGGATGTTTCCAAAATCGTTCGCGGCGGCGACCGCGTCGGCATTTATTATCTGGAAAAAGGCGCTTCTCAGCGCGGATCGGTCTGCATCTATGACCGCGCACATTCCGCGATCCAGGAGGCGACGACCGCCGATTTTAGCTGGGATGAGATTTTTGAGGGGGCGGAATGGTTCCATTTCACGGGAATCACCCCGGCGCTTGGGCCAAATGTAGCAGAGATTTGCAGGGAGGCCTGCATTGCGGCAAAGAAGCGCGGCATAAAGATTTCCTGTGATCTGAATTACCGCGGAAAACTGTGGACCAGAGAACAGGCCCGCGCGGCCATGACAGATTTGTGTCGGTACGTAGACGTGTGCATTGCAAACGAAGAGGATGCGAAGGATGTCTTCGGCATTGAGGCGGAGGGCTCGGACATCACCGGCGGAAAGCTGAACCGGGAAGGCTACAAGAGCGTGGCCCGCCAGTTGGCGGATCGGTTTGGGTTTAAAAAGGTTGCGATCACGCTGCGCGAATCCATCTCGGCGAACGACAATGACTGGTCCGGAATGCTTTACGATGGCACGGAGTTCTGCTTCTCCAAACAGTATCATCTGCGCATCACCGACCGGGTCGGCGGAGGGGATTCCTTCGGCGCCGGGCTGATTTATGCCATTATGAGCGGAAAAAGTTCGCAGGATGCCATCGAATTTGCGGTGGCAGCTTCTGCCCTTAAGCACAGCATCGAGGGGGATTTCAACCTTGTGAGCGTGAAGGAAGTGGAGAAGCTGGCGGGCGGCGACGCGTCCGGCAGAGTGCAGAGGTAAGGTATTTACCTGTAAAACAATCGGACAGGAGCGAGATAACTGCCCTGCCCGGTTACTTTTTCCACAGGGACATTGAACGGCACCGGCGGGCAGGGCAGTTGCCTTCGAGCTCTTTGTCTACCCGACCTCACCCTTTGCGATCGTGGTGCGGATCGCCTCGATCAGAACCTGATAAGTATATTCGCTGCCCTCCGGTGCGGTCAGGCCGTCGAGGGACTGAGAGTTCACGATCTGCTCCGCGATACTTTCCATGGCAGGCAGAAGAAGCGGCGACACGGTTTCCACGGCATCGTCCACATTCACGAATCGAACGGAATTGATGTGGTTCTCATCCAGTACCACTTCGATCTCCATGGTCTGGTTATTCATGACATAGCTGGATGTATAGATGCCGGCGTAATAGACGGCATCGGAGGAAGTGCCTGCGGTTGCATCGGACGATGCGTTTGCCTGTGAGATGCCGGAGTCGGATCCCGTTTCTTCTGCGGAGCCGACGGTTCCCGATGAGACACCTGCAGAGGATTCGACATCCGTGGAAGAAGTTTCCTCTGCGCCGTCCGACACGGTTCCGGCGTCCTTTCCGTAGCCGGAAAATTTGGGCAGAAGAAAAACGATAAACAAAACAATCAGCAGGATTCCAAGTGCGATGAACATCATCGTATAAAGGAGTTCTTTCAGGTGAAAGACCATGATTTTCGGCTGAGACATAAGACCTCCGTGCTGCAGACATTTCATATTCATTCACCCATCAGACATATCTGAATTATACCGGATTTTATGTATGACAGCCTGCTGCTTTATGCAGAAAAGCCTTAAGATGATACACTGGTGTAATCCGGAGAGGCGCAATCGGACAGGAAAAATGCGGCAGCTGCGATCCATTTGTGCTTATTATATGAAAGGAAAGCGATCCTTATGCCATTACAATTTATTCTCGGCGGCACAGGCAGCGGAAAATCGACCTGCCTGTGCCGGGATCTTTTAAACCGGTCGCAGACAGACGGTACACCGTATTTTCTGGTGGTTCCGGAACAGTACACCATGAAAACTCAGCAGAAACTGGTGGCCATGCAGGCAGGGCACAGCGTTTTTTCCATTGACATCGTAAGCTTTGCCCGCCTTTCCTACCGAATTTTCGAGGAGCTGAATATCAACACGCCGGATCTGATCGATGAGACAGGGAAATGTCTGGTGCTGCGCAGGGTGCTGGACGAAGTGAAGGATGACCTGACCGTCTACGGTGCGAAGGCCGGTTCGCCCGGTTTTGTGGAGAAGATGAAATCCATGATCTCGGAATGTGCACAGTATCGCCTGGATGAGGATGCACTGGAAGGCATGATTCAGGCGTCGGAGCATAAGCCGCTTCTGGCCGCAAAGCTGCGTGATACGAAGCTGATTTACCACGCATTTCGTAGTTATCTTCAGGAACACTACATCACACAAGAGGAAGTACTCGACCGGTTTCTGGCGGTGATTCCGGATTCGAAGCTCTTAAGAGGTTCCGAAGTTGCCTTTGACGGCTTTGTCGGGCAGCCGTTTACGCCGGTGCAGTACCGGATCATCGGGGCGCTTTTAAAAGTGTGCCGGAAGGTGACAGTGACACTTTGCATTTCCCGGGATGTGGCCGCGGCCGGGAATTCCGGAATGCTGCTAGGGTACGGAATTTTTTCTTTCGGTCTGGCGGCTTACCGGCGGATCGCAAAGATGGCGGAGGAGGCCGGGGAAGAGGTTCTCCCGGATATCATTTTATCCGGCGGCGGACAGGCCGGGAAAGGGGAATCCCGGGAGTCTGTATATGAAAAAGCTTCCGGTACGGAAAAAGGGACAAAATTTTCCGGCAGGGCACGCGAAATCGACCACCTGGAAGCTCATCTTTTCCGACATTACGGAACGGCGAAAATTTCCGCCGGGAATACCGTCGGGCTGTACGCCTGCCGCGACCCGCGGGAGGAGGCCGTGTTCGCTGCGGAGAAAATCCGCGAAGCGGCAGAAAGCGGCCTGCGCTATCGCGAGATTGCCGTTGTAACAGCGGACATGAAAACATACCGCCGCTATCTGGAAGCGGCGTTTCGGGATTACGGAATCCCTTTTTTTGTGGACGATAAGACAGGGCTGATGGAACACCCGTTTATCGAGGCGCAGCGCAGCTTTCTGGATATTCTGGCGACGGATTTCACCTATGAAAGTGTCATGCGTTTCTTAAGGTGCGGATTTCACCCGTTTTCCGTGGAAGATGTGGATGCGTTCGCCATGTATCTGCGCGCAACGGGACTGCGGGGCTTTTCGCGGTGGAACCAGCCTTTCACCTGGGTCTCCGACAGCATGACAGAAGAAGATTTAAAGAAATTTGACGGCATGCGGGAGACGTTTCTCTCCTGGACCTGGGATTTTAAGCGCGGCAGGCAGGCTGCCCCGGTCACGCAGTGGATTGCCCGCATGCGAAACCTTCTGGATCAGCTCGATATGGAGACACATCTGACGGAGCTTTCCGCCATGTGGCGGGATGCTGCGGAATACGACAAGGCAGATGCCACCGACCAGCTTTTCGCAAAAACGGATGAGCTTTACGAAAAGACCGGGCGGCTGCTCCCGGACGAAGTGGTGACGGCGAAAGAATTTCTGGATATTCTTACGTCCGGTTTCGAGGATATGAAGGTCGCGGTGATTCCGCCGACGCTGGATCAGGTGATGATCCTGGACAGCGGACGCAGCCGCTCGGGCGATATCAACCTGCTGATCTTTCCCGGCATGAATGACGGGGCAATTCCGAAGACCACGGAAAGCAACGGCATCCTCTCCCAGGGGGATCGGGAATTTTTAAAACAGATGCGGTTTGAAATGGCACCGACCGCCAGAGAAGCCTCCGGTCTGGAGATGTTTTCTCTGTATACATGGCTTTCAAAGCCTGCGGGAGGGCTGATTCTTACCTTTGCACTCTCAGATATGCAGGGGCAGACGAAAAAACCCTCCGCCATGTTGAAAATGGTGCAGGCTTTGTATACGAATCTGGCCGTCCGGTCGGTGGATCTGCAGACGGTTCGATCAAAAAAAGAGGCGAAAAAAAGGCTGGCAGCCGGACTGAAAGAGGAACTTTTAAAGCCGTTGACTGTCGGCTTGTCTGAAAATGAAGCGGAAAAGCCGTTGGCTGTCGGCTTGTCTGAAAAAGAGCCGGTTAAGCTTAAGCCATTGGCAGCCGATCCGCCGATAGAAACCGGCAATAGCTTTTCGGAAAGGAAGGAAGAAAGTTTGTCGGATTTTTCCGTGAGAAATCTTTATCGGATTTTTTCGCGCCCTGCGCTTTCCGGGCAGGATACGGAAGACAGCCGCTTTTTCAATCTCGTTCTGCAGGGGACCTTTTTTGGCGCCGGGAAGGAACAGCTCTCGGAGGAGGCCGCCGGGGGCCTGTTTGCGGAAGGACTGTACGGCAGTGTGACTGCGCTCGAACAGTATGCGGCCTGTGGTTACCGTTTCTTCCTGGAGCACGGGCTTGGCCTGGAGGAGCCGCAGGAATACCGGACTTCGGCTGCGGATATCGGCACACTGTTTCACGAGGCCTTGAGTATATATTCGAAAAACATGCAGAAACAGGGGCTTCGCTGGGGCGAAACATCGGAAGAAACGCGCCGTTCGATGGTACACGAGGCGGTGGCTCAGGCGGCGGCAGAGTCAAAGAGCCAGGCGCTCTGTGGAACCGCACGCAGTGCTTATCTGGTGCGGAAAGTGGAGCGCATTACGGACCGCTCGGTCTGGGTGCTGGGGGAACACATCCGCCGCAGCCTGTTTTACCCGGCTTACTATGAGCTGCCCATCGGGAACGGCCGTGTGGACCGGGTGGATTTGTATGAGGCCAACGGCACTGTTTACGTAAAGGTCATCGACTATAAATCCGGCAAAACAAAGTTCGACTTTATGGACACCTATTACGGCCTGCAGATGCAGCTTGTGCTGTATCTCGCACAGGTGCTGTCTTATGAGGAGCACAGGACAAACGGAAAGAAAATTGTCCCGGCGGGCATCTTCTACTATAATTTGAAGGATCCGATGTTGGAGGCGGAGAAAGATGATGTTTCATACAGCTCCGGTCTGACAGATGAAACCTCTTCCGGCGAAAGCAGGACAGATTCCGGAACGCCAGGTGTATCCGACGGTCACGGAACGGATTCAGCCGTGGGAGTGCGGGGCAGGCAGTCCGATGAGCGTCTCCTCGCCGAATTTAAGATGACCGGCATTGTCAACCAGGATCCGGAAATTATCGCGGCCCTGGATCAGTCACTGGCGGACGGCACCGGCAGTTCCGTCATGATTCCGGTCGCATACACAAAATCCGGACTCAAAAAGACATCCCAGACACTTTCCACGGAACAGTTTGAAGCGCTGACCTCCTTCGCCGCAAAGAAGGCGGACAGTCTGCGGGAAGATATTCGGGAGGGTAAGATTCCTGTCAATCCCTATCGGCGCGGAAACAGTGTTCCGTGCGAATATTGCGCATATCAGGGCGTCTGCGGCTTTGACCGGAAACTTCCGGGGTTCCGTTACCGCAATCTGGCGGCCATGTCGCGGGAAGAAGTTCTGGAGGCGATTCTGGAAAGTGCGTCCGAAGACGAGGAAGAGGAATGATCGTGATATGAGTGAAGAAAGAAAAGTGACCTGGACAAAGGATCAGGAAAAAGCAATCGCCACACACGGCTGCAATCTGCTGGTATCCGCCGCGGCCGGTTCCGGAAAAACCGCCGTGCTTGTGGAGCGCGTGATCCGCATGATCACGGACGAGACACATCCGGTGGATATCGACCGTCTCCTGGTTGTCACCTTCACAAACGCGGCGGCCGGAGAGATGAAGGAGCGCATTCTGGCTGCGGTGGAGAAAAAGCTGAACGAACAGCCGGAAAACGGCCACCTGCAGCGGCAGTTGTCCTATGTGAACCACGCGGATATCACAACTCTGCACAGTTTCTGTCTGAAAGTCATCCGCGAAAACTTTGACCGCATTTCCGTTGACCCGGGATTTCGCATCGGTGAGCCGGGAGAACTGGAGCTGCTTCGGCAGGACGCGCTGACCGATGTCATCGAAGCCGCCTATGAAAACGGAAGCGAAGAATTTTATCGTTTTGCGGAAAGCTACGCGCCGGAAAAGTCCGACGAAATTCTGAACGAGCTGGTTCTGCAGCTTTATCAGGCGGCCATGAGCCGGCCGAATCCGGAGGAATGGCTCGCTTCCTGGCGTACTCCTAAACAGGAACACGTCGAGATGCCGGAGGTTTCGAAAATAAATCCTCAGTTAAGTACGGATCGGAAAACGGAAGAGGATTCGTCCGACATTGAATTTCTGCAGACCAAAAAGATGGCTCTGCAATCGGAAAAGGAAATGCAAACGATCCTTCACTCCCTTTGGATGGAGAAGCTTCTCTCCCACGCTGCCCGTATGCTGGAAGACATCCGCCGCCGCATTCAAAAAGCGATTCAGATCGCGGAATCCCCGGAAGGGCCCGCCTCCTACCTGCCGGCTCTGGCAGGAGACCGCAAGTTTACAGAAAAACTCCTGGCGTGCGTCTCCTACGAGGAGTATGTCTCCGTGTTCTCCTGCATGGATTTTGTCCGCCTGAAAGCGGTGTCAAAAAAGGAAAATGTGGACAGCAGGAAAAAAGACCTGGTAAACGCGATGCGCAAAGAGTGGAAGGATCAGTTAACGAAGCTCGGCAATGACTTTTTTTCCAAAGAACTTTCCGCAGTGGCTGCGGAAGAATGTCTTGGTCAGGAGCCGCTTGCCGTTCTGGCCGACCTGACCGCTGCGTTTGCAGATGAATATCGGGAACAGAAAAACAGGAAAAATCTGCTGGATTTTAATGACCTGGAACATCTGGCGCTGGCAATCCTCTGCGAGCGCGGGGAGGACGGCAGTTGGATCCCCTCCGATGTCGGGTGCAGCATGGCGGCGGAAATCGACGAGATCATGGTGGATGAGTACCAGGACATCAATCTGATGCAGGATCTCATCATCAAAAGTGTGTCCAGAGAGGCGGATGGCGCGCCGAACATATTTATGGTAGGTGACGTAAAACAGAGCATTTACCGCTTCCGTCTGGCCCGCCCGGAACTGTTTCTGCAAAAATATGAGACATACGGCGCAAGCGGCGCTTACCGGCGCGTCATTCTTGGACAGAACTTCCGCAGCCGCAGCGCGGTGCTGTCGGATATCAATTTTCTGTTCCGACAGATCATGACGCGCGATCTCGGCGGAATCTCCTACGAGGATGACCAGGCACTCTATCCCGGTGCCGCCTACCCGGAAGTGCCGGCGGGGCAGGACAACAGCACGGAAATCTGTGTGATTTATGAAGACGAAGACGGAATTTCAGAGGAAGAGCAGACAGAAAATCTGTCGACTCCCGAGATCGAGGGACTGTTTATCGCGCAGAAAATCAAATCCATGATGCGTGACCGTTTTCAGATATATGACAGGGAAGAAAAGCGTATGCGCGATCTGACGCCCGGTGATGTGGTTGTGCTGGTTCGGACGATGAAGGGGTTTGGAGAGACGCTGGCTGACACGCTGATGGCGGAAGGAGTGCCCGCGTACTGCGAAACCACAACCGGATACTTTAATACGGTGGAGGTTCGCACGGTGCTGCACCTGCTGAAAGCGCTGGACAACCCGCGGGATGACATCAGCCTGGCTGCGGTATTAAAATCCCCGATCGGAAATTTTTTCAGTGAAGATCTCGCCCGGATCAAATCTTTCGGAGCCAAAAAGAGCTTTTACGACTGCTGTGTGGAGATTCTCCGCGAAGGCTCGGAAGAGGTGATTACCGGCGAAGCCGAAGGCGCAGCGATTAACTGCGAAACCTCAGATGCGGAGATTACCGGTGAAGCCGAAGACGCAAGAGTTTTCGGCGAAACCCCAGGCACAGTGATTTCCTTTGAAACCTCAGGAAATAAGAATTCCGAAAATATTAACAGAGGCAGGTTAAGCGAAATTGAAGAACGAAAAAGACTTCAAAAGGATCTGGCAGCCTTTTTCGCGCGGTTTGACGCCTGGCGCAGACGCGCGCCGCTCATCTCTCTCTATCAGCTGATTGACGAGGTACTGGAGGAGTCCGGCTACCGCTACTATGTCGCCGCGATGCCTTCGGGGGAACGGAGGCTGAAAAATATCGAGATGCTGATGGAGAAAGCGGCCGTCTATGAGGAGTCCGGCTACCGCGGTCTGTTCCGCTTTGTGCGCTATATCGAAAAGCTCCGCGAATATGAGGTGGACTTCGGCGAGGCCCCGGCGGGGGATGGCGGCTCCGGCCATGTGCGCGTCATGAGCATCCATAAGAGCAAAGGGCTGGAATTTCCGGTGGTTTTTGTGGCAGGCATCACAAAAAGCTTTAATTTCAGGGACAGCTCCCGCACACTGCTGATTCACCCGGATCTGGGAATCGGCACGGACAGTTTTAATCTCGAGCGGCGGCTGATCTACCGTTCGCTGAAAAAGAAGGTGATCGGCAACCAGACGACAGAAGAACGGCTTGCCGAGGAACTTTGCGTCCTGTATGTCGCGGCGACGCGCGCGAAGGAAAAGCTCCTGTTTGTCGGCTTTGAAAAGAATGAACCGCAGGACAGAATGGAAAAATATCTTTACCTTGCGGATGAGGAGAACGAAAAACTTCCGTACGCCGCGCTTCGCGGTGCCCGCTGTTTTCTGGATTTTCTGCTGATGGGTCTCATGCGCTGTTCCTGTATGCGGCACATGTATGAGAAAATGGACCGGGAACCTCCGGCTTCCGATTTTCTGTACGGAGAGAAGACAACTCTGAGGTTTTCGGAAATTCGTAAGAGTGAAATCGGGCGGAGTGTCCGCGAGGACAGACAAAATCTTCAGGAAAAGAGAGCCGTACTTCGGGAATGGAATCGGGAAATCAGGGAAGCGGAAAATGAGGGGCATATTTCGGAGGAACCGGATCCGTTTCTCTGTCATTATCCTTATGCGGAGGCGACGTCCATGCCGGCAAAGTACTCTGTCTCCGATGTGAAGCACCGCTTTATGGATACAGAGCTTCCGGAGGAAGAGAATGCCCGACCTTTCCTAAACAGGACGGATAACAACCCCGGAACGCTCCGCGGAACCGCTTATCATAAGATTCTTGAACTCTGGGATTACAGTCTCCCTCTTCCCGCGGAAGAAGATGTCCGGGGCCGCATACACGCGTTCGCGGCGGAAGGGCGGATTCCCGCAGAATATGAAGATCTGGTGCCTGCGAAAACCCTTGTGCCGTTTTTTTGCTCCGAACTTGGCCGCCGCATGAAGCGCGCCGCCGAAGCCGGAAAGCTCATGCGGGAAAGCCAGTTTGTGATGGGGCTGCCGGCAAAAGAAATCGGCGTATCCGAAACTTCGGAAGAGAGCATCCTCATTCAGGGCATGGTTGATGCCTGCTTTGAGGAGGACGGCAGTCTGATACTGGTGGACTATAAAACCGACCGCCTGCATACAAGGGAGGCCTTCCTTGGCAGATACAAGGTGCAGTTGGATCTGTATGCCCGTGCGCTTGAGGCAGCTTACGGAAAACCGGTAACACAGAAGATCATTTATTCTTTTGAGATGGAGGAAGAGATACTGCTGTAGACATTCCGACCTTTACCGTCATCCTTAAAAATCAATCCTTCCGCTTGTGCGCATGCTCACCCCGGAAGGATTGGTTCTTACAGGCAGACCGTAAATAACAGTAAAGTTGTAACACTTGTTAACAATTTTTGCCTTGAAACATTCCGCCTTATGTTGTAAAATTTAAGTTGTTTTTGTTTCTATTTGGAATTTATGGGCAGTAATCTTATAAGTTTTCAGGGCTTACGGGAAGGAGACACGATTATGAATATTCATATTATCAAACATTCGGTTGATATTCCCGAAAAGCTGATTCTCGGGGAATATGCGCTGATTACGGAGAAGGGGAAGGATGTCTTTCCGTTTGTGCCGGAAGAATTTCTGTATTTGCATAATGTAAAGAAAAATCGCAGACAGGAGATTCTGACCCAATATCATAAGGTACAGATCGGCGATATTTTTGACTGTGAATATCATTCAAACAAGATCTATTTTCATTCCTGCGAACCGCTCGGGGACGGCAGCGCCATGATCCACATGCACCGCTATGACTATGAGATGGACCAGGTTGAGACACTTTACAGCTATAAAGAGGATTTCTCGCTCTTCCCAATACACACAAAAATGCAGTTTTTTGTGATTAACGATTCCTATCTTCTGATTCAAAAGTGCAATCTTCGCTCGAATCTTTCGGAAAGCTATGTCGGTTATCTGGATTTTGAGCAGGTTTTGTGTCATACGAAGGACGGTCAGACGGTGCGCGTCTCGGATGAGACATTTGCGAACAACGGAATCGCCTGCATGAAAGCCATCTCTCCCACGGAGATGTTTCTTAAAATCGGTTTTTCGCTGCTGAAGGATGACCGCTATGAAAAACTGGAAACCTGCGAAATGTCCGTGGAAGGGCTCTGCATCACAAATACCGCCAGACTCGTTTCCGACCTGTTTTTAAATCAGAATAATCTGGTGCTCAACATGATCGACCAGGCTTATCAGACAAAAACATTTGCATACTATTTTCTGTCGGAGCCGTACCTGATTTACGCCTCGCTGAATTTTGAAACGAAAGAGGAGACCGTATATTTCTATCACCTGGAGAAGAAAGAGATCATATGCAGCTTCATCAACCAGAATGTGACAGACCGCAGCATGCTCTCAAAGCCCCTGGTGCTCGGCGGACAGCCCTGCATGCAGATGGAAGACGAGATGGGAACGGATCTGCTGGAGCTACTGGAACCGCACAATAACATACATATCGAGCGCGGCGAGAGCTTTCTTGGAAGCTATGGAGAATACCTGTTTGTTGAGATCACAAAGCGAACCCTGTTCGGCAGGGAGAAGAAGTTTGTCGAGATTCGTGAGTTGTCGGAGCCGGGCACCGTGGTTCACAGAGAACGGGGCGAGTTCGCCGGTGCGCTGGAGGACAAAGATAATCTTCTGGTATTCCTGAGGTAGATTTCCTTGCGATTCACAGTCCTGAATAACTTAAAAATTTAAGACAAGCCGTATTTCGGATGCTTTCACGGGTAAAGCCTGTCAAATATCGGTTTCAAAAGTCCTGACATGGAGATATATGAAATGTCTGAAATAAAAGAAAAGAAAAAGTATAAGAGAATTGTAGTAAAGATCGGCTCTTCTTCCCTTACCCATGAGGAAGAGGGCGGGCTGGATTTTCAAAAAATGGAACATCTGGTTCGCTGCCTGTGCGACTTTCGCAACCGCGGTATGGATGTAGCGCTGGTGAGTTCCGGCGCCATTGCAGTCGGACGTGGCGCGCTCGGCCTTTCCGAAAAGCCGCGGGACATCGCCACCAGACAGGCCTGCGCCGCAGTGGGACAGGCAAAACTGATGATGACATATGAAAGGCTTTTCGGGGAATATAACCAGGTCGTCGGGCAGGTCCTCTTTACAAAAAATACCATCATCAACCCGGTGGCGCGCGGGAACACGAAAAACACGTTTGACGAACTCTTCCGTCTCGGCGTCATCCCGATTGTCAATGAAAATGACACCGTCAGCACCTATGAGATGCAGTTCGGAGACAATGATACACTCTCGGCGCTGGTGGTATCCCTGGTGAAAGCCGACGAGCTGATTCTGCTCTCCGACATTGACGGCCTGTATACGGATGACCCGCACGATCATCCTGACGCAAAGCTGATTCGTGTGGTTGAGAAACTGGACAGCGACATTATCGGGATGGCAAAGGATTCCACCGGCAGTGACCTGGGAACCGGCGGCATGTCCGCAAAGCTGCGGGCCGCACGGATTGCAACGTATTCCGGCGCGGATATGGTGATCGTAAACGCCCGGGATGTGCGCATCCTGTACGATATTCTGGAAGGCGACTTCACGGGAACACTTTTTAAGGCAAGGTATAATCCGAATTTCTGCCTGGAAAATTACATACTGGAAACCCTGGGGTAAGCATTTGTCTTAAACGCATATGGAAACATGTCAAAATCGCTTTGTTTCCGTCCGGGAAAAGCCGTTGCGCTTTCTTTCATGCCGGAAAAATGACGCTAAGAGGGAGAAGTAACCGATACATGATGACACAGGAAAAGATCTCAAGGATCAATGAATTATATCACAAAATGAAGGAGTCTGGTCTCACAGAAGAAGAGAAAAGAGAGCAGGCTCTGCTGCGGCAGGAGTTTCGCGATGCATTTCGCGGAAATCTTCGATCTCAGCTGAATCAGATTGATGTCCTGAATGAGGACGGCAGCGTGGAAAACCTCGGCGAGAAGTACGGAAAATAATGAAAAAGGAAGCAGAACCGGAAGAAAAGAAGATTGTTCGGGATCACATGAAACGCATGCGCAGGAATCTGTCAGCGGACTGTGTGATGCGTTTTGGTGCGCAAATTAGCGCAGAACTTTTGTCCATGGACGAAATCCGACGGGCAAAAACTGTTTTTCTCTATTCCGCCGTGCGAAAAGAAGCAAATCCCGAAAGCTTTATCCGGGCGCTTCCCGCACTGGGGAAACAGATGGCATATCCGCGTGTCTGCGGTGACGAAATGGATTTTTATGTGGTTCAAAGCACCGCAGAGCTTACGCCCGGCGCCTTCGGGATCCCGGAACCCGAGCCTGCCGCCGGACTTTGCCGCCCGACGGCAGGTTCGGTAATTCTTGTGCCCGGCGTGGCCTTTATGGAGAACGGAAACCGCATCGGCATGGGGAAGGGGTACTACGACCGCTATCTGGCCAGGTACCCGGCTCTACTGCGCATCGGTATTGCGTATGAAGCACAGCTTAGTGCCGTCTGGGTGCCGGATGAACAGGATCTGCCGATGGATTTTATAGTTACAGAGAACCGGGTCATCCGCTGTCAAAGCTGTGAGCGGGTGTAAAAGCACACATTGTCAAACCTGCAAAATGCGTCAAAAAGCGATGCGTGCCGGATTCAGGTGTACAAACGCACCTTTCGCGGATCAGTTCCGTTGGTGCAGCGCAATCGCAGCTCTGTGCAGATACGAAAGCGCACGGAAGAAAGGAATTTATATGACAATGAAAGAAATCTGTCAGCAGGCCCATGATGCGCGCATCCGTGTCGGTATGCTGACAACCGGAGTAAAAAACGATGTGCTCTGCCGCGCGGCGGAGTGTATTCTGGAAGACTCCGATGCCATTTTAGCGGCAAACGGGCTGGATGTGGCAAACGGAATCGACAAGGCCATGCCGCAGGGGCTGATCGACCGTCTGAGGCTGACCGAAGTTCGCCTGGAACAGATGGCGGACGGTCTGCGCCAGGTGGCATCGTTGGACGATCCGGTGGGGGAAATCCTGTCCATGAAAAAACGTCCCAACGGCCTTTATATCGGAAAAAAACGTGTGCCGATCGGCGTGGTGGGCATGATCTATGAAGCACGTCCGAATGTGACTTCGGACGCCTTTGGCCTGTGCTTCAAATCCGGAAACTGCGCCATCTTAAAGGGCGGAAGCGATGCAATCCACTCAAATATAGCGATTGTCCGTGCAATGCAGCGGGCATTGACGGAATATCAGATCCCGGACGGAGCGTTATCCCTGATTGAGAACACGGATCGTTCCGCGACGGAAGAATTTATGAAGATGAACGATTACGTGGATCTGCTGATCCCGAGGGGAGGCGCCGGACTTATACGCAACGTAGTCCAAAACGCTACCATCCCGGTCATTCAGACCGGCACCGGCAACTGCCATGTTTATGTAGATGAGAGTGCCGATTTTGAGATGGCCATCGACATTATCCATAATGCCAAGACGCAGCGCATAGGCGTCTGCAATGCCTGCGAATCCATCGTTGTGCATCGGGCGATCGCAGACGAATTTCTGCCGAAGCTTTACCGCAGGCTCTCCGACAGTCAGGTAGAACTGCGCGGCGATGCGGCTGCGGTGAGGGCTTTGGGCGGCGAGGGCACGCCGCTTGTGAAGGCGGCAACACCGGAGGACTGGGGCACGGAATATCTCGATTATATTCTCTCGGTAAAGGTCGTGGGCTCCATCGACGAGGCGATCGAACATATTAACCGCTACAACACCGCCCACTCTGAGGCGATCGTGACCGAAAATTATGCGAACGCACAGCGGTTCCTCGAGGAGATCGATGCGGCCTGCGTCTATGTGAATGCCTCGACGCGTTTCTCTGACGGGAACGAGTTCGGTCTCGGCGCGGAGATCGGTATCAGCACCCAGAAGCTGCATGCCAGAGGCCCGATGGGGCTGGAGGCGCTTACAAGCACAAAATATATTATTTACGGAAATGGACAGATCAGGCCGTGAGGAAAATATCAGACATGAATTTAAAAGCCGGCAGCGGAGATCGGGAGCATACGGAGACTTCTTCTGTTTATCCGCCCTCTGAAGAACCCGGCCGCCAGAATTATTTTATTGAAAAATGCAGGGAACATGTATCTGCGCTCGCCGTCAGCCGCGGGCGCAGTCTCACCTTCCATATTACCACGCTCGGATGCCAGATGAACGCGAAGGATTCGGAAAAGCTGAAGGGAATCCTGTTACAGATCGGCTACCGCTGGACGGATTCGGAGGACGCGGATTTTGTGCTGTATAACACCTGCACCGTCCGGGAAAACGCCAATTTAAAGGTGTACGGACATCTGGGATATCTGCAAAGTCTGAAAAAAAAGCAGCCGGATAAAATAATTGCGCTCTGCGGCTGTATGATGCAGGAAGCGGATGTGCCGGAAAAAATCCGAAAAAACTATCGACTGGTCGATATTGTGTTCGGAACCTATAATATTTATAAGCTCGCGGAGATCCTCTGGGAGCGCTTTTTCACGGGAAAACCGGTGGTGGAAATATGGGATGACGCAGGGCAGATTGTCGAAGAGCTGCCGTCTTACCGGGAGTTTCCCTTTAAATCCGGCGTCAATATCACGTACGGCTGTGACAATTTCTGCAGTTACTGCATTGTCCCCTATGTGCGCGGCCGCGAGCGAAGCCGGAAACCGGAACATATTCTCGCCGAGGTGCAAAAGCTTGCGGACGAAGGCGTCGTCGAAATCATGCTGCTGGGGCAGAACGTGAATTCCTACGGAAAGAATCTGCCGACCCCGGTAACCTTTGCCGATCTTCTGCGCCGGGTGGAGCGCGTGGACGGGATCCGCCGTATCCGCTTCATGACGCCGCACCCGAAGGACTTCAGCGAAGAAGTGCTGGCCGTCATGCGGGATTCGGAAAAAATCTGTCACCAGATTCACCTTCCGCTGCAGTCGGGCAGCACGCGGATTTTGAAAAAGATGAACCGTCGTTACACGAAAGAGCAGTATCTGGCACTGGTCGATACCATTCGTGAGTATCTGCCGGACGCATCCATCTCTACGGACATCATTGTGGGGTTTCCCGGTGAGACGGAGGAGGATTTTGAAGAAACGCTGGATGTGGTAAGGCAGGTGCGCTACGATGCCGCCTACACCTTCCTGTACTCGAAACGCTCCGGCACACCGGCCGCAAAAATGGAGCAGGTGCCCGAAGCCGTCGCCGGGGAGCGTTTTGGGAGGCTGCTTGATACAATCCATGAAAATCAGGCGGACGCGATCCGCAAAAATCTCGGCCGAACGCTGGATGTGCTGGTGGAAAAGGAAAATGATGTGCACGGATATCTTACCGGGCGTCTGGAAAACAATACGCTGGTACACTTTCCGGGCGATACGGGCCTGATCGGTAAGATCGTGCCGGTGAAACTGACGCAGGAAAAAGGATTCTACTATTTCGGGGAAACGGTATCATAAACGTTTTCATAAAATTGAATCAGGTGTCAAATGCCGGTTCATGGATTCTCCTGCGCTCAGGAAACAAAGTGAAATGTTTACTCCGAATCCCGCAGTCTGACAAAAATGCGGATTTCGTGGGGTCCTGCAAATAGTAACTGTGCCGCCGCAACATGGCGGAATGGAGCTTAAAAATGTCGAAAATAAAAGGAAACTCTTCCACCGAGCTGATCGATCAGGTGACGCCGATGATGCAGCAATATCTCGAGACAAAAAAACAATACCCGGACTGTATATTATTTTACCGTCTTGGGGATTTTTATGAGATGTTTTTTGACGATGCGCTGGTTGTTTCGAAAGAACTGGAACTGACTCTGACCGGAAAAAGCTGCGGTCTGGAGGAGCGGGCACCCATGTGCGGCGTGCCCCACCACGCCGCGGACGGCTATATCAATCGACTGGTGAAAAACGGGCACAAGGTTGCCATTGTGGAGCAGATGGAAGATCCGGCTCTCGCAAAAGGGCTGGTGAAGCGCGAGGTCATACGCATTGTCACGCCGGGTACCACCATTGATGCGGCGGCGCTGGACGAGACAAAGAACAACTACCTCATGTGTATCGTTTCCCTGGACGGCGGCTTCGGCATCGCAACGGTAGATGTCTCTACCGGGGACTTCTATGTCACGGATGTGGACACCCTTCGCCTGCTGAGCGATGAGATCAATAAATTTACGCCATCCGAAATTATATGTAACAATGCCCTCTCCATTTCCGGTCTTGATCTGGAGGATCTCAAAAACCGGCTCGGCATCACCGTCTATCTGCTGGACGACTGGTACTTTGCCTTCGATCTGGCAGAGCGAAACTTAAAAGAGCATTTTCATGTTTCCATGCTGGCGGGGCTGGGACTTGACATTTATCCGGGCGGCACCGTGGCTGCCGGTGCGCTGCTGCAGTATCTGACCGAGATGCAGAAGAACTCACTGGAACAGCTCACCCACATCACACCTTACTCCACCAACCGCTATATGGTGCTGGATACCTCAACGCGCCGGAATCTGGAAATCACCGAGACGCTGCGGGAAAAACAGAAGCGCGGTTCCCTTTTATGGGTGTTGGATAAAACGAAAACCGCCATGGGTGCGCGCATGCTGCGCTCCTGGCTGGAACAGCCGCTGTTACATAAAGAAGATATCAAAAAGCGGCAGGACGCCATCGAAGATCTGAACGCCCACGTCATTACGCGGGACGAAATGCGAGAATATCTGAACTCTGTCTACGATCTGGAGCGGCTGATCAGCCGTATCGCCTACCGGAACGCAAATCCGAGGGATTTTATCGCCTTCAAAAATTCTGTAGCCATGGTGCCGCCGATCCGCACGCTTCTTCTTGAGTTCGACAACGCGATGTTTCGTGAGCTCTATGATCGGATGGATGAGCTGCGGGATTTAAAGGATCTGATAGAAGCTTCGATCGTTGATGACCCGCCCATCCAGATCAAGGAGGGCGACATCATCAAGGACGGTTATCTGGAGGAGATTGATGAACTCAGACGTGCAAAGACGGAGGGAAAAGACTGGCTTGCACAGCTTGAGGCAAAGGAACGGGAAGCCACCGGCATCAAAAACCTGAAAATAAAATTTAACAAGGTCTTCGGATATTACATTGAAGTCACGAATTCCTTCCGTGATCTTGTTCCGGAACACTATATTCGAAAGCAGACACTCACCAACGCCGAGCGCTACATGACGCCGGAGCTGAAGGAGCTGGAGGACAAAATCCTCGGCGCGGAAGATAAGCTGATTTCGCTGGAATACCGCGTCTTTCAGGATATCCGAGACAAGGTTGCAGCCGAGATTGTACGCATACAGGAGACGGCAAAAGCCGTGGCTGCACTGGATGTGTTTGCGTCGCTGGCTTACGTCGCCGAGCGAAATGACTATGTCCGCCCGAAGATCAACGAAAACGGTATCCTGCAGATCCGAAACGGCCGGCATCCGGTTGTCGAAAAGATGATGTCCGGCGGTATGTTTGTGCCAAATGACACGCTTCTGGACAACAGGGACAACCGCATTTCCGTGATTACCGGGCCGAACATGGCGGGAAAATCGACTTACATGCGGCAGACGGCTCTGATTGTGCTGATGGCGCAGATCGGTTCCTTCGTCCCGGCAGAGGAGGCAAATCTTGGGATATGTGACCGCATTTTTACCCGTGTCGGCGCGTCGGATGACCTTGCCAGCGGGCAGAGTACTTTTATGGTGGAGATGACCGAGGTCGCAAATATCCTGCGCAATGCCACGAAAAACAGTCTGTTGGTGCTGGACGAGATCGGGCGCGGAACCAGCACATTCGACGGTTTAAGCATTGCCTGGGCCGTGATCGAACATATCAGTGACCGAAAGCTTCTGGGGGCAAAAACGCTCTTCGCAACGCACTACCACGAGCTGACCGAGCTGGAGGGAAAGCTGGACGGCGTACACAATTACTGTATTGCCGTAAAGGAACACGGCGACGATATTGTTTTCTTAAGGAAAATTATCCGTGGAGGAGCGGATAAGAGTTACGGAATTCAGGTTGCAAAACTGGCCGGGATTCCGGACTCTGTCATACAGCGCGCAAAGGAGCTTGTGGAAGAGCTCTCCAGCCAGGATATTGTGCAGCGGGCAAAAGAACTTGCTGCCGAAACCGGAAACAGCCGCGGAAAACGCGGGCGCTCCGCCGCGGGGCGGGCGACAGAGGAAACGAATATTTACCAGATGTCTCTCTTCGATGCGGACAGAGTACAGGAAACAACGGAGGCCAATGACATCGTCAGGGAAATACGGGGGCTTGACATCGGCAATATGACTCCGCTGCAGGCGCTGAATAAGTTATACGAACTGCAGAACCGATTAAAAGTCTCCGGTACTGCAGGTGCAAAGTAAGGTAAACTGCGGAATCGCCTGAAAATCCGGTTTCACAGATGAAGCAGTGGGAACCGTGAAAGCATTTGCAGGAATCCGGTTCTACAGAAAAAAATAATCAGCAAAATTTATCTTAAGAGGTTTCTGCCCTATGGGAATCATACATGAACTGGATGAGTCCACAATCAATCAGATTGCGGCGGGCGAAGTGATTGAAAGGCCGGCAAGCGTTGTCAAGGAACTGGTCGAAAATGCGATTGACGCCGGCGCATCCGCGGTGACGGTGGAGATCCGTGACGGCGGTATTTCCTATATAAGGATCACGGATAACGGCGCCGGCATCGCGAAGGAGGATATTCGGATTGCTTTTTTGCGTCATACAACCAGCAAGATCCGCAATGCTGCCGATCTGATCAGCGTATCCTCTCTCGGTTTCCGCGGCGAGGCACTGTCAAGCATTGCCGCCGTTTCACAGGTGGAAGTGCTCACAAAACGGCGCCGGGATATCGTCGGCGTGCGCTACGTCATCGAAGGCGGTGTGGAACGCTCGCTTGAGGAAGTTGGCACCCCCGACGGAACGACGTTCATCGTCAAAAATCTGTTCTACCACACGCCGGCCCGCCGAAAGTTTTTAAAGACGGCAGCGGGAGAGGCCGCACAGGTATCCGAGATCATCGAGCGAATCGCCCTTTCCCATCCCGGCATTTCCATCCGCTACATTGTGAATGGTCAGAACAAAATTCATACATCCGGGAATCATAAACTTAAAGATTGCATCTACCAGGTATACGGAAGGGAAATCGCGGAAAACCTGATTGAGACAGGCACGTCAGATTTTGAAAATGCCAACGGTCTTTCTGCGGAACAGACTGCTGTTTCTGACGGACATTTGGCTTCCGCGAAACCTTCTGCGGCGGAAATCGAAAATCCGTCAGAAGCAGCCGCTTCCGAAGACGAGACCGCCGAAAGCATTTCGGAAAAAACGAAAGAAGCAGGCAGAATATCTGTCTCCGGTTTCGCCGGGAAGCCTGTCATCGCCCGCGGCAACCGCAGCTATGAAATTTATTTTGTCAACGGAAGATATATCAAAAGCTCTCTGATCGCCAGGGCAATCGAGGATGCTTACGCGCCCTATCTGATGCAGCACAAATATCCGCTGGTTGTGCTGCAGCTTAAAATTGATCCGGAACAGCTGGATGTCAATGTTCATCCGGCAAAGATGGAAATACGTTTTAAGGACAGAGAGCTCATTTATCATTTTATTTATGAAACCCTGGCGGAAGCGCTGCGGGCAAAGCCGGCGGTGACCGTGGCTACCCTGCCGGAGCCGAAGGCTGCTCCCCTGTCAGGAACTGCGGCTGCTGCCGAACCACGGGCCGGGGGCGTTCCCTCGAAACCGGCATCGAGTGAAAACACAGCCGGAGTCCTGTCGCCGTTGAACAGGTTCACGGCTGTGACGGCACCGGAATCGAAAGGTTCCGTCAATAAAACCGAAATAATATCCGGAATGAGGGAATTCCCGTCACAGAATATATCCACACGAAAATCCGATACTGCGGATATAATGATTGCGGATACGGTTGCCGAAGTCCGCGATGAAAGCGGCCCGGTCGGGGAACCGTATCGTCCCCCGAAACCGATCCGCCCCGCGGAAATTTTTGAGGCCGAACGGCTGAAAGAGGAGGAAACGATCTATGGACCGAAGCGGAAAGCAGAAGCCGAAGAGCACCGGCGGGAAACGGAAACAGCAGGAAAAATTCTGCAGATGAGCCTGTTTGACGAGGAGGATGACAGCGCAAAGAAAAAAGATTATCGGATCGTCGGACAGGTATTCGAGACCTACTGGATCGTGGAATACCGGGATCAGATGTATATCATTGACCAGCATGCGGCGCACGAAAAAATACTGTACGAACGCACCATGAAGTCTTTTGAACATCGACAGTATACGGTACAGCAGATCAACCCGCCGATCATCATCCATCTGTCCATGCGGGAAGAGCAGCTCTTATCCCGGTATATGGATTATTTTACCGCTATCGGTTTCGAAATCGAACACTTTGGCGAGAGGGATTACGCGGTGCGCGGTGTGCCGGACAACCTGCTCTCCATATCCAAACAGGATCTTTTGATTGATTTGATTGACTCTCTGGACGATCTTGACCAGATTCACGATTCAAAGCTCATCCAGGAGCGCGTGGCATCCATGTCCTGCAAGGCCGCAATCAAGGGGAACCACCGTATCTCCACCGCCGAAGCGGCAAGACTGATCGATGAGCTTCTGACGCTTGACCAGCCGTTCCACTGCCCGCACGGCAGGCCGACAATCATTACCATGAGCAAATATGAGATGGAGAAGAAATTCAAAAGGATTCTGTGATGACTAATGGGGATTTCCGAGGCGAACTTCCTCACGGTGGCGACCGCAAAACAGGCATGAGAAGAGGGGGAAAATTTGCGATGCACGGATACACTACACGGTAACTTAGTTGACGTCAGAATTTGGGGTATATAATCGAAAGGAAAAGAGATTTAGGATGAAAGAAGCTTCGCCGGAAATCCACGTTGGGGATCCGCTGGTCGTTTTGACCGGTCCTACCGCAGTGGGAAAAACCGAGCTTTCCATAGCGCTTGCGAAAGCGATCCATGGTGAGATCATCAGCGCCGATTCCATTCAGATTTACAAATACATGGATATCGGATCCGCGAAAATCCGCCCGGAGGAAATGGATGGCGTTCCACACCACCTGATTGATGTGCTGGATCCGTCGGAAGAATTTAATATCGTCCGTTTTCAGTCCATGGCCAAAGAGGCCATCCGGGGAATCCGGGGGCGCGGTCATATTCCGATTGTGGTTGGCGGAACCGGATTTTATATACAGGGACTTCTGTATGATATTGATTTTACCGACAATGGCGGGGACACGTCTTACCGCAGCAGTCTGGAAGGGATGGAAGAAGATGTGCTTTTTCGGATGCTCCGGGAGGTCGATCCGGTTTCCGCAAAGGTGATTCATCCCCACAATAAAAAGAGGGTCGTCCGCGCGCTGGAATTTTATCACCAGACCGGTGAGCGGATCTCGGATCACAACGCACAGCAGCGGCAAAAGAAATCTCCCTGGAATTTTGAATATTTTGTCCTGAACCGACCGCGTGCCGAGCTGTATACCCGCATCAATACACGTGTGCAGAACATGTTCGATGCAGGACTTACAGACGAGGTGAAGCACTTAAAGGACATGGGATACACCAGAGACCTGGTATCCATGCAGGGGTTGGGATATAAGGAACTTCTCGCCGCGCTGGACGGGGAAATGACACTGGAGGAAGCGCAGGAAGTAATCGCCACAAACACAAGGCATTTCGCAAAAAGGCAGCTGACCTGGTTCGGCAGAGAAAAAGAGGTGACCATGGTACCGATGGAGACTTTTTCGTATGATCAGAACCGGATTCTTGCCTTTCTCGTGGGTAGGCTGCGTGAGAAACAGATACTATAAAAGTTTATGAAATAGAGCGGTAAAAGAGGTTATTATGTCAGACACAACATATTATCAGGAAAAACTCGGCCTGTCGCCGGAGGTCATTGCCTTCGGAAAAGCGACAGAAGACAGATTGAAAGAGAGATTTGAAAAAATTGACGAAACTGCGGAGGCAAATCAGCTAAAGGTACTGCTTGCCATGCAGGAATGTCGGGTGAGCGAGGGCTGTTTTCTGACTTCCACCGGCTATGGGTACAATGATCTCGGCAGGGATACTCTGGAAGAAGTGTACGCAAAAGTGTTCCACACGGAATCAGCGCTGGTACGTCCGCAGATTACCTGCGGAACACACGCGCTCGCCCTCGCAATGGCAGCGAACACAAGACCCGGCGGCCGAATTCTTTCGATCTCCGGAAAGCCCTATGATACCCTCGAAGAGGTAATCGGCATCCGGGAATCGGTTGGTTCTTTAAAGGAATACGGAATTTCCTATGCTCAGGTTGACCTTACGGAACGTGGTTCTTTTGATTACCACGCGATAGAAACGGCATTGAAAGAGTACAACGATATTCATCTGATCATTATTCAGCGTTCAAAAGGCTATCAGACAAGACCGACGCTCGGCGTGGAGGAGATCGGTGCGGCGATCCGCTTTGTGAAAGACATCTGTCCGCAGGTACCGGTCATGGTAGATAACTGTTACGGGGAATTTGTCGAGACGGCAGAACCGTCGGATTTCGGTGCGGACATGATCGTCGGCTCTCTGATTAAAAATCCGGGCGGCGGTCTCGCCGCTACCGGCGGTTACATCTGCGGTACAAAAACGTGTGTTGACCGGGCGGCTGCAAGGCTGACCGCACCGGGTCTGGCGAAGGAGGTCGGCGCAAATCTCGGTGTAATGACCAGCTTTTATCAGGGGCTGTTTCTTGCGCCGACGGTGACGGCCGGGGCACTCAAAGGGGCTGTCTTCGCCGCAAATATTTTTGAACTGCTCGGTTTTCCTGTGGTGCCAGACGGAACCGAAGAGCGTCATGATATTATCCAGGCGGTGAGCTTTGGCACGCCCGAGGGACTCATTGCCTTCTGCGAGGGAATCCAGGAAGCCGCCCCGGTGGACAGTTATGTCACGCCGGAGCCCTGGCCGATGCCCGGGTATGATTCGGATGTTATCATGGCGGCCGGCGCTTTTGTGCAGGGCTCTTCCATCGAACTGTCCGCGGACGGACCCCTGAAGCCGCCCTATGCGGCCTATTTTCAGGGAGGTCTTACCTGGTATCATGCAAAACACGGAATTTTAAAAGCGCTCCAGAAATTAGTGGATCGCGGTCTTGTAAAAAAGGAAAAACTGTGTTATCATTCCGTGATGTGACCTGCCGTGAAGCCCGGAATGCAGGGAAAGCTCAGGCTTCATTATCATGCAGGGTCCGCAGCGCCGTCACATTAAGCATTCCATATGGAAAGCATACGGCGCCCGTTGCAACCGGAGAGGTGCATTTCGGGTATTCGATTGCCATGACACCTGAAAACATGGTGTCATGCATTTGAGCCCGGCATCAATTTATGACAAAAAAAGTAACGAACAGTATTGATTTTCCGTTTCAGGAAGCGAAAAACATGTCAGATTCCGCAGATGATACGGCGGAACGGGAACGCCGCCGTATGAAGGATATACCGGACGCAGAGCGCCCATACGAGCGCTGTCTCAGGTACGGGGCAAAGAGCCTTACGGACGCGGAGCTTCTCGCGGTGATCATCCGCACAGGAAATTCAAAAGAAAATTCCACAGAACTTGCGGAGCGCATTTTGAATCTTGTGCCGGGCAGGCAGGGACTAAAAGGCCTGCTCAGTCTGACAGACCGGCAGCTGAAGAGCCTTCACGGCGTCGGTCCGGTGAAAACGGTACAGATACTCTGCCTCGCGGAGCTGTCCGGCCGCATCTGGAAGGCAAAAGCAGCGGAAAAACTGGATTTTTCGGAGCCGTCAACCATCGCAGACTATTATATGGAAGAACTGCGGCATCGTCCCACCGAGTGTGTCATGGTGATTTTTCTGGATTCCAAAAAGCGTTTTCTGGGCGATGCGATTGTGTCGACCGGCGGACTTGACGAGACATTTATGCATCCTCGTGAGGTTTTTCGTCTGGCATTAAAGTATAATGCCGCCTCCATTGTCCTGCTGCACAATCACCCCAGCGGGGATACCAGCCCCAGCATTGCGGATATTGTGGCGACAAAACGGATCTGTCAGGCCGGAAAGCTTCTGGGCATATCGCTGAACGATCACCTGATTATCGGCGACGGGACTTTTTTAAGCCTGTATGATACGAAACACTGGACTGAGATCAGCAGGATGTAATGTCTGCGGGGCATGTTCTGTATTTTAGCTGTTGTGATTCATGGCTGATATATAAATGAGACTTTCTGGAGTTCTGAAGTGTCCCTTCGCGAAACTTCAGAACGGAGCTGTGGATTACAACCCTTTGAATAATTGTAGGAGCATATTTTATGGCAAGAATGTTCGGCGTAGATCTCGGGACAGACAGCCTGAAGTTCTATGAGCGCAGCACGAATCAGTTTCATACGGAAAAATCCATGATCGCTCTGCGGGGCCGCGATGAGATTATTGCGTTTGGCGATGAAGCATGGGAAATCTACGGGAAAGCGCCGGAAGATATCAAAGTATATACTCCGATTTTCCGCGGTGTGATTTCGCAGATCGAACACATGGAGATGCTTTTTTACTGTGTGTATCATAAAGCCGCAAAGTGGCGTGTCTTTAAAGGAACAAAGTTTTGTGTCGCCATTCCCATGGACATCACGGAGGTCTCAAAGCGTGCCATTCTCGACATGATTGCAGACGCTGGTATTCATGCCAGGGAAATTTTTCTGGTGGATCGGCCGCTGGCGGATGCGGTGGGAATCGGAATTGACATTCTCTCGCCCGGCGGGAGTCTGATTGTCAATATCGGTGCCGCACAGACGGAAGTCACCATGATTGCTTCCGGCGGTATCGTCGATTCGAGACTTCTTCTGATCGGCGGAAAGCAGATCAACGAAAATATCAAAAATGCCGTGCGCAAGAAAGAAAATCTTGTGATCGGAGAAAAAACAGCCGAACAGTTAAAGATTGCTGTCGGGGATGCGGCCGGAACAGCCGGCCGCTCCCTTCAGATTTACGGGAGAAGCACCATCACAGGACTTCCGGATTCCAAAACACTGGATTCTGCGTTTTTGTATGAGCCCATCTCGGAGGTACTGTACTCCATTGCGGAGCAAATCCGGCTGATTCTTGACAAGATTCCCGCCGAGATGAGTGAGGATATCGTAAAAAACGGTGTCTACATCACGGGCGGAAGCGCCGAACTTCTGAATCTGGGGAATTATTTTGCCCGTGCGCTGAATGTCAAGGTAAACGTGGCAAACGAGCCGACCGGCACGGTAATCCGCGGCATTGCTGCGATTCTTGCGAACGTGAAACTTCGCCGCGAACTTATGTACGTGCCATATGAAAAGACATATTAAGGATCTGTTAAGAAATACCTTATGCATCTTGCACCGCCTAATGCGCGAATCACAGGCCATAAAAGCCTCGCCGTAGCCCGCTACGGCTACGTTTTTATAACCTGTGCTTCACACATTATTCGGCACAATCTGCACATGTTATTTCTTAACAGCTCCTAAGTTATAAGAGGAAGATGTGCTTTGGCTAACTCAACCCGAAAGAAATTTCAAGTGAAATCAAAATATGTTCTGGCAGTTCTGCTGTTTCTGTGCGCCGCACTGATTGTGACGGGCTTCTTCTACGAAGACATCGCAGAACCTTTTCGAAGTGTATATTCGAAGGTGATCATTCCTCTGCAAAAGGGGACCAATGCGGCGGGAAGCGCCATCGCAGGCTGGCTGGAAGACTCCGACACCATAGAAGAACTTCAGGCGGAGAATGAGTCCCTGCGGGCGCAGGTGGAAGAATTGGAAGAATGGAACCGCTCCGTTGCCACCGAACTTGATGAGCTGGACCGTCTGAAAGGTCTGTATGACGTTGATTACAGTTATGAACAGTATGATAAAATAGCGGCAACCGTGATCGGCAAAACCTCAGGAAACTGGTTTTCCCAGTTTACGATCGACAAAGGGACTGCGGACGGCGTTGAAACGGGAATGAATGTCATCGCCGACGGCGGGCTGGTGGGAATTGTTTCTGACTGCGGCGAACATTATGCGGTAGTCCGATCCATCATTGATGATGAGAGCAATGTAAGTGTCGTCGTCTCGGAGAGCAACAGTCTCTGCGTCCTGGCCGGCAGTCTCACGGCATATGAAGACGGTTTTCTGGAGCTGACAGAGCTTTCCATTGATGTCAGTGTCAGTGAGGGTGCCGCGGTAATCACGTCAAACATCAGCTCCGAGTTCCTGCCCGGTCTGCTTGTAGGCTATGTCAGCGATCTCTCCGCAGATAAAAACAATCTGACGCAGTCAGGAAAGGTCACTCTGGCGGTGGATTTTTCACAGCTTTCCGAAGTTCTGGTGATCACGACACTGAAAGAAGATTACACGGAAAATCTGGAAGATTAAAGTTACCGTGAAGAATAAAAGATGAAAATGTTGTTTTCCGGTTTGGAAATCCAGTGACAGGAGGCCCGAAGACGAGATTGAAAGTTGTCGATTTTTTCAAAAAGCTTGCTTTGGCAGGCTATAAAAAAATACTTACAGTCCTGCTGGCGATCGCTCTGTTCTTATTTGAAACTCAGTGGCAGGAAATTTTTCGCGGTTTTTCCGTTACGCCAAATTTCCTGCTGATGCTGGTTGTCTTTGTCGGTTTTCTTGCCGGAAAAAACTGCGGCATGATTCTGGGTTTTTTCACGGGACTCCTCCTGGATGTTTCCATGGGGATTGCCCCGGGCGTGCACGCGGCGATGTTTGTATGTCTGGCCTGGGTATGCGGCTTTATGAAGGAATATATTTACGAAGGACATGTGCTCAGCGTGTTTCTGACGGTCGGTGTCGGGGATTTTCTCTATAATTTTCTGTTCTATATTTTCTATTTTCTGCTGAACGGAAAGCTGAACCTTCTTTATTATATGAAGACAGTGATCCTGCCCGAGACAGTGCTGACAATGGCTCTGACTCTCATCTGTTACCCGCTGTTCTACACATTACACCGCAAGCTGAAGAGGGAGAAAAAGGAACTGATCAGCGATACAATGATCGGTTCAGATGCGTCATAAGATTTACGATGGGAGAGAAATGCATAATCTACAGGAGGCAGCCATTTGATATCTTATATTTTTGAATCCATCCGACAGGTTCTTCAATCCCGTGTTTTTTACATGGTGATCCTTGTCGCGGCAGTGTTTGGGGTAATTGTCGTTCGCCTGTTCAATCTTCAGATCGTAAACAGTGAAGAATATGTCAATACTTATCTGGAGCAGACGGAAAAGGAAATCGTAACCTCAGGCACACGGGGACAGATTTACGACCGCAACGGCACACTGCTTGCCGGAAACGAGCTTTCCTATTCGGTCACGATCATGGACACGCTCGATTCCTCGACGAACAAGAGTGCGCTTCTGAACGAGATCATTTACAACCTGGTCACGATCCTGAAAGAAAATGGCGATGAGCTTGCCGGGAGTACTTCCATCGGCTATGAAGACGGAGAATTTGTCTATACAACATCATCCGAGAGTGCCAGAATCCGTTTCCTGAAGGATATCTATGGACTTACCGATCTGGTAACCGAAGACGGCACGGACTATTCGCTGAACACGGCGGAAGAAACCTATGAATATCTTTGCTCGAAATACAGCATTTCGGACGAGTATTCCATTGAGGATGCATTGGATATTATTTATATCCGCATCGAGCTATCCGCCATTCTGTATCAGAAATACAAATCTGTTACGGTGGCGACAAACATCAGCGATGAAAGCGTGGCGGCAATTTATGAACATGAGGCAGATCTCGCCGGGGTATCCGTGGAAGTGAAATCGACACGTGTTTACTATTACGGAAAATATGTGTCACATATTCTGGGCTATACCGGTACGATCTCGGAATCCCAGCTCGAGGAATATACGGAAGCCGGACTGGACTACAACAGCTCTGATGTCGTCGGCAAATCGGGGATTGAATCCTACATGGAAACAACGCTGCAGGGGACGAAAGGCACGACGACCGTTTCCGTGAACAGCACCGGAAAAATACTCGAGGTGCTGGATACTGTTGAGGCCGAAGCAGGGCAGGATGTTTACCTCACGATCGACATAGATCTGCAGATCGCCTGCTATAACCTCCTGGAGCAGGAGCTGGCGGGCATTCTGGTCTCGAAGATTGTGCTGACAGAACCGGACGCTCTGGAGGAGGACAGTCTGGACATTCCGGTAAAGCAGGTTTACTTCCAGTTGATCAACAATAATATCGTGGATATCACGATTCTGAACCGGGAGGATGCGACCGAAAACGAGAAAAACGTCTACCGTATTTATTCCGAGTACGAGGCGGAGGCGATCAGTTTTCTTGAGCTCGCGTTCTCCGCGGACAACGATACGCCGTTGAACTCCTGGTCGGACGAGCGGCAGGAATATATTGAATCCTGTTATGATATGCTCACGGACACCTGGGGAATTATTGATGATTCCCTGATCTCCTCCTCGGATACAACGAAGACAGCCTGGAACAACGGCACGATTTCCGTGTCCGAGTGGCTGACCTACTGCATCTCGCAGAACGCTGTTTCCCTGTCCAATTTGGGAATTACGGATGATTATACGGAATCTTCTGTCATATTTGACGCGATTGTCGCATATATATTTGAACATATCGATGATAATACGACCTTTGCGAAGCTGATCTATGAGCAGCTGATTTACGGCGGGCAGATCACACCTTCTCAGGTTTGCATGCTTCTCTACAATCAGGGAATTCTGGAAGAAGATGCCGCCACGGAAGCCACCATCCTGTCCGGAAGCGCAGAGACGGTGTACAACTTTATCATTGATAAGATTTCCAGTCTGGAAATAACGCCGGGGCAGCTTGCTTTAGACCCATGTTCCGGCTCCGTTGTTGTCACTGATCCGGATACCGGCGATGTGCTGGCCTGTGTAACCTATCCGAGTTACGATAACAATTACCTTTCGGGGACGATCGACTCGGATTACTGGAATCAGCTTCTGAACGATCAGGCATCTCCGCTTTATAACCGGGCGACTCAGACCAGAACCGCACCGGGTTCTACTTTTAAGATGATGACTGCCATCACGGCGTTGGAAGAGGGGATTATTACACCGACCACTACCATCACGGACCGGGGCATCTTTACTCTGGTCACACCTTCACCGAAGTGCTGGGTGTACCCCGGCGGACACGGGGCTATCAACGTATCAAATGCTCTGCGCGTATCCTGCAACTATTTCTTCTACCAGGTGGGCTACTGGCTGGGAACCGCAGGCGGTACCTACAGCGACGAAGCCGGACTGGCAACGCTGGAGAAGTACGCCTCGCAGTTCGGGCTGACTTCGAAAACCGGCATCGAGATTGATGAAAACGAACCGATTTTCTCCACCGATGATATTGTCCGCTCGGCCATCGGTCAGGGTTCGCACAGCTACTCCAACGTTCAGATCAACCGTTACGTCATGACGATTGCGAACGGCGGATACAATTACGAACTGACGCTGATCGACCATGTGGAGGATTCGGACGGCGAAAACGCGGAGGATTATGAAAGCGAACTTTCCAATGTGGTAAATCTGCAGGATTCCACCTGGGAAGCGGTGACAACCGGCATGCGTCTGGTTATTTCGAACGGCTCCGTAAAATCCATTTTTTCGGAGCTTGAGAGTGCAGGAATTAAAGTTGCCGGAAAATCCGGTACCGCGCAGGAAAACAAGCTGCGCTCGAACCACTCCATTTTTGTCACCATGTCGCCGTATGAGGATCCCGAGATCGTCACCAGCGTCGTCATGCTTTTTGCCGGCGGTTCCTCTTATGCGGCGGAACTGAGTTCGAAGGTTCTTCAGTATTACTACGGACTGATTACGCTGGATGACATTTTAGGCGGTGAATTCACAGAAATCACGGAGACACAGGTGGGAGATTAACGGGCCGCCCCAAACGGCCGCGTATCTTCCGCGTAAACATAAATACGAACCGTTCCGCGGTTCCGGGGAAAATACCATACGGAATTGGCTGTGATCCACGGTGCGTCTGTGAATCACGACCGGAATTGAATGAAATCGAAACCCGAAAAGACACCGTGACAGAACGGCTGTTGAGAAAAGCGGGGGAAAGTACGCGATCCGATGTAAAGTATGGTTTTTAGAAGGAAATATGACCGGGCGGAATGGAGGCGTTTATGGGCGAGGTTATTGTTGTCACTTCAGGGAAAGGCGGCGTCGGAAAGACGACCACCACAGCGAACATAGGTGTCGGTCTGGCGATGGCCGGAAAAAATGTGATTTTGATTGATACGGACATCGGGCTGCGCAATCTCGATGTGGTTATGGGACTGGAAAATCGGATTGTCTACAATCTGGTGGATGTGGTAAACGGACACTGCCGGGTCAAGCAGGCAGCCATCCGCGATAAAAAGTATCCGAATCTGTTTCTCCTTCCGTCAGCGCAGACGAAAGATAAGAGTGCGGTTACACCGGAACAGATGATTTCTCTGACAGAAGAGTTGAAAAATCAGTTTGATTATGTTATCTTAGACTGCCCGGCCGGTATCGAGCAGGGCTTTAAGAATGCCATTGCCGGGGCGGACCGCGCGGTTGTGGTTACCACCCCGGAGGTGTCCGCCATACGCGACGCCGACCGCATTATCGGCCTGCTGGAGGCGGCAGGATTCAAGAAGATTCATCTTGTTGTAAACCGCATTCGACCGGACATGGTCCGCCGTGGGGACATGCTTTCCGTACAGGATGTGGTGGATATTCTGGCTGTCGAACTGTTGGGCGCCATCCCGGATGATGAGCAGATTGTCATCTCCACCAATCACGGAGTGCCGATTGCAGGCAGCCGAACACCGTCCGGCATCGCCTACGGAAATATCAGCCGCCGGATTCTCGGCGACGAAGTCCCTCAGGCTAAGCTGGAAAGCAGGCGAAGCATTCTGTCAAAACTGACCGGTCATTTCAGACGGTCAGAAAGGAGAGTCGCGCAGGCATGAAACGTTTTCGCATATTTCGCTTTCGGACATCCGGGGGGATTGCGAAGGAACGGCTGAAGTCGCTTCTCATTTCAGACCGGGCGGACTGTTCTCCTGACATGATGGAAATGATGAAAAAAGATATCGCTCACGCGATATTAAAATATATGACAATTGATGCGGACCATGTTGAACTATGTATTAAATACAGTGGAACCGAGGGACCGGAAAAAAGCCGGTATTTATCGGCGCAGATACCGATCCGCGATCTGAAGCATGTTTCGTGCTGATATGCATCCGTTTTTTAAAGTACCCGATAAAAATATGACACCCCGGTTCATCCGGCAAATGAGTTTGGAAGCATGTTCCGTCTCACGCGCTTATGCCCCGGTGCCGCAGGATGAGGTCTGACATGTTTGGTAAGATAAAAAATACGCTGAAGAGCTACCAGTGGCGCCATCTGGATGTCCGCCTGATTATTTATGTGGTCGGGCTGACGATTCTGGGTATCAATGTAATTGGCAGCGCCACGCCGGGCGAAGGTTATGATGACAGGCAGACCATTGGCCTGATACTTTCCCTCGTTGCCTGCCTGGTTCTGATGATTTTCAGCTACAGATTTGTGCTGAAATTTTACTGGATTTACTATATTTTAAATCTTTTGTTGTTGCTAATTGTCCAGTTTTTTGGTACTATAAACATGGGTGCGCAGCGTTGGTTCCAGCTGGGAAACACCGGTTTTAATATTCAGCCTTCAGAATTTACAAAGCTCTTTCTGATTCTGTTTTTTGCCGCATTCATAGGCAAATACTACCGAAGGCTGAACAATCTGGCCTTTCTGTTCCTGCTTTGCGTACTGTTGGCGGTTCCTGTTTTCCTGATTTATAAACAGCCGGATCTGTCAACGAGTATTGTAATATGCCTGCTGTTCTGCTGTATTCTGTTTGTGGCCGGCCTGTCGTGGAAGATCATTCTGGGAGCGTTTGTCGTCATGATTCCGGTTGTGGCGATTCTCGGATATCTGATTATGCAGCCGGATCAGACAATACTGGAAGAATATCAGTATAACCGCATCATTGGTTTTTACGACGAGGACAATGAGGAAGCGGCCGAACTAAAGGATCAGCAGGAACAGTCCGTCATCGCCATCGGTTCCGGTGGTCTCTACGGCAAAGGGCTGAATAACAATACGGTAACCAGCGTAAAAAACGGTGATTTCCTCTCGGAACTTCACACAGACTTTATTTTTGCGATCATCGGGGAAGAGCTCGGTTTTATCGGGAGCGTCGGGGTGATCCTGCTGTTACTGCTCATCGTCATCGAGTGTTTTATCATCGGGGCAAGAGCGGACGATATCAGCGGACGCATCACCGCCTGTGGGCTGGGAGCCTGGATCGGCATACAGTCCGGCATTAATCTCGCGGTGGCGACGATGCTGATTCCCAACACGGGCCTGACTCTGCCGTTTGTAAGCTACGGAATCAGTTCTCTCTTAAGTCTGTATGCCGGAGTCGGGATTACGCTGAATATCAGTATACATCGAAAAAACAACGGTTAATATTTGCTCCGGACAGGCAAAATTGATCTTATGATAAAGGGGGATTCGGATGAATATCGGTTTAATTGCACATGATTCAAAGAAAAAATTAATGCAGAATTTCTGCATTGCATACCGCGGCATTTTATGTAAGCACGAATTGTATGCGACAGGAACAACCGGACGGCTGATTGAGGAGGTCACAAACCTTACCATTCACAAATATCTTGCCGGCTCGCTCGGCGGAGAACAGCAGCTCGGCTCGCAGATCGAACAAAATCAGATTGATTTGCTTATATTTCTGCGTGAGCCCATAAATCCGAAATCCCATGAACCGGATGTCAATCAGGCGATCCGTCTCTGTGACATGCATAACATACCGCTCGCGACAAATCTCGCCACAGCGGAGCTTCTGATTAAGTCACTTGACCGCGGAGATATGGAGTGGAGAGAGTTCTATAAATAATCGGATCTTTCTTAAAAAGAACCGGAACCGATGGTGCAGCCGGGTAACATCCGGATACACCACCGGTTCCTTTTTGACTATTCTCCCATAGAAGTAATACGCCCGAACATGGAAAGTAAGTAGAGTCCACACAGGCCCACAACCGCGTAAATAATCCGGGAAATCAGTGTCATATCGCCAAACAGAAACGCGACCAGATCAAAGCGGAAAAAACCGATCAGTCCCCAGTTCACAGCGCCAATCACGGAAATTGCCAGCGCCGTATAATCCAATCCTTTTGAATTCATACCCTGCCTCCTTTAAAGGTGAAATCAGAATCAGAAGAAACATCCTGCAAACCCGGAAGAATATCCATCCATAATGTTTCTCCCTGCACATTTCTGTGTTCCGTATTAGCATATCCGAAAAGCGGAAGAATATTCAGAAAGTGCGGTCTTTTCGTGTATTGTTGTTTTATTGTAATATATTTGTAATACAGAATTTACAACACCATTGATTGTATTTTCCTCTGTTACGTGCTATACTTATGGACAAATATAGAAAGTCCTGGCGGAAAAATGCAGTCCACGCAGCAGCCACAGGGTTTTGAGATAACGACTGCAAAGAAAACCAACAGTGAAAAATCAGCTTAACCGCTGTAGTTTTTATTTAAGAAAATTCGTGTTCAAAAAATAGTGTAGTTGCTGTAGTTTTTTTGGTACAGCGACTATGCAGGAGAGGAAATCATGGAAAACAGACGAAGGAAAAGAAGGCGACTTTCCCAAAAACACCTTCAGAGTATTTATAAAATATTTGCCGTTGCTGCGGCAGCTGCCGGTACGCTTGCCGTTATCGCTTTGGGCATCAGTTTCTGCTTAAATGAATACAGTATTCAGCTGAGCATACCGGCGGAACAGACGGTTACCCTGGAGTACGGTGAATCTTACGATGACTCTGACGTGACAGCCTGGTTCAGCGGTACAATCTGGGAAAAAAGCGGCTTTGAGATCGATGTGCAAAAAAGCGGGCAGCCAGACACCGACATCATCGGTGAATACTCTGTTACCTACACAGCCAGTTACAAAGGACAGACAGCAACTGCCATCCGAAACATTTGTGTGGTAGATACGCAGGCTCCGATTATTTTGCTGACAAGTGACCCGAATCATTTCACGAATCCAAATGACGAGTACATAGAGGAAGGTTTTATAGCCACCGATAATTATGACGGAGACCTGACGGGACAGGTCATCCGGGAAGAAAAAGATGGTACCGTGACCTATTCTGTCGAAGATTCTTCCCATAACAGAACAACCGTTACCCGCCAGATCGCATACAGGGATGAAGTCGCTCCGTCTCTCGTGCTCAACGGCGAAAGCGAGATGACAGTCGAAGCCGGCGAAGAATTTGCGGAACCCGGCTACCGGGCGACAGATGACTGCGATGGTGATATTACGGCCGATGTATGTGTGAACGGTGATGTGAACACCGCTGTCCCCGGTACCTATCAGCTCACTTATCATGTACAGGATTCATCGGGAAATGAAGCGGAAAGCACGCGCACGGTAAGGGTAGAGGACACCACGGCTCCCGAAATTTCTTTAAACGGCGATGCCCGGCTCTATGTCTTAAAGGGAAATGAATTCAACGATCCGGGCGCAACGGCATCGGATTCCTGCGACGGAGATCTTACGGATGCTGTAAAGACAGACAATCCTGTGAACATTCAAAAGGCAGGCGTCTACACCGTGAAATATACGGTCGCAGACCGTGCGGGAAACCAGGCGGATGCGGTGCGCACGGTGTATGTATATGAAGAGAAGCAGGAAGAAGAAGAACAGACGGAGAAAGAAACCGATCCTTCCGGCGGCAACAGCAATTCCGAAAATCCGGGGAAAGGCGATCAGGACAGGCCTGAGGACACGGAAAAAGAGACATCCGCAGAGAAAGAAGAGCCCGAAGAGGCGGAAACGAATGATTCCGGCGAAAAGATCATCTATCTTACTTTTGATGACGGACCGGGAAAATATACGGAAAAACTGCTCGACATACTGGACAAATACGATGTAAAAGTCACATTTTTTGTGACAAACCAGTATCCAAAATATCAATATCTGATTGCGGAGGAATATGAACGCGGACATACGGTGGCCATCCACAGCTATTCGCATGATTACAGTACCATTTACGCCAGCGAAAGCGCTTTTTATGAGGATATCAATCAAATGAATCAAATCATATTTGATCAGACCGGAACATACGCCTCAATTCTGAGATTTCCGGGAGGCAGTTCCAATACCGTCAGCAAAAAGTACTGTGAGGGAATCATGACAGCGCTCACAGAATCCATGGAAACCATGGGCTTCCGGTACGCTGACTGGAATGTTACAAGCGGTGACGCGGGTGAGACAAAATCCACCTCAAAGATCATCAGTAATGTGATCAGCGGCATAAAGAAACACAGTGTTTCGGTTGTGCTGCAGCATGATATCCATGAATTCTCGGTGGATGCGGTGGAAGATATCATTGTCTGGGCGCTGGACAACGGATATACCTTCCGGGCTATGGACGATACAACCGAGATGGTACACCACAGAGTTGGAAATTAACAGATCCTCCGGGACAGGGCAGTCAGGCAAAAACCTGGTTGCTTTTTTGTAACTCCTGGATTTATTTCAATATGCCCTGCGATTTGTAAGTTCGGAAATTGGCTTCGAAAAATATATCGGTTTCATGAAATGCCGGCCGAAGTTTTTGCAAATGCCGAAGTTCGCTTCGCGAACTTCGGGAGACAGACAGTGAAGTGATCAGGATTTCGAAAAAATGTTCGAATTTTGTCGAAAAACGGTTGACAACAACGAACATACGTGCTAGAATCCGAACATCAATTCGAGAACACATGTTTGAGAATTTGAAGGACTGCGAAACAGACAGAAAAACGTTTTTTATTTCGGAATCGGGAAACTGCCTGACATCGGAGACAGATCAGACTGTGTGCTTGAGAAAAACCGCATCAGGGGAGCGGATTATAGTGGAGGTATAAATAAATGAAAGCAAACAAAGTAAGAAAACTTTCCGGAAGGACGCCGAACACAGGAAACAGAAGAGAGTCAAAAAATATGCACAGCAAGACAGCCTGTCTTCTGGCTGCGTTCGCTGTGCTCATCTTCGCACTGTTTCTTTCTGCAAATTTTGGTAACATCGCAAATGCTGCAGAAGGCACGGATGATGTTGAATATAAATATTACACAACGATAACCGTTGAAAAAGGCGATACACTTTGGGATCTTGCTATTGAATATTATTCGGAAAAGTATTATGATTCAGTGTCAGATTATGTAGATGAAGTTAAGACAATCAACGGACTGAAAAGCGACACGATCCATGAAGGCGCAAAACTGGTGATTGTATACTTCTCTCAGGAATATAAATAAAATGACACTCCGGAACCTTGAAATACGAGGTATGAAAATTGCATAACAAAGAAAGAGCTCTCATATTTGATCTGGATGGTACACTGCTCGATTCCATGTGGATCTGGCCGGAGATTGACCGCCTGTATCTTGGCAGATTTGATTATCAGGTTCCCGGCAGCCTTAAGGCTGCAATTGAAGGCATGAGTTTTGATGAGACGGCAATGTATTTTAAAGATCATTTTCCGCGGATCACGGATTCCGTAAAAGAAATGCAGCAATGCTGGCATGACCTGTCATTTGCCTTTTATTCAGAAAAGGTAACTCTGAAACCGGGAGCAAAAGAGCTCCTGCAGCAGGCAAGGCAGCAGCATTACCGTATCGGAATTGCAACCTCCAATTCCGGGAAGCTTACAAACGCCGCGCTGCGGCACCTGGATATCACGGATTTGTTTGATGCTGTTGTCACCGCAGATGAAGTCTCTACGGGAAAACCCGCGCCGGATATCTACCTTGCCACAGCAGCACAATTACATGTCCGTCCTGAAAATTGTATTGTCTTTGAAGACGTACCCAAAGGAATACAGGCAGCCAAACGCGCCGGCATGTATGCAGTTGCGGTTCGGGATGCTCAGTCGGATGACGTATGGGAAGAAAAAGTACGTCTGTCCGATGAGGCAGTTTCGGGCTTTGGAGAATGGACACTGCCGTTACTTTGAACAGCAGCGATTTTCAATCAGGAGCAATCGAAAAGAAACATCTCTATAAGAACAATCGGTTGTCAATCGAAAAGGAGAAAGAAACCGACTTTATCACAAACGGCCTATATACGGCAATCGAAAAGGAGAAAAAAACGGCAATCGAAAAGGAGAAAAAAACGGTTGACACCCGGAATTTCATATGTTAATATACATCGGTATGCCGCTCAGCGGGGTTATAAGAGGATGAAAATGATTCTGATGAATCATCTCATCCCACCGAAACTGGCGAGTTCTTTTTTAGGAGGTACCACAGATGTACGCAATTATTGCAACGGGTGGTAAACAGTATAAGGTATCCGAGGGAGACATTTTACGCGTGGAGAAGCTTGGCGTTTCTGCAGGAGATACCTTTACATTTGATCAGGTTCTTCTTGTGAACGACGGAAATGTCCTGGTCGGCAATCCTACCGTGGAAGGTGCAACGGTAGAGGCAGAAGCGGTAAAGGAAGGCCGCGGTAAGAAGGTTGTTGTTTACAAGTATAAGAGCAAGACAGGCTATCATAAGAAGAATGGTCACAGACAGTCTTATACTGAGGTTAAGATCCGTCAGATTCACATTCCGGGAGCGGAAGCGTAGCCTGCATTGGCAGAGAATCAGAATTCGGAGATGACCGAGGAATGATACGTGTGGTATTCTACAGGAATTCTAACGGTACATGGAAGGGCTTCTCGGTAAAGGGCCATGCGGGTTACGCAGAGGCAGGAAAGGATATTGTATGCGCTGCTGTAAGTGCACTGGTAATCAATACACTGAACAGTTTGGAAGCATTCACAGATGATTCTGTTCTTACCGAAATGAAAGATGGTCTGGCCGCCATGAAGTTTACATCCGTACCTGGTTCATCGGCAACATTGCTGATGAATTCTCTGGAGATTGGTCTTCAGAATATCAGGAAAGATCACGACCGTTTCATTCAGATTCAATATAAGGAGGTATAACCATGTTTCAAATGAATCTTCAGTTGTTTGCACATAAAAAAGGTGTGGGTTCTACCAAGAACGGCAGAGACTCTGAGGCAAAGCGACTTGGTGCAAAAAGAGCGGATGGACAGTTTGTAACAGCCGGAAACATTCTTTACAGACAGCGCGGAACAAAGATTCACCCGGGCAACAATGTAGGCAAAGGCGGAGATGACACTCTGTTTGCTTTAATTGACGGTGTGGTTCGCTTTGAGAGAAAAGGCAGAGACAAGAAACAGGTCTCTGTATACGCGAAAGCAGAGTAAGAAGATGAAAAGGACAGGCTCCAAACGGAACAGTTTGGAGCTTTCCTTTTCCTACAGGAGATATTTTACATGTTTGCAGATCATGCGAAAATATTTATTAAATCCGGGAAAGGCGGAGACGGTCATGTCAGCTTCCGCAGAGAACTCTTTGTCGCAGCCGGTGGTCCGGATGGCGGAGATGGCGGCAAAGGAGGAGATATTATCTTTCAGGTCGATAAAGGGCTGAATACTCTTTCCGATTTTCGTCATTCCAGAAAGTACCAGGCAGAACCTGGGGAAGAGGGCGGAAAGCGAAATTGTCACGGAAAAGACGGACAGGATCTTATCATCAAAGTTCCGGAAGGAACCGTCATCAGAGATGCAGACAGCGGTGGAATTATTGCGGACATGTCCGGCGATCATCAACGCGTCACTGTTTTGCATGGCGGACGCGGAGGAAAAGGCAACGCCCGTTATGCAACATCCACCATGCAGGTTCCCAAATATGCTCAGCCCGGTCAGGATGCAAGAGAGCTTTGGGTAACTCTGGAACTGAAAATGATTGCAGATGTGGGGCTTGTGGGATACCCAAATGTAGGAAAGTCAACTCTTCTTTCCGTGATCTCAAATGCCCGTCCCAAAATTGCCAACTATCATTTTACAACCATTCAGCCGAATCTGGGTGTTGTCGACTTCCCGGATGGCGGCGGTTTTGTTGTAGCTGATATCCCCGGCCTGATTGACGGAGCTGCTCAGGGTGTCGGACTTGGACATGATTTTCTGCGCCATATTGAAAGGACACGGCTTCTCGTTCATGTTATTGATGCGGCCGGAACAGAAGGCCGCAACCCTGCGGAAGACATTCGCAAAATCAATCGGGAACTGGCATCCTACAGTGAAAAGCTGGCGTCCCTCCCGCAGATCATCGCCGCCAACAAGCTTGATGTTCTGACAGCGGAAGAAACCGATATCGCCGTGCAGCTTTTACGCGAAGAATTAGGATCGGAAGAGTATGAGATCTATCCTATCTCTGCCGCAACAGGCATGGGCATTCCGGAACTTCTGAATGTTATCCGTCAAAAACTCGGCTCCATGGAACAGGCTCCGGTAATATTTGAACAGGAATTTTTCCCGGAAGAATTTACTGATCGGCCGGACGAGCCCTATACCGTTCAAAAGAATGAGGATGGGAGCTATTCTCTGGAAGGGCCTCGCATCGAGCGCATGCTTGGCTATACGAATCTTGATTCCGAAAAAGGCTTCCTCTTCTTCCAGAATTTCCTTAAAGAAAACGGGATTCTGGACGAACTGGTTGCGCTTGGAATTGAAGACGGCGACACAGTCAGGTTATATGGACATGAATTTGAATATTATAAATAATTGAGGATTGTTATGACCAGTAAGGAACGAGCAGGCCTGAAGAGCCAGGCCGTAAATATTGAGCCTGTTTTACAGATTGGAAAATCCGGCATCACACCGGAACTCACGGAGGCGGTGCGGGAAACATTTCACACTCGTGAACTGACCAAAATTCACATTCTGCAAAGCTGTACAGAAGAAGGCAGAGTACTGGGACAGACACTTGCCGATCGAACAGGCTCTGAGGTTGTACAGGTAATCGGTCGTATGATTATTCTGTATAAGAAAAATGATGAACTTCATCAGAAAAACACGGTGAAGGATCCGTCAAAGAATGATCATCCGGTAAAAGATAAAAGCCGAGTGAGCAACAAAAGACTCACCGTAACCAAAGCAAAGCAGGCAGCTGAATATAAAAAAGGTAAAAAAGTAATTTTGACAAAGGAAAAAGCAGAAAATATATCAGCAGCAAAGGGAAGAAAGAGACATGACAATTGAAGAGATCAGAAAAGATCTGAAAAAAAGACTTTCTCCCGGACGCTATCAGCATACGATTGGTGTTTACTACACGGCAATCTGTCTGGCTATGCGCTATCAGGCCTCACTCGAGCAGGCTGGTCTGGCCGGGCTTCTGCATGACTGCGCAAAGTATGGTTCAGATGAAGCAATCCTCAGACGGTGCGAAAAACATGATATCCCGTTAACAGAGGAAGACCGCGTAATTCTGCCTCCGTTACACGCAAAACTCGGAGCATATTATGCGAAAAATCGCTACGCTGTGGACGATCCGGACGTTTTAAATGCGATTGAATTTCATACGACCGGTCGCGAAAATATGTCTCTCCTGGAAAAGATTATTTTCGTTGCCGACTATATCGAACCAGGCAGGAATAAGGCAGATCACCTGAAAGAACTTCGCAGTCTTGCGTTTCAGGATCTGGATCAGACTGTTTTACTGATAGCGAAGGGAACCATTGACTACCTGGAAAAGCAGAAGCTTCCTGTCATGGAACTAACAAGAGATGTATACGCGTACTATCTCGGAGAGTAATACACAAAAAAGGGGGACAGCAGATATGGAACCTCATGAAATTGTAGACATTGCGGTTACTTCTTTAGAAAACAAAAAAGCCGAGCACACACGTGTGATTGATATTCATAAAATATCATCTCTTGCCGACTTTTTTATCGTGACGAACGGCACAAATCCAAATCAGATGCAGGCCATGGTGGATCAGGTGACAGAAGATCTGGCAAAAAAAGACTGCATGCCAAAACATATAGAAGGAAATTCGTCATCGAACTGGATTCTGATTGATTATGGAGACGTTGTAATTCATGTGTTTGATCGGGAAAGCCGGAATTTTTATGATCTGGAGCACATCTGGAAGGATGGGGCAGCGTACGAGAGAGCAGAAGTGATATCGCAAGTTTAAGCGAAAAAGCATTACAATGCCATATTATAATAATGTCAGATCATAGCTAGTACACAACTGAAAAAGTGACTTTAACGTTAAAAAATAGTTAAAAAGTACCGCTGAAAACGTCTGATTCGGGTATCAAAACCCCGGATATGACGATTTCACCGGTACTTTTGCGTGCTCTTCTAAAAAATACTCTTTCGATACAGAGAAACCGCTTTCCCCAGAATCATACAATCCGATACAAGAATCGGTTCCATCGCATCATTTTCCGGTTGAAGACGGATATGACCCTCTTCTTTGTAAAAGCGTTTCACTGTGACAGAATCTTCAACAAGAGCCACGACAATATCTCCGTTTTGTGCGCTCTGCTGTGAAGCAACGATCAGGTAGTCTCCCTCAAAGATACCGACGTTAATCATGCTGTCGCCCTTTACTGTCATAATAAAAAGCTCCTGGTTCGGCAAAAACTCCATGGGCACCTGGAAATATCCTTCAATGTTATCTTCCGCCAGAATTGGCTGGCCGGCGGCTACATGACCTACAATTGGAATGCTGGTGATTTCCGCACGAACCAGAGAATCATCCAGAATTTCAATCGCACGGGGTTTCGTGGGATCACGGCGAATATAGCCAAGTTTTTCGAGTGTTTCCAGATGAGCATGTACCGATGAAGTGGACTTTAGATGTACAGTCTCACATATTTCACGGACAGACGGTGGAAAACCGCGTTTTAAATAATGATCTTTAATGCAGTCCAAAACTTCCTGTTGTTTTTTTGTCAGTTTATCCTGTGACATATCAATCCTCCTGCAATGTTATGGTCGAACTTTCAGGCAATTGGAACATTTGCTATTGACAGACAACCAAATGTTCGAACACTATGTAAGACAGTATAACGCATATGAGCGAAAAAATCAACTGTTTTTGTAAAATTCTCGAAATAACGTTCGACTTCATTACAGCTCCATGTAACCTTTTCCTTCAATAACTGATTCCTGCAACACACTCAAAATCAGGCTGAAGCAGGCTTCGACAGGAGAACGCAAACGACTGAACATTAATTTTTGTGGTTTAATTGTCATCCTCATCTTCCCGCAGCCGGAGGTCGTTTCGGTGCGCTCTTCGGCGTTCTTCATCTGTCGCCGCATAGTGCTTTTTTGTCGTGTTTACATCTTTATGTCCCAGCATATCTGCGACAAGATAAATATCGCCTGTCTCGCGATAAAGATTGGTACCATAGGTACTTCGCAGTTTATGCGGGGTAATATGTTTCATTGTGGTTACAAGCTGCGCATATTTTTTTACCAGATTTTCTACGGTTCGAACATTAATGCGCTTATTTTGCAGCGAAAGAAATAAAGCATCCTCGTGTCCGGCGACGGGTTTCATTTTTTTCCTCTGAATCATATATTTCTCTATCACATGATAGACCTCGTCACTCAGATAAACAATAAATTCGTAGCCGCCTTTACGGCGGATTTTCACTGCGTAGTTATTCGGGTCAATGTCCTGTATGTCAATTCCAACGCACTCAGACACGCGCATTCCGGTGCCTAACAGGAGAGTCATGATTGTCAGATCACGCATCTTCGTTTTTTCATGAAACTTTTTTTGCCGTTCTGTCAGATTTTCGCCGCTTTCAACTTCGTCCAACAGTCTGGCAACCTCATCCACATCCAGTCGGATAATTTCCTTTTCGCGAAGCTTTGGAACTTCCACCAGCAGTGTTGGATTTGTATGAATATCCTCACGCATATAGAAATAGCGGTAAAAGGAGCGAAGAGAAGACAATTTGCGTTTAATGGCCTGCGTCTGATTTGTATGTTCCACAGGCTCATCATCCTTCTTATTCCCACTGTAATAAACCTTCAGATAGTCAAGGTACTCCTCGATATCCCTGGCTGTGATCTGATCCAAAATATCAAGTCTCAGGTCATGGATATTTAAATCTTTCAGAAGTGGGTTGTTTTCCTTTAAAAAACGAAAAAAAACAGTAAGATCATAAGCGTATGCAATCCGAGTCCTGGATGAGGTTGTCGTTTCAATTGCACGAAAATAATCCGCCGCAAAGGAAGGAAGATTTTTCAGCATATCTCTGAGTTTCAGATTATTGTCCACGATCTGCTGATCATGATAATTTCTTTTTGCAGGCATATCTACATAACTCCCTGTTTTAAACAAAACTATTCGTTAAACCTGGATTTAGCGAATAAATATATGTCCCGGGGTGAGATTTTCACCCTCCTCCCGGGACATGATTTCTCCTTTTTACTTGCTCACTTACATTATAATTGGACGTGAAAATCCTTCGGCATCATCAACACATTGCCCAAATGAAAAATGCGAAAACGCTTATCCCAACGAATGGCTTCAGATTTTCAATGCCGCACGTACATATTTCTCCAGATAATCCGCAGTACCTTCGATGCCGAGCACATGGCTGTTAATCGACAGATCGTACGTAATGGCATCTCCCCATTTCATATCAGAATAATAGTTATAATAGCTGGCACGTTTTTTGTCTGTTTTCTGGCAAACGTCCCGCGCCTTGTCAATGCTGATATTGTCCTCTTTGGCAATGTTTTCTGCCCGGTAATCCAGGTCTGCATGGATAAAAATACGAAGCAGATTTGGATAATCACGAAGAGCATAATCGGCACAGCGACCAATCATGACGCAGGATTCCTGATTTGCAATTTTCTTTATGGTGTTGAACTGTTCAACAAATACTTTCTGACTTAACGGCAAATCAGAATACGGAGACATCGGATATCCCATAGAGTAAGAATCCATGACAAGATTAAACAAAAAGCTGTTGGTTGGGCGTTCATCATGATATTTGAAGATATCTTCACTGTATCCGCTTTCTTTGGCTGCTACTGTAAGAATTTCCTTATCATAACACTTAACTCCCAGTTTCTCCGCGAGCTGCCTTCCGATGATTCGGCCTCGACTGCCGGTCTGTCTTCCGATTGTAATAACAAATTTAGACATAATACACCTCCTGATAGAACCGCGTTTTCAACATATAACTATACTCAATTATATACTTGTATACTTAATTTGAAACGCGAATGCATGAGAAACTGACAGCCCGATTCTCATATAATTATTTAAAACACTTCTGACATTATGTCAGTTGCGTGCTGTATGCCAACAATTATAACAGAAACGGCCAAAAAAGGCAAATATATATTTGCCAGGTGAGTCTGTTTTACCGTCACTGTATTTTACCTTAGCTTAGAAAGAAGCTCTGTAAAATAATCCGGCAGCGGCGCGTCAAATTCTACATATTCTCTGCTTGACGGATGTATAAACCCAATTGTTTTCGCATGCAACGTCTGGCCCTGCAAATTTGGTATCGGGCACCTCGATGGTCCGTAAACGGTATCTCCCAGAACCGGATGCCCTGCGCTGGCCATGTGCACGCGAATCTGGTGCGTCCGCCCGGTTTCCAGGGTACATTCCACATAAGTATAACCTTTTAGTTGTTCCAAAACTCTGCAGTGAGTGGTGGCATCTTTTCCGTTTTTACAGTTTACAGACATTTTTTTTCGATCCGTCAGACTGCGTCCGATTTTTTTGTGTATTGTCATGGTCTCTTCTTTCATGTTTCCATGTACAATGGCTACATATTTCCTGGTGATCGAATGCACTTTCAGCTGGTCTGCGATAAATGTATGTGCAAAATCATTTTTGCATATAATCAGAGAACCGGTTGTATCCTGATCTATTCTATGGACAATGCCCGGGCGCTGAACCCCATTGATCCCGGAAAGTTCACCGTGACAGTGATACAGAACGGCATTTACAACAGTGCCAGTACTATGTCCATTTGCAGGGTGTACAACCATTCCCTTTGGTTTATTTATGACAAGAATGTCCGCATCTTCATATAAAATATCCAGGGGAATATTTTCCGGACATATATCCGGCGTCTGGGGATCCGGAATCTGCAGAAGAATGGCTTCTCCGTCACCGATTCGATCTCCTGCTTTTAATTTTTTCGCGGGGTTCGATAAACAGATGATATTTCCTTCATCGATCAGCTTTTGAACATAGGATCTTGAAAGATTTCTGCATTCATCCGATATAAATTTATCCAGGCGGATTTTTTCACCGCAGCGAGTAAGTTCAATTTCTTCCATATTATAACACCGAAAAATATAATTGCTGCCAGCTAAAATTGATGACACCACGGTTTTCTTCGCGCTGCTCGCTCTCGAGACGCTAAAACATTAGGATTTCGCTCACGTTTGGCCCATATTGGTTCAAACATGGCTGCATTCTCATGCTTTACGTATCCCAGGCACATGAATACGGATGCAAGCATCCGATTCAAGTGCCTGGGACCCTGATGTCATATGAATGATATTTGGCTGACTTCAGGATTTGTTATTTTCCTTCAAGTCGCGGAAAGTAAAAATCTTATTTAGCTCTTCTTCCTTAAACAGAAACAGGCCGGCAAGAATGACGGAAAAGGCTGCAATAGTCACATAACAGTCTGCTATATTAAACACAGGAAAATCAAATGATAAAAAGGGAATATTTTTCGTGAGCAGGTAAAGGAAATCAACCACATACCCCTGCCTTACCCGATCAATCAGGTTTCCGATCGCTCCCGATGTAATGAATGCCATACACAGAATCAGGAAAACGTATTTGGCTGCGGAAAGATTCTCCCGCCGGCTTTCCTGGCAAATACGAAATATATGCAGTGCGAACAACAGAACCAGAGCAAGGAAAAAAAACGATACTCCAATTAAAAGCCATTGTCGCCCCTCCAGAATGCCGAAGGCTGCACCGTGGTTTTCCACATAGGACAGAGAGAACACCTTTGGTATGACAGAAATATCCTCATTCCCTTTCAGGTATTGCACTGCCAATTCTTTTGTCACCTGATCCAGGCCAATCAGAAGAAGGCAGAAAACAATATATATAAGAGAAAACTTTACGTAGGATATGAAAATATTTTTTTTATTCATAGAAGACCTGTCTCCTGATTTTATGATCTACCGAAATATGGATATTTCCACAAAATTGCGTTCTTTTTTTGTCTCTCCAAGGATTTTTTCAAAACGAAATCTTCCCTGACCGCGCAAAGAAACGATTTGGCCGGGTTTTACGGTTTCCGCACCGGAACGCACGAGTTTTCCCTGCAAAAATACGCGCTCCTCCCGAATGCATTCGGATGCCTGCGTTCTGGAAAGCTTAAAAGCAAGTGCGATCAGTGCATCTATACGCAAAGATGCGACGCTTCCCTTTCGGGATTCTGTCGGAATCACAAAATCTTCCGGAAGGCTGCCTGAAAGTTCTGTATGCACGGTAGTGTGTTTGACTCTTGTCAGATTATCGCACACAAATGCACCGATTCTGCTGTCTAACAGGCACCAGGCCGAAGTCTGTTCCTGCACAAAAATGTCGCCGACTCTGGAGCGATCAATTCCCAGGTTCAATACAGCCCCGAGAAAATCCCGATGCGTCAGTGAGTCAGCGAACTTTGCCTGAACCGGTGTGATGGAGAGACAGGTAATCTGTTCCTGGATATAATCCTCTGCTGCTTCCGCGGGATAGTCCGGCGGAAAAAAGAAGATTCTTTTTCGCTCCGCGGAGGGATGTCCACCATCCTCCCGGATTTGGCAAAAGCCAAACTGTTTGCCTGCCCCATGAAAGAGACTTTGCTCATTCAGATTCAAAAAATCTGAAGCGCATGGAATCCCGCGCTCATAAGCCCTGTTTGCCATGTCTTCAAAATGACTGAGCAGTCTGCTTTGATCTGTATTCATTTCATATCCTTTTTCACTTGAAAGCACAGGGAATATGCCTTTCCGGCACAATTCCCTGTGTCTCAACACGAATCATTGGTTATATTAGAAAAAGTGCAAACATCCTATTACACGCAGCAGACTTTTTCGGTTATATTAATAAAACTGTTTCTGTTTTCTTTTCCCTAATGGATACCATCTACTATCCATCAATAGAACTTCTATCCCATAATAGATGTTATTACTTCAATATTGCCGTAGTAGATGTCATCACATCAATTAGAACCTCTATCCCGTGATAAATGTCGTCACATCAATAGAATCTCTATCCCGTAATAAATGTCATCTCATCAATAGAGCTTCTTTGCCGTAATAGATGACATGTCAAAATCACCGTTTGGCAGCTCCTGAATATCGCCGGAGATGTCGATGGACGGCGGAGATATGACAAAAATATCGTCTTTCACCTTCTTCAGGTTTCCGCCGATGGCATAACATGTGCCGCCGGAAAAGTCTATGATGCGCTGCGAAATCATAACATCAAGGCCATAGAGATTAAGTATGACGGCTTTCCCCTGCAGAAGCGTATCGGAAACTTCGTTGGCATCCTCAACAGACTGGGGCTTAATGACGCAGACTTCCGCTGCGGTGTGTGTACGTGAATTCAGCTGTACAACCTTGTTGTTGCGCGCGGAGCGCTTTTTCGGAGCGGATTTTTTCACTACAGGCTCGTCATCGTCAAAATCATCTTCCTCGTCCTCATAATCTTCTTCATCCAGGTCAGGAACGGCTTTCTGCTTTGGCTTCCTGCGGGAAGCTGTTCTGGGCTGAGGAATATCTTCATATTCATCCTCATAATCATCGTAGTAGTCGTCATCGTAATCTTCGTCCTTTACACGAAAGATACCAAGGAATTTGTCTGAAATACTCATAACTATTTATCTCCTTAATTTAATTAATATTATAATTTCTCTCTCCAAAAATACCGGTGCCGACGCGGACAATGGTTGCGCCCTCTTCTATCGCGACTTCAAAATCTCCGGTCATACCCATGGACAATTCGTCCATGCAGATATTATGGGGCTTTTTGCTCTGAATGTCAACCGCCAGTTGACGAAGTTCGCGGAAGTATTTCCGGTTGCTCTCCGGGTCTTCCGTATAAGGCGCGATCGTCATAAGGCCCCGAATGTGAACATGAGGAAGCTCCGCGATCTGCTTCGCAAGATCATAAACTTCGGATGCTTTGACGCCATATTTGCTCTCTTCCTCCGCTACGTTCACTTCCAGGAGAATATCGCACTCCATATCTGCCGCAGCGTAGATGGTTTCAATTTCCATGGCAAGCCGCAGGCTGTCAACCGAGTGGATCAGGCATGTCTTTCCGGGGAGATATTTTACTTTATTGCGCTGCAGGTGCCCGATCAGGTGCCAGCGAATATCATCCGGCAGCACACCGTATTTTTCCGTCAGCTCCTGAACTTTATTCTCCCCGAAATCACGGACACCGGACTGATATACTTCCAGAATATCCGTTGCCGGTTTTGTCTTGCTGACCGCAACCAGCGTTACTTCACTGCGGTCGCGGCCTGCTCTCCTGCAGGCCTCCGCAACGCGCCGGTCGACCGCCTCATAATTTTCCCTCAGCATATGGAACTTCCTTCCTTTCTGGTATTACTGATACACAATCTGTGATTCATCAACCGTAGAACCGTCAAGAACGATGTGATCATATACTACAATTCCGCCTGAAATTCCTTCAGCTACAATGTAATAATCACTGGTCTCATCCAGAATTTCAATCCGTTTAAATATGGTATAGCCGCTGTTGATCTGATAAACACCCTGCACGATTCCGGTTGCGCCCACCTGGTAACGTGTGTTGGAATCCGAAAGCACGATGACATCACCGTCTGTAATCAGATCCTTCGCGACATAGCAGTATTCGTCTGTCTTATAGTAGACGGTCGGCGTGATAAAGCTGATGCTGGCGTTTCCTTCTTCGTCGTAAACCTCCAGGTAGAAACCGTAATCTTCCCCATCGCCGCCCTGTACATAATAGTCCACCGGGATCAGGTAAAGATCCAGATCAACGACCGATGTTTTCGGTATTTTTAAACCTTCCACGATGGATTCTTCAATCTGAATTTCCAGGTAGCGCTCCGAGGCGTAACGCACCATGAAACGATAGAACGTCAGTATGCCGTAGATGCCGTCGGACTGTTCCAGAATCTCAAAATCACATTTGGCCTGGATTCCGTCGCTGACAAACTGTACGGTCAGCGTGGAATAGGAAGATAACTTCTCCGCCTCTTCCTGGGACAGGGGAATCACAAGCTTCCAGCGCTCGTCCTGTATAATCTTGCCGATCTCCTCGCCGCTGCTTACCAGATCGTTCGAACTGGTCCGATTGACAGTATAGCCCTCCATATCGAAAAGATCCGCACAGATATCGTCTGTTGTGAGGGATTCATAGCCGTCCGTGCTGTGGACAACAATTCCCGTTTCGGGTGCCTTAACGATCTGGAATGAATTCGACTGGCCGCTCGCCTCCAGCGTGTCATAGATACTGGCCAGGAGATTGGCGCTCACGGCATCCAGAAGGATGCTGTCCAGGTCATATTTAAAATCATACACCGCGGAATAATTTGTGCGGTCGTAGGACACGGAAAAAGACGACAGAGCTTTCCTTATGGAACTGTAATCATCCGAGGTCAGAGCTTCCCCCTCCAGTTCTCCGGACGACAGAAGGGCGGATACATAGCCGTTTTCATCTATGGAATACAGGGTGGAATTCACGCTGACACGGTCGCCTTCCTGGACATAGTAATTCACATAACCGGCACTCTCCGCAGAAATTACCTCCTCATCGCGAATCGCGATGCCGGTATAGGTAATATTTGCCTGCTCCGCGTTTGATCCCTTCACTACTTCATAATAATTTGTGGTTCCTCTGGTAAGATAGGATATGACATATACGACAAGGTACAAAAAGACAACCCCGAATACAATGACCCCGGGATTGACTCGGTGTTTGTTGATGGATACTACCTTTTTTGTTTCCTTTTTTCTTTTTCTCTGATCTGCCATGTTTAACCCCGATAAACGTTTTATACGGCCTTTAAGCAAAAAGCTCCGGCACTACTCCCCTGCCGGTTTCCTGCGGCTGCTATGACAGCCGGTTCTGCCGTCTTTTGTTGATTCCCCAAACCTTTGTTATTTTACTCTCAAAGGCTTGAAGAGTCAATCCTTTCTTATTTATTTTCCGTAAGTTTTTTTCTTGTGAAACTGTCGGATATGATTTATAATTTGTTACTATATCAAGGAGTCCTCTGTGAATCAATCATTTCATATCGGAAGACAAATCGCGAAGCGGTTTCTCTCCATTGCTCAGTAAGAGAAATTATTGATTCATATGTCAAAAATTAGAGTGGTCGCTTTGGAAGTTTTTCACAACGACTGCATGGAGGTTTTACATATGAGCAAATATGTTATGGCACTGGATCAGGGAACGACGAGCTCCCGCTGTATTTTGTTTGACCGTGAAGGCCGGATCGCAAGCCTGGCGCAGAGGGAATTTACACAGTATTTTCCAAAGCCCGGCTGGGTGGAGCATGACCCGATGGAGATCTGGTCCACCCAGCTTGCGGTAGCGATTGAGGCGGCCGGCAAAGTCGGCGCTGCTGCGGATGACATTGCGGCAATCGGCATCACGAATCAGAGAGAGACAACCATTGTGTGGGATCGGAAAACCGGTGTGCCGGTTTACAATGCGATTGTCTGGCAATGCAGACGCACGGCGGATCGGATCAGGCAATTGAGTAAAGAACCGGCACCTGCGACACCGTCTTTTGCGGAGAATCCGGATGACCGGACAGACTGTATTCCCGGTCAGGAATACGGAGATGACAGGCATTTGGGTTCGGACGCAACCAAACCACAGACCATGGCGGATTACGCGAAATCCGTGACAGGATTGATTCCGGATGCGTATTTCTGCGCGTCGAAGATCGAGTGGATTCTGGATCACGTCGAGGGGGCCAGAGCCCGTGCCCAGGCCGGTGACCTTCTGTTTGGAACGGTTGACACCTGGCTGATCTGGCGGCTGACCGGAGGCAGAGTGCATGTGACGGATTACACCAATGCTTCCCGCACCATGCTGTTCGACATTCATAAACTGTGCTGGGATCCGGAACTGCTTGCCTGTTTTCATATACCGGCGCAGATGCTGCCCGAGGTAAAGCCATCCGGCTGTCTGTACGGCTATACGGATCTGGTTCTTTTGGGCTCACATATTCCGATCGCCGGGGCGGCCGGCGACCAGCAGGCCGCACTGTTTGGTCAGTGCTGCTTTGCACCGGGTGATGTGAAAAACACCTACGGAACCGGCTGCTTTCTGCTGATGAACACCGGAAGCCATGCCGTAGATTCGAAGAACGGACTTCTGACGACCATTGCGGCCGGCACCAGACGCGACCGCCATGAAATTCAGTATGCGCTGGAAGGCAGCGTGTTTGTCGCCGGAGCCGGGATTCAGTGGCTGCGTGACGAGATGCAGCTCATTCCGGATGCGGCTTCATCCGAAACGCTGGCCCGTTCTGTTCCGGACACGGCAGGCGTTTACATTGTGCCGACTTTCACCGGCATCGGCGCGCCTTACTGGAATCCTTACGTGAGAGGAACCGTGGTCGGTCTCACGCGAGGCTGCACAAAGGCTCACTTTGTCCGCGCGATGCTGGAATCCCTTGCCTGGCAGTCGCGCGATGTCATGAAAGCCATGGAAAACGAAGCAGGGACAAAAATCAGAGATCTGAAAGTGGACGGCGGAGCTTCCCGAAATGATTTTCTTATGCAGTTTCAGGCGGACATTCTCGATGCGAAGGTGCTGCGGCCCGCCTGTGTGGAGACAACGGCCCTGGGTGCGGCATATCTTGCCGGGCTCACGGTGGGTTACTGGAAAGATACGGATGAAATTCGCGAAAACTGGGCCCTTGCGGGTACATTCACACCCCAGATGCAACCGGAACAGAGAAGCGAACGGATTCGCGGCTGGGAACAGGCCGTGCGATGCGCGTTATACTGGGCAGAAGAAAGCAGTCATTCCTGTTAATTTCCTTCCCATGGCAAATTCAATCAGCAGGATGCCCCGTCTCTCTGCTCGCCCGCTCCGGGTCGCGTTCGGCGTAAGGGTAACTACTTCAGGTAATTTAATATACCCTCGTAAATCCCTTCCGCAATTTTTTCCTGATAGCTGCTGTCCAAGAGATTTTTCAGTTCATCTCCGCAGGACAGAAAACCGGATTCCACCAGGGCGGACGGTACCGCCGTGTAGTGCAGCACATAGAGATCGTCCGCCGCCTTCAGGCCAAGACTGTTTGCCCCGGTAGCCTCTACAATGCCCTCCTGAAGGCATCCTGCCAGTCGCAGCCCCTCGGAGCTCCCGTCCCAGTACCAGGTCTCCACTCCGTTTGTCTCCGTGTCATTCTCCAGAATATTCTGGTGAATCGAGACAAAGAGGGTGGCATCGCTTCCGTTGCAGATTTCTACTCGGGTCTCCAGCGAAACGTAGCAGTCCGTGTCCCTGGTGAGAATGACATCATACCCGGCCTCATCAAGCATCGTATCCAGAAAAAGAGCGATGGCCAGGTTGATATCCTTCTCGTAGATTTCGCCGTCGGAAGTAGTGACAACCGCCCCGGGCTGCGTTCCGCCGTGGCCCGGATCCACCACAACAACCTGACTTGTGCCGGCCTCATAGGTGCCGTTTCCGGCAGAATCCGTCGCATCCGATCCTTCCGACGCATTGTCTGAGGCACCGGAGTTTGTCCCGAAAACTCCGCTGAGGGCTTTCCCATCACCATTTTCTGTCTGACCGGCCACTTTTGAGCCGATATAAAATGCAATGACTGCCAGAAGAAAAACCAGTACGGTATGAAAGAAAAGCCCCAAACGCCTTCTTCTCCTCTGAATTTGTCTGCGTCTTTTCCTGTTGCGGCTTTCTCTGAGATTCTGTTCCGGTTGCGACATTTTTCAATCCTCTTTTCGATGTTTTCGGTGCTTCCACGAATCCAAAGCGTCGTCTTTTCGGTTCACGGCACCACACTTCAACTTAAAACAAAGAATACAACCGGACTGTGAAGAAACCGGATGAAATTCGTTGCGAAATTGGGGTTAAATTGTAGAAAAGTTGTGATTTTCATCGCAAAGAGGATTACAGATTTCACTCTCACTTTCCGCCACAGGCATGAACGAAAAGGAAAGCCGCAGACATGAACAGAAAGAAAACCGCAAACATGGAATGTAAACAGAAACCGGTTGAAAATATCGGAGGAACCAATTATAATCTTCCGTGGACGATATCCATACACTGACACCGCAGTCTGGCCGTCGCCAAAATTGTGCTAAAATGATAAGAGGAGAATTATGCGAAAACTGGCCCTCAGTGATGAAATATTACTAAAAATAGACAAGCCCGCCCGGTACATCGGCGGGGAGATCAATTCGGTGATGAAGGATAAGGAAAAGATAGCGATACGTTTCGCGATGTGTTTTCCGGACGTGTATGAGATCGGCATGTCTCACCTGGGCATTCAGATCTTATACGACATGTTTAATCAGTGCGAGGATACCTGGTGTGAACGTGTCTACTCCCCATGGATCGATCTGGATCCCATCATGCGCGAACAGCATATACCGCTCTTTGCGCTGGAAAGTCAGGATCCCATTCGGGATTTTGATTTTCTGGGAATTACGATACAATACGAAATGTGTTACACGAATATTCTGCAGGTGCTGGATCTGTCCGGGATCCCTCTTGCCGCGAAAGACCGCACCTGGGAGCACCCGATCGTGATCGGCGGCGGACCATGTACCTATAATCCGGAGCCCCTCGCCGAATTTTTTGACATCTTTTACATCGGGGAAGGAGAGACCGTCTATCATCAGCTTCTGGATGTATATAAGGCTGCAAGACAGGAAGACATTTCCCGGGAAGAATTTCTTTTCCGTGCCTCTCAGATTTCCGGAATCTACGTGCCGTCGCTGTACGATGTGACCTACGCTGAGAACGGCCTGATCTCCTCCTTTCTGCCCAACCGTGAGGGTGTTCCCTCCCGCGTCCGCAAGGAAGTGGAGATGAACCTAAGCGAAACATATTACCCGGAGAAAGCGATCATCCCCTACGTGCGGGCCACACAGGACCGCATTGTTCTGGAAATCCAGCGGGGATGCATCCGCGGCTGCCGTTTCTGTCAGGCCGGCATGATCTACCGGCCGGTGCGCGAGCGGGACGTGAATTACCTGAAAAATCTGGCGGATAAACTGCTGTCCAGTTCCGGCTATGAAGAGATCTCCTTAAGTTCCTTAAGTTCAAGCGATTACTCAAAACTGGATGAACTGATCTACTATCTGATTGACACCTGGCAGAAACAGCGTGTGAACATTTCTCTGCCGTCCCTGCGCATCGACTCCTTCGCTGTCGATGTCATGAAAAAGGTACAGGACGTGAAAAAGAGTTCGCTCACCTTTGCCCCTGAGGCCGGGACACAGCGCCTGCGGGATGTGATCAACAAGAACCTGACCGAGGAGGACATCCTTCACGGCGCCGGTCTGGCATTTGACGCGGGATGGAATAAGGTGAAGCTTTACTTTATGCTGGGACTGCCGACGGAGACGGAGGAGGACATGCGGGGAATCCCCGAACTGGCCGACCGGATCGCCCGCAGCTACTATGAGATTCCAAAGGATCAGCGCAACGGAAAAGCGCAGATCACGATCAGCACTTCCTTTTTTGTGCCGAAGCCCTTCACGCCCTTTCAGTGGGCAACCATGTTTCCGAAGGAAGAATACCTGCGGCGCGCGCACGTTGTGAATTCCCGTCTGAAGGAAATGCTGAACCGAAAAAGCATCCGCTACAACTGGCATGAGGCGGATGTGACGGTGCTTGAAGGCATTCTCGCCCGGGGCGACCGGAGAATTTCGCGGGTTATCCGCCGGGCCTACGAGAACGGCTGTCTTTATGATGCCTGGTCAGATACCTTCGATAATGACAAGTGGATGGCCGCCTTTGAGATGACGGGAATTGACCCTGACTTCTATACTCTTCGCGAGCGCTCCACCGATGAGGTTTTGCCCTGGGATTTTCTGGATGTCGGCGTGACAAAGAGTTTTCTGAAACGCGAATGGGAGCGCGCGCAGCTCGGCGTTACAACACCGAACTGCAGAGAAGCCTGTTCCGGCTGCGGCGCAAGTGTATTTCACGGCGGCATCTGCTATGAGCGGTAAACAATCCTGTCTAAGAGCAATCCGGAGTCTGATTTTATGCTGCAGAACAGCAATATGCCGAATCAGTTTTTTGCAACCTGATTCGGCATATTTTACACTGTTACCGGTATCCTCATATGTATTTAGCGTTATTGCAAACAGCAGACATCATTCTCTCATGCGAATCGGTATCCCGTTCAGCGTCACACCGCCGTTCGGACGGACTATGATACAGGGCTCCCCGTCCACTTCCCCGACCGTGATATGTCCGGATAACTCAGGAGGACACGTAATCATAATATCCGAGGATTTCACCGTGACTTTCGCAGGCACCACCTGCGAGAGCGGAATCCCGCCGTCGCGGAAAGTTTCCCCGTACACCTCATCAAAGGCGCTGAATTTATTCGAAGGCTCAGAGCCGGATTCCGAATATCTTTCCGGATACTCCTCGGAGGCCTCTTCTGAATCATTTCTCAAATCATCTTCCGCTCCCTGTTTCGATCTCCTGGGCATGTGTCCCGCCAGAATACCGCGGAGCTGCTCTTTGCCGATCAGGTTTGATTCTTCATCTTCGGCTTCTTCCGCGAGAGCTGCAATCTCATTCTGTATAGCCGCCACGGTTTCAAAGGAACAGGATTCCTCCAGGGAAGCCGCCACCAGCGTCTCGAAACCGCCTCTCACGGCCGTCTCCGTGAGAGGCGGATCGCAGCCAAACATGTCACGGATCAGCACCTCTTCCGGCTCTCCCTGCTTCTTCATGTAAAACAGCACATTGTGAATGTCCGCACCGCCGTCATGAAACGCCGGGTACAGGAAACCGAACACCGGTTTGGAGATAAGCGTTGCCGGAGAAAGATTATCGATGGTTCTGGCCCCTTCACGGCAAACCAGAGAAGGCTTCGAGACCGCAATCGGACAGAGACAGATGACCATGTGCGGGAAGACATTCTCGGACTCCTGCTCTCCTCCATCGAAAGCGTCCTCTCCCTGCGGCGTGAACACATCGAGCTCCGCATACAGCGCAAGGATGCAATAAGGAATATCCAGCGGATAATTCTCCGCGATGGCCGCAAATAATTCTTCCACAGAGTCCTCATCACTGCATTTTTCCTTCAGACAACGGTACAGAAGATCCTGTGTCTCATCCTGACCGGCCTCCGCCGTCGGCAGATGCAGTGTGTGAAGATTTGTTCCAATCTTTCCGGAAAAAACCTTCCGGAACAATTCCAGATACTGATCTGCCTCTTCCTCCGGAATCCGGCCGAAGTACCTGGAGGGAAACATTGTCACCTCCCGGTCTATATTTACATGGCAGACGCACAGCGTCTGGGCGGTTGTTTTATCCGCGTTCATGGTTTTGCGGATGGAAGCAATTTCTTTTTTATTCATATAATGTACTCCTCTCATTCCCTATAATACATGACTTAAGTCCTCTCAAAGCAAAGCCCCCGCTGCCGGTGCCTCACACCTCAGCGGGGTAATAATATTTTGGTTTCGCGTTGACTTCGATCTATGACGGCTTATTCGGCTGTCTCGGAGGATTCTCCCGCCTCGGAGGCCGCGCCGGCTTCGGAAGCCTGCTCGGAAACCGGCTCTTCTGTCGCATCCGCTTTACCAAACATGGCTTTTACTTTATCGATAATATCAGGAATCATGTCCACAATTTTTGACGTGCTCTCCTGATATTTCAAATTGATAAGCCTTGACTGGCCGTCGTGGATGACCAGAACCGCAGAGGACTGCATCTTTCCGCCAACTCCGCCGCCGTCGTTATTTTTGTCTTTTCCCGTCCAGGCTCCGGCACCCATGCCAAAGGATGCATCTGCCAGCGGCAGAATTACCGTGCCGTCGTCAAGGCGAATCGGCTCCCCCACTACGGTCTTCGTTGTGATAAAATTCTCCATCCCCTGAAACAGGGAGTTCACTGTCGTACTGAAATTGCTTTCTGCCATAATAGCTGCACCTCCATTATTTTGAAATTACATTTTACGCAGTTTTTGAAATCTTCGGTAAGTCACACGATTTTCGCGCTTTAACAGCAGCCGCAGCGCAAGCCTCAGGAAATAAACCAGGCGGATTCTGCCGCGCAATTTCCATTCGCCCTCCAGAACACGCTTTTCAAAATCCGGTTCCAGACGGATTCCCTTCGGAAAGAAACCGTAAATTGCACTGATCGCGCCCAATACCATTCCTGTGTCCGCCGGATCTTCGAACCCAAAATGAACCCTGGCCCGGATTCCGGTGGGCAGCAGATAACGGATCAGTTTTATCGCCTCTGACTTTAGCATCCCCAGGGTGACGCGGGTTTCCTCCATGTCGTAAAACTTTTTCCAGCGCTCCGCCTTTCTTCGGTTTTCCTTAAGTCTTCTGCGAAAGTTTTCCAGTCTCTCCCGAATATGGAGCAGTTGTTTCCGTATATATTGAAATCTTTCCCTGACTCTCCGGAAAAAATGCGAGATTTCGCGGAAGAGCCGGGCAAAGACGGAGAGTTTCTCTTTTTCGGTTGTGTCGGTATTTTCTGCAGGAACATCGCTTTCCTTATTCTCATCTTCATTTGAATGATTACAGTATATGACTGCGTCATCCGTCGCTTTTCCGGGGTTCAGATTGCCGCAAGCACTTTCTTCTTCTGTCGTAACACTGCTGTCCGGTGTTATAAGCAACTCGTCTCCGGAACTCTCTCCTGCATTCTGATCGGTTGCCCGAACGTTTTTTTCTGATTCTTTTTTGTTCGGTTCATTCTCAGCTGTCTTATCATTATCAGACTTTTGTTTTTTTTCAGTGGCATGCTTCTTTTCCGAAGCCGAAAGGCTTTCTCTGTCTTCAGCGGCATGCTCTTCTTTGCCGGTGCTGTGCTGCCTATTATTCTTATTTCCATCCTTCCCGCCAGGCAGGATCCGGAAGCCAAACACTTTTACGGCCCAGGTCAGTTTCCCGTCCCGGTAATCCACAACCGCAGAGATAGCGGATGCCAGCCAGGAGACCTTCACCGCAACCCGCCTGTCTTCCCCGCCGAGCTTCCCGACAGAGCGATACCTGACCGGAACAAACAGCAATACAAGCAACACCAGCAGCAAAATGGCAAGGATTACAAGAATGCATATGCCAATGATTTTTAAGATAGTGAGCAAAATCATCCCAACCGTATGTAAATCCCCCAATCCTTACAACTTATTTCTGCGTCTGCAGCCACGCGTCAATCTGAAAATCGCCGGTTTTCAGGTAACAGTCCGTCACGAGACTGCGAACAAGTTCCAGCGCCTCACCGCGTCCCAGAGCAAGCCCGTAGATCCGAATTTGACGATCCCGGTAAAAGGGCTGGTTCAGCTCATATGCCGGAATCATATCCAGAAGATCCCGCCCGGAAGCGGCAGGCGTAATCACATAGAGCCCGGGCCGAAATGTTCCGCGCTCCACATCCTTCTGATATCTGTGCTTTTTCTTTCCGGCTTCCGCGCCTACATACAGATGCTTACTCCATTCAACCATAGCAAACTCCCATGCCTGCCTTGCGGATACCGTCAGCGCTACAGCCTTCCATCCCCGGGCATGCATCAGAAAAGAAACAACATTAACTTTCCGTCAAAATAGAGGAAATCACCTCAACGCAGGCAATCTTCTCCGCTTCGTCTCTGCACTGCGCGAGAGAACTGTAGACAAAGTCCTGCATGGCATTCAGATTTTCAAAGAATACCGGCAGCTGGGAGATCACGGTGGCCATGACGGCTCTGCGGACAAGCCTGGAATTGACCGAAAACAGATTTTCTATATCCCTGTGTAATATTTCCTTTTTTTGTGCGATATAATCCTCGTCAACCGCAATTTCTCCCGCATCTTTTGCATCGAGGTTTACAAATATGCTGCTTGACGTGAGATTTTCCATATCCTTCAGGTCATGAAACGTTTCCAGAAAGCCCAGGCTCTTAAGCGCGTCCTGATCACCGTCATACAGATCGGTCACCAGATATCCGTATGTGTTAAGTTCCTCGGAAATGCTTTCCTGGACACCCTCCAGGGAAACCAGACGGTCGAGCATATCTTCCCTCAGGTCGCTTTCCGGAGTTTCGTCCTTTGCATCTGAATCATCTGAGGCATATGCGGGATCCTTCGAACTCCGTATAATATTTTCACAGGCCTTAAGAACCTCCGCATCCGCCTGCGTTTTCGCTCCACAGGACTTCAGAATAACATAGATATCATTCAACTGTTCCATCAGGAGCGTGTACTGCTCGCTGGTTTCATTCAGATCATCCGAAATCTCTTTCATCCGCCCGGCGAGATGCCTGTATTCTTCCTCAGTGATATTTGCGTAGTCGCAAACGCGGAATTCTTCCTTCGCCAGATTCAGGTGCGCGAATTCCCCGGAGACGGTCTGCGGCTCCTCGAGCATCGCACTCATGCGGATCATGTAAAGGAAGTCGTCAAAACCGCTGCGGTCCGTCCCCATGTAGGTCGAGAGACCGGCATCCAGAAGTTCGAAAAATTTCTGTTTGGTCAGTCGAATCGGGAGCTGTCCGAGAATTTCGCCGATTTTGCGGTTTACTTCCGCGGCTTCCTCATCGCGCACAATATATTTCATGATCTCCCGGCAAAAAGCTTCATCGCTGTAGTTTTCCGGCAGTCCGCCCTCGCGAAAGCGATACTCTACACGATTCAACACATACTCATACAGATGGAAAATGTCCGTGTAAGAGGTGAGTACCTGCATGCGATCGGTTACGATACCGCGCAGAGATTCCACGTCAGCCTGAAGCAGGCCGATCTCTTCCGGTCTGACCGTTTCCGTCTCCAGGATACCCGGGATGCGCTCCATAGCATCATAAAACCGGGAAAGCACGTCATCGCAGGCCTCTGCTTTCCCCGCCCTGTCCCGCTGCATATCGCAGAAAACATGGTAATTCAGCGCCAGACGTACTGCCGAAAACTCCAGGTAGCGCCCCATCATTCCTTCCGTGTAGCGCGGAAGGTTTGCAGGCAAATTTTTTCTTCTCGCAATCTCGCGGACTGTTTTTTTCATTGGAAGAAACCCCCATTCTATTTATCTGTCTGGAAAATCATTGTGGCAAAGTAATCCTCCGGCGTTTCCGCACGGCGGATCATCTCCACACTGCCATCGGTTTTCAGAAGCAGTTCCGCGCTGCGGAGTCTGCCATTGTAGTTATAACCCATCGAAAAACCGTGGGCACCGGTATCATGGATAACCAGAAAATCCCCGATCTCGATTTTGGGAAGCATGCGATCAATGGCGAACTTGTCATTGTTTTCGCACAGCGACCCGGTGATATCGTATTTGTGGTCACAGGGCACATCTTCTTTGCCCATCACGGTAATGTGGTGGTAAGCGCCGTACATGGCCGGTCGCATCAGGTTGGCAGCGCAGGCGTCACAGCCGATATATTCCTTATATATATGCTTCTCATGGACTGCCTTCGTCACCAGGTGGCCGTAGGGGCCGGTCATGTAACGCCCCAGCTCCGTGTAGATGGCGACATCGCCCATGCCGTTCGGCACAAGTACTTCTTCATACGCCTGGCGAACCCCCTCGGCAATCCGGAAGATATCATTTTTCTCCTGATCCGGCCGGTATGGGATGCCGATTCCACCGGACAGGTTGATGAAGGTAATATGGGCGCCGGTTTTTTCCTTTAATTCCACCGCCAGTTCAAACAGTACCCGCGCAAGGGCCGGATAATACGCGTTTGTGACCGTGTTGGATGCAAGGAACGAGTGAATTCCGAAGTTTTTCACGCCTTCCTGCTTCAAAATACGAAATCCCTCGATCATCTGCTCTTTTGTAAAGCCGTATTTTGCGTCGGCCGGATGATCCATAATGCCGTTATCCAGCACAAAGACTCCGCCGGGATTATAACGGCAGCAGATGGTCTCAGGGATTCCCGCGACTTTCTTTAAAAACGCTATATGGGTAAAATCATCCAGGTTGATGGTGGCACCGAGTTTCGCTGCATACACAAATTCCTCTGCCGGAGTTGCGTTGGAGGAAAACATGATTTTATCCCCTGTGATTCCGATCCGCTCCGCCAGCATCAGCTCCGTCAGAGAGGAGCAGTCCAGACCGCAGCCGCAGTCCTTAAAAAGTTTTAAGATCGCCGGAGTCGGGGTTGCCTTCACGGCAAAGTACTCGCGGTAACCCGGATTCCAGGAGAAGGCGGAATACAGTTCCTCCGCGTTTTTGCGCATGCCGGCTTCATCGTAAATGTGGTAGGGCGTGGAGTAAGTTTTATCTATTTCTTTCAGTAAATCCAGTGTAACAAAGGGTTTCTTATCCATTCAGGCTCCTTATGAAAGTATTATTTATAACGCTATTAATCAAAAAATTTAATTTTCGTCCGCAGTGAGTCTTTAAATACCTCTGCCAGTTCTTTTTTCCCGGAAAACAGGCAGGTGGCATAGTCACTTCCCGTGTCCCCGTCCAGGACATACTGGTCGTCTACAATCGCGGAAAGCTGGTGATCCATGCCTCTGGCATAATAGGTACGAATGCCCGGCAGCTTCACCCCGGGCTCCGTGATCAGTAAAATGCGGATACCGCGCCGGTGCATATCTAAGAGAATATCCTTTACATAACTCACCCACTGTGCCGTGAGAATCAGATACACCCGCTCCTTCGTCTGCAGCAACAGCCAGACCAGTTTATCCCTGATCTGCCGATCCCCGGTGATGGTGACATAACTTTCGGTGGCAATTTTGACCGGCGGCGCGTTCTGGATCAGTTCCTCACGGATCTGTTCGAGGTAGTGCAGCTTGCCCGTACAAAATTCGTCAAACGACACCGGGACATACTTCGTCACGGAGCCGTCGACGACGTTCGCCGCCCCCTTTTCCACAAGCGAAGCGAGCGCATTGTACGCGTTCGAGCGGGAGATGCCCGTCACCTTGGAGGCCTCATACCCGGTAAGCTCTCCCTCTGTGCAGAGGGAGATATACAATGTCGCTTCCTGTCTTGTCAGTCCAAATTCTACCAGCCGGTCAATATTATCCATTCGTACCTCTTCTCTCGTAAATGTAAAACCCTTTCACTTTATTTATCCGCCAGCAGCTTCTCCACCGATGCCAGCTTCACGCACAGCACCAGCACCTTGCAGGCTTCGCCAAGCTCTTCAATGGTCGGGTAAGACGGCGCGATGCGGATGTTGCAGTCGCGGGGGTCTTTCCCGTAGGGGTAGGTTGCTCCGGCGCCGGTCAGAATCATGCCGGCATCCTTGCAGAGAGCCACGACGCGCTTCGCACAGCCGTCCAGCACATCCAGAGAGATAAAATAGCCGCCCTTCGGTGCGGTCCAGGTGGCGATCCCCAGGTCGCCGAGACCCGTGCGCAGAGACTGTTCCACCAGCTCAAATTTCGGACGCATAATTTCCGCATGCTTCATCATGTGGGCCATGAGACCGTCGTGGTCGCCGAAGAAACGGCGGTGGCGCAGCTGGTTCAGCTTATCATGGCCGATGGTCTGGAATTTCATCTGCTTTTTCACATCCTCCAGGTTTGCCTTCGAGGCGGAAAAAGCCGCGATTCCCGCGCCCGGGAATGTGATTTTTGAAGTGGAAGCGAACTGATACACCAGATCCGGATTTCCCGCTGCTTCGCACTCGTCCAGAATATTCGGGATCTGATCCTGCATATCCTTGTCCTCATACAGATGGTGAATAGCATAAGCGTTGTCCCAGTAAATGCGGAAATCCTTTGCCGCCGGCTTCAGGTTCGCAAAGCGGTGCACCGTCTCGGCGGAATAGGAGATGCCGGTCGGATTCTGGTACTTCGGAACGCACCAGATTCCCTTGATGGCCTCATCGGAAGCCACCAGCTCCTCCACCATATCCATGTCCGGGCCTTCCTCTGTCATGGGCACATTGATCATCTCGATCCCAAAGAATTCCGTGATGCCAAAGTGGCGGTCATACCCCGGCACCGGGCAAAGAAACTTTACACTGTCCAGCTTGCACCAGGGTGTATTTCCCATGACGCCGTGGGTATAGCTGCGGGACACGGTGTCGTACATAATATTCAAACTCGAAGTTCCGTACACGATCACCTGATCCGCCGGACATTCAAACACGTCCGCCATCATCTGCTTCGCCTCCGGGATGCCGTCCAGAATCCCGTAGTTTCTGCAGTCCGTGCCGTCATTGCTCATGAAATCGGAACCGCTGTTTACCATATCCAGCATGGTGACAGACAAATCCAGCTGTGCCGTCGAGGGCTTGCCCCTGGACATATCCAGCTTCATACCCTGTTCCTGTACCTTCGCATACTTTTCCAGAAGTTTCTTCTCAAGCTCTTCCAGTTCACTTTTGCTCAGCTCTGCGTACGTTTTCATGGTTTCATTCCTCCTTAAGATAAAGCTTTCCCCCAAATTCCTGCTGCATTTACTTTCTATGCAGCAAGAGAAAGTATCATCCGGTGCACACATCTTCAGTGTTTTTCCATGAGACGCGTAAAATCAGAAATCCGCACAAACTAAAAGTTCCTGTGACCCCATTTCATACGCCCCTCAGCACCGCACGATTTTTATCTACATACCGCCTTTGGTCAGCACTTCGCGATTCTTCCAGAGGTAATCCGCCAGCGAAATCACGGTCAGCGCAAGGGACAGGTAAATGAAGATCTGTTCCAGTACATTGAAGAAGACCAGGTCAAAATCGAAAATCAGCAAAATGACCATGATCATCTGCGCGGTGGTTTTGCATTTTCCCCACCAGCTCGCCGCCAGCACGATGCCCTGATCCGATGCGATCAGGCGAAATCCGCTGATGATAAACTCGCGGGAGATAATGACGATCACGATCCAGACCGGAATGCTGTTTCCGGACAGACAGATCAGCGCAGAACACACCAGAAGCTTGTCCGCCAGAGGATCCATGAACTTCCCGAAATCCGTGATCAGATTGTACTTGCGCGCAATTTTTCCGTCCGCAAGGTCGGTCAGGCTGGCTATGATAAAGATAGCCACGGCCACATAGCGGTTTGCGCCGTCCCCGAACGGGATCAGCATAAAAGCCACGAAAAAAGGAATCAGGGCTACGCGAAACATGGTAAGCTTGTTTGGCAGATTCATAAACTTCTTCCTTCCTGGCACCTGCTCCGACCGACAGTTCCTGCATGTCGGTTTACATATGGCACGGTGCCGACGACTGTTACACCTGCCGCTGTCCGGTTTCGCCACGCAGCGGCTTTTTACTTCACACACACTCCCCGCGCATATCCGTTTTTGGATACACACGTAATTAATCTTTCAGCTTAGCCTGCTTCCTGGCAGGCATTTTTAACTTCCGGTCCTATGCATATTGCGAAAATGAGTCGGTTTGTTTTTACGTGTTTCCCTGCTCGTCTTTGCGCATTGCATGATTTTAGGACAGGCTTTTCGCATATTATAAAGGATCCTGTTCCTGCTCTTCCCCCACCAGGTCATAGCCGGATCCCTCCCGGATCCGCACTTTCACATACTCTCCGCTCAAAAGCTCCCGGTCACTCGTAAAAAATACGTTGCCGTCCACGTCCGGGCAATCCATATAAGTCCTCCCGACATATACCTCTTCTCCGGTGAGTTTTCCCTCCACCAGCACTTCGAGCACACGCCCGGCGTTCCTCTCCGCCTTCTCAAAGGCGATCTCCTGCTGCAGCTCCATGATCTCCCGGCGTCTGGTCGCGCTGGTATCCTCCGGCACCTGCTGCGGCATGCCATAAGCGGGCGTTCCTTCCTGCGGAGAGAATTCAAAAACTCCCAGCCGGTCGAATTCCATCTCATCCACGAAAGCCATCATCTGCTCATGATCCTCTTCGGTCTCGCCCGGAAAACCTGTCATGAGAGTCGTGCGGATGGCGATATCCGGTATTTTGTCCCGTATTTTCGTGAGAATCTCCCGAATTTCATCGCCGGTTGTATGCCGGCCCATGCGTTTCAGGACGGCATCACTGGCGTGCTGTACCGGGATATCCAGATAGTGGCAGATTTTTTCTTCCGCGGCAATGGTAGCAATGAGTTCGTCCGTAATTTCTTCCGGATAGCAGTACAGGATGCGGATCCAGTGCACACCGGAGATGGCCGTCAGTCTCTTAAGCAACTCCGGAAGCATCTTTTTCCCGTAAAGATCCACACCGTAGCGGGTGGTCTCCTGCGCCACCAGAATCAGCTCGGAAACCCCTTTCTCCGCCATACACTCTGCCTGCGCCACCAGTTCCTCCATCGGGACACTGGTATAATTTCCCCGGACATAAGGAATCACGCAGTAGGTACAGCGCCGGTCACAGCCCTCGGCGATCTTCAGATACGCATAATAACCGCCGGTGGTGATGACGCGATTCGCTGACGGCTTCGGCATGCGCGCAAGTCCGTGAAATTCTTCCGCCCGCTTTCCCCGGAGGGCCGAAGCGATCGCTTCCGGGATGTGATCCCAGGAGCGTGTTCCCACGATGCCGTCCACCTCGGGCATCTCTTTAAAAATCTCCTCCCGATACCGCTCTGCCAGGCAGCCGGTCACAAGCAGCGCAAGGCAGCGCCCTTCGGTCTTCATGGAGGCCAGCTCCAGCACCGTGTTGATGCTTTCCTCCATGGCATCTCCGATAAAACAGCAGGAATTTACAATGATAATTTCCGCCTCGGCGGAATCATCTGTAAATTCATAGCCCGCACGGTTCAGGATGCCAAGCATTTCCTCGGAATCGGCGAGATTTTTGTCGCAGCCGAGGGAGACAAAATAAATTTTCATATGATGATTCCTGCGCTTCCCGCGCCCGTTTCGCAAGTGTTTTCCGAATCAGGCATCCTCTCCGTTCTCCGCTTCGCCCGAAATCTCTTCACCGGCAGAAGCTTCCTCCTCCCCGGATTCGGCGAAATCAACCACATCCTCAGCGGTTATTTCCTCCCCGGCCTCCGCAAAGTCTGCCTCGTCCCCGGAGATGATTTCATCCGTCGCTTCCGCAAACACATCTGTCTCCTCCGGAGTCATGTTCTCCGTATCCTCATTCGAATCCCCGGATGTTTCTTCTTCCGAACCTGCGGCACACTCCTCATCCGCCTGTTCTTCTTCCGGGAACACCGGATCCGGTTCCTCATTCTCGCCGAGAATACGCACTTCGCCGCTGTAAAGCTCCTTTACCGCGACCGACAGCGGTTTGTCTGCCGCTGTGTAGGATGTCTGTACCTTTGATCTCGCGTCCACGATCTGTCTCGCACGTTTTGCTGCCGCCATAACCAGCGTGTAGCGGCTCTGAACCAGCGGTTCTCCGTTCTCCTGGGGAGCAGCGTTTTCGTTCACATAGTCCATTAATTCGTTATAAGATGGATGCAGCATAAATATTTCCTCCTCATCCTTACGCATGATAATTCTGAATCTGCGCGCGAAGCGCGTCAAGCTCTTTTTGTTTGTATTTCACAGCTTCCTTGCTGCTCTGAATCAGCCGGTGCAGCCGCTCCGTGCTCTCTTCCAGCACATCGTTCGTCAGTGCATAATCGTAACTTTCCAGATTCTCCGCTTCCTCCGAAGCCCGCTTCAGCCGTTCTTCGATGGTCGCGGCATCTTCCGTCCCGCGCCCGATGAGACGCTGCTTCAATGTCTCGAACGACGGCGGGACAATAAAGATCATCAGGGTCTCCGGGTGAATCTCCTTCACTTTCAAAGCTCCCTGAACCTCAATCTCCAGAATCACATCCCGCCCGCAGGCGAGGTTTTCCTCCACAAACTGTTTCGGCGTGCCATAGTAGTGCCCCACATAACCTGCGTATTCCAGCAGCTGCTCCCGGTAAATCATGGACCGGAACTCCTCATCGGAGATGAAGTGATAATTCACCCCGTTCACCTCGCCGTCGCGGGGCTCCCGGGTAGTGACGGAAACGGACAGTGCATACTGTTCCGGATGGCGGGCCAGCAGCTCCCGGATCAGGGTACCCTTTCCCACGCCGGAAAAACCGGAGATAACGGTCAGAATTCCTTTTTTCATTTCCCTTCCTCCACGCATTTTATTCTATGTTTTGCACCTGTTCCCGTATTTTTTCGATCTCTGTCTTGATTTCGATCCCGCAATCCGTTATTTTTAAATCCGATGACTTTGACAGGATGGTGTTTGCTTCCCGGAGCATTTCCTGCGACAGAAAGTCCAGCTTACGGCCGATGGCACCGCCGGCAAGCAGACAGTTCCGCATGGTTTCAATGTGGCTCTTCAATCGCACGATCTCTTCATCGACACAGACCTTATCCGCAAAAATGGTAACTTCCGCGGCGATGCGTCCGCTGTCGATGGTGGAATCCGCCAGAAATTCCTTCACACGCTCCTCCAGCTTGCTTCGATACTCCTGTATGATCTTCGGCGAGCCCGCCTCAATGATCTCCACATAGTCTTCCAGATGCGCGAGCTTCTTTAAGAGATCCGTCCGAATCTGTTCACCTTCCAGCGCGCGGGCTTCCGACAGCTTTTCGCAGGCACCGCGGAAAGCCTCCTCCAGCACTGGCCAGAGCTCTTCCTCCTCATCCGTCTTCTCCTCGAGAGTCAGGACTTCCGGAAACTTTGCCAGCGTCTGCACACGCACATCCATCGGCAGGGAGAACTGTGCGCTCATCTCCTCCAGAGCTTTCATATAATCCGCGGCGATTCCGCTGTTGTAACGGACACACATGCGATTCTCGCTTTGATCTTCGCAGGTGATAAAGAGATCCACCTTGCCGCGCTGAACGTATTCCTTTAAAATATTTCTCAGCCTGGCGTCAAATTCATTGAATGTTTTCGGCATTCGGATATTTACATCCAGATAACGGTGATTTACAGATTTTACTTCCGCGATGATTTTATGCTCATTCCGGGTGCTCTCCATGCGCCCAAAACCTGTCATACTTCGTATCATCGATCGTCCGACCTCCTCGTCTATAGCTTTTTATTTGCATACTTAAGCGATGAATGCCGATGAATCCGGATTCTGAGCGATTACTTTCCTCCGGTTCCGGCAGCCAGCCTTTCAAATTAACATGCGCATAACCAACAATGCATTATAAATCATTTGATTATTCGAGTCAAGTTTGTTATAATCTTTTTCGTTAAAAAAATATTCGTGCATATTTGAGGTAAATACAATGGCATTTGATGGAATCACAGTTGCTGCGCTGGCCGCAGAATTTTCGGACAAACTGACAGGCGGGCGCATTGAGAAAATTGCACAGCCGGAGGCGGATGAGCTTCTGCTCACCGTCAAGAAGGAACGCGCCACGTACCGGCTGACGCTTTCCGCGAATGCGAGTCTGCCCCTGGCATGTCTTACGGAAACCGGGAAGACAGCTCCGGCGGTTGCGCCCAACTTCTGCATGCTGTTAAGGAAGCATCTGCTGCGCGCAAAAATCACCGGGATTGAGCAGCCGCATATGGAGCGCGTTCTCTGCTTCCATCTGCAGCACTACAATGAGCTGGGAGATCTGTGTCAGAAAAAGCTGATCGCGGAATTTATGGGAAAGCACTCCAATTTGATTTTTACAGATGAGGAAAACCGGATTATTGACAGTATCAAGCGTATCCCGGCCAGCGTCAGCTCCGTGCGGGAGGTTCTTCCCGGAAGGACCTGGTTTATCCCGGATACGCAGCAAAAGCAGAATCCGCTGGAGGCCGGCCCCGGAAATTTTGATGAGTTTCGCAGTCTGGCCCTTACAAAGCCCGTGAAGCTGACAAAAGCGCTCTACACATCCTACACCGGCCTGAGTCCGATCGCCGCGGTGGAAATTGCACACCGCGCCGGGCTCGACGGCGACCGTCCGGCGAATGTGCTGACGGACGATGAAGCCCTGCACATATATAAGACGTTTCTTTATTTTATGGAAGATATTTCGGAAAAAAATTTTTCTCCGGTGATTTATTATGTCAGAGACGGCAAAACCGGCGACAGCGAAAAATCCGGGAAAGAAAATGTCTTTTTCCCGGACACTCCGAAAGAATTTTCCGCCCTGCCGCTGTCCGTCTATGAGGACGACCCGAAGAGCATAAAGCGCTCCTTCGACTCCATGAGCGCGGTCATCGAAACCTACTACGCTTCCAAAAACCAGGCTACACGCATTCACCAGAAGACGGCGGATCTGCGCAAAGTCACAACCACGCTTCTGGAGAAGGATGTCCGAAAGCTGGAACTGCAGGAAAAGCAGCTGGCCGATACGGACAGGCGGGAGACCTTCCGTCAGTACGGTGAACTGCTCACCGCGTACGGCTACAGCCTGGAACCGGGCGCAAAGGAGCTGCGGGCACCAGATTTCGCAACCGGCGAGGAGGTGACAGTCCCGCTGGATCCGACGCTTTCCGCCATCGAAAACGCGAAGCGGTACTTTGAAAAGTACAGCAAGCAGAAACGCACTCGGGAGGCGCTGATGCAGATCGTGGAGGAGACCCGGGCGGAAACCCTGCATCTGCAGTCTGTTCTCGCTGCCCTGGATATCGCGGTTTCCGAGAGTGATCTGACAGAGCTGCGGGCGGAGATGGCCGATTCCGGTTACATTCGCCGCAGACAGACCGACCGGCGGGGCGCGAAAAGCGCAAAGAAAGAGAAAGTGACCAGCAGGCCCTTTCACTATATTTCTTCCGACGGCATCCACCTCTATGTGGGGAAGAATAATTATCAGAATGAAAAGCTGACCTTCACCCTGGCCAACGGCAATGACTGGTGGTTTCACGCAAAGAAATACCCGGGTTCCCACGTCATTGCCAAAACAGACGGCAGGGAGCTCCCGGATGCCACCTGTGAGGAAGCCGCAAGGCTTGCCGCCTGGTACTCAACCGGGCGCGGCTCCGAGAAGGTGGAGATTGACTATATCGAGCGAAAGCATGTAAAGAAGGTGGCCGGCGCGAAGCCGGGGTTTGTGATTTATCACACCAATTATTCGCTGGCGATCGCGCCGGACATCCGGGGGATTGAACTGATCAGCGACTGATCTTCCCGCAGACCTCTGGCCCGCTTCGCGGGCTCCGTCACAGAAAATGAAATCCGTGAAACCGGTGATGTTTTATACCGGTTTCACGGATTCTTTTTCGCTGTCAGAAAAAGTACAGGTCAAGCTCATGCATGGCTCTGGTCGCGGCAAGGTAGACAGCCTGCCGGTCATGAGGCAGCAGTTCGGCTTCCCGCTTCGGGTACAGACAATGGACGGCATCGAACTCCAGCCCTTTCGCCAGATACCAGGTGGTGACCATAATCCTTCCCCGGAAGCGCCCGCTGTCCCGGTCAAGGAGCGTCACAAGATCCGCGTTCGACGTATCTTCCTGCGGCATGCTTTCTTCCGGTATGCCCTCTTCGCCCATGTGCGCTTCCGGCGCAGATTCCGGCATGCAGTCCTTCAGCATGCCGTATACCGCGGCTGCTTCGCCCGCGCTTCGGCACAAAATCCCCACAATCTCATACTTTTCAAGCTGTGCGGGAAGAGCCTCCGCCACCATGCGCACAGCTTCCTCCGCGCTCCCCGCCGCATGTTTTGCCGGCGCCCTGCCATGCCTCGGGAAGTAGACGGTTCCGGTGTTTCCGATCAGCCCATCGGCAAATTCACCGATCTCCACGGTGGAACGGTAGCTCCGGTTCATCTCATAATATGTCATTTTCTTTCCGAAGATGTGCGCCAGCCGGCCGGTGACATCCTCCCGCTCCTCCGTGAGGGTCTGGTGCCTGTCTCCGAGCATGGTCATCGGGCAGGAAAACATCATGTGCAGGAGTTCGTACTGCAGGTAAGAATAATCCTGCATCTCATCCACCACCAGATGCTTTACCTGGTGGTGTTCTTTTTTCCCGCTTGCAAGATATTTAAAATACAGCAGCGGAAAGACATCCTCATAATAGATTTTGGGAAGCGGCGCTTCTTCCGGCCTGCCGCAGCCGCCGGAAGCCTCCCCCGCATAACGGTTGTCTCCCATGGAGGAGAGAAACTCAAAGTACAGCTGCACCACATCCGTTGTCCGGTACATGGAGCGCAGTTTTCTTAGAATTTTGTCTTTTGCTTCATCTTCCAGATCCCGGTTTTTCAGCGTCTCGATCCGATCAATCACATACTCCGCCACACGGTCCATGCGCTGCAGAATAGGGACATCCGCCAGCGATCCGTAGAAAAAGCTGCTGATTTCCTGCGCGGTCAGAGAGAAATTTTTCCAGGTAAACGGTCGGAAGTCTGCGATGTCCTGCTCGAGCAGGAGGAGAAATCCGAAGATTTCCCCGCACCAGCTTTCCGACTGACGCTCCCGGTACCGGGCGACATAGTCGGCCCTGGCCGCAGGCCCTTTCGTCTGCTCAATCCAAAGAAGCCGCTCCATATAATCATAGCGATCCTCGCAGACACAGAGGTGCCTCAGCTCCCGCGCCGCGAAATCGTCGAAGCTCATCTGGCGGATCGGCTCCTCGCCCAGCTCCGGCAAAATATGTGAAATGTAGTCCGCAAATACCGCGTTCGGTGTGAGTGTCAGAACATTTCTCGCCTGCAGCGTCTCGCGGTTGTGATACAGCAGATAGGCGATCCGGTGCAGCGCCACGGAGGTCTTCCCGGAACCCGCCACGCCCTGAATCACCAGATTTTCCCGGCGGTCCGCACGAATCAGATGGTTCTGTTCCTTTTGGATGGTGGTGACGATGGCTTTGAGACCGTAGTCGGCGTTGGCGGAAAGCTCCCGTTTGAGTACGTCATCGTCAATCTTCATATCGCAGGAAAAGAAAAAAATCAATTTTCCGTGTCGGATCTTGTACTGTTTTTTCTGTAATATTTCACCTTCCTGTCTGCCCGCCGGCGCGTCAAATCCCGCCGGTCCTCTGTCATAGTCATAAAACAGGGCCGAAACCGGCGCGCGCCAGTCAAAAATCACCGGCGGCAGAGTCTTCTCCGGGGAAAAATTTCCCATGCCGATGTAGTACGTTTCCGGTTCATCCTCGCCGTCATATACAAAATCCACCCGGGCGAAATAAGCCGAGTCGAGCATCTTTTCATAGCGGGACAGTTCCTTTGCCTTCGCGCCCTGCGTGTACGCGGTGGCGTACAGCTGCTGTTCGTTGTCAAAATGCTCGTAACCGTACTCGTCAAATTCGCTGTAATTCTCCCAGTAATATTCCTTCTGCCGCTCGGCATCTATCCGGGAGACTTCCATATCGTATTTTACTTTTTCTATTTCCGTGTGCAACAGAGCCAGCGTCTCTTTCAGATGTTTCTCTTCGAGAGCCGTCTCTTCATCTGCCGTGATATTCGTTTCATTTTCAGGCTTCATTTTTTACATTGTCATCCTTTTTTTGTTTTCTCTTACACGAGAGAAGAGATTTTACCACAAAGCCGGCTTTCCCGCAACTGTAAAACCCGACCAATTTCCGGTCAAAAGCAAAAGAAATCCCCTGTCATAATATTGCATGGCCTGGCGCCGTATGAAACATTCGTCTCTCCGCAGTTTGTTAAGCAAAAATTTACAATAATAAACCTGCGATTAAATTTTCAAATTCAGCAAATTGTCTATTGTTATTTTAACGCTTTTGTGCTAGAGTGCGCCCAATTAAAGATCTTATGAAAGTGCCGGAATCCGGGACACCGGAGAAACATAAAACTGCGGCAGAGCGAAACGGAAAAATCCGCTTCGTCACGGGATGTTTTCCTTCTTTGGAGTTCGGATTTCATGCGAGGAGGTTTGTATGAAAAAAATCGGTTCTTTCCTTTATAAATACCGTCATGCGTGGACGCTTCTCTATCTGTTCATCTACATGCCATGGTTTGTCTGGCTGGAGACCCATGTGGATCGTTATCACGTGATCTATTCGCCGATTGATGATCTCATACCGTTTTGTGAGTATTTTATCGTACCCTATCTGCTGTGGTTCGGCTACGTCGCCATCGTCATGGCGTACCTGCTCTTCCATTCAAAGGAGGACTTCTACCGGGCTTCCGCGTTCCTGTTTATCGGCATGTCGATCGCACTGCTCATCTGCACGGTCTGGCCCAACGGACAGAACCTGCGCGTGGACGTGGATGCCGACAAAAATGTGTTCTGCCGGCTGGTGGCCCGTCTGTATTCGACAGACACCCACACCAACGTGTTTCCGAGCATTCACGTGCTGAATTCCATCGGTATTCACATTGCGGTGTGTCGAAATAAGACGCTTTCGTCCAGAAAGCCTGTGGTCGCAGCTTCCGGCATATTGATGGTGCTGATCTGCATGTCCACGGTGTTCTTAAAACAGCATTCCGTCGTGGATGTGGCCGGCGGCATCGCGCTGGCACTTGTGATGTATATTCTCGTCTACATGCCGCACGACCTGCGTGTGCTGATCCCTCAGGACAACCGCCTGAGGCCTTCCAAGAGACCCCAGTGATCATCACGCCTGCTCCATCCACTTGATATAACGCATTTATATATGACGTATTTATAACACATAATAAACAAGTCCCCGGTTTTCGAACAGTATTCAGGTTCAAAACCGGGGGCTTTCTGATTAAGAATAATCTTAAAACATATTCATTTCCGCTGTTCTAAAAATTCCCGCTTTTCTGAAAGAAGATTCCTGGAAAACTGCGATAAATACTGCGGAAATTCTGCAAAAACTTACTCTCGTCGCTTTTTGAAGCTTCGCGAAGAACAGCAACTATAAAACGTACGGCGTCACCTGATAAACATAATAATTGAGCCAGTTGGTATACAGCGTATTTGCGTGTGCGCGCCAGGTCAGAAGCGGACGCTCGTTGATATCATCATGCGGATAGTAATTATAGGGCATCTGAATCGGCAGTCCTTTCGCCAGATCACGCCGATATTCCTGATCCAGCGTCAGCCGGTCATATTCCGGGTGGCCCATCACAAAGATACGTTTGCCCTCCTCCGCCATAATAATAAAAACTCCTGCGGTCTCGGATCTGGCAAGTACGGTCAGCCGCTCATCCGCATCGATCGCGGCGTCATCCACGCCCGTATGGCGGGAGTGCGGCGCGAGAAATACGTCGTCAAAGCCGCGCACCAGCGGCGTCTTCCGCTTTAAGACGCGGTGTTCATAGATACCGAACATTTTCTCCGGGAGCGGATGCTTCTGGATTCCATAGTGATAGTACAGCCCGGCCTGCGCTCCCCAGCAGAGATGCATCGTGGAAGTCACGTTTCTGTCTGACCAGGCCATGATATCCTTAAGCTCCTGCCAGTAGCCGACCTCCTCGAATTCCATCTGTTCCACCGGCGCCCCGGTGATGATCAGACCGTCAAAACGCTGATCTTCCACTTCGCGAAAAGTTGAGTAAAACCGGTTTAAATGGCTGGCCGGCGTATTTTTTGACACATGTGTCTCCACATACAAAAAAGTCACATCCACCTGGAGTGGCGTATTTGAAAGTGCGCGAAGAAGCTGAATCTCCGTATCTTCCTTTAAAGGCATAAGATTTAAAATGGCAATCTGAAGCGGACGTATGTCCTGACTGATCGCCCTTTTTTCATCCATGATAAAGATATTCTCATTCAAAATCACCTGTTTCGCCGGCAGGTCACTGTTCTGTACTTTTATGGGCATGAAAACCGTACCTCCAATTTCTATCATAAAAATCTGTAAAATCCGCTTGCATTCCTGAGGATTCTGTGGTATAAATCAGGCCTGTGCAGATATGGTTCATCGGTAGAACGCTAGCTTCCCAAGCTGGAAAGGCGGGTTCGACTCCCGTTATCTGCTTTTTTGTTACTGTTCGCAGGCAAAATCCGTTCGTAAGAAAATCCTCGTCGAGCTCGCTCGTAAGAGATTTTTCTTATGAGCGGATTTTGCATGGTACAGTCACTTCTCCATCACTCTTCTTCCTCCAGCCCCCGAAAGATTTCATATACATCCGGAGCCTCTTTTTTCAGCCGAAACGGCTGCATCTTCTCATTCAAAAAGCAGTGACCTGTCTCGCCTTCCGCCATCAGCATTCCCGTTTCGTGATCAGCCACACGGTAATGAACTTCAAACTTCAGCCCGTGAAATGCCTTCATTGAGGCGTAAATATCCACCGTCTCATCGAACTTCACGGACTGCCGGTAGGTGCAGGACGCGCTTAATACGGGAATCAGAATCTTCCGCTCCTCCAGCGTGCGGTAATTGAGCCCCAGCTCGTCCAGCCAGGCGATTCTGGCCTCCTCGAACCAGCGAATATAATTGGAGTGATGTACAATCCCCATCTGATCCGTCTCATAGTATTGCGCTTTTCGCGTGTAACAAAATTCTTTTTTCTGCCCCATACCCTGTCTTCTTTCTTTTAGGCTTTTCCGGCTGCTTTCATTATTAACCCCGGTTTATTGTGAAACCCTGGCACCCGTCTGCATCACTCAGACGCCGGCTATACCCATGTGAAACAAGGCAAAATGACCATTGGTCATCTTGCCGCGGCCGTCAATTCCTTCAGCTCGTCCTTGCGGATGTTGCGGTACTCGCCCTCTTTCAGCCTGCCGAGCGTGATATTCATGATGCGAATGCGCTGCAAATCCAGCACTTTCACATTCAGGGCCTGACACATGCGGCGAATTTGCCGGTTTAAACCCTGGGTGAGCACAATGCGGAAGGTATTCTTTCCCGTTTTTTCGACTTCACACTTTCTGGTCCGCACCTTCAGCTCCGGCAGCCAGATGCCGGATGCCATGGCTTTCAGAAAATCATCCGTCACTTCCTGATTAATCTCCACCAGATATTCTTTCTCGTGGTAATTCGAGGCTTTTAAAATAGGGTTCACCAGCGATCCGTCGTTCGTCATAAAAATCAGCCCCCGGGAATTTTTGTCCAGCCGGCCTACCGGATAGATTCTCTTTTTCAGGCCGATAAAATCCACGATATTATCCGGATTGCTGCGGTCGGTGGTGCACTCGATTCCGGCCGGCTTATTGACAACCAGAAAGATCAGTTCATTTTCCGACGACAGGACTTTCCCCCGTACGGAAACTGTCTGCCAGGGGAACACTCTGTCGCCGAGTCCGGCCGGGCTGCCGTTAATCGTCACAACGCCCTCCGCAATCAGACGGTCCGCCTCCCGCCGGGAGCAGTATCCGCTGTCGCTCATATATTTGTTCAGCCTCACGCCGTTTTCGGCTTCGGCAAAGTCATCTCGAACTTTCTGCATGAAAAACTCCGTTCTGTCATAGCTTCCGCATTTCTTTACTAAAAAGCGTCGGCTGTCAGACATCTTTTTCCGGAAGGTATGTCAGGCTCCCGGTTCCGTTTTTCGACTCCACCCTGGCCAGTGCGCCGTTGATCATGGAAAACTGCGGCCCCTTATGGCCGATATCCATGTCAAAAATAACCGGAACCCGGTACTCTTCCAGCATACTCATAACCGCATCCCGATACGGCACATCCGAGTACTCCGTATTGTACATGCAGGGTCTGCCAAACAGGAAGCCGGAAGCTTGTTCAAACCAGCCGAGCTGCTTAAACTGCCATAGCTTCATCTGCAGTTCCTCCGGGTTTGTGGAAAAGCTTTCCAGATACCACAGAATACCGTCCTCCCGGTACTTTTCGGTAAAATCCAAAGTTCCGTCGTACGGTGTCCCGCAGAGGAAACCCAGCACGTCCAGACAGCCGCCGATGAGACGCCCCTGCACGGTAACGGCATCCTCGTCCCGCCCGTTTACCCACTTTACACGCCTGTCCCGGCGGTAACCGGCGGCACTGTCTGTGCGGGCAGAAAAGCCGTCCTGATAAAACTCATAGCCGGAAAATGCCCGGCCCCGGCCGGTGAGCACGGAAAGCGCATCATGAACACTTTTCTGCCACGGTTCCATGCCGAAATCTCCAAAATGGCACCCGTAAACCGTGGCGATGTCCAGCTTTGTCGTGATGTAGTACAGGAGACTGGTGTTATCGGAATAGCCCTGCACCCATTTGGGATTCTTTTGTATGGCATCAAAATCACACCACGGCAGCATTTCCACCAGAAAATCGCCGCCCGCGGCGGAAATAACCGCGTGAATCTGCGGATTTGCAAACAGTCCGCTCATCTCCCGGCCGCGCACCGGGCCGTCGGCGCTGCGCCCGTTCTCATCCGTAAACACATGGTCGGTGAAGGTGACCGGGTATCCCATGCTGCCCAGCGTTTTCGCGCCGCGCCGAAAGCGGAGGATGTCCGTCTCATCATTGATTCCGCGGGACGGCGCAGCCACGCCGATGCCATCTCCCGGCTGTAAAAATTTCGGAAAAATCATCTCTTACCTCTGAAAACGACATCATTCCCGGAAAGATTTTTTAAATCTTCCCGGGATTTTTTCTGCAGGATTGTTACTATTTGCGCAGGATTATCGGATTCGCACGACAGAAGGTCATGACACGCGAATTTCTCCGTGACTCCGGCTCCCCTGTATCGTATTTCTCCTATATAGTGATCTAAGTAAAAATCAGAGTATGGGCTTACATCCGTGATTAACCGAAGATTCCCTTCTTCTCGTACGGCTCAGATGTAATGCCGTTTACCTTGTATCCTGTGTCCGTAATGGCCTTCGCAAGTGCTTCCGTGTCCAGCTCCGCCTCGGAAAGGATCTCCGTGGTTCCTTTGGAACGGGAAGAATTCACCTTCTTCACCTGAAATGCCTTGCGCACAGCGTCGTTGACATGTGCCTCACACATGCCGCACATCATACCTTCTACCTGAACGGTTGTCTTAACCATGATATATCCTCCTTTGAAATATCATCAATTTCTTATCAGAATTCACGTCGATTATTTCGCGACTCGAATCTTCTTCACTTTATACCCTTCCCCAGTGATCGCTTTTCTCAGTGCTTCGTCCGGCACCTCTTTTGTAAGCTTTACCACGGCCGTGCCCGTTTTAAAATCGGGCATCGCTTCTGCCACGCCGTCGATCTCTTCGAGCGCCTTCTTCACATGGGCCTCACAGTTTGTGCACATCATACCCTTGATTTGAATCTCAGCAATTTTAAGCGTTTTTGGCGGATACGTCAAGCTGTTTTCCTCCTCTGCATCACCGAAAGAACCGTTTTCATGTGATAAATCACATGCAAAGCCTTTTTCGTCCTCCGGATTTCCGGCGCGGCTGCCTGCGCCCGGAAGGTCACAGCACTCCTTTCCTTCTCCGCGAGAGACAGCCTGCATGGCCGTAACCGCTTCCATGTTCAGATTCAACGCCGTCCGCCTCCGGTCACGCTTTGTCTCCTTCATATGGAAGAAGTTCAGACGCAGCGCGTTTGTGACGACGCAGAAGCTGGAAAGGCTCATCGCCGCGGCGCCGAACATGGGGTTCAGCTCCCAGCCGAAGACCGGAATCCACACGCCGGCAGCCAGCGGAATGCCGATGACGTTGTAGAAGAACGCCCAGAACAGGTTTTCATGGATGTTTTTTAAAGTCTGACGGCTTAAGCGCACCGCCGCCGGCACATCCATGAGACTGCTCTTTACCAGCACAAGATCCGCCGCGTCGATGGCAATATCCGTGCCGGCGCCGATCGCGATGCCGATGTCCGCACGCGTAAGTGCCGGCGCATCGTTGATGCCGTCGCCAACCATGGCCACTTTTCCCTGTTCTTTGAGAGCGCGGATCACGGCTTCCTTCCCTTCCGGCAGCACACCGGCAATCACCGCATCCACACCGGCCTCATCGCCGACAGCCTTCGCGGTGCGCTCATTGTCTCCCGTGAGCATGACCACGCGGATGCCCATGTTTTTCAGCTGGTTCACTGCCTCCCGGCTGTCCGGGCGGATCGTATCCGCCACCGCGATGATGCCGGCAAACTGATCTCCTTTCGTAAAGAGCAGCGGCGTCTTGCCTTTTTCCGCAAGCTCCTTTGCCCGCGACATGAGCTCCGCCGGGATGTCTGCGCGGCCGGAGATGAACTTCATGCTGCCTCCGAAAAGTGTTTCGCCGTTCAGGCGCCCGGTCAGTCCGTTGCCGGGGAGAGATTCAAAGTCCGTGACCTCGGGGATTTCCGTACCGATTCCGCCATACGCCATCACAGCTTTCGCAAGCGGGTGCTCGCTCCTTTTCTCAAGCGCGTACGCAAGATCCAGCAGATTCTCCTCCGTGAACCCGTCCGCAGGGATGACGTCGGTTACCTTCGGCTCACCGCTGGTGATGGTTCCGGTTTTGTCCAGCGCGACGATCTGCACCTTTCCGGCCTCCTCCAGGGAAACTGCCGTCTTAAATAGGATGCCGTTTTTCGCACCTATGCCGTTGCCCACCATGATAGCCACCGGCGTGGCCAGTCCCAGCGCACACGGGCAGCTGATCACAAGAACAGAGATGCCGCGGGCCAGCGCGTAACCGAACTCCTGCCCGGCGATGAGCCACACAAGCGTGGTGATGACCGCAATGGTGATCACCACGGGAACAAACACGCCGGAAACCTTATCCGCGATCTTTGCGATGGGTGCTTTGGTGGCCGCCGCGTCGCTCACCATCTGAATAATCTGTGACAGCGTGGTGTCCTCCCCCACTCTGGTGGCCTCACAGCGAAGGAAACCCGACTGGTTGACCGTGGCGGCCGATACCCGGTCGCCCGGCTCCTTATCCACCGGGATGCTTTCGCCGGTGAGCGCGGCCTCGTTCACAGCGCTCGCACCTTCGAGAATCTTTCCGTCCACCGGAATGCTCTCGCCCGGGCGAACCACAAAGATATCACCCTTCTCCACCTCTTCGATGGGTACGGTAATCTCCTCGCCGGACCGCACGAGCGTTGCCGTCTTCGGTGCCAGCCTCATCAGGCTTTTCAGAGCATCCGTCGTCTTCCCTTTCGAGCGGGCTTCGAGCATCTTTCCCACAGTGATCAGCGTCAGAATCGTGGCGGCCGACTCAAAATAGAAATCCATCATGTAGTCCATGACGAGTTCCATGTTCCCGTCCGCCTCGGCTCTGGTCATGGCCAGCAGAACATAGACGCTCCAGACAAAGGATGCCATGGAGCCCAGCGCCACCAGCGAATCCATGTTCGGCGAGCGGCGAAACAGCGCCCGGAAACCATTGATGAAGAACTTCTGATTGATCACCATAATGATGATACACAAAAGCATCTGCACGATGCCCATGGCCACGTGGTTGTCGTCGAACCAGTGGGGCAGTGGCCAGCCCCACATCATGTGGCCCATGGAAAAATACATCAGTACCAGCCAAAAGCCGACAGATGCGATCAGCCGACGCTTTAACACCGGCGTCTCATGGTCTTTTAACGCCTCCTCCTGCTCGGCAAGCGTCGGCCCCCGGGACGCCGAACTCCCTTTTCCGCCGCTCTCGGCGCTTCCTTTTAAAGATGCACCGTAGCCGGCATCCTGCACGGCGCGGATAATATCGCCCGGGGAAGCCGTGCCCTCCACGCCCATGGAATTTGTCAGCAGACTCACCGAACAGGATGTCACCCCGGGCACCTTCGATACAGCCTTCTCGACCCGGGCGCTGCAGGCCGCACAGCTCATGCCGGTTACTAGATACTGTTCCATAAAAATCACCTCTCTTATACTTATATTTTCACTGGTCGACATGCAAAATGACACAAGCACCACAAAATAATTCACTCAGGAACTGTCACGAAATAGCACGGTCAGATTGCGATCGATCAGTTGTTCAGCACACTTGATAAAAATCGAAGGCGCAGCCGGCTATGACAGGTTTTTATCGACTGAGATTCACACGTTAAATTCGGCTCTTCATCTCATGAGCTTATGGATTGTGGCGACAAGCTCATCCACCACCTCGTCCTTACCCTCCCGGATGTCCCGCACCACACAGGTGTGGATATGCGCGGAAAGAAGTTCCTTGTTAAAGGAATTGATTGCCGCTGTCACCGCCGCCGACTGAATGAGAATATCATTGCAGTACGCGTCCCGCTCGATCATGCCGCGGATGCCGCGAATCTGACCTTCGATGCGGCTCAGGCGGTTGAGAAGCTTTTTCTTCTGCTCTTCCGAACGCTCCGTTGATTTACAGTGGGGACAGACCGTATTGGCCTGTGCAACCGTTTCTTCCGACTTCCTGTTTTCCATATCTGCTTCCTTTAACTCCGCAGCTTCCGTCTCCATGTCTTCGTCTTCTTTTTCAGTATCCTCAATTGCACGGTTTTCCATGCATTCATCCTCAGCGGACATCCCGGTTCTGTTTTTTTCCATGTGACACCTCGTTTCATCTTCGCAAAAAACAGCATTCAGTATAAACTCCTATGCCCGCTTCGCGGGCACTGCCAGGAATTAAAGCTCATCGTTCCGCAGGAAACACGAAGCGTTCACTCCGACTCCTGCGACTTTTTCAAAAATACCCCCTATAGGGTATGATGGAGGTATCATATACCCTACAGGGGGTATCTGTCAAGTGTTTTTTTACATTATGTAAAAAAATCGTTACCGTGAATTGCAACCGTTCAGTAAATTCGAGACTTTTGCGAGTAATGCGGTGTTGCAGTGTCGCTTCGCGAAACTGCGGGCGTGGACTTTGAGCGGTAATCAAAAAGCGACCGGCGCACCGCAATTTGCATGTACGCCAGCCGCTTCATGTGAGATTGAACCCACGAGGGAATATTTCCGATCCGCTCCCCCGCGTGTTGGTGAAAGGATAATACTACTTTATTCGCGAAAATGCAAGCGTTTTTTGTGAACATCAGGATGTTTTTTTCCAAATAGCCGTGAATAATTATGCTACTCCGTTACCATTTCACAGCTTACGATCTCCCGATCCTCCGTATAGGAAATATGCACCGCATCGCCGGCTTCCAGAATCATCATGGATTCATTTTCCGGCGCAAGAGCCCGGTAAACCGTGCCGTCTTCCGCAACGAGATAAATCCAGGTATTACCTTCCACCGTGACATAACGCACTGCCGCGAGAGTCAGGTCGGTCTCACCGACTGCAACCTTTTCGGCATCTTCGCCGGAAGAGTCTGCGCCGGAGCTGTCATCGGAGTTACTTCCGGCCCCGGTGCTGTCACTGTCATCCGCCGATCCGTCGTCATTCGAATCGGCATCGTCCCCTCCGATCCCCAGCAGGGTCTTGTACTTCTCGATGCATTCCTCCTGAGTGGAGGCTGTCGTCACATAGTTGTACTGTTCCACATTCACCGCCGCATAGAGCTTCACCAGACCGGAGGCGTCTTTTAAAACCATGATATAGGTCGGGTTTCCGTCCACATTGATGAGGGACGGGAAGCTCGCCTGGTAGCCCTTCTCCTGCACCTCGCCCTCGGCCGCGTCCATGGCGGAGCGCTCATCCGCGCCGGACACCGTGTAATAGCGGGCCTCACCGGTGCGCTGATCCGCCAGCAGGAAGCCGATGTTGGAGCTGTCGTTGTTTACAGAAGTCACGCCGGTGTAGATCCAGATATCGCCGTCCTTCGCGATATAGCCGTAGTCATTGGTGGGCACGGAGTCATCCGACTCCTCCTCCAAATAATCGTCGGAAGAATAGGTGGTGATGGTCTTGCAGCCCTTTTTCGCAAAAATCGAATTCCAGAAACCGTTGGAGAGCTCGCCGAACCAGTTGTACTGCTCACACAGCAGGTCGCCGTCAAACACGTAGTCTACCCAGGTGGGAACATTGCTAAGAGCATACTCGGTAAGTTCGCCGGTCACAGGGTCTAACAGGATGATGCCCGTCACCGTGGTGCCGCCGAAAAGACCGATGGTGTGCTCATAAACCGGAGCCACATAGTAGGGATTCCCATCCTCATCTATTTCAAAGTGCGCCGCGCCCGTAATTTTTGTAGGGTAATGTGTGAAAATGTAGCGGTCCGCATCCTCACCGAAATAAGCCGACGGCACATAAATCATGCCTTCGGAAAGCTCCACGTAATCCGCGGACATGGAGACCGGGTCTACCGTTACATAACCGGGAACGCCGTTCGCGCGGTTTGCGGTCCACTTAAAGAAGCCGGCGTAATCCAGCGCGCTCACTTTGACGGGCGAGCCGTCCAGGTCGATCTGAATATAATCCGAGGAAACATTGTACTGGCTGACCACCTCGGAGAGGGAACCGATTTCCCGGTCGCCCAGCTTCTGGGCCGAGGCTGTGTCCATGAGTGCGATGGCGTCCGTGTCCAGCGTCTCTGCCAGGTCTGTCTGAAAATCCGCCTCGGTCACCGTGAGCACCGCGGCATATATTTTTGCATTCAGCAGCTTTGATCCGAAGAACGACAGGAGCAAGAGCAGGATGAACAGCACCGCCGGGATCCCGATCGCCACCCTGCCGATAATTTTTTCAGCGCTTTCGTTCTTCTTTGGCTTTTCAGAGATATACTGAAGCTCCCATAGCCGTTTATTATGTGCGCGGGTCAGCGACACCGCCGTGTGAAAGCCGGCGGCAAACACCACCGTGATGAAAATCAGCTCCCACCAGAGACCTGCACACTGAATGTTGATCGGGATCAGCAGGAAATACTCGCCGATAAAAAGGAATACTACCACCGGGATCAGCCCCGCAAGTACGCCGTTTAATACCGCATTCGAGGGCTTTCTCGGTTTCAGATCCTGCCGGACTACCTTCTTGTTTTTCTTTGCCATGATTCTCTCCTTCTTGTTTCTTTACCTTACACTATCATATGATCCATGCTGCACAAGGAACATCAACCACAAATTTTTCTGTTTCCTGACATTCCCGAAATCCCCGGTCATCACATATCTCTCATTCGCAAAAGCAGAGGTCGGATCTGTTTTAAATGCCCTGTTCTGCTCTTTTCGAACGTTCGGTTCAATATACTGAATTTTTAAACAATTGTCAAGCGGAATTTATGTGACATGATTGTTTATTATGCTTTCTGTCGTTACTGATTCACGGAATGAGATTTTTCTTTCGGTGACGGAGCCCTGACCCGTGCAGGTTTGCTTGTCGACCAGTCGCCTGCGGGGAAACCTGTACGGGGCAGGACTCCTGTTCATCGCAAATATAGAATCAATCTGTGAATAGCAGCTTTCTGTCAAATATCAGATCTCGGTTTGTCTGATACCTGACCGGAAGCTACTCTTCCCTCATCTGGTACAACGTGTGCAGCATGTCAGTAAGCTCTGCCTCCGAGACCCCGGCTACCCTGGCTGCCTCGATGGCTTCGCCCAGCGCTGCTTCGACTTTGCGCAGGTGCTGTTCTTTCATCATCTCGGCATTTTGCGCATTGACATAAAAGCCTTTGCCCTGCACCGCCGTTACCAGGCCGTCTGCCTCCAACTGTTCATAGGCCTTCATGGTGGTGATAACGCTGATGCGCAGCTCCTTCGCCAGTCCGCGGATGGAGGGCAGGTATTCGTCCTGTTTGTATTTTCCCGCGAGGATATCATTTTTAAACTGGTCGGCAATCTGCTGGTAAATCGGCACGCCGGAATTTTGAAGAATCTTCATCTATTCTTACCCCTATGCTTCTGCAAATCCTGCAGTTCTTTCGTCTACATGTCGCGAAATTCGAACAAAATCCGCCCGGCAGAACTTTCGCCTTAGACTTTCGCGTTGGCGAAATATCTCAAAGCTCCGTTTAACAGAACTTCAGTCCGCATACTTTGGCGACATCATACTCTGATTCGCCATCCATGATTTTTTAAGTTTCGCTTTATTGAAGTTCTGCGTCAGCGTGACTTCAGGCCGGCCCCGAACGCCATCTTTGAAAACGGTACCTTATACAGTAACAATGAAAGTCCGTAATAAACTGCCAGCCCCGCCGCAATGATGAGTGCGGAGAGCAGAATATACGGCAGCGGCCTCTGAAACTGCGGCAAATAATGGACAATGGAAAGCTTCTCCCCTGTCATGGCAGCATTATAACCCGAAAATGATCCGAATGCAAACATCACGGCGTAAATAGCCAGAAACGTAGCCACAAAGAAACGAAACAGGAAAGCCGTGCAAACCAGGAGCAGTGCGTTGACCGCGGCATAAAATACCAGTTCCTGCCAGATAACCGGGCCTGCTTTCGGGTAAATCAGGTAGATGACTGCTTTCATCAGAACCTGCACCACAAAGATTGCACCGATAAAAATGGCAGTTACCAGAAGGCTCCGGCTTGTTTTTAAGCCCCGGCTGGCGGGTGAAGTATTCACAAACGCCGACGCGGTGAGTGAACAGAGCATCTGCGTCCCGAACAGAGGAATGCAGGCCAGGAAGACACTTCCCACCGGCTGCCACATCATCACATCCTGGGTTCCGGCCATTTCCAGGCTGACAGCCAGCTCCATCAACAGCCCGATGACAAGAAATATGCTGCAAATGATGATATTTGTGCGGGCCTTAAATCCAAAAAACAGCAGTTGAAATGATTTTTTCATGTTATTCATGATCTCTCCCGTTTACTCTTTACTGCATCCATGCTTCTTCCGATGCAGTACATCATGTGCCATACTGTCAGCACGCTGATGCCAACAGCCGCGGCCGCAAAAATGATGAATTCTGCCAGATACACCGGCCATCCGTACATTTGTTCCAGAATAAGACCCGCCACCCGCAAAACCAGAAACAAAACTGCGCCCGGCTGCGCGGACAGAAGCAGATACTGCGGCGTCTGTGTGTGCCGCTCCAGATTCAGGCTGGCCGCCACCGCTACGTACATGAGAAGCCCGGTAATAAATTCCCGGGAGTCCCCTCCTATGACGTACCCTGCCAGCGAATAGCCCAGGATCCATACGAACCTGCGTACAAGGTCTGTGGTGATGCCTTCCCTCAGCACATAGATCCCGTAAAAGGATGTGCGAAAAAGCAGCGGCTGCCCTATGTCCTTACAGCAGATGCCGCCGAACAGCCAGTAGTCAGATACCACCTCATAGGTGATGTAGCAGTATGCCATAAAAATTGTAAAAGTCTGGTCCAGGCCGCCGGTTCCCACCGCCCTGCAAAAGCACGCTCTGACGACGATCAGCATGCACAGCAGAACTGCCAGTACCAGAATACGGTAGACCAAAGGCGTGAACGCCAGATAAGTGCGAATTTCTCTTCTCATATTTTCCATCTATTAACTCCAATTCACGTTCTCCGGTCCATTCCGATGGATGTTTTTAAAAGCCACACATCCGCAGAAAAATACGTGAATCCTCCCTCTTATTCTTTTCCGTGGTTGCACAAAGAAGCTTCATCTCTTCATCAGATATTTTACACCATAATATTTGTGGACATCAGAGTCAGGAAGTTTTGAAGTTAACGTGAAGCTTTAACTTCGGAATTCGGAAGCAAGCTTTCCATCCTTAAAGTTCACGCTCCACGTTAACTTCGACTTTTGATCTGATGCCACGCAACATTTTCCAGATACTTCCAGACAGACATTTCATCCGACCGCTTGATGTATCCGGTGCCGCATTCCTCCAGAAGATAGTCCTTCAGCAGTCCTTTTATCACAGAAAATCCGGTCTGATCCATCTTAAAGCATGCGTTGAAGTACCAGCTGCCGGTATAGGATTTCACGCCAACATAGCCGTTCTCCAGAAAGCTGATCTCCATGGCATCCATTCCCGTATACTGGGAACGGATCTGGATACTTACCTCCGAGCGATACATCGCCTGGTCCTCGTAATCTTCCACGCTGACCCGCTCGGAAGCCAGAGAAATGATTGTGTCGTATAAATATTCCGTATCGGTATCAAAGAAACGTACGGAGAACCAGCTGGGGGCTAACAGGCTGCGCGCCAGGATACCGTCCAGCAGGAAGTCTTTCTTATACCATACAAGCCTTACCTGCGTACAGCTGTCCCGGTCGACTCCATAAGACGCCAGATATTCGGAAAGCGTCTCTCCCGTTCCCTCATACTCATAATTCAGCATGAGATAAACCACCCGCTCGCCCTCGTATTCTCCGACCGCGGCAACGACGTAATCCGTGCTGGCGATCCCGACGCGGTAGAGTTCGGTATCGACATACTCACACAGAAAGTTATAATCTTCGGGAATGGTATACTTCTCCTCATCCGAATATTTTTCGTCATAATACTCCGGATCATCGCCCCATATGAGGGTTCCGTCTTCACCCACGACATGTTTCAGCCCCCGGGTCGTTTCCAGAAAATCCGTCAATGTTTCGTCCGTTGAGAGTTGTCCGACTGTTTCATAGGAATTCCCGTTATAATCCACAAAAGTCACAAGCCAGAAATCCTCTGTCACTTCGTCATCCGTTACATACAAAAGCTCCGCCCCGCTTCCGTCGTCGTACGACATGGATATCCACTCATCCGTCTCGGTCACTTCCCGGTATACTTTCGCGATCAGCCGGTGAACGCGGCATTCGTAGGACGTGTACCAGATCAGGAACACGGCAAATATCACTAAAATTACCGCCGCCGGGATCACATGCTGTATCCGAAACGTGCCCTCCGGGATCCTGACTGAAGGATGGACACGGTGTTTTTTTCGTTCCGGTCCTTCCTTCCAGAAGGTCCTGCAGAATTTCAGATTCAGCAGGGAAATGCCGACGTAAGCCGCAAGCCCCACAAGGAGGATCACAAACGCCGCAGGAAGACATTCCCCGTAGCTGTCAAATTTCAGGAAGGAAGGGAACAGGTTTTGCAGCGACCAGGCAGAATCCCACATGCTAAAAAGATTCGTATCTGATTCGCCCGAGCGGAGGACGAAGGCTGCCACTGCCAGTCCCATGACCGCAAGATACGCGATTATGGAAACGGACGTGCGGAAACGGTAGATGAATGCCAGATAAACCAGCACCAGTGCCTGGATGCAGGCGCAGGCCAAAATAGAAACACGCAGTTCTCTGGCCGGTGCCGTCAGCATAAACGGGAAGGTGAGGCTGATGGCATATTTGGACAGGGCGAACAGCAGGAAAATGACCAGAGAAACAAGGCTGTTCACCAGAACCGGAATGCCAAATTTCATCCGATTTCCTGCCGGCGACTGTTTCACAAGGTCAGAGCCCGCCAGCGCGCCCAGCAGATGCGCCGGGATCAGCGAGGCAAGGCATACGGGGATAGAAGTCATCCAGAGATACGTCACAGCCGTGTCCCTGGCGTAATCCCGCCAGCACTGGAACATGAAAATCCAGTCTGCGAAGATACCTGAGGCCACCAGCGCCACCATCAGGATCAGCCAAAAATACGCGTGCGGCGCGTAACGCAGGAGCCGGAAGCCGCAGATGAGGTCCGAGAGCCATCCCCGTTTGGAGACACGGTTCTTCGATTTTTTATCGTTTATCTCTTGCTGAACAGTTATTTCGACTTTTATATTTTCCATAACTACCCCCAGACGGACGAATTTCTGCGTCCACAGTTTCAGTCAGTGTTTTTTACGAATCAAACCATCCGTTTTTTAAATCAAATCATCAAAGGGGTTACTGTCACAACCGTCTTAATACACTCTTATCTGTTCCTGTTTCACGTTTTCCAGACACAGAAGACAGTTAGGATATCGTTTCTAAAGCCCCGCCTGCGCCTGCTTCATGACCGCTACGGAAATCTGGAACAGGGATGGCCTTTCCACGCTCACATCACACCCGGCAAACGCATCCAGCCGTTCGGCCAGCGAGATGCCCTCAAACCCGAACCGGTTCGTCTGAATACTCAGCAGCGTGCGCTTCGCCTGCGGGATGGCCCCCTCTTCGCCCTTCACAAGCACGTACTTTTCTTTTAAATCCTCCACAAATCCCTGCTCCGCGATCTGCCCGTTCGAGAGGATAACGGCGTAATCCGTCACATTCTCCATATCCTGAATATTGTGCGTGGAGAAGAACACGCTGCGGCCGCCCTCATTCTCCGCCAGATATTCGCGGATGATCTCGCAGAGCCGGTCACGCATGAGCGGATCCAGCGGCGATGCGGGCTCATCCATAATAAGCAGATCCGTCTCCCTGGCCAGCACTCCCGCTAACATCAGCTTCGTGCGGTTGCCGTCTGACAAGTCGCTCACCTTCTGCTTTGCGTCAAACTTCGCTCCGCCGACCTTTAAATCCTCACAAAAGTGTTCAAACCGATCCCTGTGAAAGCGCGTGAAAATGAGTGAGCTCAAATCCTCCACCTGACCGACACGCCACTGAGGCAGGTAATAATTGCCTGTCCCGGTGTAGCCGATGCGCTCCTTCACCTCCGGGTTCTTCTCCCGGTCCCGGTCGCTGTACTGCCCGAAGTATGTAATCTGCCCCTGATAATTCTGGTATATCCCTGTCAAAATGTTGAGCAGCGTGGTCTTGCCGGCGCCGTTCTCACCGATCAGCGCGGTGGCAAAGCCCTTCGGGATGTTTAATTCCGGGATATCCAGCGCAAATTTTTTATACTTTTTGCGAATACCTCTTCCTTCAATCACATATTCCATTTCCATAACTTTTCCCTGCCACTGTGCCGCCCTGGTGCAGACAGAGGCGTTCCTTTCCTGATTCCTGTTGCAGCACGCATGCTTCTTCCCTGAGATACCTTCCATGAAGTAAAAATCATGCTTTGAATCCTGAGGTCTTGACTGCCGCAACTGTTTATGCGATAATATAAACAGTATATACAGACATAACAGTTTTGTCAAGCGTTTTTTTCATTGTTATTTGTTAACGGACAACTTTAGTTGGGATATGACAACTTTAACTGGGACAAGAAAAAAATGGCAAATTTTTGAAGTACAACTTTAGTTGGGACAAGAGAAAATTTTGCTTCATTTTCCTACGCAAATACAACTTTATATGACAATGAACCGTAAAAGAAAGAGCAGCCCTCTTTTCAAGAGCTGCTCACAAAACAAAAGTATATCGATTCTTTAAGGTTCGGGATGCGCGGCAATTTTATTCTGATGTTACTATTGAGTCAACAATTCCACGTTGGGCTCGCTCATAAGTGGAATTGTTGACTCATGGAGGATGACTGTGCAACAGTCACCTCCCCCAAACGAGCAGTGGGCGCGCCGTATAGTATATAGTAGCCAATCTGTTTAATCGCGGCCACTGCTCGTTATGCGGGGAGGCCGTGAATATTAACATCCTGATAACTTAGAACTGAAAGCCACCGTCGCTCTTTTAGTTCTTCTCTACACTGCACATCTTATTGTAAAATGCTGCACCATATTCAATCACTGTTTTTATGCCAAACACGAGGAAAAAATCTTCATATTGCATGCGGTCAATTTGCCCGCGTGCTTCCTTCAATTTCTCCGGCAGTTCCTCTTCCGTTTTTGAATATTTAACTTCAATCAGGATGCCCAATCTTTTTTGCGGATTCACAATCGCCAGATCGGAGCGTCCTTTTCCTGATTCCCGATTAGATTTTACCACCCATCTGCCGTTTGCATGTGTGATTCCAATTAACATTCCGTGATAAAAAGATTCTTTTTGCTCATCTGTGTTTCCACCATCGAAAAAGCTGATGGATTCACGCATGCAGGAGTCGAGCTGATCCTGAACTGCTTTCGGATCACCCTTTTCAAAAGCTTCATACAGGCCGGTGAATCTGTTTTTATGTGTATTCTTAAACCAGCGTTGGACTTCCCGCTTGAAAATCCCGAATACCTCACGGTTTGGGATCGTAAGATGATAGATGCCATCCGGACTCCTCTCGCCTCTTTGTGTTAAATAGCCTGCGGTAAAAAGAACACTCCAAAGGCTTTCTACATCTTCGTCCATATCGCGGTATGTCAAATCAGTCAAAAGCCTTTTATCAATACAAAGCCCTTCGGAAAGAGTTTCCAAATCATGTTTTGTGCCGGCATCCGATGCTTCAACGAGGCGATATACTATTTTGTTCTCGCTGACATTCTCCCAGTAGTTTTTTGGATAAGTTCCGTTGTTTAACAGGAGTTGTCTGCACCAGCAAATTACATCCCGCGGACAATAAACTCTGGTAGCTCCGATCTGATAACCGTCATACCACTCTCTCGTGGTTTCATAATACTGTTCCAGCGCAAATTCCTGTAAAATACATCTGACTTCTTCGTCTGTGAACCCAAACCATTCTTCACATATATTATCAGTTAACGTATACATCACAGGGTTGTTGAGATCCGAAAAAATACTTTCTTTTGAAACTCGCATGCATCCTGTTAAAACACTGAAAAGCAGAGAATCATTCGACTTTAACGCATATCCAAACAACTGGCGAATCAGAAGAACCATTTTGTCGTAATAGCCATTTTCGTATGCTTTCTGCAACGGTGCGTCATATTCATCGATTAAAATAATGACCTGCCTGCCGTAGTGTCGATAAAGCATAGAACTCAGCTGTTTTAAACCGGCTTCAACATTTCCGGTTTCATTGCAAAGATCCTGATATTTGCGTTTATCCCGCGAGGTTAACTTATCACTGTCTGCGAGAAAAGAGAACCTTGCGGCCTCTCTCGAAATTTCCTCCCACAAATTCCTTACTGCAGAGTCGTAATTAATTCCAAACACTTCTTTTAATGTTACAAAAATAACAGGGTATTGCCCCAGAAATTTTTCACAAAGCCCGGTGTCTTTCGCAATAGCAAGTCCGTCGAAAAGGCTTTTATCGGTTCCAATTTCGAAGAAACTCTTTAACATGCTGATATTAATGCTTTTCCCAAAACGTCTTGGTCTGGTAAAAAGATTTACGTCGCCATGTGTGTGTAATAATTCGGCAATCATTCCTGTTTTGTCCACGTAGTAGCAGTCTGAACGCCGGATCTTTTCGAAACTGTCCATACCGGCCGGTAACATTTTACGCATTTTGCACCTCCTTATCGCAACGCTCTTTTAGAGTTTTCTTAATCGTAGTGTACCACAAAAAGCGGGACTCCGCAATCTTCCTTCTTAATAACAGCCATTATTTATCTTCTGCTTCATTTACTTTATACTGCCCGAAAAGTCGTTGCACTTCTTTTCGTGTTTCCTCCACCACCCACTCCGGTCCGATAATCTCCGCGCCGCTTCCGAGTGCCATGACCCAGTGAAGAAACTGATTGCTCACATCAACCGTCACCGAAACGGTAAAATGTTCCTCGCCGTCCCGGCGAAGTGTAATGTCGTTTCCAAAACGGTCTATGATCGGCCCCGCAAGGCTGTTTTCGCAGCGCAGACGAACCAGCTCTTCCCTTCCGCCATACATGCCGAATGTCTGCCTGGTATATTTTGCCGTGTCAATACGGTGAAACGCGTCCCACCCCCGCCTGCATATCGGCACAATCTCAGTGTTTAGCATTTTATCCACCCGATAATGTCGTATGCTTTCCGAATCCGCTGCGTAAGCAATCAGGTAATAATTCTCGTCGTTCCAGACAAGTGTCCACGGGCTGACCTGATAATAGTCGCCGTTTCGCCGCAGAGCCATGTTCCCCTCCACATCGTACTGAAAGTACTGAAAACGAATCTGAGAATTGGCCGCGATTGCACTGTGAATGGCATCCACATTATAGTAAATACGCTCGTTCATGGTCTTTACACGCCCGGCCACATAAACCTGGCGATCAAGCTGTTTCGCCTCGTATTTGCTGGCAAAGCCTTCAATCTTATGGATCAGCTCCTCCGATTTTTTCTCGGTAATGAATTTCGCGGACTGCACGGAATCCACGAGAAGTTTTAATTCGGCAAGTTCAAACTGACGATTTCCGATGTGGTAGTAATAACTGCCGTCCCTCTTCTCGCCGATGATATCCATGCCATACTGACGCAGGCACTCGATATCGTTGTAGAGACTTTTCCGCTCTGCTGATATGTCGTGCTTCGCAAGTTCGGCGATGATCTCGGCCATGCTGATGGAATGCGTCTCGTCGGTCAGATCCAGAAGAATTTTCTGGAGGTACAGGATTTTTAATTTCTGGTTGGATGATTTCATCTGCTCTGCCTCATGTTATTTCACTCCCAGTGCTTTAAATACCGCATCTTCCGCACTGCTGTAAAAAATCAAATTAAAGATACTAAACAAGTCTGCCAGTACTGTTCCCAAATCTACCGCAGATGTCATTGGAAGTAACATTTTCTTTGCTCAGCTGTCCACGCACACTCTTTCCCAGATGGAAATAACAATCTAAGGCGTCTCCGTACTGTTCTTTCCGCAGTTCGCGGATAAATTCCGCCAAATAGTCGCTGATAAAACCATAGTTATTCGTGAAGTGTTCCGGGCGGAATTTCAGCACTTCTCAGCCCGGCAGATAGCAGTGGATACGCTCAGTCAAAGAAATTAAAATCATCCGTTGCAAAAGCAATATCTATCTGGAACTCTTCCTTCTGTGGAGGCTGTATCCCGCTCTCATCCAAAATCACCAGATAGTAACTGTCGTGACTGTTATACTTCTGCGAGCGCAGCACGCTCCGCCCGCTTCATGCCGATGATGTTGTTGTATTTCAAGGCAACACTTTTGGAATTCGATGCTTTTAACACTTTATCACGGTAACCGGCATCTGTTGGTTGGCCGTCAGCCAAGGCTTTCGATACACACAGGAAACTGAGGCTGTTTTCAACCGCATTGTTCAAACTGTAAAATTCGTATCTGGCATCATCCTTTGAAATGGTTCTGCTGACTCCTCCGTCGATCCCGGCCAGAAACGTGCTGACAGAAACAGCTACCGCATCCAGAATAGCCGTTTTTCCTGCTCCATTTTTGCCGACGATCAGCGTTACACAGTCGTCAAAATCAATACTTAAATTTTTGAAGTATCGATAATTTTTCATCTTAACATTTTTCAGTCTCATATAAGCCACCTCAAATACTGTATGCTTTTTCCCTGGTATCACAAAAAAATGATTACGTACCATCATTCCAGCCAGAATTTAAAAATGTCCATGTCACCGCAAGATCTGGTTAGATCATACTGTCCATGTCCTCAATTGTGCAGACCGTCTGCACAATTCCCGCTTAAGTCCTTTATCCCCAGGTAGCCCGGCGAATGCTTGAGTCGATGGCAACTATCATATGTCGGCCTTATTTATCCCTGTACTCAGGATGCCTGTCCATATGTTCAAAGTACCAAAAAACTCCTACGATTATAGATGAATTCACCAGAAGAAGCAATTCTTAAAGGACTGCTTTTTATTGAAATTTCCTAATATATCAATAAATATCATAGTCCCATGGATCCAGTCCGGCATCTTCCAACACTTCTTTTTTCTCAAACTCGTCCATCCACTCAAACTCATCCGCGTCAATTCCGGCCATCTCCAGCTCGTCTCTTAAATAAGAGTCGTAGACATCCGATGCGTCGTCAGTTTCGGTAGCATTATTGTTTGCTCCGCCAACATACGATGTATACTCTGTGGATTCGCTGTCACATTCGTCAGCATCCTCCGCAGGAATATTTCTGTAACCACTTCCCGTAGTTGTGCTTTTCTTATTTGTGTTCCCCGTATACGTGCTTCCTGTATATGTGCTGCCCGTATTTGATTTTGATTGTTCAGCCTTTTTCACATGGTTAATCGCCATATTGATGGAAGCCCATTTCATGGATCTCTCAAATGAATCCAGTTTTCCGTCTCCGTTGTAATCAAACAGACTGTCAAAAATTCCCAACATAGTTATACCTGCCTTTCTGAAAAATGCGTGGTTATGCGGTAACAAAAGTTGTCGCCATTATAACTCACAGTCTGTCCATTAATCAGGACTTTGCGGTAAACGTATGTTCTTCTTTCTTGGTGGATACATATTTCAGATATTATTATTTATATAATGATAGTAATATTTTAAATCTTCGAGTTCCTGAGAGTAGTATTTCTGTAAAGGAATACTACTCTCAGGAACCACATCTCTGACATTAGTATGACTTGTACTTGTAGATGTAGTCTTTCTCCCCCGCCGCATATTTTCCCGGGCCATTTTACTTCGTTTGTATCAAATCAGGTAAAACACAAATTCCCGGCATCAAAAAAACGCGGGATGTGTTTTTTCAAATTACGCCAGTTCTTCCGCCAGGCGTTCCACAGCCTCTCTGCTCTCAGCGTTCAGGGCCGAACGGATACGCACCTCCTGCTCCGCAAACTGCAGGTTCTTGCAGCCGCTTAATTTTTCCTTCATCTGTTTTGCCGCCAGCGGCCCCCAGGAGCCGTTCTCTATGAGAGCGACCTTCCGCTTCTGGAGGTTGCGCTCGGTCAGGCGCTGAAGGAAATCGCTCATAAACGGGAAGACATTGTTGTAATATGTAGTGGTCGCCAGCACGAGCCGGTCATAACGGAATGCGTCCGCCACTGCTGCCGACATGTCGCAGCGGCAAAGGTCATAGACTGCAACCTTCTGGCAGCCTTTCGCGATGAGGCTGTCCGCAAGGAGCCTCACCGCCTGCGCCGTGTTTCCGTACACGGAGGTGTAGGCGATCACAATGCCGCTCTCCTCCGGCTCATAGGACGACCAGGTCTGATACAGGTTTAGATAATGGGAGAGATCCTCCGTCAGCGCCGGCCCGTGCAGCGGGCAAATCCTGTGAATATCCAGGCTCGCTGCCTTTTTTAACAGAGTCTGCGTCGGCACCCCGTGCTTGCCGACGATGCCGATATAGTAGCGGCGTGCCTCGTCATCCCAGGGCTCGTCCACATCCAGAGCACCAAATTTTCCGAAGGCATCCGCGGAAAACAGGATATGGTCGCAGGAATCAAAGCTCACCATCACCTCCGGCCAGTGTACCATAGGTGCCGCCAGAAAGGTGAGGCTGTGTTTCCCCAGTTCCAGGACTGATCCGTTTGCCAGCACCAGACGGTTCGGAAACTCCGTGTCCGGGAAGAACTGCTCCATCATGGTGAATGCCTTCGCGGAAGCTGCGATGGTCACCTCCGGGTATGCGCGAACAAAATTCGCGATGTTCGCCGCATGGTCCGGTTCCATGTGGTGAACTACCAGGTAATCCGGTTTGCGGCCGGCCAGTGCTTCCCGCACATTGCCGAGCCACTCCTCCGTGAAATTGCGGTCGACCGTGTCTAAGACTGCAACTTTTTCATCCAGAATGACATAAGAATTGTAGCTCATGCCGTTCGGGATGGGAAACTGACCCTCGAACAGGTCGGTAGTGTGGTCGTTTACGCCGACATAAAAAATATCTGTTGTGATGTTCATGTTGTGTTCTTTCCTTTCCGTTTTATTCTTCTCTGCTTCACATGTACATTCGCAATTCCCATCTTGCCTGTGAAGATTCCACAGTAAACTGCAAAAATAGTTACTATTCACGGTCGGCCTTAAGTGATTCAATATGTCCACTGCGAGCTTGCTCGTAAGGGGACATATTGAATCACTTAAAGGTGACTGTGAAACAGTCACCTCCCCACACGCGCAAAAACTTCGTGAAATCTTTGTTTTCTATGAAGTTTTGGACGAAGTTTTTGCGCGTGCCGAAGTTCGCTTCGCGAACTTCAGGAGGCAGGCCTTGAGTAGTAACCAAAAAAATATTTTGTTCACAAATGATTCTTGACATCTGAGTCATTTTGAAATCAAAAGCCGAAATCTTAAAAAGTTATCCCGTCATTGCCTCATACACCCGAATCCCGTCCATGGCGGCGGACATGATGCCGCCCGCGTATCCGGCACCCTCGCCGCACGGGTAAAGTCCGGGCAACGATACGGACTGCAGATTATCCCCGCGCAAAATCCGCACCGGGGAGGATGTACGGCTCTCGATCCCTGCCAGGATTGCGTCATCCCTGTTAAAACCGGAAATTTTCTCCGCAAACTGCTCCATTCCTTCTGTGATCCCGCGGGACAGGAACGGAAGCAGCGCCTCATCCAGTCTTGCAAACTGCGTGTCACCCCGGAAACAGGGCATCACATCGCCAAAGGCAACGGATTCTCTGTGAGCCTTAAAATCTCCGTAAAGCTGCACCGGGATCCGGCCGTCGGCCAGGCGGTACATGGTGCTTTCCAGCTGACGCTGGAAGTATACGCCGACCAGGGGATTCTGTCGGAACTCTTCCCGAATTACTTCCGACGGGATCTCCCCCTCATTTCCTGTATAAGCATAATTCTTTTTTTCATTTGCTTCGAAATCGTGCTTTTCAAAATCTTGCGCCGATAAACTAAGGTTGTGACCAGATCGTATCAAATCGTCACTCTGCCGGATTACCGACATATTCTGAACGTCTATATTTGACGCGCAATTTATGAAATCCTCCGGCGTCACCTGCACGATCAGCGCACTGTTCGCGGATTCGGATGCGCGGCCGTGGTAGCTCATGCCGTTCACCGCCAGATGCCCAGGCTCGCTGGAAGCGTTGACAACGTAGCCGCCCGGGCACATGCAGAAGGTATATACGCCCCGGCCGTCCGATGTTTTTCCGGTCAGCTTGTAATTCGCCGGCGGAAGCAGATCCGCGCCCCGCTCCCCGTACTGGCAAACGGAAATCATGCGCTGAGGATGCTGCACGCGAACGCCCACGGCGAAGGGCTTTGCCTCCATCTGCACACCTTGCTTTTCAAGCATGGCAAACGTGTCCCGGGCGCTGTGGCCGGTGGCGAGTACAAGGGCGTCGCAGGCAAGGTAAATCGTCTTCTTTTCGCTATTTTGGTCGGCCGCCAAATCAGAGCAGGAAAGAGAACTTTTCTCCGGGCAAACATCCGTTCTCTTGTCTTCGGTTTTCTTGTCTTCGGCTCCCCTGTTTTCTGTTCTTTCACCCGGTGCCTTTGCAACCGAGCCTGGTGAATATTTCCTGTGACCTGTAGCTGCTTGCTCCAGCACAACAGCCTTAAGCGACCCATCCGCCGCAGTTACAATGTCCTTCAGTTTTGTCCGAAAATACACCGTCCCGCCAAGCCGTATCATCTCCTCCCGCATGTTCTTTACGATATCCGTCAGAAGATCCGTCCCGATATGCGGCTTGCTCTCATACAGGATATCCGCAGGAGCCCCGAACTGCACGAACGTCTTTAACACTTCTCTGGCCCGAAACGTGCGGTCTTTCACCAGCGTATTCAGCTTTCCGTCCGAAAAAGTGCCTGCGCCGCCCTCGCCAAACTGCACGTTCGACTCCGGGTCCAGTTTGGCTTCCTTCCAGAACAGGTTCACCTTCTCGCGCCTCTGTTCCACCGCGTCGCCGCGCTCGATTACAATGGGCGCACAGCCGGCTTTTGCCAGCATATAGGCGCAAAACAGTCCCGCCGGTCCCATACCCACCACGACCGGGCGGTGCCGGAACCTGCGCGCCGCATCCGGGGACGGGCGGAAGGAATATTCCTGTTTTCCTTCCATCTTTTCCAGCTTCGAATTCTTTGAGAGCCTGAGTGGCTTTTCGGAGACAAGGTCAATGACGTAAGAGTAGTACAGTTCATCCTTTTTCCGCGCGTCAAGGGAGCGGCGAATGATTTCAAAGGTTAATCCTGAAGAAATTTCATAGGATTCAGGCTTGCAGGGCAATTTCGTTTCTGATTTCAGTCCCACCAGCCTCCGAATTTCATGAATCAAATCCTCTTCCGAATGCCCTACAGGGAGTCTGCACTGGTTTATACGATAATAATACATGTCATCCGTTACTCCTCCATGCTTTGATACTGGGTCAAAATCCATGACACCACGGATTGCTCCTTGCTGTGCGCTCCCTGATGTCATCATATTTCACATAATCAGGATTTTTATACCACGCCCTCCATAAGTACCTTATCGCCCATCATAATCTCTCTTACATCTATCTATATAACCCTCCTGCCGTTTCTCCACAACATCATTCCGATTCTTGTAGATACTGTTCTCCGGCACAACCCCCCGCACCATGGACAGCGGATAAATGTTCGAATTCTTACCGACGACCGTGCCCGGATTCAGGACAGAATTACACCCCACTTCGACATGATCCCCCAGGATAGCGCCAAATTTCTTTAAGCCTGTTTCAAAATGTTCTTCGCCGTCCTTTACAACCACGAGCCCCCGGTCGGCCTTCACATTGGAAGTGATGGAGCCGGCACCCATATGCGCGTAATAACCAAGGATGGAATCGCCCACATAATTGTAATGCGGCACTTCCACATGTGCGAAGAGGATAACGTTTTTCAGCTCTGTGGAGTTGCCCACCGTCGCGTGTTCTCCGATCAGGGCGCTGCCCCGCACGAAGGCGCAGTGGCGCACCTCGGCGTACTCGCCGACAATGACCGGCGCTCCCAGATAAGCAGTGGGCGCAACCTTTGCGGTTTTTGCGACCCAGACGCCCTCCGCACGCTTTTCATAGCGATCTTCCGGCAGCATCTCGACGAGCTTTAAGATAAAATCTTTGATTTGCGGCAATATTTCCCACGGATAAACCGTGTTCTCAAAAAGCGGGGCCGCAAGGGTCTGTGTGAAGTCAAATAATTCATTATTCGTATACATGAACTTTCCTCCTGTAAAAAGGCTTTTCACATTCGTCAACCTGCGATTGATGCAGGTGTTAAAAGCGGTTCATTTAATCTATCTAAACTCATGTTTTTTGCGCTTCTCTCACTTATCGCCCGGCATCGCCTGTTTTCTCATTATTTTTTTCTTTTGTCCGTCCCGGCGGCTGATGTCTTCTTAAGAAGTTTGTCTTTCGTCCGTGCCGGCGGGCGATGTCTTCTTAAGAAGTTCGCCTTCCATCCGTGTCGGCGGGCGAGGCCTTCTATGAAGTTCGTCTTCCGTCCGTGTCGGCGGGCGAGGCCTTCTTAAGAAGTTCGTCTTCCGGTCGATGTCCTCGCGGATGATCTCCCGGCAGTCGTCCTGCCAGTCGTTACCTTCCCCCGATAAAAAGGAGAAATACTGTTATAATCCTCCGCCAGCGCAGATTCATTATTCAGCGTCTTCACCGCATTCACCCGCCTCGTGACAAACCCCTCCAGTTTGTCCATGTATTCCTGCGAAGTGAGCGTTCCCTCAGCCACATAGGAAAGCCCCTTTTCCCAGCTTGCCGTAAGGTCGGGGTTTAACATGGGCCGCATGGAACGATCCACCACCTGATAGATCATCTCCCCGTAAAGGGTCGGCGTAAGGATCTGGGTTTTCTGATTTAAGGAAATAAACTCGATCTTCACGAGCTTTTTTAAGATTTCCGCCCGGGTGGCGCTGGTGCCGATCCCGCTGCCCTTGATCTGCTCCCGCAGTGATTCGTCCTCGATCAGCTGGCCGGCATTCTCCATGGCCAGAATGATGGAACCGGAATTATAGCGGGTGGGCGGCGATGTCTCGCTCTCCCGAATGAAAAAATCCCGTATGGGTACCTTCGAGCCTTTGCGCAGACGGTTCAGCTGCTCGAACAGTTCCGGAGAACACTTCTGCCCGTCCCGGGCGCTGTTTTGCGAAGCGGAATTGCCGCTGCCGTCATCGGGATCCAAATCGGAAGTCTGTCCGGAATTTTGGCTGCTATTTTGCGCCTGCACGGCATTCTCCGCCACCGTTTTCTTTTTGGACGGGCGATAAGCCACCTCAAGATAGCCGGGTTCTTTTAATATTTTAAAATTCGCCGCGAATTCTTCCAGATAGCCGACATCAGAGGTTTCTGCGACCGTGCTTCTCGCAGACTTTCCTTCTTTCGTACTCTCCGAGTGCACGTTTTCCATGCCCACAGACTCTGCCCTGATTTCGGAAATACTGCGTCCGATCTCAGCTTTTGCCCCGGATATTCTGTTTCCTGACAGCAAGCCATCTCTCCGGATCAGAGGCTCCCTGCTTCCGCCCGGGATCCCCAGCACGAGGCTGATCTTATCATACACCGCCGGCGGATAAAAAATACTTAAAAACCTGCGCGCAATTAGCTCATAGATGCGCTTTTCAATGTCCGGGAGCCTCGTATACGCCCCCGCGCCCTGACCGGTCGGGATGATGGCGTAGTGGTCGGTGATGAGCTTGTCATTTACATACTTTGTCTTCGCAATATTTTTATATGCGTTGCCTGCAAGCACGTGTTCCGCAAAAGGACGCACAAATTCAAAGCTCTTCAGCCCGCCGATATTGCGGCCGATCTCCTTCGCCACGGCGGTGGAGAGCACCCTGGCATCCGTTCGCGGATAGGTGACCAGCTTCTTTTCGTAAAGGCTTTGCACATGGTTTAAGGTCTCGTCCGGGCTGATTTTAAATATTTTGGAGCAGTCGTTCTGCAGCTCGGCCAGGTTATACAGCAGAGGTGCGGACTTCTTCTCTGTCTTTTTTGACTTGGAGAGAACCTCGGCCGTCGCTTTTTTTCGATTTTCACCGTTATCGAAGGCGGTTCCGGAGGCAACATTTCCCCCTGCACCTGAAAAACTATGGGAACCGCCTGCTCCGGATATCTTTTCACTGCTTTCCATGATGTGACCGGATGATCCGGCATTCAGGATATTCCTATCCGGACTGCAGGCTGACATATTCGAAATCAGTTCCTGCGCACGCTCCCTTACCTTAAAACCGTTCTCCTTATATAAATCCGGGTGTCCCAGGTACCGTGACGTGGCGGAGACCCGCCACTCGGCCTCAAACAGCATCTCGTTTTCGGAGGACTGCATATACAAATCCTCCGACCCGTTTTTTATCTGTCCGGACCGGACTATCTCGTCCGGCGATGTTTTCGATCGCATAGCATCTCGTCCGGTCGCGCCCATACTCGCCTGCGCCACCACCCTGTAATAAGGTGTCTTCACAAAAGAGCGGATCTCCCGCTCTCTGCGCACGATCATCCCCAGCACGCAGGTCATCACCCGACCGACGGAAATTACGGCGTGGTCTTTTTTTAGGAGACGCTCCAGCGTGCGCCCGTATTTCAGGGTCAGCGCCCGGGAGAAGTTAATACCGATCAGGTAGTCCTCCTTCGCCCGGAGGTAGGCCGAATCGGCCAGGTTATCGTACTCGGACAGATCCTTTGCCTCCCGGATGCCGCGCAGTATTTCTTCCTCTGTCTGGGAGTCGATCCAGACCCGGCGGCGATGCTTCCGGCGGACATTCTCCCCGGACATCTGCTCTACCAGCCGGTAGATGTACTCTCCCTCGCGCCCGGAGTCGGTGCACACGTAAATATCTGTCACATCCTGCCTTTTCAGCGCGGAGGAAACGATTTTAAACTGCTTCTCCGAGGCCGGGAGCAGCTCATATAAAAAGTGGTCGGGCAGAAACGGAAGCGTATTCATCGACCACCGCTTATATTGGGGGTCATATACTTCCGGATAGCTCATGGTCACCAGATGCCCCACGCACCAGGTCACGACCGTGTCGCCATCCTCGAGATACCCCTTGCCGGAAGACTGGTCGCGCACATTCAACGCTTTCGCAAATTCTTTGGCCACCGAAGGCTTCTCGGCGATAAAAATTCTTTTTCCCATAAACTCCTGTCTTTATTATCCGGATTCGATTCCTTTTCTCTGACGCCGTAGGATATACAGGCTTATATTTGGAAACGTCTTCTCGAAATATGCAACGATACTCGAATCCGGAAACATGATTTCTGTTAATGCAGCGCATTTCCATTCGGAATATGCTGTATTAACCGTATCTTCGAATGGATTTATCTTACTTCTCCCTCTTCGCCTGCATATCCAGCGTAAGCCGATAAGACGGCAGAAAATGCTCCATAAAATAGTCTGCCTCCGGCAGATGCATTTCCTCAACCGCCTTCCGGGTGGCCTCCAGGGCGCTTTCGAAGTCCTGATTCCCCATCTGCAGTTCCTCGGTGCACTTGATCAGTGCCGAAAGCTTATCCGCCGCTTTTACGATCCGTTCCAGTTCCTCTGCTTCTTCTCCAGGCATGAGGATCGCCCGATAGACTTCCTGCAGCTCCTCCGGCAGCTCCTGCACCAGCTTTTGGGAGGCCACCTTTTCCACTTCTTTATAGGCGTCGCGGATCTCCGGCGCGTAATACTTCACCGGTGTCGGCATATCACCGGTCAGGATCTCCGAAGCGTCGTGATAGAGGGCGATCAGGCATACCCGCCCGCTGTCCACATTCCCGCCGAAATATGTATTCTTCAGCACTGCCAGGCAATGGGCCAGCATGGCGGTCTCCAGGCTGTGCTCGGCGATATTTTCATTGATGGTGTTGCGCATAAGGCCCCAGCGGTTGATGTATTTCATGCGGGACATCATGGCGAAAAAGTCCCAGGTTTCCAATATATACCTCCGAAAAATCTTTTCATGCCATCTTCAAAATCCCCGAGAGAAACGCTCACTTCAGGCGCCGTCGTTTTGGGATCCGAGTGCTGTTAAGGAGCGCAGGAGCGCATATCGCAGAGCAGTCCTCAGACGTCATGACTTTTGCTCCGGCATCATTTGAAAGTGCTCCTCAGGGTTGAAAGTCGTGAATTCGGGAGAAATCTTCCGAACCCACGACTCTGAAAATTTTATGATACTGCGAACAGACTTCATGATACAACGAATTTCTTCACGCTTAGGAGTCAGAGCGAAGCGTTTACTCCGGCTCTCGAAATTCTAAAACATTTGGATTCCGCTCATTTTCTTCAAAAAAATAGCTGCATCCTCGTGTTTTACGCACCCCAAACACATGAATTCGGATGCAAGCATACGATTCATATGCTTTTGACACTGGTGTCATTTACTTCGTATAGAACCGGTACACGGTCTGCGTCCGGTATGTCTCGCCTGCCCGTACCACCGGCTGCGCGAACGCAGGAACATTGATGGCGTTCGGGTAATACTGCGTCTCAAAGCAGACGCCACTGCGCTTCCCGTAGGAAACGCCGCCCTTGCCGATCTCGGTGCCGTCAAGGAAATTGCCGGAATAAAACTGCATACCGGGCAGGTCGGTGAGCACGTCCATGGCGCGGCCGCTCTTCTCATCATAGAGCGTCGCCACCTTTTTGATGCGTCCGGGTTCGGTCTTTAAAATCCAGTTGTGGTCAAAACCGAGACCCCAGACCAGCTGGTCGTAGTCCGCATCAATGTCGCGGCCGATGGGCTTCGGGGTGTTGAAATCCATCGGCGTGCCCGCGGTTTTGCGGATGTGGCCGTCCGGGATGGATTCTTTATCCGCGAAGGTAAATTCATCGGAATCGATCCACACGATCTGATCCAGTGTGTCGCCCGAATCGTGCCCTGCCAGGTTAAAGTAGCTGTGGTTCGTGAGATTCACCACCGTATCCTGATCCGGCGTCGCATCGTAGGAGATGACGATCTCATCCGCGTCCGTCAGGGTGTATTTCACGGAGATGTCCAGATTTCCCGGGAAGCCCTGGTCGCCGTCCGGGCTGTGATAGGTAAACTCCATCGTATTTCCCGCCGCAGTCACATAGTGGCGAGCGTTCCATACCCTCTTGTGGTAGCCGTTAAACCCGCCGTGCAGGTTGTTACTGCCGTCATTTTTATCCAGCTCATATGTCTTTTCATTCAGAGTAAAGGCAGCGCCGCCGATGCGGTTCGCGTGGCGTCCGATGGTGGAGCCAAAGTTCGGCGAGTTGGTATAGTAACTCTCGATGTTATCATAGCCCAGCACTACATCTGCCAGGTTGCCGTCCCGATCCGGCACCTTTAAGGATACCAGAATGGCACCGAAATCCGTAAATACGGCCTCCACGCCGTTTTTGTTGGTTACCTTGTAAAGGGACACCGGAGTGCCGTCCTTCGCACAGCCAAAATCAAGTTTTTCCATGGTGTAAAACCTCCTTTAACTTCCTTTTTTTAAGGAAAACACGACCGTTTCGCATCTCTTATTCGCTTTTCCGCAATAACTTCGAAACAAACGGGCTGTTTCCATTTCATCACTGTATTTATCATCTCCGGGGAAATATACTTTATCGTAAATACTTACGCCAGCCCCAGAATTCTCTCGACTTCCGCCTTCATCCCGTCCGCCTCGCAGACTGTATCATGCAACACAGGTGCGGTACGGATTTCCTTCACGGCCTTCGGAATTTCGATGCCGCTCAGCGCACAGAGCCTGTCCGCCAGCGTGAAATCATCCTCATCGCTCTCTTTGCCGAGGGCCTGCATGACGCTGCGCGTAAACTTGTACGGGCTTGCCGTGGACACGATCAGCGCCTTTTCCCGGTCCGCCGTCTCGGAAACGTACTTGCGGTACACCGTGGCGGCCACTGCCGTATGCGGATCAATGAGATAACCATGCTCAGAGAAAAGCTGATTGATCGTCTGGGCAGTTTCTTCCTCGGTGGCGTAGTTTCCGTAGAAATCCTCCAGCCGCTCCCGCATGAGGGATGTAATGTCGTACTTCCCATAGCGGACCAGCGACTTCATACGCCAGGCATTCTGCTCCGCGTCATCCCCGGCAATGCGATAGATCAGCCGCTCGAGGTTGCTGGATACCAGGATATCCATGGACGGCGAGGAGGTAAGAACGAAATCACGGTTTTTGTCGTACACGCCCGTTGTGAAGAAATCGTACAGCACACGGTTCTCGTTCGATGCGCAGATCAGCCGGTCGATGGGCACACCCATCTGTTTCGCGTAGTAGGCGGCGAGGATGTTGCCGAAATTGCCGGTCGGCACGACCACATTGATGACTTCCCTGTTTTTAATGGCGCCGATCTTTAAAAGATGCGCGTAAGAATAAACATAGTAGACAATCTGCGGTACCAGGCGCCCGATATTGATGGAGTTCGCCGAAGAGAAGCGGTAACCGGCGGCCAGAAGTTTTTCTTTCAGCGCCTCATCCGCGAACAGGTTTTTCACGCCGGTCTGCGCCTGATCAAAATTGCCGTGGATGCCGATCACGGACACATTTTCTCCCTTCTGGGTCACCATCTGCCGTTCCTGAATGGGGCTCACACCGCCCTTCGGATAAAAGACGATGATCTTAGTGCCCGGAACATCGGCGAAACCGGCAAGTGCCGCCTTACCGGTGTCCCCGCTCGTGGCGGTCAGTATTACAATCTGTTCTTTCACATGATTCTTTTTCGCTGCCGTCGTCATGAGGTGCGGGAGAATGGAGAGCGCCATATCCTTGAAGGCGATGGTGGCGCCGTGATACAGCTCCAGATAATAATCTCCGCCCGCCTTCGCGATCGGCGCGATCTCCGGAGTGTCAAACTTGTCATCGTAAGCCTGGTCAATGCAGGCCTTAAGTTCCTCCTCCGTAAAATCTGTGAGGTACTCCTTCATCACCGCGTAGGCGACCTCCCTGTAGGACTTTGTGGAAAGACTCTTAAGAGATTCCTTTAACGTCGGAATCTCTGTAGGCACATACAGCCCGCCGTCCGGCGCAAGGCCCTGTAAAATAGCCTCGGAGGCTGTCACTGCCTCGCCCTCGCTTCGCGTGCTCTGGTATAGAATGCTCATGTGAATACAGTTTCCTTTCTTAAAATCAGTCGTATGTGGGAACTGCCGATCCCTTTCATGCCTGTTTCGCACCATGGATGCCGGGGAACTGCCCCGGAGCCACGGTTCGCTGCTGTTGCGGTTATCCGAAAAATATTCGGGTATCGGTTCAACCATATCAGGATCGTTATGCTGGCAGCGCCCAATCTTCGCGATTATAGCACAGGACTATCGTTTACACAAGCGAAAATTACGTCCGAACGCACGTTTGTAAAATTACTTCCGAACGCACGTTTGGCAAATAATTTAACTTCCGTATCATCAAACTATGGAAAATTCCCTGCCCACCGGCGCCTGGCCGCGTTCGACGTAAGCCGAAACGTTTCCTTACACGGCTTGTGTGCAATCGAGCAGGGAGACTTGTCCCCTACTCGCCGCGCGGGCTGCGTGCAGCTTTGGCTGCTAACTTCCCTACGCAGCCCTGCGCATAAAAATCACCGGCGATTCGCAGGAAAACCGCCGGTGTCCGAAGCATATGTTCTGTTTATTTTATTTGTATCTATGCCCTTTTATTTATAAAATACGTGATCCCCATACTGGAACAGGTAGTTCAGTGTGTTGAACCAGCCCTTTGCGCATTTGTAGTTTACGAAATACAGCGCTCCGTCGGAGTAATCCTCCCCTGCAAGGGCTTTGTCCACGGCTTCCTTTGTGGAAGCGGAAACTGTGACGCTGTAGAACCTTCCGTTGGAGACCGGGGAAAACTGCCCGTCCTGGAAGATGACATCCGTAATATTATTCGGGAATTTCGAGCTCTTCACGCGGTTGACAATCACATTCGCCACGAGGATTTTCCCGATCTCTCCCTGATTCTCGGCTTCGGCCTGAACGATTCTTAAAAGGTTATTGTAATCCTCATCGGAGATGTTGGAAATCGGACTGGAGTATGTCGCCGTGACAGTGTTTTTCGCAGCTGCCTCGGCCGCCGCTGCTTCTTCCGCTGCCTTTGCAGCCGCTTCCGCCGCTGCCGCCTCCTCGGCTTCGATGCGCGCCGCCTCTTCCTCGGAAGCAACCTGAGCCGCCTCCTCAGCCGCGCTCTTAACCGCCTCTACTGCGGCATCCTGCGCCTCTGTGGCGCTGTCATATTCCTCAACAACAGAAGATGCAAGAGCTAATGCCTCGCTTTGTATGTCGGACTGTGTCTCTGCAGCCTGCGTACTGCCATTCACCTCGGAAACAACCGTCTCAACCTTTGCAAGCTCGATCTGCGCTGCCTCCAGTGCCTGAGTAACCGCCGCTTCGAGAAGCGCGTCCTGATTCAATAATACCGTATCAACGCTTCTTTCCTCCATCACAACTTCTTCCGTGGAGAAAAGATCGGAAAAGGATACTTCCTGTGAATCGAGAAAAATGTTTTTCAGGCTGGCGGCAGAAACATAGGCACCTGTCACATTCTCGTGAGCGGAAAGCCGTACCTGAGATGTCTGATCCGCACATACCGCCAGCACAGCGAATGCGGAAACCGCTGCCGCCGTGGTGACCGCCCTGCGAACACCGTGCCTCTTGTTTGCCTTATTCACATTCTTAAAATCTTTTTCCGAATCGTACCGTTTGATCTTCATATGTCTCCTCTGTTAAAAACTGTTAATTTTTACGGAATTGTTACATCCGATGCGAAAGATTATAACATTTCTTAAAAGTTTGTCAACAGTTTTTTCACTTTTGTGAAAAATCACTTAAAAATTTGCCTTAAGGCAATCAGAAGAAGGCTTGTTTTGTTGATTTTGTACAGGATTTTGACACAACTCCGGCAAAATTCGGACAAATCAGGGAAGATAGGAAGCATTTCCTCTGCAGTTTTATTATTACGAAATTGTTACAGGTTTTAAAAACGGCACCGAACCCCCGGATACACAAGGCCGCAGCCCGACTGCGATTCCCGTACCCGGATTTCCGGTGCCGCATGGCATATGTTTTTGCTTTCCTTCTTTCCGGCAGACACGGTCGGAGCTCCTTTATTCCGCCTCCTGCTTCCGGTTAATGTACGGAATCAGTCCCTCCGCGCGGATGATCTCCTGCATAAACGGCGGAAACGCCTGTCCCTGATACTGCGTGCCTTTCGTGTAGTCGTAAATCATGCCGCTGTCAAAGTCCACTTCCACATCGTCGCCACCCTCTATTGCCTTTGCGGCCTCCGGACATTCCAGAATCGGCAGGCCGATGTTGATGGCATTGCGGTAAAAGATGCGCGCAAAGGTCTCCGCGATGACACAGCTGATGCCTGCAGCCTTAATGGCCATCGGCGCATGCTCGCGGGAGGAGCCGCAGCCGAAGTTTTTGTTTGCCACCATGATGTCGCCGGTGTGGACACGGTGGACAAATTCCGTATCAATGTCCTCCATGCAGTGCTTTGCAAGCTCTGCCGGGTCGGATGAATTCAGGTATCTTGCCGGGATGATGACATCCGTGTCAACATTGTCGCCGTATTTAAAAACTGTTCCTCTTGCTTTCACGGGAAATTCCTCCTTATTCTGATGTTGTAGCGAAAGATAATGACACCACGGATTGCTCCGCGCTCCCGCGATCACCTGATGTCAGGGTATTCCGCTGCGCAACATTTTTTATATTCTGACGGAAGTATTCATGCTTCCCTGCCTTCTGTCTATAGCTCTTCCGGCCCCGAAATCTTTCCTGTCACGGCGCTCGCCGCTGCCACCGCAGGGCTTGCCAGGTATACTTCCGATTCCGGATGGCCCATGCGGCCTACAAAGTTCCGGTTCGTTGTGGATATGGCGCGCTCGCCCTTTGCCAGGACACCCATGTGTCCGCCGAGACAAGGCCCGCAGGTCGGCGTGCTGACGATGGCTCCGGCCTCGATGAAGATCTTCGTGAGACCTTCCTCCAGCATCTGCAGATACACCTTCTGTGTCGCCGGAATCACGATGGCTCGCACGCCCTTTGCCACATGATGTCCTTCCAGCACCTTTGCCGCGATCCGCATGTCGTCGATGCGGCCGTTTGTGCAGGAGCCGATCACTGCCTGGTCGATAGCGACATCGCCCACTTCATCGATGGTGCGCGTGTTCTCCGGCAGATGCGGGAACGACACCGTCGGGCGGAGAGTGCTTAAATCGATCGTGATCGTCTCGTCGTATTCCGCATCCTCGTCCGCTTCATATACGGTAAACGGCTTTGCGGAGTGTTCCTTCATATAAGCAACAGTCTTTTCATCCACCGGGAAAATGCCGTTTTTGCCGCCCGCCTCGATGGCCATGTTTGCCATGGTAAAGCGGTCGTCCATGGAGAGGTGAGCGATGCCGTCGCCGACAAATTCCATGGATTTATAAAGTGCGCCGTCCACACCGATTTTTCCGATGATGTGGAGGATGATATCCTTGCCGCTCACCCATTTCGCCGGTTTTCCGGTGAGGATAAAGCGGATTGCGGAGGGAACCTTAAACCAGGCCTTTCCTGTCGCCATACCGGCCGCCATGTCCGTGCTGCCGACGCCGGTGGAAAACGCGCCCAGCGCACCGTAGGTGCAGGTGTGCGAATCCGCGCCGATGACGGTGTCACCCGCCACGACCAGCCCCCGCTCCGGCAGGAGCGCGTGCTCGATGCCCATCTCGCCCACGTCAAAATAATTCGTCACATCATGCTTTTTGGCAAATTCACGCACGCACTTGCAGTTTTCCGCACTCTTGATATCCTTGTTCGGCGTGAAGTGATCCATCACCAGGGCAATTTTATCTCTGTCATAGACGTCCTTTACGGTCATCTTCTCCATCTCGCGGATGGCGACCGGCGTTGTGACGTCATTTCCCAGCACCAGATCCAGATCCGCCTCGATCAGCTGGCCGGCCGCAACCTCCGAAAGCCCCGCGTGTGCCGCCAGAATTTTCTGCGTCATCGTCATTCCCATGATTATAACCACCTTCCTGTCATAAAATGCTCTTATCCATAACTGTTTCCCTTAATCTCAAGATCTGCGTTTTCGATTCCCGTCTTTTAACCACTAATTCTTAAAGCTGTGCACCGGTGCCGGAATTCTCCCTGTCCTGGCGATGAAATCGTCGCAGGAAAACCGGTTGACCGGCATGATGGGCGCGTAACCCAGCAGGCCGCCGAATTCTACGGTGTCCCCCACGCTCTTTCCGATTACCGGGATCAGGCGGACGGCTGTGGTCTTGCTGTTGACCATGCCGATGGCCGCTTCATCCGCGATAATTCCCGAAATGGTGGATGCCTTCGTGTCACCGGGCACGGCGATCATATCCAGCCCTACGGAGCAGACGCAGGTCATGGCCTCGAGTTTTTCGAGCGTCAGCGCACCGGCGCGCACCGCGTCGATCATGCCCTGATCTTCGCTGACCGGGATAAAGGCTCCGCTTAAGCCGCCCACGTAGGAAGAGGCCATGATGCCGCCCTTCTTCACCTGGTCGTTTAACATGGCAAGCGCTGCTGTAGTTCCCGGTGCACCGGCCTGTTCCAGGCCGATTTCCTTTAAAATGTCCGCCACACTGTCGCCGATGGCCGGAGTCGGTGCCAGCGACAGGTCGACAATGCCAAAATCCACGCCCAGCCGGTCGGAGGCTTCCTTCGCCACCAGCTGGCCCACGCGCGTGATCTTGAACGCCGTCTTCTTGATCGTCTCACACAATACTTCAAAATTCTCACCGCGCACGGACTCAAGCGCGTGCTTTACCACTCCCGGGCCGCTGACTCCCACGTTGATCACCGTGTCCGCCTCAGTCACGCCAAGGAACGCCCCCGCCATAAACGGATTGTCATCCGGCGCGTTGCAGAACACCACCAGCTTCGCGCAGCCGATGGAGCCCTCATCCGCCGTCATTTCCGCCGTCTTAAGAATCATCTCGCCCATCAGGCGCACCGCGTCCATGTTGATGCCGGTTTTTGTGGAACCCAGGTTCACGGAACTGCAGACGCGCTCCGTCCGGCTTAATGCGCCCGGGATGGAACGGATCATCATCTCTTCCTTCGGCGTCATGCCCTTGCTCACCAGCGCCGTATAGCCCCCGATAAAGTTTACACCGCACTCCTTTGCGCAACGGTCCAGCACCAGGGCCAGTTCTGCAAAATCCTCCTCCGACCGACAGGCGGACGCGCCGACAATACCGATCGGCGTCACGGAAATACGCTTATTGACGATGGGAATCCCGTATTCCTTTGAGATTTCCTCGCCGACCTCCACGAGCCTTGCCGCCTTCGAAGTAATTTTGCGGTAAATGTTTTCCTTTAACTCCTCCAGATCACCGGAAATGCAGTCCAGCAGGCTGATTCCCATGGTGATGGTGCGGACATCCAGATTGTCGTGCTCGATCATCTGCAGCGTCTCATTGACTTCTCTGATATTTATCATGATAATTTCCCTTTAAATGTTCCGGAATGCCACGATTCACAGCCCCGCCTGAAGTTCGCAAAGCGAACTTCGACACCCAGTAAAAGTCTCGATGAAACTTATCTGCTGCGAGCTGGGAAACGCTTCGACTTTTGCGAGTATGGGTCTGTGAATGATGACACTGTAGTCTCATATCCTGTGCATGGTGTTAAAAATATCCTCATGCTGGATGCGTATCTTCACGCCGATTTCCGCTCCCAGCGCATCCAGATCGTCCGCCATCGCGCCGATGGTTTTGTCCGCGGCGGTGACATCCGTGATCATCATCATATTGAAGATGCCCTGCACGATGGTCTGGGATATATCCAGCACGTTCACACCGTGCTCCGCGAGATAGGTACAGATTTTTGCAATGATACCGACTCCGTCCGTGCCGATCACTGTGATAACTGCTCTTTTCATTTGCAGAACTCTCCTCTCTGTCATACCGGAAGGATCCCGACGCCGTGGAATGCCCCCGCTCTGCATTTTTTCTGCAAAGGTAAGCGTTCACAGCGTCTTTTGCGATTTCCGGGTATCTAAAATTCAACCGCTTCCCCCGCCTCTGTGCGGGAAGCGACCCGCAGGTCAAAATCCGAAGCCCGATAGGGCGTATCTGCCGTGTTTATGTTCAGACGCACCGTCTCCCAGGCCAGCTGCGGATAATTGTTTTCCCTGCTCAGGTGTCCCAAAAATATGTACTTCAAATCCGGGTTCAGAACCTGATTGATCAGGTCGCCCGCCGCGTCGTTGGACAGATGTCCGTGGTCGCCGGCAATCCGAACCTTTAAGGGATAGGGGTACGAGCCGGTTTCCAGCATGTGGATGTCGTGATTGGCCTCCACAAGCATGCAGTTCATACCGGTCAGCCGGTCGACGGTTTTTTTGTCGAAACGCCCCATATCCGTCGCGACCGCGGCCTTTTTCTCTCCGTCCGTGACCGTGTAGGCCACCGGGTTAAGCGCATCATGGCTGATGGAAAACGGGTGCACCGTCAGATCGCCGACTGTCACATCCTCCTCCGGCTCAATCTCAACAAACAGGGATTTGTCGAGCGCGCCGAGACTTTTCGTCTGCCGTATGCCGTAAATGGTTTCCTTTGTCGCATAGATCGGCACCGGATACTTCCTCGTGAGCACGCCGAGCCCGCTGATGTGGTCGATATGCTCGTGGGTGATAAAGATTCCGTCCAGATCCTTCGGCGACAGCTCGTAGGCGGCAAGCCCCTCTTCGATTCTCTTCTTGCTGATCCCGGTATCCACCAGGATATGCGTGTGATCCGAACCGATATAGATGCAGTTGCCGCTGCTGCCGCTGGCGATACTTCCTAATCTCATGTTATTTTCCTTCTTGATTTATTCTCTCCGGAATAATTCAGCTGTTTCTTTCTTCTCCTGTCAACCGTCCATAAGTTTTCCGCCGGTGAACCGTCTATATACTTTTCCGCCGGTTTTCCATCCGATGAACCTTCTATATACATTCCCATCGGTTCCTTCTCCGGTAAACTGTTCATGAACTTCAATACAGGTTTTCTCTCCGATTTCCTGTACGTGAAGTCCGTTCCCCACCAGGTCAGTTTACAGCGTCGTCTCCAGAATTTTTCTCACATAACGGTAGCCGCGCTCCACGGATGAAATACTGATGCGCTCCTTGGCCGTGTGAATATCGTAAATATTCGGTCCAAAGGAGACAATGTCCAGATCCGGCTTCTTTCCCATGAAATAGCCGCATTCCAGCCCCGCGTGGATAGTGCAGACTTCCGGTTTTTCTCCGAAAAGTTCCTGATAGATTTGTACCATGGCAGGCCTTAGAACGGAATCCTCCCGGTATTCCCAGCCCGGGTAATCGCCTGCCTCGCTGTAATCCGCGCCGACGGTGTCAGCCAGCGTGCGCAGCATCTCCCCAAGCAGATGTTTTCTGGAGGCCACCGAGCTTCGCACGGAATAGCCGGCCGTCATGACCGAATTTTGCACATCGAAAATACCGAGATTAAGGGAAGTTTCCACAAGTCCCGGGATGGTCGGATGCCAGTATAAAATGCCGTTCGGCGCAAGCATCAGATAAGACGCAACCTTGCGCGTGTCTTCCGGTGTCGCTGCCGTGATCTTTTCCGGCATCTTATTCTGATTTCCCGGACCCACATTGTCTTCTGCGGCACAGCTGTCCGGGAGACCGCATTTGTCAGAGCAGTCACCCGCCTTGCAAACCCGAACCGCCAGATGCGGATCGGAAACCGCGTGTTCCTTTGCTGCCCTGCGCTCCGTTTCCGCCACGGTGCGCTGTATGGCCGGGATATCCGCCGCCGCTGCCAGAATATGTGCACTGCCGAAACACGGAATCGCGTTATCCTTCTGGCCGAAATGCGCGTCGATGAGGCAGACATTCACCTCCCGGAGAATATCATTTAACACCCGTCCGAACAGTTTGGCGGCGTTACAGTGCTCCTTCTGGATTTCCGTGCCGGAGTGGCCGCCGGCAAGACCGGTGACGGAAATTTCCAGTATGGCAGCAGGCATATCCGAAGCAGAATTCTCCGGTTCCGCGTGCGAAGCACACAGCCCCAGCGCCTGCCTGGCAGATACGGTACAAAGTTCCAGCGTTGTGGTGGAGGTCATGCCCCCGGCGCATCCGGCGATCAGCTCGCCCTCTGTCTCGGAGTCCATGTTCAGCACATATTTCGCGTCAATGTCCTCCATATCCAGCGCTGCCGCCCCCAGAAGGCCAATCTCCTCATCCACCGTAAAAACGGCCACCAGAGCCGGATGGCTTAAGGTGTCATCCTCCAGAATGGCCATGCTGTAGGCGATGGCGATCCCGTCATCCCCGCCAAGTGTTGTATCCTGCGCATAAATCATGTCGCCTTCGCGCTTCAATTCCAGGGGATCTTTGAAAAAATCGTGGGCCGAGCCTTCGCACTTTTCGGCCACCATATCCAGATGTCCCTGCAGAATAACCGCCGGCTCGCTCTCACGACCGATGCTCGCGGCCTTCCAGATGATCACGTTGCCCAAAGCATCCTGTCGGTACTTTAGCCCGTGCTCCTTTGCGAAAGAAACGCAGTAATCACTCACCTGTGCCGTGTTCCGCGACCCACGCGGGATGCGGCTCAGCTGCCCGAAATAATACCATACCCGCACAGGTTCCTGTGCGTCAAACCGGAAATCCATAGTTAATTCCACTCCTTCTTAAATAAAATTCACTCCTTCTTAAAAATATCCTCTAATTCAGGCAAAATCGAACCTTCCCTCTGCAGTTATAACCGCTGGAAACTCCGCAACATTTTGCCGGGCAAAAGTCGTTCACTTCAAGGGTCGGGAACCGGAGTAAACGCTTCCCGTTGTCTCCTGCAGCGCGGAAAACCCGTGGTGTCATACTTTTACCTCCGGTATCATAAACATGTAAGCAAGGTAACCGGAAAGGAGCCCGCTCCATGCCTGCCGTCCTCTGTATTTTATTTCTCCTTGTGCTGCTGTGTTTTCCGGAACTCTGTGTGCGCGGCGCGGCGGACGGCCTTGCACTCTGGCTTTTCACTCTGGTTCCGACCTTCTTCCCGTTTGTTTTTTTGTCAAATCTCATGGTCTCCTGCGGCGCGGCGGATGACATCAGCCGATTCTGCGGGCGAATTCTCCGTCCGTTGTTTCACGTATCCGCTTCCGGTGCCTACATCCTGCTTATGGGGTTCCTCTGCGGTTATCCCATGGGAGCAAAGCTGACCGCGGAATTTGTAAACACGGGGCGTATTTCCGGGGATGAGGGCTGCAGGTTGCTTACCTTCTGCAATAATCCGAGTCCCATGTTTCTTGTGGGATTCGTGCTCTCCGACTGTATGCAGAAACCGTATTCCCGGGCCGGAACTCTCGCCATGTTCTACGCGGCGCCCATTCTGACCGGTATCCTTTTTGCCGGGATCGCCGCGCGAAAAGATTCACTTTTTAAAGGCATCGCTGCACGAAAAAAAACATTTACTGCGAAAATCTCGGCGCGAAAAAGCTCACTTTTTTCGGAAGCCGCCAGGCGAAAAAAATCATTTGCTGCGGAAATTGCGGCACAAAAAGTCTCGACGAAAGAGACTTTAACATTAACTTCGAACGCACATCCGGCGGCTGAGAGTCTGCAGCCCGCAGGCGAGCCCACTGTCATGGAACAGATCCGCGCTTCCATGCGGGACGCTTTTGCCACGCTTTTGTACCTGGGCGGATACGTCATTCTTTTCCACATAGGATCCGCGCTGATTCTTTCCCTCGCCGGACACTTTTCCTCAGACACTTATCCGTTTTTCTGCCTCCTGACCGCTTCTCTGGAGATGAGCGGCGGTGCGGCGTACCTGGCTGCTTCCGGGCTGTCCGCCGGCTTCGTGAACCTTTTCGTGCCCCTCTGCGTGATTTTCGGAGGCTTCTGTATCATGGCACAGACGGCCGGGCTTTTATCCGGCAGCGGCCTGACCATAAGACCCTGTATCATCGGAAAACTGATCCAGACAGGAATCGCCGCAGGAATTTATCTGCTGATTTATCTGCTGCAATAGTACAATAGGAAAGGGCTGTTTTATGCGTATTGGGACGCATGCACAGCCCTATGCACTATGTATTCTGCAAATATATCTGCAAATCTGCTGTTTTTATTCCGCGGGCTGTTCTGTCATATTTACATCCGGGGCCGGCTCTTCCACTTCCGGCTCTTCCTGCGGATACAGCTCGTTCCGGTTGTTCACAACAACCTGCAGAACCTCCTGCAGATGATTCATCATGTTCTCGTACTTGTCGCCAAACTGCTGCATGCCCAGTGTCAGAACGCCCTGCACCTCGGACAGACGCTCATCCGTATAGGTCACGGCCGCGGTCTTGATCTGGTTCGCCTCGACGGTCGCCTGGTCAAGAATCTCGCCCGCCTGCTGATTTGCGCTCTCAACCACCTCGCTGGCGCGGGCATAGGCCTGCTGCATGATCTCGTGCTCGCTGACCAGCTCGTTAATGTGAGCGGTGGCCTCCCGGATCATGTCGTTCGCCTTTTCGTTGGCGCTGTTGATGATCGTATCTTTATTGTTGATGATCTTCTTGTACTTTTTGATCTCCTCCGGGACATTGGCGCGCAAATTCGAGATGAGCTCATCAATCTCGTCCTTGTTCACCATGATTCTGGAGGAGGACATGGGTACAAACTTGCAGTTCTCGATATATTCTTCAAGTTCATTAATACACTGTTCAATCTTATTTACTGCCATCTTATCTCACCCGCTAATTAAAGTTAGCTTCTCCTTTCCTGCTGCGTTGCCTGCGCCTTTGCCATCCACGAATGGCACAAGCTTTTCCGGTACAAACCCTTCCGCGCTTCTGCCGTAAGAAAGAATCTCACGAACCGCGCTCGAACTGACGGCGGCATACCCGGGGCTTGCCGACAGCCAGATCGTCTCGACCTTTTCCGAGAGTTTTCGGTTGACCGCTGCCATCGGGAGCTCATATTCCATATCCCCGGCGCTGCGCAGACCGCGAATGACGACATCCGCATGCATTTCCTGACAGAAATCCACCAGAAGACCGTCAAAAGCGCAGACCTGTACATTCGCCATGTCGCCTGTTACACTCCGCAACATATTAACACGTTCTTCCTCTGAAAACAAGTAGCTTTTTGAAGAATTCCTCAAAACTCCGATAATCAGACAGTCGAACAGTCCGGACGCGCGTTTTATGATGTCAAAATGTCCCAGCGTTACCGGGTCGAAGGAGCCGGGATAGATCGCAGTTTTCATATAAATGATTACCTCCAGATTAAAGTTCGCAGACATTCATTTGAGCAATTTGTTTATCGCAGACAACAGAACGGAACAGAATGAGCCAACGTCAGCTTTCGCCGTTGACAGAACGGAACAGAATGAGCCGATGTCAGCTTTCGCCGACAACAGGCCGCAGAAAAACATGACGGTTTGTCTTGTATTCTGCGACACGCTCTACTTTGTACCCCGCCACATCCGCATCGCCAAGCGGGTCGTCCAGCGCCATCTCCAGAATCAGAAGCGTGTCACCGTGCAGAAGGCAGGTATCCCGCAGCAGCTTTAAAGATGCAATCTCCAGCCCCTTCCGGTAGGGCGGATCCATGAAAATCAGATCAAAGCTGTGTCCCTCCGCCGAAAGCCCGGACACGGCCCGGTTCACGCTCGTGCCGAGCACCTGTGCCCGGTCTTCCAGGTGTGTTCGCCTGAGATTTTCCCGGATGCAGGAAACAGATTCCCGGTTCTGGTCGACAAACACCGCTTCCGCGGCGCCGCGCGAAAGAGCCTCGATTCCGATGCCGCCGCTGCCGGCAAACAGATCCAGAAACCTGGCCTCCCACAGACAGGGGCTTAAAATGTTAAATAAGGTCTCCTTGATGCGGTCGGTTGTCGGCCGCGTTTCCATGCCTTTGGGAGTGATCAGCTGTGTCCGCTTCGCGGAGCCGGCAATTACCCTCATCTTTGCATATCCTTTCCATGAAAAAGGAGGGGATGTCACGCTGCCTCATCCCCTCCTGCTTTTCGATTTTTTGAAGACTTACATAAAACCGCCGGAAGCACATCAGCGAATCCCTGTTGCGCTGCGGGCATTTCTGTGATCAGATGTGTGTATCACATATACACCATGACAATGTTTCGTCACACATCATTTTACATCATCACGCATCTACATAGTCGTCATCATCGTCATACGGCTGAAGATCCTTCATGCTGAGGCTGATCTTGTGATCCGCTTCGTTGAAGTCCACGATCTTCGCTTCCACTTCCTCGCCTACGCTTAATACGTCAGACGGTCTTGCAACATGCTCTCTGGAAATCTGAGATACATGAAGAAGAGCATCTACGCCCGGTGCGAGCTCGATAAACGCGCCGAAGTCGGTCATGCGGGCAACCTTACCGGTCACGATGGTGCCTGCCGCGTACTTCTCGCTGGCGTTCGTCCACGGATTCTCCTCCGGGAACTTTAAGGACAGGGCAATCTTCTCGCCGTTGATATCCTTGATGAATGCTTTTACGTGGTCACCCGAATGGAAAACCTTCCGCGGGTTGTCGACACGGCCCCAGGACATCTCGGAGATGTGAAGCAGACCGTCTGCTCCGCCCAGGTCTACGAATGCGCCAAAGTCGGTCACATTCTTCACGGTGCCTTCCACAACATCGCCAACCGCGATGCGTGCGAAGAGAGCTTCCTTCTTCTCGGTTTTCTCTTTGATGATAACCTGCTTGCAGTCGCCGATGATTCTTCTTCTCTTCGGGTTGCACTCGATGATGACGAAGGAAACTTCCTTGCCCATATACTTGTTCAGATCTCTCTCAAAGCGATCCGAAACAAGGCTTGCCGGGATGAATACCTTTGCACCCTCGAAGGTAGCGCAGATACCGCCGTTCATGATCTGGGTAACCGGTGCGGTGAGAACTTCCTGCTTCTCGAAAGCTTCCTCGATGCGACGGTTCATGCGCTCCTGCGCAAGTCTGCGGTAGGTAAGGGAAACCTGACCGTCACCGTCATTTACCTTCACAACCTTAACTTCGAGCTCGTCGCCTTCGTGAAGCACTTCCGTTAAGTCTGTGACTGAGCTTGAATACTCGTTCTTCGGGAGAATGCCATCGGACTTGTAGCCGATGTTTAAGACCGCCTCATCTTCCTTCACGGAGATGACTTTACCCTTCACGATCTCACCCTGATGGATCTGCCTGATGGACTCGTCAAGCATCTGTTCAAACTCATTTTTCTGTTCCGACATACAATTGAACCTCCTGTATAATACTGTTTGGGGTGGACGCCCCCGCTGTAATACCGATTTTACCGACGCCAGAGTCGCTCTTTAAAAATTCACTCTTTTGTCTTAAGTCTGCGAGTGTCTGTATATATAAAGTTTCAAAACATTCTTTTTTACAGATTTCAAACAGCTTTTGGGTGTTTGAACTACTCTTCCCGCCGATGACAATCATCCTGTCAACCTGACGAGAGATTTCCAGCGCTTCCTTCTGTCTCTCGTGGGTGGCGTTACAAATCGTATTTACAACTTCTATACTATAACCCTTTTTGCAAAGAATTTCAACCAGATATTGAAATTTCTTGTAATTAAATGTCGTCTGTGAAACCACGCAGACAGGCTTTTGGGGATCCATTTTCATATTTTCGGCTTCCTCCGCCGTGCCGATGACGCAGGTTTCCCCGGTCGCCCAGCCGCGGATGCCTTCCACCTCCGGGTGCATGGCGTTGCCGATGATGACGAGCGCCTTTCCCTCCGTCCCCGCCTGCGCCGCTATGCGGTGGATCTTTTTCACAAACGGACAGGTGGCATCCACAAGGTTCAGACCGCGGGCGCGAATCCTGTCGCAGATATCCTTCGGGGCACCGTGGGAACGAACCACCACCGTGCCGCATTCAAGCGAATCAATCTCCTCCGGAGAATTCAGCACTCGGACGCCCTGGCGCTCCAGGTCGGCGACTACCTCCTCATTGTGGATGATCGGCCCGTAGGTGTACACCGGCGACACGCCGTCAGCGACCTGTTCATATACCAGATCCACTGCCCGCTTCACACCGAAGCAGAATCCCGCAGTCTTTGCTACTATGACTTCCATAAAAATCTCCATTTCGACAGGTCGATAGCACAACAGTAATAGTTACTATTCTCGCCTCCCGAGTTCCGCTGTGCGGAACTCATAAACTCGCAGAAACTTCGTCGATAAATTTCATCGTAACGTTATATTTCATTTCAGCTCGTCTTGGGGGAGGTGACTGTTACACAGTACTCCTGATTCTCACAGGATCCCCCTGCCTGCCGCAACTTCAAGAATCGCCTCCGCGACTTCTTCTATCGACAGGAAAGAGCTGTCCACCAGCACCGCGTCCTCCGCTTTCTTAAGCGGAGCCGTCTCCCGGTGCTCGTCCCGGTAATCCCGCTCGATGATATCCTGTCGGATTTCCTCCATCGTGACCGCCGGGTTCTTCGCAGCCTGCTCAAGGTAGCGGCGTTTCGCCCGCTCCTCCACCGATGCGGTCAGAAAGATTTTTACATTTGCGTGCGGCAAAATATTGGTGCCAATGTCACGTCCGTCCATCACCACATCATGGGAAGCGGCCATCCCGCGCTGCAGTTCCAGCAGAACCTCCCGCACTTCCGGGTACACCGAAATGCCGGAAGTCATGGCACTTACCTGCTCCGTGCGGATAAACGGGTTTACGTTTTCTCCGTTTAAGAGCACGATCTGGGTGCCGTCCGCGTCAAATGCGATCTCAATGCGGCTTTTTTTGCAGACACCCACCACTTCCTCCCGGTTCTCTTTTCCCAGCCCCTCCGAAAGACAGGCGTAGGCGAGGCCGCGGTAGAGTGCGCCGGTGTCCACGTAGATAAACTGCAGTTTCTTTGCGACGAGCTTCGCGATGGTGCTCTTCCCGGCACCGGCCGGCCCGTCAATTGCGATACTGTACATAGGTTTCCTCTTTCATATTTAGTTCCCGACTTCAGCTCTGCTGAAGTCGAGCAGTCAGCGCGCAGCGCTTACTGCAGTGCCGGCCAGCCACCCGGTGGACCAGGCGATCTGCAGATTATAGCCGCCGGTCAGCGCATCCACATCCAGCACCTCCCCGGCGAAATAAAGCCCCGGTATCTTTCTGGCCTCCATGGTATGTGCGTTAATTTCCTTCACATCCACCCCGCCCTGTGTGATGATGGCCTCATCAAAACCGCGGGTTCCCCGGATACGGATGCGGAATGCTTTCAGCGAATCCAGAAGCTGTCTGCGCTGTTCTTTTGTGATTTCGCCCGCGCGCTGCTCTTCCGGGATGCCCGTCCGACTGACGATAACAGGGATCATTTTTTTCGGGAGAAGCTCTTCCAGCATGTGCCGCACCTGTTTCTTCGGCGAGGCCTTGATCTCACGCAGGAGCCTGTGATCCAGCATCGCCTCATCCAACGCCGGCTTTAAGTCGATTTCCAGAATCAGGGGCCGCTGCTCTAGCTCTTTGCCGACCCTGCTGGCGGCGCTTAAGATCACCGGGCCGCTGACGCCGAAATGGGTGAAAATCATCTCCCCGAAATCCTCATACAGTACACCGGAGGAATTCCTTTTCTCCGTGTTTTTTCCGACAGAAGGTCGCTTCTTTTCCGTCTTTCCCTTCACAGTCGCGCAGGATATGCCGGCGTTTTCATTTCCGATCACTTCCTGGCGCATCTGTCCTTCGGTTCCCGCGGGGCATGCTTCCTCCCGAATCTTTATCCGAACATTTTTCAGAGAAAGTCCCATCAGGCGAGGGCAGACATCATCGTCACTCACCAGCGGAACCAGCGCCGGGCGCAGGCGCGTCGTTCGGATTCCAAGCCGGTTTGCGAAGGCGATCCCGTCCCCCGTGGAGCCGGTAGATTTGTAGGAGACGCCGCCGGTTGCCACAATCACGGCATCAGACCGGACGATTTCCCCATTTCTAAGGCGTATACCTGCCACTTTTTCCGGCTTTTCCGTGATCCCTGCGCGTCCGGATCCTGCTTTTTCTGCCGACAGAGTTTTCCCCGCAGATACCGTTTTATTTCCGTAACCGACCTTCTCTGCAGATATTATCCTGTCTGCCTCTTCCGTGAAAATCTCAGCGACTTCCGTGTTCAGATGCACAAATACCTTCTGCCTCTCCAGTTCCCTGGTAAGTGCGCGGATGACATCCGACGATTTGTCCGAAGCCGGGAATACACGGCCTCCGCGCTCCACTTTTGTCGGTACCCCGTTCTTCTCGATCAGCTCCACAATCTGTTCGTTTGTAAAACCGTACAGGGCGCTGTAAAGAAACTTCGGGTTTGTGACAATATTTCGAAAAAATGTTTCAAAATCCGAAGCATTGGTCAGGTTGCAGCGCCCTTTCCCGGTGATGAAAAGCTTTTTCCCCAGCTTTTCATTTTTTTCAAACAGATGAACCTCATGCCCATTTTGTGCGGCCGCGATCGCCGCGAGCATGCCCGCGGCTCCGCCGCCGATAACAATTACCTTTTTCAAAATTTCTTACCCATAAACAAACCTGTCACGAAGCAGTCTGTACTGGCTGCTTCGTGACGGATTTTAATTATTTTCTGTTCACAGCCTGTATGAGACCATAATTCCCCTTACGAGCAAGCTCGACGTGGAATTATGATCTCACACAGGTCTTCCGTGAATAGTAACGCTTTTATACAGGATATGCCCCGTTTTTCGTGTCTGCAACCTTCGGATCCACCCTGGTCTGCTGCGCCTGGCGGTAGTTAAAGAATTCCTTTGCCACCTGTGGGAACAGCGCGTAGGTGAGCACATCCTCATCCTGCTGCTTCCACGGTGCGATCTCCGCTTCCATACGGCCCAGCTCATTTTCAATGAGATCCGCCGGGCGGCAGGTGATCGGCTCCTTGTCGCCGATGACCTTCTTCTGAACTTCCGGATTGAACGGCTTCGCGGTCTGACCGTACTCGCCGCTTAGGACTGCCTTTGTCTCTTTGGTCACGCTCTTGTAACGCTCTCCGGTTACCACGTTAAGCATGGCCTGGGTGCCCACAATCTGGGATGACGGTGTCACCAGCGGCGGCTCACCCAAGTCTTTGCGGACGTTTGGCACTTCCTTTAACACGTCATAATATTTATCCGACGCGTGCATCTCATTCAGCTGCGATACCATGTTCGAGAGCATTCCGCCCGGCACCTGGTACAGCAGCGTCTGGATGTCGACACCCAGCACCTTCGGATTTAACAGGCCGCTGGCAATGGCTTCCTCCCTCAGCGGGCGGAAATAATCCGCAATCTCGGCAAGCGCCTGGGTGCTTAAGCCGGTATCATAGGGTGTGCCGCGGAATGTTTCCACCATCACCTCGGTAGCCGGCTGACTGGTGCCCAGCGCGAAAGGCGACATGGCCGTATCGATCACATCCACTCCCGCTTCCACCGCCTTTAAGTAGGTCATGGAGGCAACGCCGGATGTATAATGCGTGTGCAGCTGGATCGGGATGGATACCGTGTCCTTTAAAGCGGTGATCAGCTCGGTTGCCTTGTAAGGCAGCAGCAGACCCGCCATATCCTTCACGCAGATGGAATCCGCGCCCATATCCTCCACCTTTTTCGCCAGATCGGTCCAGTACTCCAGCGTATAAGCATCCCCGATGGTGTAGGAAAGTGCCACCTGCGCGTGGCCTCCCTCCTTCTTCGCTGCGTTCACCGCGCACTGAAGATTGCGGATATCGTTCATGCAGTCGAAGATGCGGATAATGTCAATGCCGTTGGCGATGGATTTCTGTACGAAATATTCCACCACATCGTCCGCGTAATGGCGGTAGCCCAAAATGTTCTGACCGCGGAAAAGCATCTGCAGCTTCGTGTTCTTGAAGCCGTCGCGAAGCTTGCGCAGGCGATCCCAGGGATCTTCTTTTAAGAAACGCAGGCACGCGTCGAAAGTCGCGCCGCCCCAGCACTCCACGGAATGGTAGCCGATCTTGTCCATCTTATCGACGATGGGCAGCATCTGCTCTGTCGTCATGCGCGTCGCGATCAGGGACTGATGCGCGTCACGCAGCACGGTTTCTGTAATGCCAACCGGTTTTTTCTCCTGATTCATCTATAATACCTCATTTTTTCTGCCATATATCTTTCTGACATATGTGTTACGTCCGTCCTGTACAGCTTTGTTTCCTTACAATAATTCCCCGAACGAGATATCTTTTCATAAATCAACAAAACGGACATGATTTCTTATTTATCAACCAAAAATAGCCATAAACGTACCGGCCGCCACAGCCGTGCCGATGACACCTGCCACATTCGGTCCCATGGCGTGCATCAGCAGGAAGTTGGTCGGATCCTCCTCCGCGCCCACCTTTTGGGCTACACGGGCCGCCATAGGCACCGCGGATACGCCGGCCGCACCGATCAGCGGATTCACCTTTCCGTGGGTCGCCTTGCACATGATCTTTCCGAAGATGACGCCGGTTGCCGTGCCGAGGGCGAAGGCCACCAGGCCGAGGACAACAATCTTGATGGTGTCCACCGTCAGGAAATTCGCCGCGCTGGCTGTCGCACCCACGCTGGTACCCAGCAGGATAACCACGATGTACATCAGAGAATTCGAGGCGTGTTCCGCCAGCTGTTTCACCACGCCGCTCTCGCGGAACAGGTTGCCAAGCATCAGCATACCGACAAGCGGTGCCGTGGTCGGCAAAATCAGGCATACCACGATGGTGACAATGATCGGGAACAGGATGCGCTCGCGCTTCGATACCGGGCGAAGCTGCTCCATCTTAATGCTGCGCTCTTCCTTTGTGGTCAGCGCCCGCATGATGGGCGGCTGTATGATGGGCACCAGGGCCATGTACGAGTAGGCCGCCACGGCGATCGGTCCCAGCAGACTGGTCTGCCCCAGCTTGGATGCAAGGTAGATGGATGTCGGCCCGTCCGCGCCGCCAATGATGGAAATGGCAGCCGCAGCCTTGTCATTGAAGCCCAGGAAAATAGCGAAGAAGTACGCGCCGTAGATACCGAACTGCGCCGCCGCACCCAGAAGGAAGCTCTTCGGGTTCGCGATCAACGGGCCAAAGTCCGTCATGGCGCCGACCCCCATGAAGATCAGGGACGGCAATATGCTCCATTCGTCCAGCTGGAAGAAATAGTACAGAAGCCCGCCCTTGCCGTCGGAAGATTCCGATGGCGAAAGGATGATATCCGGGTAAATGTTGACCAGGAGCATGCCGAACGCGATCGGAAGCAGCAACAGAGGCTCATATTGCTTTACAATCGCAAAGTAAAGGAGCACACACGCCACAACGATCATGACATAATTTCCCCAGGTCAGGTTAAAAAATGCCGTCTGCTGCAAAAATGATCCTGCAGTCTCTAATATTTTTGTCATTCAGGTTCCTCCATTCCGAAGCTTCGGTTTAAGCGTTCAGACTAGCCAGCGGTGCGCCAGCCTCTACCGAATCGCCAACCGCGCAGGAAATCGAAGCCACTGTTCCGGCTTCCGGAGCTACGATTTCGTTTTCCATCTTCATGGCCTCGATAATCATAAGCACTTCACCCTTTGCGACGGACGCGCCCACGCTCGCCTTGATGGAAAGAATCTTTCCGGGCATCGGCGCCACAACCTTCACATTGCCCTCCGCACCTGCCACAGCCGGAGCTGCTTTTGCAGCGGGAGCCGCCTTCGGGGCCGGAGCTGCCTTCGGCGCTGCCGGTGCCGTGTAGGTACCCTGGGATGCTGTCTCGCCCAGTTCTTCTACGGTAACGTCGTATTCTGTTCCGTTTACGGTAATCTTATAGCTTTTCATGTCGTGATTCCTTTCCTGTTTGATATCGGAATTTCCTTTCTCCGGGCATTTCCGTTATGTTCCGATTCCGGAGAATTCTCCGATTTTATAAAATCATGATGAATGTCGGGAGCAAAAATCCTTAAAATCATCTTAAGCGGTAAGAAAGATATCTTCTTATTTCCCTCTCTTCCACTTGTCGCTCCTGCGGATGGACCGCACCACAAAGCCGTCCGGAGCCGTGCCCTCGGAGGCCGCAATCGCCGCCGCAATCACCGCGACAAGTTCCGTATCGTCGATATAATCTTCCGCCGACGCCGGTGTCGCTGCCGCAGGCTGTCCTGCCGGAGCTGTCACCCCGGATGGTGCAGGCGCATTGCCTGTCTGCTGTCCTGACTGTTTTGCCGCCTTTGCTGCTTTCCGTTTTGTAAACCAGCCGGTCACCGCATCGATTGCCATGTCAATGCGGTGGAGCTGGCTTAAAATAATCAGAATCAGAATCAGGACGATGAATACGATCACCACACCGATCACCGTATTCTGCGCAGCAGCTACCAGCTTTTCGCCCAGCGAGTAATCTGCCGTGCAGGAAATGCTGGTGAGGAAAAAGTAGCCCTGATCCACATCAAAAATCAGTTCGATGGTGAAGGTGCGCTTCGTCCCCTCCGCTGTCACATTCACGATAACTTCGTCCGAAGAATTTTTATAGGTATAATCTCCGTAGGAACCGGCATACGCGCCGATCTCATCGAGAATGTTGTAGTAAGTCTGAAGGCCTTCGTACTGAATCAGCTCATCCTCGTCGAGTGCCGACGTGGGATATTCCAGCATTCCTTCCAGCGTCTCCTCGTCCATGGAAAGCATCCACTCAACATAGCTGGTCACCGCCTCGTCCGCATAATCCTGATCGTACTCCGCCGTAGTGGCCGTGCAGCCGCTCAGGCAAATAAGGGCGAACACGGACATCAGCAGCATAAGCCCGGAAAAAATTCTTTTCATTCGCGGCGCAGATGCGCAGGTGAAGCCGCCTTCTGCTGTTCTCTCCTCCGGAGCCGCATCATTCACGGCACATGCCAGCCGACAGGATTCGGCTAATAATGTATGTTCTTTCTTCATATACTCACCCCTTAAACCGCGCCGTGCTTCTTTTCCGGGCGGACTTCCTTCTTGGAATAGAGCATTTCAAAGGCTTCGATCAGCTGCTTTCTGGTGGACTCCGGAAGAATGACGGTATCCACGTAGCCTCTTCTCGCCGCGGAGAGGACGCCGGACTGAAGCTCTTTATACTCGGCGGTCTTTTCCGCAAGCAGGGCACTCTTATTCTCCGCCTGATCGATTTCATCCTTATAAATAATCTTTACGGCAAGTTCCGGATCCATGATGCCGATGTTCGCGTTCTCCCAGGCGAACACGATGTCCGCGCCCAGCGGCTTCGAATTCATGACATTGTAGGCGGAGCCGAAGGCAATGCCGTACACCAGATTCACCTTCGGCACGGTCGCGGAAGCGAATGCGTAGGAGAGCTTCGCGGCTGCCTTTGCCAATGTCTTTTCCTCCTCGATGGAGGCGGCAAAGCCGTCCGCGTTGGTCAGCGTCAGCACCGGAAGTCCGAAGGCGTCGCAGAAGCGCACAAAAGAAGCAGCCTTCTCACAGCCGTCGGTGGTCAGCGCCAGCGGAAATGTCTCGGCGACCTCGCCGTTCTCATCCAGCACGTGTGCACGGTTTGCCACGGCGCCGACAGTCTGCCCGTTCAGCTTTAAGAAGCCTGTTACCATATTCTTCGCAAAATTCTGTTTCGTCTCAAAGAAAAGACGATTGTCCGCCAGCACGGAAAGCATGGCCGCCGCGTCACCGTCGTATGCCGCGACTTCCGGAACCATGCGGTTCATATCGTCCGTGATATCCGAGGTAGCGTCCTCCTCATAGTTCGAAGGCAGGAAGGACAGCAGCGTGCGGATCTTCGCCAGCACCTCTGCTTCTGAGCCTCCCACATCCACATTGCCGGCAACCGTGCTTTGGTATTCAAGGGTTGTCTGATTTAATTTATCTTCGGAATTGCCCGGAATCGCGTTCGGAGAGTTCACGAACAGCTTCGCGTCCTCCGCCATAAAGGTGAAATCCGTCATGCCCGGAATCAGGCTTAAGCCGCCGCCGCAGTTGCCGAAGATTGCCGTGATCTGCGGAATCAGGCCGGATGCCAGCGCCTGCTTCTGGTATAATTTGCCGAACGCGGCCAGCGCGTCCGTCGACTCCTGAAGGCGGAAGCCGGAGCAGTCGACCAGGCCGACTACCGGAGCGCCCACTTTCATGGCCATGTCATAGAGCTTGCCGATCTTTTCCGCGTGCATCTCGCCCATGGATCCGTTTAAGACGGACGCGTCCTGGCTGTAAACATAGACAAGAGCACCGTTCACAACCCCGTATCCGGTAATAACGCCATCCTCCGGCGTTTTCTTCTGGGAAAGGTTGAAATCCGTGCTCCTGGCTGTCACCATGCCGCCAATCTCAACAAAACTGTTATCATCGAGCAGCGCTTTGATGCGATCGCCCGCTGATAAGGTAAGAGTCTTGCCCATCGTAGTATGTCCTCCATATTCTAAAGAAACATGTACCTGTCTGTATTTCATTCCGGAAAGCAGATGTGCCTTTTCCGGCCCCGGCCTGCTGCAGAATGACAATACAAATAGTAACAAAATATCCTCCGCCTGCGCAGAGGACAGGTTCCCGTAAAAAGTCAAAGCCTTGAAAACCAACTTCGACCAGATACATCATAGCGCCAAAGTGGAAAAATAGCAAGCAGAAATATGTAAAAAATGTTACAACTGATCACGACCTGTGAGCAGACATGGAAAAGGACTGCGCCACACGGGAGTCTCACCCATGCGGTACAGCCCACTTTAGCCGCTCACTTTTCTTCTTTCGCTTCCGCTGCGCTTTTCTGTTTTACGCACCCGGTCAGCCTGCGCTTTTTTTATTAACACACCCGATCAACTGCTCTTTTTAATTAACGTAGCCGTTCAGTTTCGCAATTTCCGCTTACTGCCTATGTTTCATTCCTTATTCCTACGCCTTAGTCATCCCCTGAAATCAGCTCCGATATTCTGTGCAGAGTTTTCGCCGTGACGGTAAGGTCATTCAGAGAAACATTCTCGCGGATCGTCTTGTAAAGCTTCCAGTTGCGATCCATGTCCGTTGCCAGCGCTTCCTTCGCTTTCCCGGTCAGTTCCACATAGGTTCGGTCTTTTTCGGTATTCGTCTTCCAGACGATGTAACCCTTGTCCTGAAGTCTTGTCATCATGGAAGATATGCGCTTGATCGGAAATCCGGTAGCCTCAGCCAGCTCTGATATGTACACGCCCCGCTCGGATTCGGAATGCCTCTCACCCGTCTCAATAAAGCGGAGATACACAGAATCCAGCCGTTCTGCGGACGCGAGTACACGGTTTGCGTCAAAGTATTCCAGAAAGAAGCGGTCTTCCACCTCCTCATACATATCCTCCGCAGCCTTCTTTGCGGCAGCCTCCGCTTCGGCGGCACTGTCTGCAGTCACTTCTCCCCCTTCTGTCTTCGAAATCGGCGAACTTACTTTTTCCGGCGACTCAGTTACTTCTTTTCCTTCTCTTTCTTCTGCCATATTTTTTTCATCTGCCATAAACTTTCATTCCTTTCTTTCTGAAATTTCACTCTTTTAAACATAATATCTATTAAAACCCGGACGCACCGGTTTTGTCAACTAAAAGTTTTCTAAAGAGAGCGGGAAAATTCGATAAAATGTGATAAAATTCGTCAAATTCACAAAATATTCATTTTTTTCTGTGAAAATTCACATTTCATTCATTTATATGATCCGGAGGACACCCGAAAGTTTACGCGAAGCATTCACTTCAAGGATCGGAAGTTTTCTTTCCGGATCATGATCCAGAAGACCACAGTATCCTTCTCGTTTGTAATCTGAAGACCGCGGCATCATTCCTGTTTGTAATCTACATAAAAACTCCGAACACACCGGGAACTTCTTTGTTCCCGTGCGCCCGGAGTTTGTTTCTTTTCATTTACGTCACGTACCTGTGTTTCCGGTATTGTCAGCCTGAATCTCCTGTTCCCGTTCACCTGATATTTAACTTTTCCTGCTGTTTCATATGAAAGTACGTTTGCAGGAATGCCCCGTCACCTGTGCACCGTGTATTTATACTTTTCCAGCAGCGCCACGGACTTTTCCAGACTCTTCTCCTCATAAAATTCGATGCGCAGCACCCCTTCGTCATACTCCCGGTTGTGGACAATGCCGATATTTTTGATACTGATCGCATTGCTGGCGAGGATGGTGGCAATGGTGGAAATGGCTCCGGCCTCGTCGATGATATCCACGATGATCGTGTAGCTCTTCGGCAGTAGGCCGGGCTTGTTCTCGGAAAAACTGTCGCGGTAGGCGGAGCTTTCCACAAACAGGCGATTCACCGCGGCACCGTCGCTGTCCGCCACCTCTTCCCGGACATTCTGCATGTAGGCAATATAATCGTCCAGAATTTTCGTGATATTCTCGCGGTTCTCCAGACAAATCTGCTCCCACATGACCGGAGATGAGGATGCAATACGTGTAATATCCTTGAAGCCGCCCGCCGCCAGCACCTTCATTGTCTCGTTCGGCGTGTCGCTCTGTTTTACCAGATTCACCAGCCCCGCCGCGATGAGGTGCGGCACATGGCTGATGGCAGCCACACTGTAATCGTGTTCTTCACAGGAAAGAATGATCGGAACCGCTCCCAGGGTGCGGATCATCGCTTCGAACCTGTCCAGATTCTCCTGTGTGGTGGCCTCCGTCGGAGTGATTGCATAGTACGCATTTTCCAGCAGATAAGCCGAAGCATTCTCGTAGCCTGTCTTCTCTGAGCCGGCCATGGGGTGCCCGCCGATAAAGCAGTTCAGCATGCCCTCCGCCGCAATTGCCGCATGAATGTCCGATTTGACGCTTCCCACGTCCGACAGGATGCACCCTGGCTTCATGATACGTTTCAGATTCTTCAGGCAGGAAATATTATATTCGACCGGCATGCACAGAAAAATATAATCGCATTCGCCAAATGTCTCATCTACCCGGTCCGTTACGACATCTGCCGTGCCGTCCGCCGCGGCCGCAAGTCTCGGAGCTTCGCTGCGGTTATACACGACAATACGGCACTGTGGAAAGACGCGCCGGAAGTTTTTTGCGAGTGAGCCGCCGATCAGTCCGAGACCGATCAACCCGACGGAAATGTTTTCTTCCATTATATTGTCCATTCCTTCCTTCTCTTAAAATGTGAAACATACAGGTTACCGATGTCACGCTGCCATTTGCAGATCCCGGTTCAAAAGCAATGTTCGCAAACCTCAGTCCGCAAACTTCAGTCCAAAGACTTTCTCCATCTCATCAAAATATTCTTTGAACGTCTTCTGACAACACTCCGGGTGCCTGATCTTCATGCCCGGAACCCGCAACCCCACGAGGGCGAACCCCATGGCCATACGATGGTCATCGTAGGTTTCGATCTCGCAGGGGCCGGGATCCCCCGGCCAGATTTTGACGGAATCCTCCGATTCTTCGGTTCGAATCCCCATCCGTGACAGGTTTTCCGCAATCCCGTGCAGGCGGTCGGATTCCTGTCGGCGGATGTGCGCGATGCCGGAGATCTCTGTCGGGGAGGAGGCAAAGGGCGCGAGCGCCGCCAGCGTAATGGCCTGATCGGAGAAGTCGTTCATGTTGACCGTAAGACCCGGAAAGGTAATTCCGGCCGAATCTGTGGTATTTCTATCGAAAGCGGCTGTTTTCTCATCCGAATCCGTAGTTTTTCCATCGAAAGCGGCTGTTTCCTCATCCGAATCTGCGGTTTTTCCGCCAAAATCAGCTGTTTCCTCATCCGAATCCGTGGTATTTCCGTCAAAAGCAGCTGTTTTCTCGTTCGAACCTCTGCTTTCTCCGGAAGCGGGAGCCGTCACGCAAATGCCGCCCGGCAAGTCCTCTGCTGCGGCGCCCATCTGTTCCAGCAGCCCCAGAAACTTCCGGTCTCCCTGCATGGTGTCCCGGTGAACGTGGCGAACCTGCACGCTGCCGCCGGTCAGCATCGCCGCAGCGTAAAAATAGCACGCGGCAGAAACGTCCGGCTCGATCTGATAAGTAACCCTTTGTTCTTCGTCGTTTTCGATCGCATGTAATTTTCCCGTCATCTGCGAAGAAGTATTTTTTACCCGGTAGCTTTCTCCGTCAAACTCCGTCCGGATTCCGAATTCTTCCATCATGCGGCGCGTAATCTCAATATAGGAACCGCGTTTTTTCTCGCTGGTTATATGTATCGCAAGTCCGTCCGGCAGCATGGAAGCAGTCATCAGCAGAGCACTCAGATACTGGGTGCTCTCTCGGATGTCAAGGGATACTTCAGGTGTTTTCCCTCCGCTTCCTTCGAAATATGCCCCGGCACAGCCGGCTTCCGCAAAAGTTGACGGGACATCACAGCCTGGCACTCCATCAGGACATGCCCCTGTACGGCCGGCTCCGGTAAAAACAGACGGAACATCGCAGCCTGGCACTCCATCAGAACGCGCTCCTGCACCGTCGGCTCCGGCAACAGATTCACAGAAGATTCCCCGCACGGTTACCGGCAGGTGACCGTTCTCTCCCAGATACGTAAATTCCGCGCCAAGCGTTGCAAGTGCGTCGAACAGTGGTTTCATCGGCCGCGCTGCCATCTGCTCCGAAGCCCGAATCGTATAAATTCCGTCGGAGCAGGCCAGCATGGCTGTGAGAAAACGGGCCGCCGTTCCGGCACTCCCCACGTAAATCCCGGCGTTCTTTTCCGGAACACGCCCGCTCATGCCGGTGATGCACACGGTCTTTGCCGTCTCATCCTCCCGCACGGAAAAACCCAGCGCCTTCAGAGCGTCCAGAAAGTAGCGGGAATCATCCGAAAACTGCGCGCCCCGCAGCAGGTATTCCCGGTCTGAGAGCGCTGCCAGCAATAAAGCACGATTTGTGATACTTTTTGACCCCGGCACCGAGGCCACGCGTAAATTCTCCATAGGTTAAGTGGCCTCCCGCCATCGCCGCCGATCTTCGCACGTACGCCCTGCTGCGCGTGCCCCGTGCTCGAATCGTTCCGTTTATCCGAAACCGTTGCGCCTGTTTTTTCTTACGCCTTCACCGGTTCCGGATACTCCACGCCGAAAGTCTCCACGGTCATGCTGGCAATCTTCTGCTCCGTGAGCGGGCGATCGCGAAAGTCCGTTCCGGTCGCAGCGATGCGGTTGACTACATCCATGCCCTCCGTAATCTTCCCGAAGGCGGCGTAGGCGCCGTCCAGATGCGGAGAAGTTTTGTGCATGATAAAGAACTGACTGCCTGCGGAATTCGGCATCATCGTGCGGGCCATGGAAAGCACGCCCGGCGTATGCTTCAGATTGTTCGCAAAACCATTCTGTGAAAACTCGCCGCGGATGGAATAGCCCGGCCCGCCGGTACCCGTGCCGGTCGGATCGCCGCCCTGCAGCATAAAGCCGTTGATGACACGGTGAAAAATCACGCCGTCATAGAACTTCTTCCGGATGAGACTGATAAAATTATTTACCGTATTCGGCGCAATCTGCGGATAGAGCTCCGCCTTCATGACATCACCGTTTGCCATCGTGATCGTAACAATTGGATTTGGATTCATTTTATTGATATTCCTTTCTTGTTTTCTCGGTAAAAGCGTGTTACATTATATGCAATTTTTGACCACAAGGCAAGGACTTTTTCTTCTTCGTGAAATCGGTAACGATCCTCCCCGGGTTTCATCTTTTTAATGAAAGGTTTTCTCTATGAAAAATCATCCGACTGTTTTTCTGCTCTCCGATTCCACCGTACAGAGCTACGAAACATTTTATGCCCCTCAGACCGGCTGGGGGCAGGTATTTTTTGAGAATTTTAAAGGAAGTGAACAGGAACACGAAACGCCGGCGGAAAACTGTTCCTATCCGCAGGGGCGTGCATATCATCTGCCGGGCCTCACCATAGAAAACCGGGCCATCGGCGGCAGAAGCTCGCGCTCTTTTATCGAGGAAGGCAAACTGGCGGAGGCGGCCGCCCTCATGAAGCCGGGTGACTTTGTATTCATTCAGTTCGGGCATAACGATGCCACTCCTTCCCGACCGGCTCGCTACGTCCCTGCGGAGCATTTCGCGGATTATCTTCAAATTTATGCCGATACCTGCAGCAAAGCCGGTGCCCTGTGCGTGTTTGTCACGCCGGTTGCGCGGAGAAATTGTGTTGATTTTCCTTCTGCCTGTCAGATCAAATCCGGGACAGCAGAGGGCTCTGTTCAGAACCGGAAGGATGCCTCATCCAAAAGCTGTGCAATCTCTGTTGCATCCGCGGATCACGCCCCGGCAGACAGGGAAGCGTTTCACATAAGCTTCCCGGAATACCGGGATGAGATGATACGCTTCGCAAATGAGAACGGACTGCCACTCCTGGACCTCGGAAAGAAAAGTGTTGATTACCTGAATCGGATCGGTCCCGATGCAAGCAAAAAGCTCTATCTTCACACGGCCCCCGGAGAATATGTCGGCGCATACGCAGACGGTGTGACAGACAATACGCATCTCAGCCTGACAGGCGCGCGGATTTACAGCCGCATGACAGCGGAGCTGATTCGCAACAGTCCGCAGCTGGCATCGCTTAAGGCTTTTCTTCGGTAAATTCTTAAAAATTACTGACAGGATTGAAAAAAAAGCATAAGTATGTTATCATAGCGGCGATTGAAAAGATTTGTTTATATGAAACATAAAGAAATTGCAGGAATATAAGAGGTTTTGCCAGAATGATAAGAGTACTGTTCGTATGCCACGGGAATATATGCAGAAGCACGATGGCTCAGAGCGTTTTGACTGACATGGTGGAGAAGCGCGGCATTTCATCCGGGTTTTATATAGAATCTGCCGCGACCAGCCGGGAGGAAATCGGGAACCCGCCGCACCGGGGAACGAGGGAAAAACTGCGAAAAGAGGGAATCCCGCTGGTTCCGCACAAGGCAATACAGATGACGCGCGGCGACTATCGCTACTATGATTACCTGATCGGCATGGATTCGGAAAATATCTATTATATGAACCGTATTGCCGGAGGGGATCCCGCCCACAAGATTTACAAGCTTTTAAGCTTTGCAGGCTTTGACAGCGATGTCGCGGATCCCTGGTATACGGACAACTTTGATGTCACTTATGTGGATGTTGTGCAGGGATGTCGGGCTTTTCTGAAGTACCTGGGTTATGAATAACCCTCTTAAAATCACCGGGAGACAGAATCCTGCCCCTGAATACACTGCTTCGTATCATTTACAACATCTTCAATCGTGATCTTCTGCATCTCCGCTTCCATTGCCTTTTGGATTCGCATCGTTGTATAATTTCAAATAAAAAAGGTGACTCACAAACCGGGTGGTTCTTTCTCATTTATGGGGATATCTTTTCACAGAGAAAAATACTTCTATAAAAGAGGTTTGCTGTGAAAATCAGAAATACCCAAAGTGGAGAAAGAACCAACCGGGAATCACCTTTTTTGTGTTATTTCGCGTATTCTGCGCGCTCATTTTTTCTGTCTTCATTACCAAAAGCTACACACGCGCAGGCCGTCGTCAGCTTAACTTCGACGTTGCTTCTCAATCCCATATTTTACGCGCTGAGACTGCCTTCCGTCTTTTGCTCCATATCCTTTAACTGCCGCCATGTATGAGCAATCATAATAACAGCAATGATAAAAGTAACCAGAACTGCAGCCGGCATAGACAGTAACAATCCGAAAATTGCATTCTCCATGCCGAATAATTTCCCGAAAATCCAGGGCAGGAAGATGGCAAACGGGATTGAAAATACCACTTCACGAAGCAGCGACAGCAGTGTGGACTCGACTGCTTTACCGAGGGATTGCAGGAAAATAAAGCAGGCTTTGCACACACAGTCTAACGGCACCAGAACCAGATAGATGCGGAACGCATAGCGGGCAAACGAAAAATATGCTTCCGAATAGCTGGTTCCAAACAGACTGATCAGCTGCGTCGGGAACAGCTGGAAAATCAGCAGGGCCACAACGCCAACCAGGAATTCGCACATCAGCAGCCGTTTCATAAAGCCGCGGCAACGGTCATACCGGCCTGCGCCGTAATTGAATCCTACCACCGGAATGCAGCCGGCCGCCATGCCGACCACGATGGAGATCATGATCTGAAAGAATTTCATAACAATGCCCAGTACGGCAAGCGGCGTATCCGAAGTCCCGTTTTCTGCGAATTCCGAATAAACGCCATACTTTGTAACCATATTGTTCATAACCGCCATGGACAGCACCAGAGAAAACTGGCTTAAAAAGCTCGTGAATCCAAGCGGTACAAATCGGCGAATCAGTCTTCCCTTCAGTGGGAAGCTCTCCTTAGACAAATGTACCTCTTTCATGTGAAGCACGTAAACCAGCGAGATAACGGCTGTGATCACCTGTCCGGCTACCGTTGCAATCGCCGCGCCCTGTACGCCCCATCCAAGGCCAAAAATAGCGATCGGATCCAGAATCATATTTGCGATCGCACCGGCCAGCGTGGCGACCATGGCAATTCTCGGACTTCCGTCAGAACGAATGATGGGGTTTAAGGCCTGTCCGAACATGTAAAAAGGAATACCGATTGCAATCCAGCGGAAATAATCCACCGCGTAACTGCGTGTCAGTTCCGATACCTCTTCCGTCGCACCGAACAGTTTAAGAATCGGTGCCTGGAAAATCAGATAAATCAACATCAGAAGAATGCCGGACGCAATAACCAGTACAATCGCATTTCCGACAGAGCGATGCGCACTGTCGCTGTCCTTACGTCCCAGGCTAAAGCTCACATAAGAGCATGCGCCGTCTCCGATCATGGTAGCGATTGCCAGTGCCATAACAGTCAATGGGAAAACGATGTTCGTAGCGCCGTTACCCTCCGCGCCTACGCCCCATCCGATGAAAATCTGATCCACGATATTATACAAAGCCGCAACCAGCAATGATATGATACACGGGAGTGAATAATTTAACATCGTTTTCCCGATGGGGGCCTTTGTTAAATCCAACTGTTGTTCTTTGTTTCCTGCCATAAAATATTACCTCTTTCTTTTTCTTACGCGACCTGTGCCCGGACAGGCGAAAGATTCCCTGGTCGTGCGCTGAACCGTATTCCGCATAAGCCGAAAAACTTCGCTGCTGCCCTTTTGCATAAAAAAAACAGCGCCATTCCGGATTCTTCAGATCCCGGACTTACGCTGCAAAAGCTACTCGGTCTTATTGGCATTATTATAAAAATTTTTTCAAAAAAGTCAATGAGCCATGCGCACAAAAATCAAAAAAATTTTGTTCGTTTTTATGCGCATTTTGCAAAATCTCCCGATTGCAGTTACTCTATTCACGACCTCTCCGCTGCATTCGCAGCAGTTGCGTTTAAAACTATCTTACTAATATAAATTATGGCGCAACCTCTACTCATGAGGGAGGTGACTGTTTCGCCCGGCACACCCAAAAAAGAACGTCCGGCTGATAACCGAACGTTCTTTCATGTGTCACTTTTTAAAACACTCACAGCTGAGCTATCCTGTACAGTCCAAAGCCACTCCTGCGCTCCTACGCGTGTTCCGGCTCCGCCGTAATACCGTTATTTGCATCAGCATACTTATTCGGTCGGAAGAGCATGTAAATAAACCCGACCAAAACAATGATGGCCACTACAAGGCCCACCGGCTGCACACCGCGCCCGTCGAACAGTCTGCCGAACTGGTTGATGCAAAGCGCTACCAGATAAGCAAACACGCACTGGTAAGTGATGGCGAATGCCGTCCACTTGCCGTTGTTCATCTCCCTCTTGATGGCACCCATGGCTGCGAAGCAGGGGGCACACAGGAGGTTAAATACCATGAAGGAGTAGGCGGTCACGCCAGTAAAGTACGCGCCCACGTTGGCCCAGATCTCGGAACCGCCCTCGGTGGCTACGTCCGCACCGTAGAGGATACCGAAGGTACCCACCACGTTTTCCTTCGCCACCAGACCGGTCACGGCCGCGATGGCTGCCTTGCCGTCGCCCCAGCCTAACGGGCTGAAGATCCAGGCGATGTGGTTGCCGATCCAGCCGAGGATGGAGGTGTCAGCGAACTCATCCACCGCCTTCAAAGTGATGGTGTAATTCGAGGTAAACCAGATCACGATGGTGGACAGCAGGATCACCGTGCCGGCCTTCTTGATAAAGCTCCAGCCGCGTTCCCACATGCTGCGGAGCACATTGCCGACTGTCGGCAGGTGATAAGCCGGCAGCTCCATGACGAACGGTGCCGGGTCGCCCGCGAACAGCTTTGTCTTCTTTAAGATAATGCCGGTCACCACGATGGCTGCGATGCCGATAAAGTACGCACTCACCGCGATCAGGCCGGAGTTGTTAAACACTGCGCCCGCAAACAGGGCGATGATCGGCAGCTTCGCGCCGCAGGGGATGAAGGTGGTCGTCATGATGGTCATGCGGCGGTCTTTTTCATTTTCAATGGTACGGGATGCCATGATACCCGGGATACCGCAGCCGGAGCCGATCAGCATCGGGATAAAGGACTTGCCCGACAGGCCGAAGCGGCGGAACAGGCGGTCCATGATGAAGGCGATACGCGCCATGTAGCCGCAGGATTCCAGGAATGCCAGGAAGATAAACAGAACCAGCATCTGAGGTACGAAGCCCAGCACCGCGCCCACACCGGCCACGATACCGTCCATGATCAGTCCGTAAACAAAGGTTCCGGTGCAGTCAAGAGGTGCGCCCTCGCCGATCAGAAGATCCAGCAGTGCCGGTATGCCGATGATCCACGGGCCGTAATCTGACGGATCCGGCTCTTCGACTTCAAGCGCTGCGGCGTAATCCTCTGCCGTCACCTCAATCAACTCATAGAAGAGACCGGTTTCCTCGTCCTCCTCGTCGGACCATTTCTGCCAGACGACCGTGCCGTCTTCATTCAAATATTCCTCGAGAGTTTCAGTGGCCTCCGCCTGGAGCGCTTCCGTCACCTCCACAGCCTCGGTCTCACCGTCCTCATTTTCCATGTCAATGGTGGCACCGATAGAGGCGGCCAGGATTTCGTTTGCCTGCGCCACCGCGTCATAGGCTTCGATGGATGCCTGCGCATCATCGTAGCCTTCCACGTCCTCATCGTAAGCGTCGCGCCCGATGCCGAGCAGGAACCAGCCGTCGCCGAACACGCCGTCGTTGGCCCAGTCGGTCAGTATGCCGCCCACCGTGGTCACGGAAACGTAGTAAACGATAAACATCACCAGCGCGAAGATCGGCAGTGCCAGAATACGGTTCGTGACGATGCGGTCGATCTTATCCGAAATGGTTGCCTCACCCTTCTTCGCCTTCTTGTAGCAGTCGCCGATCATGCTGCCGATATAATCGTAGCGCTCACCGGTGATGATGCTCTCGGTGTCATCGTCCAGCTCCTTCTCCGCGTCCGCGCAGAGCGCCGACACATCCGGCAGCGACGGATAATTCTCATGAATGCGGCTGTCCTTCTCGAACAGCTTGATAGTCACAAAGCGGACTGCGCTCTGAGGAACCGTATTTCCAACGCGGTCCTCGATCTCGGTGAGATATTTCTCCACCTCTGCTGAGAATTTATGTACCTTCTGCTCACTCTTCGCCGCCACAGCCTTCTTTGCGGCCTCCACGGCCTCGCCGATGCCCTCATTTTTCAGCGCGGAAATCTCCACCACCGGGCAGCCAAGCTCTTTCGAGAGCTTTTTAATATCGATCTTGTCTCCATTCTTGCGGACCAGATCCATCATATTGACAGCCACTACCACCGGGATGCCGGTCTCCAGAAGCTGCGTTGTCAAATACAGGTTGCGCTCCAGATTCGTGCCGTCCACGATGTCGATAATGCCGTCCGGCTTCTCGTTAATCAGGTAATTTCTGGCCACCACTTCCTCAAGCGTGTACGGGGACAGGGAGTAGATGCCCGGAAGATCCGTAATGGCCACTTCCTTGTCCCCTTTGTAGTGTCCTGTCTTCTTCTCCACGGTAACGCCGGGCCAGTTTCCCACAAACTGATTGGAACCGGTCAGCGCGTTGAACAGGGTCGTCTTACCGCTGTTCGGGTTGCCTGCTAAAGCAATCGTAATCATTTCTTTTTCTCCTCCTCGAGATGCACCTTCGCACTTCAATGTTTGAGACAAATACTCCATCGTTGCTCGAAGTCATCTCTTTCGCTTTTTACTCAACCTCGATCATGGCGGCGTCTTCCTTGCGGACAGACAGCTCATAGCCGCGCACGGTCAATTCTACCGGATCCCCAAGGGGAGCCACTTTTCTGACATACACCGACGTGCCCTTTGTCAGGCCCATGTCCATGATCCTGCGCTTCACCGCGCCGGAACCGTTTAACTTTTTCACGGTCACGGTAGAACCGGTAGGGATTTCATTCAAAGTCTTCATTGAAATTCTCCTTCATTTCATTCCTTATGTACCCGCAACTGCCTGCTTAAATAAATATTAATACCCGCAAAGCAGACGCGCAGTGCTTTTTCTATAATTCGCATGAACCATAAACTTAAATGGAAAGACGACGTGCGCATCGAACGCCTCTCCTGCTCCCGTTTACAGTCTATACGTAAATCCTGGCCGCCATCTCTTTGCTGATGGCAACTCTTGATTCCTTCATGTTCACGATGATGTTTCCCGCCATAGAAGTCACCACTGAGACCGTAGCGCCGGCCACGAAGCCAAGTTCCTCTAAGAACTTCTTTGTCTTCTCATTTCCACCGACCCGCTGAATTGTTTTTGTTTCTCCGATTTCTGCGTAATTTAATGGCATATTTCCCCCTTTCCGAGAACAATAGTTAGAATTATCTAACCTATATCTCAAAAAAGAACGGACTTTTTAAATAATCCGCTTTCACACAATTATGCACGATTTACATTTTTCCATGCAATCGAATGTCACCAGTTAGATTTCTCTAACTTTGGATTAGTATATGCTAACTTCGGCGCAAAGTCAACCATTTTTTCAATAAAATAATTCACAATTTTTCCTGAAGTTCTGCCAGAATCTGTGTAAAAATTGCCAAAAAACAGCGATATCATTTCTGATATCGCTGCGCCATATGTCTTTTATAATTTTTCAGGATTTGAATTTTTCTTTTCCAACAGTTCTGGCAAAAAGTGTGTAGTACTATTGCATAAAGAACAATCGCTTCGACACAGACCTGTCCACGACGCCATTGAATTCATAATTCACGCTTTCTCTATTACCTCGATTTTACAGCGATGAACTTTATTTTTCCGAGAGTATCCGATTCCAACCAGCAGAATCCTTCCCAACGTTTTCGGCTGTTCTCCCATTTTTCCGCGAAATTTCAGAGCGTAATTCTTATCCCTGATCTGTTTCAGTGCCGCATCCGGGGTAGCATCCACTTTTAATTCCAGGATAATACCATCATCCGAACGATTATATGGATAGAAAATGTAATCCACATAACCAATTCCTGCCTGATCTTCTCTGCAGATATTGTATCTGTTTCGCGCAGAAAGATAAGCAAGCTTCACACTTCCTGACAACTCTGCTTCATCATTATAAGACTTTAATGGCGATTCCGTGTTATGAACAAACGCCAGGACTTCCGCGATCACGTCACAATCACACTCATAAGTTGCCTTTAAAATCCGCGATGATTCTCTCTCCAGTTCACGCATATAATTGTATTGCGGCTCTTCCTTAATGATTTTGTTAAACTCGACCTCAAGCTCTTTATTAGGGATACGCACACACCCCTCATAATAATTCAGATATCCATACACCGTCATGACAGAAAGGATCTGATCTCTTCGCTCCAGAACGGAAGCTGTCGTAGCATATTCCGAAACATCCGCCTGCACGGATTCCCCGGCCACCAGCAACATGACGGCATCCCTGACCCCATCGATATCATTTACAACATAATCCTTCAATTCTCCATACTCTCCTGCCCTGGACCAAAACGTTCCGATCTGGTTCTGTGTAAGCGCGAACACAACCGAATTGGGGTTGTAGAGACTCTGCCCATTTTCATTATGATATCCGTCATACCAGTTTCTTAAATCTTCCCGCGAAAGTACCGGCTCTGGGTTGTTTGCCAGGTACCGCTTATATAATTCGTCCACTTCCGCATTTGTAAAGCCAAAATACTCACCAAATATGGCACTGTTTGCCATATTATGCTCCGCAAAGTGATTCATGGTGTCGCTGCCGGAATATTTCTTGATCGGGAGGATGCCGGTCATATAGGTCATCTCAACATAGCCGCGATCCTTCGTCAGGTCACCCAAAAATGCGGTAAACCGGCCGCGGTCCGCATCCGTAAAATAGCTTCTGTGAAAGATATAGTCCCACTCATCAAAAACCAGCAGGAACTTTTCCCCTCTGTATTTTCTGGCAACATTGGCCAGCATGGAGCCAACCGTGTCACCACGCCGGTGAACAGCATCCGGATATGCTTCCCTGATATCCTGCACCAGACCATCTGTGATATAGTCTATATATTCATCATATGATTTACACTTGTCCGGGCCTTTACTGAAGTTAATGTAAATCACATTATGATTATTTAAATGTTTTGAATATCTTTTATCTGTCGATATCTTAAGCTTTGAAAATATGCCCGCGCTGTCAGCTCCCTTTCCAAAGAAAGAACCGATCATGGCAGCCGCGACAGATTTACCAAATCTTCTGGGCCTGGTGAGGGAAATATGGGTTCGTCCCTGTTCCAGAATGGTGATCAGTTCGCCAAGCATCAGCGTCTTATCTACAAAATACGGCTTTTCGGTTTCGCCTTTATAAAGTTCCAGAGCGTCTTCCGTGTTTAAATAAAATCCCATAAAGCTGTCCCCCTGCCTTCCTGTCATAGTACCTGACTCATATAATCATGGAATTGGCTTGTCAACGATTATAAATAATCCAGGCAGCAAAGTCAAGCCGTATTTTGTTTATTTTTCTTTGATAAAAGAGTTATCAAAAAAAGAATGTGGAGTCCATACTTGCCGGTATATGATTCCTCATCCTTTTTTGCTATTATTCTTGAGTTTTTTACGCACCGCCCTTTGCAGCCGCACGCCTCTCCTCTTTCTGTGCAGCCTTTGCCGCTTTCCGCTTTTTCTTCTGAAGCTCCATGAAACGTTTCCGCTGTTCTTCCGTCATGCCGCTGCAACCGCTGCAGCCCGCGCAGCTTCCGCCGCAGGAATGTCTGCCGGAACGCCGGTCAAGAACCATGCTTCGGATCACGAAAAACACGATGACACACAGAATCAGAAACACAATAATGCTTCCATAATTGGCTGTTAACCAGTTTAACATAGTCATCATCTCCTTATCAATCATTTTACAACACATTTCAATGATCCACGGAGTCCATTAACTCATGCTTATACCATAAAAGTCTGTCAAGCGGCCGGGTGAATGAGAGTAACTGAATTCAGTTTGGCTTAACTTATGAGACATTCCGTTTTGCGAAAGTCCTGCCTGCACGAACAGTCACCCCGACACCTGACAGCTTCTGTCTTAATGATGATACGTCTCGAACATCACCGCAAGCTCACTCAAATGATCCTGCAGCTTTTCGAAATCCTTATCCTTGATCTCGCCCGCGTCATGAAACTCCTTGATCGCCGCCGCATAGGCGATAAAAGCGTCGTGGGCAAGATCCTTGTAATTGTTTTCCAGGTTGAGCTGCATCTCGAATTCGAGGGGCTCCAGAGCCTGTTTTACGCTTCTTTTCAACATATGGTTTCACCCTTTCTGAAATACTCATACAGTCATGACACCATGGATTGCCGCCGAAGAAAATACGAAGTATTTTCTTCGGTAACGCGAAGCATCCACTCCGACTCCTGCAATCCTGGTGTCATACATATTTCTTTATAACACACTGTCTTCCACGGAATTATTAAAGGAAGACAGCGTACTTCATAAATTCATCTTAAACTATCCCGAATCAAAGCTTAGTTATTGATCAGCTTATCCTCGCCGTTCCAGCTGTAGAGCTTGCGGATCTCTTCGCCGACCTTCTCTGCCGGATGCTCGGCCGCTTTCTTGCGCATGGCGCGGAAGTGAGCCTGGCCGCCGGCATCGGACATGTCGAGCAGGAACTCGTGAGCGAAGGTACCGTCCTGAATGTCGCTTAAGATCTTCTTCATGGTCTTCTTGGTCTCATCGGTGATGATCTTCGAACCGGTGATATAGTCGCCGTACTCTGCCGTGTTGGAGATGGAGTAGCGCATGCCCGCAAAACCGGACTGATAGATCAGATCTACGATGAGCTTCATCTCATGGATGCACTCAAAATATGCGTTTCTCGGGTCATAGCCGGCCTCAACCAGCGTCTCGAAGCCCGCCTGCATCAACGCGCAGACGCCGCCGCAGAGCACTGCCTGCTCGCCGAACAGGTCGGTCTCGGTCTCGGTGCGGAAGGTGGTCTCCAGAAGGCCTGCTCTCGCCCCGCCGATGGCCAGGCCGTAAGCCAGCGCCTTATCCAACGCCTTGCCGGTATAGTCCTGCTCCACTGCCACCAGGCACGGAACACCCTTACCCGCCTGATACTCGCTGCGAACCGTGTGACCCGGTCCCTTCGGTGCGATCATGGTAACGTCAACATATTCCGGCGGGATGATCTGACCAAAATTGATAGCGAAACCGTGCGCGAACATGAGCATGTTGCCCGGCTCCAGGTTCGGTGCGATGTCCTTCTTGTACATGGCTGCCTGCTTCTCATCGTTGATCAGGATCATGATGATATCGGCCTTTTTCGCAGCCTCTGCCGCCGTGTAAACTTCGAAGCCCTGCGCTTCTGCCTTCGCCCAGGACTTGCTGCCCTCGTAAAGACCGATGATGACGTTGCATCCGGATTCCTTCGCGTTCAGCGCATGTGCGTGACCCTGGCTGCCGTAGCCGATGATGGCGATCGTCTTGCCCTCGATCGCGGACAGATCACAGTCTTCCTGGTAAAAAATTCTGTTTTCCTTGTTCTCCATGATATATGGTACCTCCTATATAATTGCGGCCGGATAGTGGAAACACGAGTATAGATTTAAAATATGATGTTACTGTTTATTTATATAGCAACAAAATGATACATTTCCGTATCCTGTCTCCATCCGATACCGCTTATAGCGCAGCCGTCTCTTTCAGGTCTGTATTCCTTTTAAGACATAGTCGCGTTAATAACATATTAATTTAATTATTCAGCTGCCGGATCTGCGTTATCCAACACGATCTTGTCCGCCGTACCGCGCAACAGTCCGGTGACACCGGTGCGCACGATCTCGTCCACCTGATAATCCTTCAGGGTGCTGATGAAGGCGTCGATCTTCGTCGGGCTTCCGGCAAGCTCGATCATCAAAGAGTCCGCCGCAATGTCCACGATCTTGCAGCGGAAGATCTCCGTGATCGCCAGGATCTCCTGGCGCTCCTGCCGGTTCACCTTCACCTTCACCAGAGCCAGCTCACGGATCACGGAATCCGCCGGGGAAAGCTCCACGATCTCACGGACATCCACCAGCTTGTTGATCTGCTTTACGATCTGCTCCAGAATAGAATCGTCACCGTACACCGTGATGGTCATGCGGGAGATGGCCGGATCCTCGGTCACGCCGACCGTCAGGCTGTCTATGTTATACGCGCGCCTGGTAAACAGGTTCGCAATGCGGTTTAAGACACCGCTCGTGTTATCCACCAGAACGGATAATACCATTCGTCTCATAAATTTATACCTCCATAGTTGCTCTTCGCAGGCATCGGTTGCTTTTCGTATTTTCATGGAAATCTTCTCTCTGGTCAGCAGCATTTTCTTCCACGAAGAGTCGTCTGTCTGACTGAAAATTTCCCGATCACCCAATTAAAACGTCAGCCTCTTCATCTATAATTTGAACCAATAGCTATCATAACACACTTTTTTTATGATGGGAAGTCATTTTTCCGGGAAATTCTTGAATCACACCTCATTGTAAAATATTTTTCCTGTCATTTCCACTTTCCCCGCACCGCTTCCAGCTCTTCCTTCGTGACCGGAATGATGGCCCCGTGTTTCGCCCCCGGCGGCATCTCGTACTCGTCCGGCGCAAGCCTTCGGAAATCTCCGCTCTTTAAGGCTTCCTCCCCCTCCGCGATGAGCGGGAAGTAGCCGACTCGCTTGTTTTTGCGGCAGTAACCGTCCATCATGAGGATCCACTGCTCCCTGCCGTTGAGCTTGAAGATATCCGGTCCTTCGACCCCGGTCTCCCCGGCAATGACCTGGCGCTTCGTGGTAAATTCGCCGAACCAGTCATTCGCCGTCTCCAGGAAGATGGTAATATCCTGCTCACGCTTGGTAAAGCGATAGACCGTGTCATGGTATTTGTAGACGGTCGTGTCGATATAAGAGAGCCACGGGCCGTCGAAATGTTTCAGCCGCAGGTCGTCATTGTAGGGCGGCTTGTTCGGGCGAACCCCTTTGTAGAGCCTGGCTTCCGTGAAATGGATGAAGTCGCGGGTTTTTGCATAATAAATCTGCTTGCCCGGACGCATCTCCCTGAACATGCGAAGCTCCTCTTCCGATGGCTTTCTCTTCTTATGCTTCTTTTTCTTCTTTCCGGGATCAGAGAGTTTCTCTTTCCGGTGCATTTCTGCCATGAACGCTTTCCAGTCGCTCGGCAGCTTTTCGCTGGACCAGTAGACCACGTACTGCCCGGTGGCTTCCTCATAGAAAGCCCTGGGCGCCCAGGTGCAGGCGCTGTCCGGGAAGCCGATCTTTACCATGCGGGGCGCGGACCAGTTCACCAGGTCGTCCGATTCCCAGATGATGATGTAGGGGCTGCCCTCGTTGCCGTAAGTCGCCCAGTCGCCGCCGTTGGCATCCAGATCCGTGGCCAGAATATAGAAACGATCCCCCTCATGGGAGCGGAAGATGACCGTGTCCCTGGCACCGCCCGTGCCAAGGTTCGACACCAGCACCGGCTTGCCCTTATTTAACTCCTGCCAGTGCAGGCCGTCATCGCTGGCGGCCAGATGCACCTGCTGCACTTCCTTTTCCTTCTTCTTTTTCGCGCCGTGAAAATAGGTGTAGACATAGCCGCCGTATACTTTTTCCTCCGGCTTTTTCTTTACGAGGACTTCGAAGGTTTTCTGAGCTGTTTTCTCGTTTGCTTTCGCAGACACATTCGTCAAAATGTCACAGTTCTCATTGATCGAGACTCCCTCAGTGGTGCCATTATTTTCATCCACCGGGGCTTTCACTGTGATCTTACCGGCCCTATTTCCAAAAGTTCCCTCAGAAGTTTCACTGACCCTTTCTTTATGGCCAGGAGTTTTCTCTGTACTTTCGGAATTATTTTTCAGGGAAAGTTCCGCCGGGCAATAATGAAAGGTCGCCGTGAGCTTCACGCGCACATCCTCATCAGGTCTTGTCACAAACCCCGGCGCGATTTCACCGTTCACCCCGGAGGCGGCCGGATTTACCACCTCCGGCCGGTCGGACTCCCAAGTGATGCGCACCGTTTCCCCGTGCGCCGTCACCTCTTCCGGGAGATACAGCGCGCCCTTCACCGAATCCGCGCGGTGGATCTCCACCTTTTTCATGGCTTTTTCTAAAATATCCATTTTATATGCCCGTTTTCAATTTTATTTCAGGACGAAGCCATCCTTAAAGACCATTTCCAGATTGCCACGGATGGTCTCCGTCCATTTAAAATGAATCGAGATTCATTCTCCTACTTTACCACGATATTCACGATCTTACCCGGCACATAGATTTCCTTGCGGATGGTTCCGGCAAGTCTTGCGCTTCCCAGAGCTTCCTTCGCCTTTGCCAGCACCTCATCCTTCGGCGCATCCGCAGCCACCTTGATGACGACGCGGGTCTTGCCGTTGGTCTGCACGGCGATCTCTGCCTCGTCCTCCACCATCTTATCCTCATCCGCGGACGGCCAGCCGAACTTCGCGTCGAAGACGCTCTCCGTGTGGCCCAACTGCTCCCAGAGCTCCTCCGAGATGTGGGGCGCAAAGGGTGCCAGCAGACGCACGGCCGTCTCCAGAGTTTCCTTATCCACGCCGCCGTCCTTCGCCAGGGTGATGAGCTTGTTGTTGTACTCCATGAAGCCGGAAATGACCGTGTTCAGGCTGAAAGATTCCAGTCTCTGAGTGATGTCGTACACCATCTTGTGGCGCACCTTCTCCATCTCCTTCGTGGGCTTCACATCCTTGTCTTTATTGTCCATGACAAGGTTCCAGAAGCGGCTGAGGAAACGGTATACACCGTCGATGCCCCGCTCATCCCACTCGGAATCCAGTTCCGGCGGACCCACGAAGAGCTCGTAAAGACGCAGGGAATCGCAGCCGTAATCCCGAACCAGGTCGTCCGGGGAGACCACGTTACCCTTGGACTTACTCATCTTGATGCCGTTTTTGCCGGTGATCATGCCCTGATTGAAGAGCTTGGTGAAAGGCTCGTCAAAGTCCACCACGCCGATGTCGTGGAGGAACTTCGTGTAAAATCTCGCATAGAGCAGGTGCAATACCGCGTGCTCCACGCCGCCGATATACATGTCTACCGGCAGGTACTTGTCGGCTTTCTCCCTGGAAACCAGCTCGTCTTTGTTCTTATTATCCACATAGCGCAGGAAATACCAGGAGGAACCTGCCCACTGGGGCATGGTGTTGGTCTCCCGCTTCGCCGGTCCGCCGCAGCACGGGCAGGTGGTGTTCACCCACCAGTCGATGGCTGCCAACGGCGACTCGCCGGTGCCGGTGGGCTGGTAGGACTCCACCTCCGGCAGAAGCAGCGGAAGCTCCTCCTCCGGAACCGGGACAGCGCCGCACTTCGGGCAGTGCACGATGGGGATCGGCTCACCCCAGTAGCGCTGGCGGGAGAATACCCAGTCGCGCAGCTTGTAATTCACCGTCTTCTTGCCGATGCCCATCTTCTCGATCATGTGGGGCGCTTCCATCTTAAGGGAAGCGGACTCCATGCCGTTCCACTCGCCGGAATTGATCATGGTGCCGGATGCCTCGGTGTAAGCCTCGGTCATATTCTCTATTTCCATGCCATCCTTCGCGATGACCTGAATGATCGGAATGTCAAACTTCTTCGCAAACTCAAAGTCGCGGGAATCGTGAGCCGGCACACACATGATGGCGCCGGTGCCGTAGTCCGCAAGTACGTAATCGGACAGCCAGATGGGGATCTTCGCGCCGTTCATCGGATTAACGGCATAGGATCCGGTGAACACGCCGGTCTTTTCCTTATCCTGCATGCGGTCCACGTTCGAGCGGGTGGACGCCTGGTAAATGTAGGCCTCCACTGCCTCTCTGGTCTCATCCGTCGCCAGACTCTTCGCCAGCGCGTGCTCCGGGGAGAGCACCATGAAGGTGGCGCCGTAGAGCGTATCCGGGCGGGTGGTGTAAACCGTGATCTTATCGTCTCTGCCGTCCACTGCGAAGTCCACCTCCGCACCGTAGGAACGGCCGATCCACTCGGTCTGCATCTTCTTGACCTTCTCCGGCCAGTCCAGCTTATCCAGATCATCCAGCAGACGGTCTGCGTACTTCGTGATGCGCAGCATCCACTGCTTTAAATTCTTCTTCGTCACCGGGGAGCCGCAGCGCTCGCAGCAGCCGTTCACGACCTCCTCGTTGGCCAGACCCGTCTTGCAGGAAGGACACCAGTTGATGGGCATCTCCTTCTCGTAGGCCAGACCTGCCTTGAACATCTTCACAAAAATCCACTGGGTCCACTTGTAATACTCCGGATCCGTGGTATTTACTTCCATATCCCAGTCGTAGATGGCGGAGATCTCCTTGATCTGACGGCGGATATTGTTCACATTCTCCTCCGTGGACTTGCGCGGGTGCGTGCCCATCTTGATGGCGTAGTTCTCCGCAGGAAGACCGAAGGCATCCCAGCCCATGGGGTGAATGATATAATTTCCCTGCATCAGCTTGTAACGGCTCCACACGTCGCTGATGACGTATCCGCGCCAGTGCCCCACATGCAGGCCGCTGCCCGACGGGTACGGGAACATGTCCAGGCAATAATATTTCGGCTTCTTGCCGTCGTTGGCGTTTACCGGGTGCTCCTCCCAGTGTGCGCGCCACTTCTTCTCGATCTCTCTATGGTTATATGGAACCGCCATAGCTTCTACCTCCTTAAGTTACACAACTTTCTTTTTTTGAACCTGCGCTCTTTCATTCCCGACTGTAAGCCCTCATGCCCGCTTCTCGGACACCACCTTAAGATACAGCCCTGACTTCTGGCGGATGAAAACCTTTTGCAAGCCGTCTTTCCCTGCATTGGCCTGTAAAATTTTAGCGCAGATTTTGTTTTATGCGTTAAAAACAAAACCTGCGCTATTATAGTTTTTTCTGTCTGCATTTGTCAACCGTTCGTGTGAAAAAATTCCTCAGCTATGAAATGATTATACAGCACTGCTCACTTTAAATCTGTATTTCCCTTTCCCCTGTCCGCTTACCGACTCTGTCAAGCCTGCCTCCAGCATTTTTCGGATTAGTGCAGAAGCTGCTGAACGCTTTTCTCCCAGTGTTTGCATGACATCGCTTCTGGAAAACACCTTTTCAGATCCAAAAGAAATAAACAGGGAGTATATATGTGCTGCCGTAACACTCGAAAAACTGTCTTTTACAATGTCCGTTTCTTCTGCCCGAATGTCCGGTTTTTCTCCAAAATAAGTTAACTTAACGTCGGTATCCATTCCGACGGCTCTTCCACCGCATAATTGAGCCACCGATAATACACGATCCCCAGCACCGCTTTTTCACTTTCCAGTCCCTGCTCAAAACGCTTTTTTAAGTGGATGCCCACTGCGGTGCCTTCGCTGTCATAACTGTCTGCATAATTTTCCATATATTCCAGCGCGGTTTCGGAAGTAAACGCCAGAAGAGTGCCGCCGAAATAGTATTCCGCGGCATCGCCGAATTCCAGCAGGATGGTTTTATAGCATCCGTTTTCCAGAAGGCTGTTTCCCAGCAGGAGAATCTGCAGGTGTGAAACGTCCAGCTCGCGGTCGGAGTTTGCGTTGAAAATGGCAGCGGCTTCGGCGAGACTGTCCGCCTTACAGGTCACGAGGGAGGCCTCCATATCGCTGCCCTGCGCAATTTCGAGGGTAAAGATATAAGCCGATTTTCCTTCCGCATTCCATACCAGACGGTTTGAACCCTCTGAATCGCTCTCTTCAGAATCGATGTCCTCCACTCTGTCATCTTCAGTCATGTTGCTCTTTTCTGTTTCTCCTTCCCCCTCTGTGTTCTGATTCTGACCCGCAGCATTCTCATCCGTTACATCGCAGGTCTGTATATCTTCAATCTCTTCCGCCAGGTCTATACCGATAGCCGTACAGTAAGCCCGATCTTCAATCTGCGCGGTCGTGTTTAGGGAAGCTGTCGCGGTTCCGTTCCTTTCGGTGTTTTCACTGTTTCCGGCAAATTCCGTATTTTCCGAAGTGCTTCTGTTTTCTGCAATGTCATTACTTTCCGCAGCGTTTCCGATTCCCGCAGTCCCGGTATTTTCCGCTGTCTGCTCCCCGTCCGTGGAATTCAGAAACCGGCCATAGAAACCGGCTGCCAAACACCAGATGAGAAAGGCCAGGCACAGGGATATTACATGATTTCTTTTCCCGTTTCCTCCGCCTTTCCCAGTGCCGACATTTTCACCGGAAACGACATGTCTTTTCCTGTCCGCAAGCATCCCCACTGCTTTCTCCGCAAAGTTCGCCATCTGTCCGAGCAGCACACCGGACGAGGTAATCATCCCGGTGAGGAAGAACAGCACCGCGATTCCCTGCTTTTGCGCCACAACCGCCCCCATCACATCCAGCCCGGCGGCGATTGCCATGGCGCTGTGTTCCGTTGCCTGTATGCCCCAAATTCCGAGGATCCCCACTGCTGCGGCGGTAAAGAGTATGGCAAAGACGAATACAATACAGATCGCCGTTATGATTGAGCGCTCGGTTTTTCTATAGATAACCTCTCTTTTTCTTTCCCCCGATTCACGATTCGCGGCATCTGTTTCAGATAAATTCCGGGGCTGACTGTCTGCAGCGGTATCGTAATTTTTTGACAAACGGTTTGGTGTCACATCCCAGGCGATCTTATCCCTGCACCAGTAAATCAGCTCCACCGGCGCAAATACCGCAGAGTACAGGATGCCGCGAAGCAGGATACCAACGGCATTATTTTTTAATATCTCGCCTGAAATCAGGGCTTCTTCCGTGATACTGCCGTGTTTTCCGATATGTGCCAGGCACAGGAGCAGCAAAACAACCAGCGGAAATACGGCGATGAGCCAGACCGCTTCCCCAAACCTTCCCCTCGCTTCCGTACCGGCACAGGCCAGATATACTGTTCCCGCAAGCCAGACAGCGGCAACCAGCGCGAAGGATTTTCCCGGAAGCAGAATCGTCCGCACTGTGTTTGCGGCCGCCAGCAGAAGGCCTGCGGACAGAGCCAGGCATTTGACAAATTCGATGATGGCGGCAAGGCTGAGAATTATGCGGACAGAAATACTTCCATTTTCAAACATATTTTCTCTGTCTTTTCTTTTTGCCAGGTCTTTTCGCCTGTTTTTCCTGTTCTGATTGTCCGATGCACTTTCTTTTTCCGTATCAGAGATTTTTTCAGGTTCGGAATCGTATCTCTTTGTTTGAACCCCACTCTTCTCCACCAGCCAGAACACGATTTTCAGGTGCACCAGCGTAACTCCGAATGCCACAAAGAGTGAGGCGATCCCCGCCTCTCCGCTTCCGGCTGCATCCGGAAGGAGCATCATGAGTGTGCCCGTTCCGGCGGTCAGGATCAGGCGGTTCAGCTGTCTGGCGGATATTTTGCTGTTACTTAATATCATCGGTTCTCCCTCCGCTTCCTGTATTCTTCAGCTATAAATCAGAGCATTCCATTCATTATCCCTATTCCGGCGTCATAAAGTCTTTCATCCACTGAAATATAAGTATATTGGGGGCTGAAAGTCATGACCGTAACCGGTTTTGGCTCCTGAAACAGGTGTTGTTTTATTTTCTTTCCCCTCATCTGCGATGTACTGATTTCTGTGAATAAAACGATTTTCTTACAAGCCACCTCAGCGGGAACCGTATCCAGAGGTCTTTCTGATCCGCATCCCCATTCAGTTCTGCCGATACTATGGGGTACAGGTACGGAAAATGGTAGCTGCCGAGTTTCGACAGGTGTACAAGAATCAGAAACAGCCCCAGAAACCAGCCGTAAAGCCCAAAGAGTGCGGCCAGCACAATCAGCACATATTTCAACACCCGGAACGCGGAGGCCATTTCCTCGTTTGGGATGGCGAAGGACGCCAGCGCGGTGAGGGCGACGACGATGACGATGATGGGACTCACAAGACCGGCCGAGACAGCGCCGTCACCGACGATGAGACCGCCGACGATGCCGATGGCGTTGCCCATGGCGCCCGGCACGCGCACTCCCGCCTCTCGAAGCAATTCAAAGGCAAGCTCCATCATCAGCACTTCCACCAGGGCCGGCACCGGGATACCGGCGCGGGCCTCCGCCAGACGAAATAAAAACGCGGTCGGCAGAATCTCCTGATGATAAGTGATGACAGAGAGGTAAAGTCCCGGCAGGCCGACGGCGAGAAATGCCGCCAGAAAACGCAGGATGCGTTCCAGCGCTACCACCGCCGTTCGGCTGTAATAGTCGTCCGAGGTGTGAAAGAAGGATGCGAAGTTCGCCGGGAGCAGCAGACCGACCGGAGAATTGTCCGAGAGGATCAGAATTTTCCCCTGCAGCAGGGCGATGGCCGCCCGGTCAGGGCGCTCCGTGGTCTGGTACTGCGGGAACGGGGAGAGCGGAAACTGCTCGGTCAACTGTTCGATGATGCCGGAGTCCAGAACGCCGACCCGGGCAGCAGCCTGTTTCCTCTTTTTACTTTCACTGGAATTTTCGTTATTTTTTCTTGGTTCACCAGTCTTCTGTAATCTTACTCTGTCATTTGCTTCTTTCCGATTTTCTTCCGAATTTTTCTCGTTTTCCAGGGATTCTTCTCTGTTTTCCTCTGAATTTCTTTCATCCTCCAGGGATTCTTCATTGTTTTCCCTTGAATTTCTCTCGTCCTCCGAAGGATCTTTCCTGTTTTCCCCTGAATTTTCTTCGTCCTCCGGAGAATCCTCCCTGTTTTTCTCCGGAGTCAGCTCCGATAATCTCTCCTTCACATCCGCCAGTACCTGAGGCCGTACCAGGCTTTCCATATACAGCACCGCAACCGTGGTCTTAGTCTCTTTTCCGACGGTCACTTCCTGCACTTTCAGATCCGTATTGCGGATGCGCTTTCGAACCAGTGCAGTGCTGCTCTTGACAGATTCCGTGAATCCCTCATTCGAGCCGCGGATGACGGTTTCGTTCACGGCCTGGTTCACGCCCATGCCCGGGAAACCGGCTGCCTTGATCTTGACGGCAGAGTCCAGCCCGTCGATCAGCAGAATGACATCTCCGGCCAGCACACCGTCCGCTGCCTCTTCCGTTGTTTTCAGTAGTTTTGCGTCCGTGACCCCGAGTGCATTTTCCCGCAGGTACGCCGTCTGCTCCTCCGAGGGCATTTCCCAAAGGCACGTGATCATGCGTCCAATCACAGAATCCTGCAGTGTCATGTTGTCGGCGGCGGTTTCAACATAGTATAGCACCGCTTTTCGCGAACTTTGCTCACCGAGGTTCATCTCCCGCTTTAAGATGTCTGCGCAGTCAGTGAACTGTGCATCCAGGATTTTTTCATTTTCGTTCATTGAAACGGATATGTTCATTACTTTCCTCATTTCTATGGATCACAAAATAAAAAAGAGCATCCTCTTTTTTATTTAGGTTGCTCTTTCTTCGCATATTTATTCTTATTTATTTCTCCGGAATCTCTTTCTTTTCCTCCCGGCTGTCGATCATTTTTAAAATGGCCCGTTCCTGATTGATGATATGCAGCTTCATGGCTTTCTTTGCCGCCTTGACATCATGGTTTTTAATGGCATCATAGATTTCCTCGTGTTCCGCCAGAACATCGTCCCGTACAGGCTCGTTTTTTACATATTCCAGCCGATACCAGTAGAGCTGCTCGCGCAGCGGACTCATAATCTGATAGAGACGCTTGTTGCCCGTGGAAGCATAGATGATATTATGGAAGCGCTCGTCCAGGCTTGCAAACTGGGAGGATTCACACTTGTTTTCCGGCTGGGCCATCGCATCCATTATGGTGCGCATTTTTTCAAGGTCTTCCTCGGAATGTTTACGGCAGGCCAGCTCAGCCGCCAGGCTTTCCAGAACGCGGCGCACTTCAAGTACATCCACCAGATCCTGCGCCGTGATGGGGGCCACGCGGGCGCCGCGTCTGGGTTCCATCACTACCAGCCCTTCAAGCTCCAGCTTGCGGATGGCCTCCCGAATGGGGGTTCGGCTGACGCCCAGCTGTTCGGAGAGCTGAATCTCCAGCAAACGCTCGCCCGGCTTCATCTCGCCGGTGATGATCTTATGTCTTAAGGTCTGAAATACTACGTCGCGCAGCGGCATACTCGTGTCTGTCTCGAAGTTTAAATCCATAGTCGTGTTCCTCCTGTCATTTCTTACGTCCAATTCTTCGTCATTTTTTTCCGAAATCCATTTCCGGATGTTTTTTCTTTCCGGTTCCGGTTTTCATTAATAGTTACTATTCACGGCCTCCCCACTACATTCGCAGCAGTTGCGTCTAAATCTATCTTACTAATATAAATTATGGCGCAACTGCTGCTCATGAGGGGGAGGTGACTGTTGCACAGTCATCCTCTTTGAGTAAATAATCCCTCTTACGAGCAAGCTCGACGCTGGATTATTTACTCAAAGAGGAATCCCGTGAACAGTAACCATTAATACAAATTCTGTCTGTTTTTTCATCAGCTTTCACTCGCAAAATCTCTCCAAATTATAAATATCTTATTCTATCCATAGACTATGTATCCATCCCGTAATTGCATAAGTGGTTATTGCACCGTACTTTGCGAAATTCTCATCTTCCGGCACTGGCAGCGGCAAAATATCTGTGTACACTTTATTCGACTTCCTGCACAGTGCTTTTCATCGGAAAAAATTCCGTCACATAAACCTGCCTCGCAAGGCCGCTGCCCAAAATTTCTTCCTTCGCCCGCTCTGCCGCCTTCGCATTTTCCGGAAACAGTCCGAATACCGTCGGCCCGCTGCCGCTCATGAGCGCATTTGCGGCGCCCGCGACTTTCATGCGGTCTTTTAATTCACGGATGACCGGATAATCCCGTTCCGTCACGGTTTCCAGCACATTTCCCATGCGACTGCAGATGCCGTCAAGATTCCCTTCACGGATGGCCCGAACCATGCCGTTCACATCCGGATGCTCTCGCACCTCCGGCAGACGGAACTTCTGGTAGACTTCCTTCGTTGATACTGAGACAGGCGGCTTTGCAATCAGCACCGGACAACTCGGAACATCCGGAAGCCTTGTCAGCTGCTCCCCGATGCCTTCCGCCAGCGCCGTGCCGCGCATGAGACAGTAGGGGACATCGCTCCCCAGGGTGAGCCCGCGCACCATAAGTTCCTGACGGCTTAACCCCAGTTCAAACAGGCGGTTCATGCCGAACAGCACCGTGGCGCAGTCTGCGCTGCCGCCGGCCATGCCGGCAGCCACCGGAAGATACTTGTACAGCGAGATCTCCACGCCCTCGGTGACAGCGAACTCATCCGTCAGCAGCTTCGCCGCCCGCCACGCGAGATTTCCCTCATCACAGGGCAGCCATGAAACGTTGCTGGTAAGGGTGATCCCCGGATTTTCGCTTTTTTTCATGTAAATACTGTCATAGAGATTCACTGTCTGCATGACCATGCGCAGGTCGTGGTAACCGTTGTCACGCTTTCCTACGATGTCGAGACATAAATTTACTTTTCCATAGGCTTTCAGTCGAATTTGCTGCATACGATCCTCTCACATTTCTTTCGTTTTCTTTTAGTATAAGCGAAAGCATAAAAAAAGACAACCGCTTTTGGAAAAGAAAAAATCTCTTTTCATCCGCACGAAACCGCTCTTCCGTCAAAAAAACGAGCAGAGAAAATTTCTCTGCTCGCCCGTGTGCGAAAAGCATCTCCCTTTCACATTTTAAGATGCTTTTTGATTTATTAACTACGACAGTTACTGTGTTGCAAGTGACACATTTCAATCTCAGTGGCTGCATCATTCCTTACTCTTCCACCACCGCCTCTTTCACCAGCAGAATACGATCTCCCTCACTCACTTCAGGCATAGTCAGATCATTCACCGCCATGATATTCTCCTCTGTGGTGTGATAATGCTTCGCAATATCCCACAGGGTTTCATTCTCCCGCACCTGATAACCGGTCATGGCAGGCATATTCTCCAAAGCTTCCATGTCGAACGGCTCTTCCTTCACATCCATGATGACTTCCGCCGTCTCCTGCCGGGTGACGAGGGTGTCAAGGAGCACGACTGCTTTCACCTGTATCTCTCCCTCCCCGGCGGCCTGCGCGGTGAGCTGCTCCAGGCTGTGGGAGATTTCGAACTCCAGATGGCTTTTCATATTACTGTTTAAGGAATCCTCTGATTTCCTTTCCGCCGTGCTGTTCTTTCCCCTGTTTTCAGTCGTACTTATTCGTGCTTTCTCCTCTGGCCATTCTGCACTTTTTCTGTCTGACTTTGCAGATGCTTCATACATTTCAGGTATCAGTCTTTCCCTCATCTGTGGCACATCGATCTTCTGCTTAAACGGTATCACGCCCTCCGCCATGGCCAGCGGATAGCGGTCGTCGGAGGAAGCGTAGAGCACCCAAACCTTTAAGATTCCCTCCGCCTCGATGCCGCGCTCCACAGGTACTGCTTCATCCAGCGTGACGCTGCCGCTGGCATGGCAAATCTGCAGAATTTTCCCGGCATCCGCGGGGATGCCGATCTTTCCCTGCACCTTCTGCCTGGAGGCATTTTTCACCGGAATCGTCTCGTAACGAATGTTCTCGGTCTTCGGCAGAATCTGTTTCCGCAGACTGTAAGCATCCGCCACCAGTTCCGTGTGCTTTTCCCGGTACAGCTTCATGCGGATGTCAATCACGGCATCCGCGTCCACCTCCCGCAGTTCACCGTCGAAATCCGGCTTTGCCGTCACGTCCGCGGTCATGAGCGACAGACTGATTTCCGGAATCAGGTCCTCCTCCGCCCCTGGCACCTCGATCTGCCCGGAAAACGGCAGCGTACTCTCGAACCACTGCAGCGGTGCCGTGTCCTCCTCCGGACGGTACAGCACGAACACCACCAGCTCGCCGGACAGGGACAGCCTGCCATCGGAAAGCTTCGTGTCTGTGCCCCGCAGCTCCATCTGGTTCCAGAGGATTTTTAAGATGTCCGGACGGCCCTTTTCCAGCTCGATTTCCTCCCGAATGCGGTAGATATCCCGTTTGACCACCACCGGCTCCGCATGTTCAAGGATCATCTTTTTCGTGAGGATACCCCGCTCGGAGCGGATCTCCGAGATTGCTTCCCGATCCTCATGCAAATCCTTTGATGCTTTCAGTGAGAGGATGGCCCGTGCGCAGATTTTGCGCGAATGAATGGCGTGAATGGTGAAATCCTCGATCTCCCAGCTCACATCACAGACATCCCCGTCTTTCGTTCCTTCCATATGAATGGTCTCCTCGAACGGGATTTTTCCGTCCATGCTGTGGATATTGCTCCCCTCCTCCGGGCTCGCGTAGAGCACGATAAAGTTCAGGCTTCCCCGCACACTTACCGCATCCGGCCCGCTCTTTACACTTTCCAGCACTGCACGTTCCCTGTGCGCGATGATCTTTTCCAGATCGCCCAGCACATCCGGCACGATAAAGTCTTCCTCCAGTGTGATCTGAGTGTCTGCCTTTGCCTGCTCCGCGCAGGTGCAGATCCGTTTTCTTTCCAAATCCATGAGATTCTCCCCCTGTTCCGCCTTATAGAACTACTGTTTTCGTCAAATCAGATGCCCTGTTTCACAACTTTCCGGTTTCGTCTCCTCTGTTTTTCAGCCTTATCGTCTCATTTTCCGTTTCAACTTCTCTTTTTTCAGCCTCTCCGTCCCATTTTCCGTTTCATCTCCTAAGTTTTATTTCCCCTTTATCTCTCTATCCCTACTCCAGATAGGTCACCTCCAGCCCCCGGTCTTCCACCTTGATGACGATATACGGATATGTAATCGTCTGTACCAGGTCGCGGTTCGTCTCTGGGCCCAGAAACTTTGTCTTCACGCACAGATTGGTCTCCGTGATGTAGCACTCCTCCACCATGATACTGTAGCCGCCCGTCGGCTGTGAGCCGTAGCCAATGGCGATATAGGTGTAGCCCTGATCCGTGTAGGCAATTTTAAACGGATCTTCCTTCCGTGTTTCGATGTTCGCGGCCAGCTCTTCCGGGATCTCGGACTGGCGCAGTACGGTAAAGTCGATTTTATCCGTCACCGCGTCCGTCTCCTCCTCTGTGGCGGTCAGGCCGCATCCGCCGGTCAGACACACAGCAGCCAAACATATAGAGATAAGGTACATAACGGCAACGAGACGCCAAAACAAATGATTTCTATAGCAACTCATGTTATCCTCATTCCCGCATTTATTAGATATCCTATGATCCCCGGAGCACAAGTATGACTTTTAATTTATCAATCATTCTGTCAGCATTAAACAAAAATCCCGTAAATAACTTCCTTTCCAGTGAAATTATTTACGGGGAATTATTTTCATTTTCAGTTTCAAAAAAACATATCCTCCAGTCAGAGAAAACCTGCGCCCTCAGTACACCTCCCCTCCGATTCGCGCGAAACAAAGGACGCCCGGCGAGAGAAAGAAGCTTTTTCAGGGGCATTTTTAAGCCCCTGAAAAAATTCTTTCTCTCACCGGGCGTCCGTATATAGCGAATCTATCTTACGACAGCTCCGCCTTACCGGTATACAAGTTATAATATCTGCCGCCCATGGCGAGCAGCTCGTCGTGGGTACCGCGCTCTATGATCTCGCCGTGCTCCAGCACCATGATGGCGTGGGAGTTGCGGACCGTGGAGAGACGGTGGGCGATGACGAAGGTGGTGCGGTTTGCCATCAGGTTATCCAGGCCGATCTCGATATGGCGTTCGGTCCTGGTATCGACGGAACTGGTGGCCTCATCCAGAATGAGGATCGGCGCCGTAGTGACCGCCGCCCGGGCGATGTTAAGCAGCTGCCTCTGGCCCTGGGACAGGTTCGCACCGTCGCCCTCCAGCATGGTGTCGTAGCCGTCAGACAGACGCTGGATAAAGCTGTCCGCGCTGGCCAGCTTCGCCGCCTCGATAACTTCCTCGTCGGTGGCATCCGGTCTGCCGTAGCGGATGTTCTCCATTACCGTGCCGGTGAACAGATGGGTGTCCTGCAGCACCATGGCGATGTTCTTGCGCAGCACATCCAGCGGATAGTTGCGCACGTCGATGCCGTCGATGGTGATGCAGCCCTGATTGACCTCGTAGAAGCGGTTGATCAGGTTGGTGATCGTCGTCTTGCCGGCGCCGGTGGATCCGACAAATGCGATCTTCTGACCCGGCTTTGCGTAGCAGTTGATTTCCTTTAAGATGGTCTTCTCCGGCTTGTAACCGAAGGTAACGTTCGTCAGACGCACATAACCCTGCATCGGCTCTCCGGTGTAAGGCTTCGGCGCATCCTCCGGCGGGATCTCCCCCGGAAGGGGCTGGATCGGCGTGCCGTCCGCGTTTACATCCATCGGCTTAAGCTGCTCCGGCTCCTCATCCAGCACCGTAAACACGCGCTCCGCGCCGGCCAGCGCCGAGAAGATGGTGTTCATCTGCTGGGACAGCTCGTTGATGGGGCGGGAAAACTGTCTGGAATAGTTCACGAAAATCGTCAAACCGCCGATATCAAATCCGCTGGTGATACACAGCACCGCGCCCACCGTGGCCGTGATGGCGTAGGTCAGCTGGCTGAAGTTGCCCATGACCGGGCCCATGCAGGCGGACAGGAACTGTGCGCTCATCTGCCGCTTCTGCAGCGCATCGCTTAACGTGCCGAACTCATCCTTCGCTGTCTCCTCGTGGCCAAACACCTTGACCACCTTCTGGCCGGTCACCATCTCCTCCACGTAGCCGTTCACCGCGCCCAGCGCCGCCTGCTGCTGGGTGTAGTACTTGCGGCTCCTCGATGCGATAGTCCCGCCCAGCTTTGCGATGATCGGGATGGAGATAATGGTAATGATCGTAAGGATCCAGTTGGTGTACAGCATGATGCAGAGTGTTCCGACGATGGAAATGACACCGGAAACCAGCTGCACCAGCGTGGAGTTTAACAGCTCGCCGATGGTGTCCACGTCGTTGGTGAAGCGGCTCATCAGGTCGCCGTTGGAATTCTGGTCATAGTAGCGCACCGGCAGGTGTTCCAGTTTTTCAAACAGGTCGTTGCGGAGCTTCTGCAGCGCGCTCTGGGAGATGCTTAACATAATGCGGGACTGCAGATAGTTGCAAACTACCGCGACAGCATAGACGGCAGCCATCACCCCGATCATCTCACCCAGGTAGGTGAGACGGCTCCACATGGTCATACTGCTGTCCACCAGAGTATTTAAGATCGGGCGCAGCAGATAGCTTGCCGCCAGCGTCGCGCCTGAGTAACCCAGCAGGCAGACAGCAACCAGCGCCAGCCACTTCTTATTTCCCGCGATATAATGGGCCAGACGTTTGATGGTATCTCCCGTCTGGGAAGGCTTTTTCATGTCGTCCTCGCCCTTCGGCCCTCTTCCCGGGCCGCCGCCGGGTCCACCGGGCCCTGGCCCGCCGGGGCCGCCGCCGGAGGACTGCACGGAACCGACATTTTCGTATTTCTTTAATAATTCTTCTTCACTTAATCTCTTTGCCATGGTACCTTATGCCTCCTTTCTGTTTTCCATCTGGGAGGCGTAAATCTCGCGGTACGCCACACAGGTCTTAAGAAGCTCTTCGTGCTTCCCTTCGCCTACGATCCTGCCCTCATCCAGCACGATGATCTTGTCCGCCTCCATGACGGAGCCGATGCGCTGCGCGATGATGAGCTTGGTCGTGTCTTTCAGGTCATTCGCAAAATAATAGCGGATATTCGCCTCGGTGGCGGTATCTACCGCACTGGTGGAGTCGTCCAGGATAATAATCTTCGGGTTCTTTAACAGCGCCCTGGCGATGCAGAGCCTCTGCTTCTGTCCGCCGGACACATTCACGCCGCCCTGGCCAAGCTCCATCCCGTAGCCGTCATCGAAGGAATCGATGAACTTGTCGGCCTGGGCCACCTTTGCCACCTGGCGGATCTCCTCATCCGTGGCATCCTCATTGCCCCAGCGCAGGTTTTCCTCGATGGAGCCGGAGAACAGCACGTTCTTCTGCAGCACCATGCCCACGCCGTCCCGCAGGTTGGTGAACTTGTAATCCTTCACGTTCTTCCCGTCCACGAGGATCTCGCCCTCGTCCGGGTCGTACAGGCGCGGGATCATGGACACCAGCGTGGTCTTGCCGCAGCCGGTGGAACCGATGATGCCCACCGTTTCGCCGGGCTTCGCGCTGAAGCTGATGTGATCCAGCACCCAGGCATCCGTGTTCTTATAATAGCGGAAGCAGACATCCTTAAACTCTACGCTGCCATGTTCCACCTTCAGATCCTCGCTGCCGTTCTCATCGGTGAGGGTCACTTCCTCGTTCAGCACCGCACGGATACGCTTCGAAGAAGCCATGGCTCTGGACGCGTTCATGATGATCATGGAGAGCATCATCAGTGAGGAAAGGATCTGTGTGATATAAGTAATGAACGCGGTCAGGTCACCGACGGTCATATCGCCGGAAACCACTCGTTTTCCGCCGAACCAGACGATGGCCAGTGTGGTGACATTCATGGCCAGCGTCATGACCGGCATGGTGGCGATCATGATCTTCATAGCGGCCATGGTGCTGTCCTTCAAGTCCTTGTTGGACTCTTTGAACTTATCTGTCTCATAATCTTCGCGGACGAAGGACTTCACCACGCGCACGTTGGTCAGGTTTTCCTGGATCTTCGTGTTCAGGTTATCCAGCTTCGTCTGCATCTTCTGGAACAGCGGGAAGCTGAACCACAGCATCAGTGCGATGGCGATAGCCAAAATCGGGACCATGCACAGCACGATGAGTGCCAGCTTCGCGTTCGTCATCAGCGCCATGATAATGCCGCCGATCATCATGCCCGGCGCCCGCAGCGCCATACGCAGGATCATGGAAACGAAGTTCTGTAACTGTGTGATGTCGTTGGTTGTGCGGGTCACCAGGGAACCCGTGCTGAATTTGTCAATGTTCTCGAACGAGAAGTTCTGTATATGGTTGAACACGTCCTTGCGCAGGTCACACGCAAACTTGCTGGACGCCCTCACGGAAAAATAAGCCCCGCCGGTACCGCCGATAAACATCAGCACCGCCATGCCGGCCATCAGCAGACCATTCCCTACGATGGTGGCGTTGGCGTCTGCCGCCGAAAGTCTGTTGGCGTTGTACGAAACTACGGTGTTGTTCATCACCGCGAACAGCTTCGGCATGACCACCTCACCGACCACCTCCACCAGCATCAGGATCGGGCCGATGATAAACGCGGACAGATAGGGCTTAATATACTTCCAATATCCCTCCTGTTTCATAGTTGCCTCCTTTTGAAATAAGTTTCACTGTTTGCATTTAACCAGCCGTGCTTCTGTAAGCTGAATGCAGAAAGTGATTTGTCATTCTGTTTCCGTCAGTTATTCTTCTGACAAAATCTTATCTTTTCGGTTCCTTCGATGATTCTTCCCCTTTTGCATAAATCTCCGATCCTCAACTTTATGAGTTAAGCTTTCGCAGATTTTCTACAACTTTTTCCAGCACATCGTGCATCACCTGCATCTCTTCCGGACTCACGCCTTCCAGCGTCTCCTGATCCACCCGCGGGAAAATTCTTAAGCTTTCCTCCACGACATCCAGCCCCTTTTCGGTGATGCGGATAGTGTTGATGCGGTTGTCGTTCGGATCCATCTCCTTGGTCAGGTAGCCGCCGGCCTCCAGCTTCTTGATGGAGACCGCCGCCGCAGCCGTGGAAATGTGCATGTCCTCGGCGATCTTCTTCTGGGACTCGTAGGTGTGATCCGACAGATACATCAGAATGCGGTGCTGGCTCTGGAACACGCCGGTCTTTTCCAGGCTTCGGTTCATCAGGTTCTTATGACCGCGCGCCGCGTCCAGCAGCAGGTGGACCGTCTCCCGAACCAGAGGATCCTCATCCTTTCTGCTCCTTCGGCAGCAATCACCTGGCTTTTCAGGTTCCGGACTTCCATCCAATTCTGAACCTTCATCCAGTTCCGGGCTTTCTAAACTGTTGTCATCGCCCATAGACTTCCTCCTTTCCTGACAGAATTAAAACGATGGTTCTGTTTTATGCGATAAACTGTATGCCTACTTCGCAAAGGACACAGTCCACCGTTTTTAAGTTAACTTTCTTGATGTTGACTTTTTTGCTGTTAATTTTCTGCTTGTTGATAATCAACTTGTTAACTTTCCGTGACAGGATAGCACAGGTGAGAGCAAATTGCAAGGGGAAATTTTAAAAATTTCAATTTTGAAGAAATGTCAAATTTCCGCAAATTTTATCTTGAAGAAATTCCAAATACGTGTTATCTCTATAGATATACTTTCACGAAATAATTTGACACTTGTCATAATACAGGAGGACATATGAATAAATCCATCACCGCCGGCCAGCTAAAGCTGTTAGCCGCCGCGACCATGCTCGTCGACCATATCGGCTACCTGTTTTTCGACGGGAGCTTTTTCTACGAACCCATGCGGGTGATCGGAAGGCTCTCCTTCCCGCTCTACTGCTTCTTTCTTGTGGAGGGACTCACCCACACCCGGAATGTGTTCCGCTATATGGGGAGACTTCTCCTGTTTGCCCTGCTCTCGGAGCTTCCCTTTGACCTCATGGTATACCGCAACGACATCTCTTTCGTCTTCCAGACACCTGCGAAGATCCTCCGCATTTTTTCGGGGAAACAGAATGTCCTGTGGACGCTGCTGATCGGGCTGATCGTCATCTGGATCTGTTCGAAGCTAAAGAGTTACTGGTTCCATATCCCGACTGTGTTTCTGGGGATGATGGCTTCCTACGCGCTGGCCACAGATTATAAAAATTACGGAATCCTGATCATTTATTTCTTCTGGGCCTTCCCCATCGGCCGGGCCGAGCCCGCCGGGGACCTTACTGACGAATACGGGGAATTTACGCTGCAGAAGGTCAAGCTGATCCTCTGCCAGATCGTGTGCAACCTGCTGGGCGGCGTGCGCCAGGCCTTCGGAGCCTGCGCGCTGTTTCCGCTGTTTCTCTACCGCGGGGAGAAGGGAAAGAATTTCGGCGGGCGTTACTTCTTCTACCTGTTCTACCCGGTACATATGCTGGTGCTGGTGGGGATCTATTATGTTTTATACCTTATGTGACCGAGAAACCGGGGATGTTTCGTTTGGAAGCATCCCCGGTTTTAAATTTAAGGCATATAACCTCAAACTCATTCTATTGCGTGGTCGAAAACAACTCTGCGATTCATGTTTTTAGATCGATCATCTTATCCCTTTCCTCTCAACTCATGATATCTCATCGCTGACGTACACCGCCACGCTGTGTGCCGCGAGGGTCAGGATCTTTCCGTCACAGGAGGTAAGCTCGTCCGTAGAAAAGAGCGGCGCCCACAGCTTTCCGCGCGCCAGATTCGGCACACCGAAGTCTTTTTCTTCTCCGGACATGTTGCAGGCGACATAGTAAAGCCGGCTGCTTCGGGCATTCCCTGCGCCCTCTCCCGCAGAATTTTTCTCCGTGGCACTTTTTCCTGTTATATTTTTCTTGGCTTCGGCGATCTTATCCTCCGCCGCATACTTTCCGTAATACATGGCCGCAAAATACCGATCCGCCGGGTTTTCGCTGTACTGCCATGCGGTTTCGCCATGCCAGGAAAGATCCGGAAAACCCAATGCACGGTAGTCAGAGCCCTGCAGTTCCTCGCCCGTGTGGAAGATGGGGTTTTCTTTCCGGATGCGGATCAGTTCTTTCGTGCAGGCGAGGATGTCATTCTCAAACTTATTTCGCCTCCAGTTTAGCCAGGTAATGTCGTTATCCTGATTATAGGGGTTGTTGTTTCCGCCCTGGGTGTGTCCCCACTCGTCGCCTGCCATGATCATGGGCGTTCCCTCCGACAGGAACAGCAGCGCCAGCGCGTTTTTGATCTGCCGTTTGCGGAAGGCGAGCACCGATTTTTTCGTGGTCGGGCCCTCCACGCCGCCGTTGGCGCTGAAATTGTAGTCTGTGCCGTCCCGATTCTGCTCGCCGTTTGCCTCGTTGTGCTTGCGCTCGTAGGAAAACGTGTCCGCCAGAGTCATGGTGTTGTGGTTTGAGAGATAATTGATCACGCCGTTTTCCCGGGGATTTTTTCGCATCTCGTATTTCATGGCCCCCACCGTGTCCTGCTCGCCTGTCAGAAAGCGGCGGGTATTCACGAGGAAAGAGTCCTGGTAAGTGGCGGTGCGTTTACCGATGCTCCTTTTCTGTGTCGCATCTTCCCCCACATTTCTTCCGCACATCCTGCGAGCGACTGCAGAATTTTCTGTCACCGAATTCAGGTTCGTAACATGTACAGATTCCAACCTGTTACACGAGATGATTCCGGATTTCAGGAAATCCGATCCCTCCGACGAAACCTTTCCAATCACAGCCGCTCCGCCTTTTCCGGGACTTTCATATGGCGACACAGTTGCTTCAGAATAATCCGGATTCGCGTACATCGACGCCGACGCTCCTGTATAGGCATGCATCTTGCCCGTCACCACCCAGGAATTTGCAAAAATCTTCACATCCGCAAGGATCTGCTCCGTCTGGGCGCTCCGCACGATCTCATCCCGGCAGCTCAAATGCACGGCGTCGATGCCGTACTGCATCACCCAGTATTTCAGGCACTCGCACGCAAAGGCCGCGGGGACTTCGTCCGGAAAATGGAATTCCATCCCCAGCTCCATCCCCAGCGCATGGACGGTCTCCACCAGCTTCGTGAATTCCTTCACGGCTCCCGGGCCGGTTTTTTCCACGCTGAAGGAAGTCTTCGGCGCAAAATAGTCCGCCGTCGTGTAGCCCCAGTAATTGATACCGGTGGAAATTTCCGGGGTTCCGTAGTAGCGGGCGCTCTTTTTCTTCTGCCGGTAGGTCGTCTCGTCAAAGTCGTACGCGGGCATTAATTCAATCAGCGTCGCGCCCAGATCCCGGATATACGGAAGCTTTTCGATCAGCCCCTGGAAGGTGCCCGCGCTCTTCCTTCCGTTTTTCATGGAAAAGCCGCGCACATGCAGGCGGTAGATGATGGTGTCTTTCAAAGGGATTGCCGGAGCTTTTCCCTCCACATTTGCCTCCTCCTGTTCCTTCCAAACTTCTTCTTTGCAGTCCGACGGGACTTCTTCCGCGAAGAGGATGTGATTCCGATTCGCTTTCCCGCTCTTTCGCGTATCCGATGCACGAAAGCTCTTCGGCTTCAAAATACCGCACTTCACGAATACCGGCTTCTGCCCCCATACTTCCTTCCCGTACAGCACACGGCCGCAGGGGTCGGTCACCGGAGTGCCGTCCACCAGATAATAGTAGGAAACTTTATCAAACGGTACGCCCTTTATTCTGGTAAAGAACACATTACCGACTCTGCCTCCGGAAATATTGATCTCTGTCTTCTCAAATCCGCATTCCGAGAGGAGCTCCAGCACCAGCAGGACCTCGTCCGCTCCCGGCGCCTCCACGGAAAAATTGACGGAACCGTCCGGGCATACGTTTGCTCCGGTCGGATAAGGCGTTGCTCCCTGCTGTGTCGTTATATTCATGTGTGCCTCCAATCATGTACGGATTTCCCGCCTTCGAGTGTTTCTTTCCTGCCAGGGCAGTTTTTTTTAATTCCCGGCCTGTTTCTTTCATTTTCTCTGTCCTCCGTCAGCCGGTTTTCAGCCAGATGTCGAAAGATACCCTGCCGTTAGCCACTTCATTTGCCCGACAGTCCGAACATTTTTTCTCCCGTCTGACCATTCACCTGACAGTCCGAGCGTTCCCATTTTTCGTCTGACCTTTCGACCGACTTTCTGATCGTCCCACTGTCATCTGTCTGATTACTCGCCGATTCCCTCAGCAGTTCCAACAGATACCTCTTCTCTACCTTTAAGTTCCCGCGCCCCGTCATCAGGTCAATGTCCGGCTTGACGATCCCGTGAAAGTCCGACCCGCCGGTCATCTTCAGATGATACTTTTCGGCAAGAGATTTCGTAAAGGCTTCCTCCTCCGGCGTGTTGGTGGAGTACAGAGTTTCAATTCCCTCCATCCCCTGCGCCGTCATCTCGCCCACCAGCGCATCCAGCTCATCCCTCGTCAGGTGGTGGTAGAGCATGGGGTGCGCCAGCACCGCGTGGCCATGGGCCAGCCGGATAAATTCCAGCGCGTCGAAGGGCGTGATCTTTTCCCGGGGCACATAGCAGGGGCATCCCGGGTTCAGATATTTCGCGAAAGCCTCGCTCACCGAAGCCACCGCGCCGCTCTCCATCAGGAACCTGGCAAAATGCGCCCGGGTGACGGAGGAATCCTGAAAGTAACGGGCCTTCGCCTCCTCCGAAACCGGGAAACCGCACTCTGCCATGCGCGCCATCATCTTTTCATTGCGGCGTGTGCGGGATTCCTGGAAGATGTGGAGTTCGCTTAAGAACTCCGGGGCCGTCTCATCGATGCCGATGCCCAGCACATGGATATCGCCCTTATGCCAGGCCGTGGAAAATTCGATGCCGGAGATGACGCGCACCCCGTACCCGCAGTCCTTTGCCCTCCGCTTCGCCGGGGCGATGCCCGCCACCGTGTCGTGGTCGGACAAAACGATGGCGTACGCCTGCTTCTGTTCCGCGTAATCCACAAGCTCTGCCGGGGTATAAGACCCGTCCGAGGCTGTGGAGTGCGTGTGCATATCTACGTATTTTCTCATCAATTATCCTGCTCCGTATTCGTATAAACCGCGCGTTTTCTCGCCATCTCATCGTTCGCAAGATAGTCATCGTAAGTGGTGATCTTGTCGATCAGCTTGCCGTTTACGATCTCCATAATACGGTTCGCGGTGGTCTGTACCAGCTGATGGTCGTGGCAGGAGAAGAGCTCCACTCCTGTGAATTTGGTCATGCCGGTGTTCAGAGCCGTGATGGACTCCATATCCAGGTGGTTCGTGGGCTCGTCGAAAATCAGCACGTTGGCGCCGCTGATCATCATGCGGCTTAACAGGCAGCGCACCCGCTCGCCGCCGGAAAGAACATTTAAGAGCTTCACGCCGTCATCGCCGGCAAAGAGCATCCGACCCAGGAAACCGCGCACGTAGGTGGCGTCCTTGATCTCGGAATACTGGGTGAGCCAGTCCACGATCGTCAGGTCGCTGTTAAAAATCTTCGTGTTATCCTTCGGAAAGTAGGCCATGGATGTGGTGACTCCCCACTTGAAGGTGCCGGCATCCGGCTCCATCTCCCCGGCGAGGATCTCGAACAGCGTGGTCTTCGCCAGCTCGTTGGAGCCGACGAAGGCGATCTTGTCGTCGTGGCCGACGATAAAAGAGACATCATCGAGAACTTTTTCACCGTTAATGGTTTTTGTCAGGCCCTGCACCGTGAGAACCTCGTTGCCGATCTCCCGGTTGGGGCGGAAGTCAATGTACGGGTAACGGCGGCTGGAGGGCTTGATGTCATCCAACTGGATTTTCTCCAGGGCGCGCTTTCTGGAAGTCGCCTGTTTGCTCTTGGAAGCGTTGGCGGAAAAGCGCTGTATGAAATCCTGCAGCTCCCTGATCTTCTCCTCTTTCTTGCGGTTCGCCTCCTTCTGCTGCTTGATGAGCAGCTGGCTGGATTCATACCAGAAATCGTAGTTGCCGGCGTAGAGCTGAATCTTCGCGTAGTCGATATCCGCCGTGTGGGTGCACACCTTGTTTAAGAAATAGCGGTCGTGGGACACCACGATCACCGTGTTGTCAAAATTGATCAGGAATTCCTCCAGCCAGCCGATGGCATCCAGATCCAGGTGGTTCGTCGGCTCATCCAGAAGCAGCACGTCCGGGTCGCCGAACAGAGCCTGGGCCAGCAGTACCTTTACCTTGAGGCTGCCGTCCAGATCGCTCATCATCTCATAATGGTGCTCGGTGCTGACACCCAGACCGTTTAAGAGCGTCTCCGCGTCCGACTCGGCCTCCCAGCCGTTTAAGTTGGCAAATTCTCCCTCCAGCTCGCTGGCCAGGATGCCGTCCTCCTCGGTGAAGTCTTCCTTCGCGTAGAGGGCATCCTTCTCCTTCATGATCTCGTACAGTCTGGGGTTTCCCAGAATGACCGTATCCAGCACTGTGTAGGTGTCGTACTGGAAATGATCCTGCTTTAAGAACGACAGACGCTCCCCCGGCGTGACAGACACCTCGCCGGAAGTCGGCTCCAGTTCACCGGTCAGAATGCGCAAAAAAGTGGACTTGCCGGCACCGTTCGCGCCGATGAGCCCGTAGCAGTTTCCCTTTGTAAACTTAATATTGACATCCTCAAATAATGCTTTTTTTCCGAAACGCAAGCTTACATTTGTTGCCTGTATCATATTCTACTCCTTCATCAGATATTTTCCGGGGCGAACGTATGACGCCACGGATTTCTTCGCATGAAACATTTGATTCCATGCTCCAGGAAATTCTGCAAAAGCAGATTTGGATAAAGTATACAATAACTATTTCCGGGTGTAAAGCTTGTTTTTCTTATTTTTCATATCCATTTTTCGTGTCTGACTCTCCTGAGAGTTACCGATTCACACTTTTTTAATCGCGAAACACCGGATGTTCCTTAAACCAACAGAAGTTTCGATGTTGTCGTATTTCCATTTCATGCGAAGCCGCGAGACGGTTCCAAAAGACCTCCGGAAAGAAGCTTCCCTGTTGTCTTTTTTCAGGAGATTCATGCTTATTTTTCATTTTTTCCGGTTGGAAAATCAGAGAACTTCTATTATAATAGTTTATATTTTTAATGGGGGATTTCACATGGAAGATTTTACAAAACTGGAATATTTGCACCTGCTGGCCGAGAAGTTTCCGACCGAGCAGCAGGTGTGCGCCGAGATCATCAATCTTTCGGCCATTCTAAATCTGCCGAAGGCCACCGAGTATTTCATGAGTGACCTGCACGGCGAATACGAGGCGTTTCACCACATTTTGAACAACTGTTCCGGTGTTATCCGAGAGAAGGTACATATGGTGTTCGACGGAAAGCTTTCGGAAGAAGAACAGAAGGATCTGTGCACTCTGATCTACTACCCGGAAGAGAAACTGTCCCGCCTGCGCAAAGAACACAGGGTAAACCGGGACTGGTACTGGCGCACCATCCGCCAGCTGATCGAGGTGACCCGCGTGGTGGCTTCGAAGTACTCGCGCTCCAAGGTCCGCAAGGCCATGCCGGACGCCTACCGCTACATTATGGATGAAATGCTGCACGCACAGCCGGACGAGAGCTCCAGTCAGTCGCTCTACCACGAGAAGATCATCGATACTATCATCGAGCTGGACAGCGGCGATGCCATGATCTACGCGTTCGCGGACGTCATCAAACGGCTTTCCGTGGATCACCTGCACATCGTCGGCGATATCTTTGACCGCGGGCCAAGGCCGGACACGATTCTCGACTACCTCATGGGGCACCACTCGGTGGATATTGAGTGGGGCAACCACGATATTCTCTGGATGGGCGCCGCCGCGGGCAGCGAGGCCTGCATTGCCACGGTCGTGCGCAACAGTCTTTCCTATAAAAATACGCAGGTGCTGGAAAACGGCTACGGCATCACGCTGCGGCCACTCACCGTGGCAGCGGAAAAGCTCTACCCGGACTTTGAGGACCCGCTTGATGCGGCTTACTACGCCATTTCGATCATTTTATTTAAACTGGAAGAACAGATTATCCTGCGGAACCCGCGTTTTGAGATGGATGAAAACCTGTATCTGGACCGCATCGATTACCGGCTCGGCGAAATTGAGATCGATGGGGAATGGTATGATCTGAAGTACAAATATTTTCAGACGATCCAGCCGGACCGTCCCTGGGTGCTCTCCGACGGGGAAAAGCAGATCATGGCACAGCTTCGCGCAGACTTTGTCTCCAGCGAAAAACTTGCCGCACACATTCGCTTCCTCTATGAAAAGGGCAGCCTGTATTTAAAGTATAACGGCAATCTCCTCTTCCACGGATGTATTCCCATGAATGAGGACGGAAGTTTCTCGGAATTTCATGCCGGGGAAGATTTCCCGGGGAACAGTGCGTACGCTATTATGACCGGAAGAGCGAACAGTTCAAACGGCGGTTCTGCAACCGGCGTGGAGGACACTGTAAACAGTATTTTCCCCGGAAAGAAGAATGTTTACTCCGGGAAAGCCCTCATGGACTACGCCGACCGCATGGCGCGCCTGGCCTATTTCGGCGAGCGCACCACCGAACAGCTCGACTACATGTGGTATCTGTGGTGCGGTTACGAATCGCCGCTTTCCGGGCGCAGGACAAAAACCTTTGCCCGCATGTTTCTGGAGAATGACGCCCTGCGGGAGGAGCCGCGGAACGCCTATTTCCTGCTGCACGATTCCGAGGAAATCTGCCAGAAAATACTGGCGGAATTCGGCCTGAACCCGGACGAGGGCCATATCATCAACGGCCACACCCCGATTCACGCCGGCAAGGGCGAAAGCCCGGTGAAGGCAAACGGGAAGCTGATCGTCATCGACGGCGGTTTCTGCAAGCGCTACCAGAAAGAGACCGGCATCGCCGGATACACGTTCATCTTCAACTCCCACGGCCTGCGCCTGTTAATCCATCAGCCGTTTTCCAGCATGGAAAAATCCATCGAGGAGAACCTTGATATTGAGACAGAATCGGAAAATATCGCCACCTTCCCTGCGCGCATGTACGTGCGGGACGTGGACATCGGCGTAACCCTGAAACATCAGATTCTCCGTCTGCGGGAGCTGCTGGAAGCCTATCGAACCGGACTGATTGCGCCGGGGAGATGAATGATAAAGGAAAAAGGTCATAATATCCGGATATCAGAGCTGATCCCGGCTCTCTTTCAGTTTTTTTAATGCCGCGAATGTCTCCACACTGATTACATGCTCGATCTGACAGGCATCCTGTTCCGCTATGACGGGGTCCACACCCAGCCCGGTCAAAAGCCCCGTCAGGACCTGATGCCTCTCATAGATTTTCTGGGCAATGGCAAGCCCCGGCGGCAGAAGGGAGATTTCCCCGTCCCGTGCCATCTCAATATAGCCGTTCTCGCGCAGGTTCTTCATGGCGACGCTGACGCTCGGCTTGGAGAACTGAAGTTCATTTGCGATGTCTATGGAGCGCACGGAACCTTTTTTCTGGTAGATCATGAGGATTGTTTCCAGATAATCCTCGGCGGATTTTTGAATTTTCATAGGACATACTCTCCGTTTCTGATAAAAATAATGTCTATGCAACATAAGAATATCACAAAACCATTCCATATTCAACCGGGTTTTCAACGTAATTTGAAGTTGAACTTAACGTGCAGATATGGTAAAATCTTCTTTATATTTGCAAACGGCATCGGCCGTTTCCCTTATAGAAAGAAGGTACCTCATGTACGAAGATCGAAATCTGTTAACTGCCCCGTTATACACGCGGGTCATCGCGTTTCTCATTGACACCGTTGTGGCTTTCCTGCCTGTCTTTGTGTTGATGATGGTGTTATTGGAAGAACCTCCTGTCCAGTCACTTCTGGCCCCCGCTCTCTATGCTGCGCCGGTCGAAGGCACATATGTACTGCGCGAAATTCCGCTTGAAGTGAACCAGGCCATGAACGATTCTCTCGCCGGTGTCAACGAATATGCCGCTACCGAAGTGCGAAATGTGACGCTTACCGCCACCTTTTGCCGCATGTTGTCCGTATTTGTGATTTTATTTTACCTTTTCTACGATACGGTTGCCACTGTCCTTTTTGACGGTGTCACAATCGGGAAGTACTGTATGGGCATACAAACCGTGTATCTGCGAAACGGAAACCCCACTGTTGGCATCCTTCTGCGACAGCTTCTCGGAAAGATTGTCCTGAATTCTCTGGGCGTTTTCGTAATCTCCATTATCTCCATGCTTGTCACGCCAAAGCATTACGCCATTCATGACCTGATCGGCGGAACAAGAGTTGTGTACATGACCACACAGAAGAAAAAGTTTTCCTTCTCTTCCCTGGGCGAGAACATCCGCAAACGCGAGGGGCTGGATGATGAAACAGACAGTGAAGACTCGGAAAACGAAGATGACGCAGATAATACAGATTCTGCGGATTCCGACAATGTCACAGATACTGCGGTTGTCAGTGATACCACAGACTCTGCGGTTATTAATCAAATTGCAGAGTCTTCGAATACGGAAGATGTCAGATGATATTGTATCTACTATAAATGTCACGGTTATCAGATGATTCTGCAGATTCTTCCGAATGACACAGTGATCGGATTTTTGCAGATTCTTTTGAGTGAAATGGTGATCGGATTTCTTCAGATTCTTTCGAGTGACATGAATATCGAATGTTTCTGCGTAAAAAGGCAGCCACAGGAAATATCTAAATTTCGAGTGGCTGCCTTTTCCCGTTTTTTCAAATCCTGCCTTATTCAGGCGTTAAAGTCTGTTTCCCGAAGCACTTTTCGCCCCGTGTCTTTCTTTTTTCCGAAAATTCTGGCCAGCGCCGCTCCCATTTTCCGTTCCGAATGCTCTATGGCTTCGTCCACGATGTCTTTGATATCATCTACCTCAAGCCCCTGGAGCATTCCGTACAGCGCGTCAATCTCCGCATAGAGAGCCAGCGTTCCCAGCTCATCAATCGTATATCCCTGCGACCGGGCATAAGATTTTGCCACTGCGGCCCACTCATTGATATCATATTCTTTGATATCCAGGTGATTCGGAAAATAATCCGCCAGCAACGGATAGTCTTCAAACAGATGATCCAGCCGCGATTTCTCATCCTCCATCACAACGATCATGCCGCCGGTATATTTCGGCAGGATGTCCATGAGTTCCGCCACAATTTTCCGGTTAATTTCCCCGGCATGCTCGATCAGAAGATCATTTCCCAGCAGTCTCGGCATGGATGCACTCAGTGTCTTTCGGTTCAGGTTGAAGCCCGAAATGCGGGCTGTCTTTCTTCCCTCTCTGCCGAGATGGCGGTTGATCGCGCGGATCAGGGACACAGCAAGCTGAGATTTTCCTGTTTTCGCCCCACCGGTAATCAGAATATTCGGGTTTCTGGATGTTCCGTCATTGTTGTACGCAGTTACATAATCGCTAATCGCCTTTGCAATCTGAGTTTCCATCCCGGTGATCTTTAAATACTGCTCGAATTCCTTCCGGTCAGCTTCATCCAGATTCCTTCTCTCTTTCGGCTCTTCCTCCGTATAGGCGTTGTAAATGCGATCTTCTTCGTTCAAATCTGTCTCCATTTCCCTGATTACAGAAAACACATCGTCCATTTTTTCGGTTTCTCTTTTTTCATCTTCATTGCGCATCTGTGTATATGGATTTCCTTCCTGCCCAAGCCTTGAAAGGTCAAGTTCTACTCCGGAGAGAAAGTCCTCCGTGCCACTTTTCCTGTTCTCACCCTCAACGAATTCAATTTCACCTGCTTCTGAAGTTTCTGCCTCATCCGAAGCTGCTTCTTTTCTTTCCTGCTCGAAGTCAGATTCTTCACTTTCTTCTGCCAGATCGAATTCTGAGCTTTCCTCCTGACTTCCCGACTCTTCAATCTCCTCCTGAGAGTCAGTATCTTCCACTTCCTCCGGCAGATATTCGGGCTCACTTTCTGCCGCAGGATCAGCTTCTCCCACTTCCTTCGGAAGTTCAGCTTCTCCACTGTCTCCTGTAAGTTCCGACTCTTCCGCTTCCTCCGACAGATTTGTGTTTTCACTTTCTTCCGGAAGATCAGCTTCTTCCATG
>JAJQBQ010000053.1:13011-34053 GCA_021203205.1 Lachnospiraceae bacterium | reverse complement strand
TGTCTTCCGAAAGGGCGGTCTCGTTCTCTTCCTCTGGCAGATTTGCGTGTTCACTTTCTTCCTCCGGATCAGTTTCTCCCGCTTCCTTCGGAAGTTTGGCTTCTCCACGGTCTCCTGTTAATTCCGACTCTTCCGTTTCCTCCGGGAAATTTGCGCTCTCACTTTCTTCCGCAAGGGTAGTTTCTTTCACCTCTTCCGGAAGATCAGCTTCTTCCATGGCTTCCGGGACGTTCTCGTCCTCCTGTTTTTCGCTCGTGGCCTTATGTTGCTCATCCACTTCATTCTGGACGATTTCCAGGTCTATCTCACCCGTTGTAAAATCGCGGAGCGAAATTTCCTCCATCTCTTTTACAACGCTCTCTTCCGTAACTCCTTCTTCCGCCTCATTCTTTTCGGCTTCGCTCTTCTCTTCGGCAGTCTCGCCTTCCGCATCGGTGTCGTGCTCCGACGTATCCTCTGCTGCTTCGGCTTCCTTTACCTTCCAGAGCGGCATCTGCCCGGTCACACGAAGGGCGTTTTCTACCGTGTCTTCCTTCAGGATTCCTCTGGTCTGCAGGTCTTTTAAAATTTCCTCAATGCTCATCTGCCCGGTAATCTGCTTTTCCGGTTCTTTTCTTTCCTGCTCGTAACCGAACGGATCCTCCTCCGCGGCGCCTGATGCCGGAGGGACATAGGTACGCACGGCCGGCCCGCTTCCCTGCCTTCCCGTGCGCTTCGCGGCTTTCTGTGCTGCTTTTGCCTCGTCCGCTCTCAGAATGGCTTCCATGCTCTTTGCCAGCTCCGCCTGAATATTCATGGTGTCATAAGGCCGATCGGAATATGTTTTAATATGAATCTCATCGGCATCAACCCCAGGGCCCACTTCCGGTGCTTCCCAGATATTCTCTGCTTTTGCATTCTCCCGGATGTTGGCCGTATCACGGACATCGAACACGACTGCGCCTTCCACGGACTTCCGGTTAGCGGCAGAATTTCCGTAAGAAGCCTGCGTCCCGGTTTGCGCTTTTCCGGCAACGCCCTCTTCTTCCGGACTCTTCTTTCCTGCTGTCACTCTTCCTGCCGCATTCTCGTCGGTTCTCCGCCATGCGGCTTCCGCACTTTCATCCGCCTGCCGCCTTTCGGTTGCGGCTTCCGCTCTTCTGACTGCGCTTCCGTCGTATCTGCGCGTCGCGCCGTCTGCTTTTCCGGCAGAAGTTCCATCCGGAATATTCTTTCCTGCCGTGATTCCTTCCGAAAGTTCTCTCTCCGGGGCTGTCCTTGTCGAAATATATTTCCCCGCAGCTGCTCCCACTGAAATATCTTTTTCCGGATCTGTTCCTGCCAAAATATTTTTCCCCGCAGCTGTCCCCACCGAAACATCTTTTCCTGCAGCAATTCCTGCCGAAAGGTCTTTTCCGTCAGATTTCAGTGCCGACTCTGACGGCGAAGTTACTCTTTCCGTAACTGCGGATTTTTCTGCCGTCTCCTCCGCTGCCGGTGCAGGCTTTCGCTCTCTTTCCTTTGCCTTCGCTCCGGATTTTGCCTTCTTTGACGGCTGAGATTTTGCCTTCTTTGCTTTCGCGTTCCCGTCAGCGTCTTTTTCCGGCTTATCTCTTTTATCGCTGCTGCCCGCATCTTCCTGCATCCGCTTTTCGGCCACTGCCTGCATCTTTTCCGGCAGGGTGCGATTGCGCATGATTTCATTTCTCGTGCGGGCGATCTCCACGCCTACCTCTTCCTCGTCTTCCGGTTCCTCCCCGGCTTCCCGCTTCAGAGCTTCATACTTTTGCTGCTGCGAAACCGAGAGGGACGCATACTTCTTTTTCAGCTTCAGCGCGGCGAGCACATACTTTCCATCGCCAAACCAGGTGATCAGCTCATCGCAAAGATCGATACACTTTTGCTGATAACCGGCCTTTGCGTATAGCTCACACAGCTCATAAGTCCACCGCTCCTCCATGTCATCATCCAGATAGCGCTCCAAAAGGCCGATCAGCAGATCCAGATCCTCTCCGCGGGCCTTAGAGAGACGGTATCTTAAAAGATAGCGTCTGGAATCCCTCGGGGCCATATCCACGTAATCCTTGTAATAATTTTCCGCTTCCTCGTAGTCCTTCAATTCAGATGCCAACAGGGCCAGACGATATGCCAGCTGTTTTCCCATCGGCGAACGCTCATAAGCGATATCAAGAATATCGTATTCTTTCTCCGGCTGTTCCGTTGCCTCATAAATATCCGCTGTCAGCATGAGAAGGCGGGTATTCTTTACCCTGCTCCAGTCGATTTCGTCCGCAATGAGCGCGGCCTCATCGTACCGGCCGTCCGCCGCGAGCTTACGCATCTGCTGGCTTTTCAAATTAAATTCATACCTGTCCACAGCCATTCCTCCTGCTATCGTTACAGCTCCACACGCCCATCCAGCGCCCGGAGCAGCGTCACCTCATCAATGTATTCCAGATCGCCGCCCACCGGCACGCCGCTGGCAATCCGCGTCACTTTAATTCCGGTCGGTTTCACCAGCTTGCTGATGTACATGGCAGTTGTCTCACCTTCCAGACTGGAATTCGTCGCTATGATCACCTCGTCCACATCACCGCGCAGGCGCGTCATCAGTTCTTTCAGTTTAATATCCGCCGGTCCGATGCCCAGCATGGGGGAAATGGCCCCGTGCAGGACATGGTAAACGCCCCTGTATTTTTCCGTTTTCTCGTAGGCCGAAAGATCCCTCGTGTTCTCCACAACCATGATGGTCTTATGATCTCTGGAGGGGTCTTTGCAGATCGGGCAGATCTCATCATCCGTCAGCATGAAGCATTCTTTACAGTATCTGACATTCTTTTTTGCCTCCAGTATGCTGTCGGAGAGTGCCTGTACCTCTTCTTCCGGCATGCCGATAATATGGTAGGCCAGCCGCATCGCAGATTTGGCTCCGATGCCCGGCAGCCTGGCCAGTTCCTTCGCCAGCCGGTCCATATGCCCGCTAAAATAATCCACCCATGCCTCCCATGCCGCCGGTTGCGCGGTTCATCTTCTCCTGTGAGATTTCGTCCACCTGGCGGAGCGCTTCATTTACTGCCGCAATCACAAGATCCTGGAGCATTTCGATATCCTCCGGATCCACGACTTCTTCCGCAAGTTCCAGTTTTACTATTTCCTTTTTCCCGGATACAGTCACCTTGACGGCACCTCCGCCGGAAGCGGCGCTCACCTCAAGCGCCTCAATCTCAGCCTGTGCCTCCGCCACCTTCTGCTGCATGCGCTGCGCCTGCTTCATCAGACCGTTCATATTCTGCTGCATTCCACCCGGGTATCCGCCTCTTTTTGCCATGATTATCCTCTTTCCGAAAGCTTCTGCTTTCCTTTATATTTCATGTTATTATTTATTTTATGATACTGGGCAAAACATAACACCTCGGATTGCACCACGCCGCAGAAGTAAATACGAGGCACTCACTTCTGCTTACGCAATCCTGTTGTCATTTTATGATGCCGGAGTGTTTCACTCCTCCACATCCTCAATAATATCCCAGTTTATATTTTTTAAGCTGGCATCGAACGCATCTTCCGTCTCCCGGCCCTGCTCGACCAGCTTTACTTCCACATAGACCTTCTTCCCGGTTTCCTCCGCGATGATGTTTTCAAGCACCTGTATTTTTTCCGGTCGGGCCATGTATTCATATCCCATATTGCTATCCTGCAAAGGATTTTTGGGGAAAGTGAGAACCAGATGGTCCTCCCCGGAGGGCACCGGGGTACAGCCGCAGAGCTTTACCTTCATCATACCGTCCGTTTTTGAAACGATTCTGTCCTGAAAGATCTCCCGCAGACGCTCCAGATTCTCGCGTGTCGCCGGGTCGAGACTGCGTGTTTTTCCGGTGCCGCCCGCGGCGGCTCCGTCCGTGCCTGCGGCACTGCCGGAAGCCGCCCCCTCACTCCGGCCGGCTGCCGCACCGGGGGACGCGTTTTGGCCCGCATCCGGATACTCTCCAAAGCCGGATGCTCCGTCCGTCCCCGGGTATCCGGTAAAGCCGACCGCTCCGTTTCCGCCGGAATAACCCGAAAAACCGGCGGCACTGCCTGTCCCGGGGAATCCCGCAGAATCGGCGGCTCCGTCATATCCCGAAAAGCCGACAGCCCCGTCCGTCCCGGAGTATCCGGCTGTACCATAGGCGCCTTCCGGCGGATTCATGGTTCCGCTGCCCGGATTTCCCGCCGGACTGCCGTTTTCAACCGCCTTCAGCCGTCTCTCAAGATTCGCGATCCTTCCATAGGCCGCGCTTAAGTCCCGCTCCATTTCCGGCTTCATCAGCCGGATCATGGCGATCTCCAGAAGCACACGCTTTGAAGCGGCAAATTTCATCTCATTTTCCAGATCCGAAAAAATTCGGATGAAGCGCATCAGCTCCGGGACTTCCACAATATCCGCTTCTTCCCGCATGCCTTCCTGCCGCTCCTCGGAGACATCGATCAGGTCTCCGCCGTGCTTCGATGTCTTTAAAAGGAGCAGGTTGCGGAGATACCAGATAAATTCCGTCACAAACTGCCCGAGTTCCCGCCCGGACATAACCATTTCCTCTACAAGCTCCATGCACTTTGCCGTGTCCTTTGCGACAATGTTGCAGAGCAGTTCCCGGTACACAACCGTATCCACCGCGCCCAGCACGTCGAGCACCCGCTCGTAGGTCAGCTTCTCACCCGCGTAATAGGAAATGCATTCTTCCAGCAGACTTAAGGCATCCCGAAAAGAACCGTCCGCCGTTTTCGCGAGATAGCGAAGAGCCTTATTCTCGGCGTCAATCCCCTCCGCCGTTAAAATCTCACTCAGTCTGTCCGCCACGATATCCGCCGGAATCCGCTTCAGGTTATATCTCTGACAGCGGGACAGGATCGTCACCGGAAGCCGGTTGGGATCCGTGGTTGCCAAAATAAAAATGATATAGGATGGCGGCTCTTCCAGTGTTTTCAGCAGCGCATTGAATGCCTGCTGCGTGATCATATGGGCCTCATCGATAATATATACGCGATATTTTGAATTTGCCGGCGGATATTTCACGTCCTCGCGAAGCTGTCGGATGTTATCCACACCGTTGTTCGATGCGCCGTCGATTTCGACCACATCCATGGATGTGCCCGCGGCAATTGCCCTGCAGCTGGCACACTCCCCGCACGGGTTGCCGTCCACCGGGTGTTCACAGTTTGCCGCCTTCGCAAAAATCTTCGCGAGCGTGGTTTTTCCTGTGCCCCGGGTGCCGCAGAGCAGATATGCGTGGCCGATCCGGCCCGTTTTTATTTGATTTTTCAGTGTCTTGACGATCGCGTCCTGACCTTTTACCTCCGAAAACTCCGTCGGACGGAATTTCCGGTAAAGAACTGTATAGGCGGCCATGGTCAACCTCTTTTCCTGATGTCATAAGCCTAATCCAAGTTATTATATACTATCCATTCTCTGAAAACAAGCAGAAAAATGAGATTTCTGCAAGATCGGCGTGCCGAAAGAATCCTGTTTGCGACGGGTCTTGCGCAAATCGAAAGGCTCACATGTTACCCGGGAAACTGCAGCGCTCACGTTCTTTCCCCTGACCTGCAGAAATATCGATCGATACTTCCGTAAGTGAAAAAAAGAAGAGGAACCCGGATTTTCATCTGAGTCCCCCATCTCTTCTCACGCCGCGCCGACTGTTGTGAAACAGTCTTGCGGCCATGAATATAAATTTAATCGCACGTCTTGCTTTGTGCAGCCCCCATAAGCGTTACCGGTACAGCCAGCTCGGCCCAGGCACCCTCGCGTCACACAGGAGGTTCCGCTTAGTGCTGCTTCATTCCTGACCTGACACGGTTCACGGATTCCTGTTGCGCAAGACCCGAACTTCAACGCCGCTTATACCGGGCAGCCCTACAGGGTACCGCCCGAGGCAAGACATCACCCCTGCTGGAGCGGATTGCAGGTACAGGGCACCGCTATCTCCCCGGCTGTGCGAAATGTTGTCGTTTTGCCTGACTCGCGAGAGTATAGTCGAAATTCGATTTGTTGTCAAGAGGAAAATCGTTTTTATACTCGCCGGGTGGGGGAGCTTAATATAATCAGCTTGCTCACTGACATGCTCGCTGCGCAAGATTATATTAAACTCCCCCACCCGGCTCGAGGTTTCGATTTGTCTGCTCACTGCAATACTCACTGTGCAAGATTATCTCGGACGTATTACGTCCATGCCCATATCTGCGCGGAGTACTTCCGGTACTACGACGCTGCCGTCCGCCTGCTGGTACTGCTCCACAATGGCCGGAATGACGCGGCTCGTGGCAAGGCCGGAAGCGTTGAGTGTGTGCACGAGACGAATGCGGCCGTCGGAGTCGCGGAAACGCATGTTTCCTCTTCTCGCCTGATAATCATAGCCGTTCGACGCGGAGCTGACTTCTTTGTAGATCCCCATACTCGGGATCCAGACTTCGATGTCATGGGTTTTGCCCATGGAGAATGCGCAGTCGTCCGCAGCCAGGCGGCTTACCTGGTAGTGAAGACCCAGCTTCTGCACGAGGGACTCCGCTTTGCCGCGCAGTTCCATGAATGCCTCTTCGCTGTGATCCGGGTGAGCGTACTGTACCATCTCAACCTTGTTAAACTGATGACCGCGTACCATGCCGCGCTCCTCGATCCGGCTGCTGCCGGCTTCGCGACGGAAACAGGGTGTGTAAGCAAAATATTTCTTCGGCAGCTCCGCCTCGCTTAAGATCTCGTCCCGGTGCAGATTGACCAGCACCGTCTCCGCTGTCGGCAGAAGGAAGTGACCTTTCTCATCCGGTCCGCCGTCGATCCAGTAATCCTCATCCACATACTTCGGAAACTGTCCGGCCACATAACCACACTGATAACCCAGCATGTGCGGCGGCAGGATGAACGTGTAGCCATCCTTTATATGCTCCCGGATAAAGAAATTTAAGAGGGCCCACTCCAGCTGAGCGCCGACTCCGGTGTAGAGCCAGCAGCCCTCGCCGGCCACCTTTACACCGCGCTCATAGTCGATCAGCTTTAAGTCTTTGCAAAGCTCCACATGGTTTTTCGGCGTGAAGTCAAAGGACGGCTTTTCGCCCCACACGTGATCCACTGTGTTATTCTCTTTTCCGCCGGCTACTACATCCTCCGCCGGAAGATTCGGCAGACGAACGAGAGTGTACTCGATTTTTTCTTCCGCGATGCGGATTTTTTCTTCAAGTACCGTGATCTCATCGCCCAGCTCTCTCATGTGCTTCACCACCGGAGCGACATCCTGTCCGCTCTTCTTCATGGCCGGGATTTGCTTTGAAGTGACGTTGCGCTCATTCTTCATGGCTTCAACGCTGGCGATCGCCTGTCGGCGTTCCTGATCCCAGGTAAGCAGTTCCGTAAAATCTACATCCAGATTCCGCTTTAACAGCGCGTCATGCACTGCCTGCGGATTTTCGCGAATCAATTTAATATCAAGCATGTTTGCTCTCCTCCCTGGCTCACCCGCCCACAGACTTTCCTCCGCCCGACAGGTAAGCGATACTTTTATCGTGGTTTTTTATAACACTATTCATATTGTATGTCAATTTTTTTCTTCCTCAGACGCACAAAAAAGTTTTTCATCAGCGCACTGCACTCCTCCTCCAGCATTCCCTGCTCGATCTCTGCCTGGTGGTTAAACCTGTCTACTTCCAGCAGATTTAAAACAGAGCCGGCGCATCCGGCTTTTGGATTCATACAGCCGATATAAATTTTTTTTATTCTTGCCTGCACGATGGCCCCGGCGCACATCTGGCACGGCTCCAGGGTGACATACATCTCACAGCCGTCCAGCCGCCAGTCGCCGGTTGCCCGGCAGGCGCTGCGGATGGCCGCAATTTCCGCGTGAGAGGTGGCATCTTTGTCCTTCATTCTGCGGTTGTACCCCCGCCCGATGATCCGGTCGTCCTGCACGATCACACAGCCGATGGGTACGTCCCCGTTTGCTTCCGCCTTTTTTGCCAGGCGGATGGCCTCCCGCATATAAAATTTGTTTCCCATATTCCTTTATCGCTCCTGTTTTTGCATGTTCTGATCAAAAAATACGGAATTCAGGAAGTATTCCGTCAACACCCTTCCATTACCTCATATTCTGATCGGAAAGATCCGGAATTCGGGAAGTATTCCGTTATACAACCTTCCACTCCTTCGTATTCCGTTCCGAAATCTGTCGCCGCGAATTGTTGTCATCTACTGTATACAGGTAAATCCACGAAACTGCAAATCGGTAGTCGTGACATATTATCTATAATAAAATTTCCCTGCACCAGTACCCGTAGTTCTGATTTTTCCGGGCCGTCGGCAGATAGTTCGTATAACCGTAGTAAGCCGCCATCACGCGGTCGCGATCCCTGTTTTTTCCCGGGATTCCCAAAAAATATTCCTCACCGGGTTCGCGTCTGGCCAAAATAATATGCCCGTAGGTGTAATATCCGTGCAAAAGAAAGCTGCAGTTCGTATCATCCCAATACCTGCGCGGAAGCAGTGCCAGGTGATGCGGCCGTATTTTCAGGCATTCCAGCTGTGCATCGCCGTCCGTTATCCGAAATTTCGTAAAATTTGCGGCCAGTTTTTCCCATGGGCTGCGGTTCGCGGTCAGTCTCTCCGCTTCATCAAAATTTCCCCGACCTGTTTCCTCAGGCTGCAGCTGTATGGTTGCTTTTTTCGGTCTCGTCTCCTCCGACCGTTCCGTTTCTCCCGCATCGCCCGTTTGTTCTTCTGTCTCCGGTTCGCCCGTCTGCTGTCCTGCTGTTTCAGGCTCACTCATTTGCTGTTCTTCTGTTCCCGGTTCCCCCGCCTGACCTTCCGCCACTCCATTTGTATCTGTTCCGCCGGGATTTTCTTCCGTCGGTTTCAATTCGCGAAAGGTCTCCACATACACCGGCACGTCATCCCAGGCGGACACATAGACCAGATTGCTCCGGTCGTCCCGGCAGATATAAACTCCGGCAAATTCATCCGGCGCAAAGCCGCAGGCTTCAAAAAAAGATGCCGGAAGTATCGAGCGCACATCGCACTCGTTTCCGACAGGTTTCGCATCCGCAAACGGAATCCCGAGAATCTCGTCATTCCGGCGGAAAAAGAAATACACACGCAGCATCTCCGGCACAGGAAATTCCTGCAGCTTCATATGGATATTCACCCTGCACAGCTCCTGCCGGGTCTCAACCTTTACAAAACCGATATTCTTTCGCTTCACACCGCGGTCGTAATCATATAAGTAGGAAAGAATTCTCTGATAGTTCATGAATACCTCCGATCGACGGAATCGTAAGCGGAAAGCATTGCCTGCAAACACAGATGCCCATGCTTTCCGCCATATGTCCCAAAACTGTCAGCTGTCAAATGACATCCTCTGACAGTCTATGACTTTTCGAAGGTATTTAGAACCGGAATATCATGATACCGGGTTCAAAATTTCCGACACCACGGGTTCCAAATCCGGAGTCAATGTGAAGCGTTGACTTCGGATTTGGCCCCTGGTGTCATATCATTTCACATAATTCACAATCAAATCCCACACATCCGAGGATTCCAGTCCAAGCTTCCACCCGGCGACGCCCGCCAGGTCATACTCCTGGATCAGCTTCAGCTTCTCCGTCATGGATGCGGCGTCCTCCAGCCAGATGCGAACGGTGCTGTTTCCGCTGGTGTATTCCGCATAGTACTGGCCGAGATCCTCCAGCCAGACCTTTGTCGCATTGTTATCCGCAATCAGCTCGGCCGCGGCATCCATTCCGACGGCGTAACTTTCGAGGACATAGTTTCCGTTCACGGCGTCCTCGATGATCTCATCGCCATCCTCCGCGTATTCTTCCGGCGTCTCTGTCCAGACGCGCGTGTAGAAGGGCACCGCGTTGATGACCTTCCCAGCCGGTACTTCTTCAAGGGTATCGAGAATGCCGTTCAGCACGAATTCAAGAGACGCAACGGAACCGGCCGAATCGCTGGATGAATTATGCTCATCGTACCCCATGATGATGACATAATCGCACAATATCCCCTGCTCTTCCCTGTCATAATAAAGGTTGTAGGACTTCGGCACGTAATTGTCCACCGAGAGAACTATTCCCTCGTTTCTGCACTCAACCGAGAGTTCCCGCAAAAACTGTATGTAATCCTCCGCAATGGAGCTTGAAATATATTCGAAGTCTATATTGATGCCGTCAAAACCGTAAGTTCTGGCCGCAATGATCAGCTGATTGATCAGATTCGTGCGCTTCGAGGTGTAGGGGAGTACCTGGTTTACCCAGTGACTGCCATCCTCGTCCGTCCCGAAGTCATCGATCAGCGCCCAAACTTCACAGCTTAGCAGATTATGCGCATCCTCCACATAATCCGTGTCCGCCAGGGAAGTGAAATTCCCGTTCGCATCCGAGAGCGAGAACCAGGTCGGCGAGATGACATTTATCCCCTTTGTGCCGGACATCATATTTAAAAGGTTGTCGTTGGCGGTCTGGTTTGTCACCTGATGCCAAACCATGTGAATCTTCTCATCGCTGGTGAGACTCGTGTACTCAGCCTCATCGTAACTCGCCGTATCTTCCACCACTGACGTCGCACCCACATCCTTCGTGCGAATATATCCGAGATGTCCGTTCTCCGTCATCACATAATACCAGCCGTCGGCCTCAGACAGAACAGTCACCCGGGAGCCGGATGCGGGCTCCTCCACGATATCGTCCTTGATCGTCGCTGCCGTACGGACGACCGCGTCCTGCTTTGCGTTCGCCACCGTCAGGTCGTGCTGTTTCGTCCACACCAGCACGCGCACCGGCGCGTTTTCATCGTCATCCCATGCGGTGTGCGTCACATTTGTGTAAAGCTCCAGAAACTTCAGGTTCACATAAACCGTACCGTTCTGCTCCAGCACAATCACATAGCCGGTATCGGTGCTGCTCTTCACCGTGAAACAGGTCTCCCCCTCATTGGCCCGGATGGTCTCCGTCGGGGTTGTATAAATCAGAATATTCTCGTTCGCATCGTAATAAAAACGCTCATCCAACTGCTGCGCCATGGCGAGCGTCAGGTAAATGTCGCCGTCATACAGAATGGAAGACGTATCCGTGCTCTCCAGATCGAGATACATGACCACCTGAGAATCCGCATCTTCTATCTCATAGTAGGAAAACAGATCTGCCTGTGTATCCGACGGGCGGTATTTTTGCACCACAATGCTGACCACGATGATCGCTGCTACCACAATTACAAATAAAATACCCGCAAATAAGGGATGCGGCTGCCCACCTCGTCTTTTTTTCGCCATCGTATTTCTCCCCGGGTTTGTAAGCTTTCGGCTGTCGGCTGTCTGGTCGGCTCCGCCGTCTCATTTCTTAAGTTTCCCCGTTTTCCTCTTTCTGCAATCGCTTTCCCCGTGCCGACTGCGTCAGAGGTCAGGGTTCCTTCCGTGCGCGTTTATGAACTGTCTTCCCTGATGATCCGATTCCGGAAAGTCCCCGCACAGCCGCTATCTTAACATGTTTCGACTTTCTTTGCAACCGCCGTATTTTAATTTTGAATGGAAAAAATAAAATTAAAAAACCGCTTGACGTAAAAGTGAAACCCTGCTATAATGCACGAGCATTTGCGAAAGCGAATTCACGGCGACATAGCCAAGTGGTAAGGCACCGGTCTGCAACACCGTTATCCACCAGTTCAAATCTGGTTGTCGCCTCTATAAAAAAGAGTCAGGTTATCTGGCTCTTTTTTACTTTTCTTTTTGCCCTTCTTTTTTCCCGGACACCGCAAAGCTATACAATCCGACAAATTTTCATACCTGCAGACCGTACCGTACGGAATCCGAGTTGATCTAAAGCACAAATTTTTTCTGAAATACTTTAGAATCGTTATTCCCTCTGTGGCATACTCACAATCGCTGTCCCCCCGTTGTTTCTCCAATCATTTGAAAAATGCCGTGAATCGAAAATCTCCTTCCGATTCACGGCATTTTTTATGCGATCGTATCCGCCGCATCACTCTTCATATACAAACACCGGCATTCCGGTATAAACCAGCTCATACATCTGGGCTGCCGCGCTGTACGGCAGATTCACGCAGCCATGGGAACCATTGGTCTTATAGATTGTCCCACCGAAGCTCGACCTCCAGGTCGCATCGTGGAAACCGACGTCGTCGTAGAACGGCATCCAGTAGGATACCTTGGTATTGTAATCCTGCCCGACCAGCGTGTAGTTTGTCCGCATAAAGCGGATGCCGTAGCAGCCGGTGGGGGTATCGTGGCCGGTGCTGACCTTGCCGGTGACGCAGTCGGTCTCCAGCATCACCTCGCCGTCGATGACTACCCAAACCTTCTGCTGGGTGATATTCACCTCACAGTAGGAGTTGCCGTAATCATTGTCACCGAAGGAGTAGGCGGTCTGGCGCCACACCGGCTCCACCTCACCGCCCTCGCCGGACTCAATGGCGGCTATAATGGCGGCTGCCGTCTCCGACTGGTTCATCCACCAGCCGTAGTCGCCGCCGTAAATGCTCCGGGTCTTCCCATCGTTGCAGACAAAGGAGCGAGGTAACCCCGTGCCGAACGTGTTGCGCGTCCGGGCAAGTTCCGCCACGTAAGTGGCCACCGCGTCTTCCGAAACCGTCATGGTGACCGTCCCGTCCTCCGCCTCGCTCTCTTCCATCCAGGAGAGTATAGTCTCGGCGTCAATCACTTCGGTTTCATCGCCGAACGTAAGCGTGATCTGAATGCCCTCATACTGCTTGATGGCCGCAAGCTCCGCCAGCAGATCCTCATTATCCGCCGTGATCTCCGCCTGCTTATAGATGTTCGCCGCCTCGAGATCCACTTCCTCTTCCAGGTTGTCCACCGCATTCTTCAGCGTCTCGTAGAGCACGTCCTCGTCCACTTCATTTCCGGGCTCGTCCGCCACAATGACGTAAGAGCCGTCCACGATCGCTATGTAGGCATTGACCGGATCGACAATCGTATCCGGATTCATGCAGGACAGCCCCTCCATGGCGGCGCGGAGCGCACTCTCACTGTAGGAAACCGTAGTTCCCACGGTATATGCATGGGTGTCCATGATTTTAAAAAGCCACCCAAGCGCTCCCTGATCTTTTAAAAGCTCCGACAGATCCGTGTCGAGAGTTTTCTTCAGGTTCAGCTTCGACGCGGTGATAAATTCCGTCGCCGTGCCTTCCCTGATCTTTAAGACATAGTCGTCCACATCGGATACCAGCAGCGTCTCCGCCTTCTCCGCCGTCTTTCCGCCCACATCCGTCTCATTGATCGTGGTTCCCAGGAAAAAATGCTCCTGATAATAAGAATAGAAGCTGAAATACAGGATTCCAAGCGCAATCACAAGAAAAATGCCGAATGCAATCAGAGTTTTTTTCATCCGTACCTCCATAAAGAATTATTGCTGCAGGGTCTTTCCATCCGAAACTTAACGTAACGGGGTCAGGAAATCAGCGTCAGCAACGGGTTCCTGCTGTAGATAAAATCCAGAAATGTGTTCCGGTTAATGGCCTGCAACATCTCCTGGCCGGTCTGCGTACCGGACAGTATGGTGATCACCAGGCAGCACACCCACAGGACAACCAGCCCTTCCAGCAGCCCTAAAACAAGCCCAAACATGCGGTTTGCCGTGTTCAGGCCCGGAAGCTTCGCCACCAGATCCGCCAGGAAAATCACGATCCGCATGGCAATGAACGCAAGCAGGAAAATTGCAAAAAATACACCGTTCTTCACGATCAGCCTGGCGAACTGTTCCGTCAGAAAATCGGTAATCTCTTCCGTCGAAGTGAGGGTGGAAGCGTTTGCTTCCAGCTGCTCGTTCAGCGTCTCCGTGATGCCGGACGGCAGATTCAGGTTGTCCAGCACATCCTGTGACAGAATCTCCGAGACATTCGTCACTCCGAGCACCAGATTCTCCTCCACATAATTTCCGGCACTCTCCACCACATCCTGGTAGAGCGATGTGTCGTAGACAACCTCACAGACCGGATCCGTCAGTACAGTCGCAATAATGACTGCCACCAGGAGTGCCACGGCCGACAGGACTATCCTCAGAAAGCCTCTTGCGTAGCCGGTTACAGCAAACAGCACCAATATCGCGATGACGCCGATCACTAAAAACAATTCCATAATCTTTTATTATCCTCCGTTTTTTTGAGATGCTTATATTTTCAACAGAAATCCCGGCGTTTTGCCCGAACTTCTGACTCTGTCCCTTCCTGTGTTTCTTATTTTCCGCCAACGGACTATATATTTAGCGTCTATTCACAGTCATCCTCTGCGAGTCAATAAATCCAACAAATCCCCTTACGAACAAGCTCGACGTAGATTTACTGACTCACTTAAGGCCGACCGTCTATGGTAACTTTTTAACACAGACTCCGGTCATTTCAGGCGAATCCTCTGTATACTGCCCTCCGCAATCAGCAAAAACTCGTATGTTTTGTCCGTGGGGATAATCTGGGTGTATAATTCCGTGAGTTCCTGGTCGAACTTCACCCTGCCGTTCATCGTCATGACAAGCATGCGGTTTTCCGTGTACATCAGGATACCGTTCTCCGTAAATGAAAAACTGTCCCAGAGTATATCCAGTTCCTCACTGTACACCAACTTTCCCGCGGTGTTGTAAACCGAGAGCAGATACGGGGTATCCACCGAATCGGTCTGCGTCACGATACCGACATAGTTTTCACTGTAAAACACATATTCTATCTCCTGGGAGATCGAAATCTCCTCCGTCAGGGAGGGCTTCTGCTTCATCTCATAGAAAGAAATCATCCCGTCTGCCACCGCGACAGCCACATCTTCGGTCAGAAAGGCCACTTCCGGCACAATCATGTCCTCATACTGATTAAATCCGCCGACCATGCGATCCACCTCGCTCTGGCCCACTTCAGAGAAGTTATAGAAAACCACGCTTGACTCTATGACACCGTCGCTGACGTTCAGGTAGGAAACCACGAGTTTCGTGCCGTCTTCCGACAAAGACATGTCCAGCGGGTATCCGGTGCCGTCCAGAACGGTCTTTCCTGTCACCAGCTTTGTGCCGTCGGACGCCGTGATCTCGATATAGCTCGCGTCATCATCCTCCGTGATCGCCGCAACGACACCCGTGGAGGAAACCTCCACCTGCTCCAGCGGATAACTTGTCTGCACCGTTCCCACCGCACCCGATGTGTTGCAGATAAAAATACTGTTGCCGCCGATTTCTCCGAGCGCAACATATTCGCCGCAGATATCATATGTCGTGTCTGTCATCTCGTAGGCTTCGTCCCACACGCCGCCTTTCTCCGTAAAATAGGAGAACCCGTCCTGATTGATACGCAGCAGATAATCCCCGTAGGAAACATAGCTGCTCGATTCACTGTCCGTAACTTCCAGCGTATTTTTTACCGTCCAGGTGTCGTACACTCTGTTCTCATGATAAATATACACGGACAGAACCGCAATCAGGATGATGAGCACGATACACAGCGAGACAATCGTCCGGAACCGACGGTATGTGCGCAGCGACTTCTGATAAAGCCGCTCATCCTCCTCGTAATCGTAGCCGCCAAAATTCTTCTGTGCAGCGGCTGTCTCCGGCGAATTCTCCGTCCCCTGCTTTCTTCTGTTTTTCCCCTTAAAAAATCCCCTTGCCATCCGGAGCCTTCCCCTCGTATCCCTGTGTTTTTTTACGTCTTCTCCGTTCGCTTATAACGGAAAAGACCGCAACAACCGTTAATATAACACAATTGCCAGTTTATGGCAAGAGTATTTTCTGTCCCTCCTGAATGACATAATCCTCCCCGATCCCGTTCAGCACCCGCACAATCTCCACCATGGCGGATGTTTTATAGACGTCCATGCAAATGGAATAGAGGGTTTCCCCGTTTTTTACCGTATAATAGCGGGCGGAAACTCTGCTGCCTGTCTGCACCGTTTCCTCCTCGGTGCCGCTTCCGCCGCTGCCTGTTCCGTTCCCGCCGACGGATGCGCCGTTCGCACTGGTTTCACTGTCTGTCTCCCCGCCGCTTTCGTTTTCTTCATCAGAACCGTTACCGTCTCCGCTCTCACTGTCCGACCCGCTGTCGCTTTGATTCACACTTCCGGTTCCGTTTTCGTTTTCCTTCTCACTGTCCGTCCCATCGCCGTTTCCGTTCGCCGTATTTGTTCCATCATCTCCTCCGTTATCTATGTCCGTCCCATCGCCGTTTCCTTTTTCCGCTTCGTCGCTGCCGTCTGCGCTTCCTTTTTCCGCGTCAACGCTGCCGTCCGTGCTTCCGTTATTCGCTTCAAGGCCTCCGTTTGCACTTCCGATGTCTGCATCATCGCCGCCGGTTACGCTTCCGTCATTCGTATCATCGCTGCCGCCTGCGTTTCCGTTCTCCGCGTCATCGTTTCCGTTTCCACTGTCCGCGTCATCGCCGCCGTCCGTACTTCCACCGTCCGCATTCTCGCCGCCGTTTGCACTTCCGTTCTCTGCTTCATCTCCGCCGTCTGCCGGATCGCTCACTGTACCGTCCACAGCCAGCGCTGACACCAGAGATGTCCCCACCTCCGCAGTTTCTTCCGCGCTGTCCGCGGCCTTTCGTTTCAGGCGGCTATTATACTGGTTCACCACGAGCACCGCCGCCAGAAGCAGGGCAGTCACAAAGACGGATGCCGCAGAAATGTTCCATTTTCTACGCGGGGCCTCGCCCACCGTGCCCTGACGGGTGCTGCCCGCCCGCTGTGCCTGTTCCTGAGCCTGTACCGTTTCCTTTTGCCCATCTGCCGGTATTTTCTCCTGCTGATACGCCAGCATGGCGTCATTTTTCTCAAAAAATGTAAAATAGCCCTCCGTTTCCCGAAGCTCCGGCCCGTCCGGCCGGTAAAAATTCTCCTCCCGTTCCGTTCGGTCACAGAGAAACAGCACCCTGTCCGCGCCGGAAAAATGTGTAAAATGAACCTCTCGACACAGATCGAATTCGGCGACATTTAAGAAAGGAAAAGATGCATACCACCCCAGAATTTCCATATCCGGAAAATAATGGTTGATTTCCTCATACAGCCTGCTCCAGGTCTCCCCGTCCAGTTCGATCAGCGGGCGTTCCACCCTTTCTTCCTCCACAAAAGTTTCCGTTGTATGCCCTTCCCTTTCACGGTCTTCGCCTTCCGCTCCCCGCTGCCTGTCCAGCGTCAGGCGTTCAAACGCAACCGCCCCGGAGCCTGTCTCCCTTTTCTTTCTGTCATCCATACTGTCTGCAGACTCACGTTTTCTCTCCCTGTTTCCTCTATCCCCAGGCTCCCGTTTTCCCTCTCCGGTCATTCCGTCTTCCGGTTCCCGTTTTCCCTCTCCAGTCATTCCGTCTTCCGACTTCCGTTCTCTTCCCCAGTCCGCTCCGTCTTCCGGTTTCCGTTTTCTCAGACTATCTGTCCCGTCTTCCGATTCACGTTTCCCCTCAACTTCCTCTCTGTCCGCCTTTTCTCCGGTTTCCTTCGGGCCAGCATTCTTTTCCGCTTTTCTTTTCATATCTGCGTCCGCCCTGTTCTCCCGGCTTTCCCTCAGGTGCTTTCCGGCTTCTCCCGTTCTTTTTTCCGCCTTCACCATCCCCCGTATAAAAAGATATGTGGTGCCTGCCGCGCGCTTCAGTTCCCCCAGCAGCACGCCGAAATGCACCTCATTCTCCGCAGCTGTGCTCTTTCGGATACAGGTAAGCACCGTATCCTCCAGGTAAATCCGGTATTTCGGATCCACCGAGCCTGCCTGCTTCACATTTCTCGGTTCGCGGATCGAATCCTCCGATACATCTTCGCGATAGATCACTTCAATCATGTCTCCCCCGTCCCCCTTTTTTGAACTCAGGTTCCCAACCTCCGTCCCGCTCCCCGCAAATACAACAGAACATCCTCCGAAGGAACCTTTCGCTATCATACCACCTGTCCCCCGAGAAAGCTGTCGAACGCCCGACGGAACCGGATGAAATTTTCGACAAATTGCCCGACCTTCGGGTAATCTCAGTGCAAATCTCTTCGGCGCGGGAATAAAATCACTCCGATTGAGGTATCCTGTCAGAAGAGGATTAATTAAATTATGACGAATTCAGATTTCTGTAACTATGTCCCCTTTACGCATCCACGCGCCGCCGAACTGCTTGCCGGACATTTCAGGGCCTGGAGGGAGGCAAAAAGCGGGCACCCGGCGGCACAGGAAAACAGAGCGCTGGTTTTTTTCTGTATCGGCACGGTAAACGTCCCCGGCGACAGCCTCGGCCCTCTTGTCGGGGAGGCGCTCACCCGGCGGGCCGCTCTCCTTCAGGCAAAATCTGTCTTTGTGACCGGAAGCGTCCGCGAGCCCATCCATGCACTGAATCTGGCAGAACGGTACACATTCACAAGACAGCAGCACCCCGATGCGCTGATCGTTGCGGTGGACGCGGGGCTCGGCCTTCACGGGCAGGTAGGCAGCTTCGCCATGTGGGAGGGCAGTCTCTCCCCCGGCATCGCCCTGGATAAAGATCTGCCGCCGGTGGGCGACTTTGGCATCGCCGGCATTGTCGGAACGTGCGGCTCCGAAAGCTTTCAGGCACTTCAAAACGCTTCGCCCCGCATGGTAAAAAAAATGGCAGACCGCATAGCCCATGCGATCTGCCGTATATGATTTCAATGTCTCCGGCTCCTGAACTTTCTTAATCCGAAATTACAATTCCTTCGGTTCCGGAACTTTCTTAATCCGGAATTACAATGTCTCCGGAACCGGAACTTTCCAGATCAGGGATTTCCGTATCTTCGCCCCTGGGGCTCTCCAGATCAGGAATTTCAGAATTTCCGCCCTCCGGCTCATAAGCTCCGTTACCCGCAACGGAATTCTCCCCGGTTTCCGGGTCCGTCACTACGGCCGCCTCATTCTCAGTCCATCCAGACAGCATGTCGCGCTCCTGCCGCTCCCACACATCCATGGCTTCCCGCACCGTCTCCGCTTTTCCGCTGTCAATCAGGTCAATCAGCACCTGCATGCGGTTAATGTCCATGTATTCCAGACCAAGATATGCCTGATAATTCGATGTGAGATCCGCTGTGAGCTCCTTCTCGCGCCGCGTAAGCGCAGTCAGTCGCTCTGCCGGCTCCGCACACCGGTCGCGCAGTTCACGGATGCGATCCGCGTTCTGTGCCGTGATCTCTTCCGTGATCACCTTTTTGGTGTTTGTCTCAAAATCCAGCATCACGATATGCTTGCGGTCCGTAAGCTGCCTGATCGACTCTTCATGGGAACGGATCTTATCATCAAAGCTCTCCAAACCATAGAGATCCTCACTCTTATCCGAATGAATCTTCTTTTTGATCCTGCGGATCTCCTTCTCATTCTTCAAGATCTCTTTCCGGCTGTCCTTCATGTCGATCAGAACAGCGCGGTCTTTTCCTTTCGTTAGACTGTAAATCAGAACATACAGTCCTCCCACGACCAGCCAGATCACAGCGACAACCGCGATCTTCTGCCATAACTCATCGAAAAAAAGCGTACCTGCTCCCGGAAGCAAAATGAAAAGCAGTGCAAAGAGCAGCACACAGGTAAGAATATCCGAAATTCGGGAAGGCATGTACAAAGCATAAAAAAGCTTCGTATCACAAAACCTGGGCAGCCCCTTCTGCTTAAACATGGAACGGTTGGCGACATGCAGCATGCGGTTCTTCTCCCGAAGCTCCGATGTTTCCTCCGCAATGCGTCCAGCGATCCCCTTGCTTTTCGCCTTGTCCCTGGCATTTCTCACCTTTTTCAGAGCATTCTGCTCCTTTTGTATCTCCTTGTTAAAGCCGCTCTCCAAGTCAGCCCTGCGCTTTTTTATGGTTGAATTGATATTGTCCGTGACATTTCTCTCTTCCGTCTGCAGCGCCCGGTCCGCCTTCGCCTTTTCTGCACGAACTTCCTCCAGAGACGTGCGCAGCCCACGCACTTCCGCCAGCATGTCCTTAGCTTTTTTCAGTTCCTCGCTGCCCGAGGATAAAATATTCTGCGCCATCGCTCGTTCCCTCCGTGTCTATGTAATTCCTGCCTGTTTCCGGCGCGTCCCGGTGCCCGTACCGTCAGCATAAGAAGGATCTGTTTTCCTCCATGGATATCTTCCAATGCAGGATGCCGGAGAACGATCATTCTTCCTCCTGCACTTTCCGGACAACCTCCACTCCTACCGTAGCTTCCATCAGTCCCCCGAACATATTTACCTCGATCTTCGCGAGCCTCTTATGCCGGTTAACCTTGCGTATGCAGCCCTCCATGCCCTTCATGGGCCCGCTTATGATCTTTACCCTGTCGTTTTCCATGACGCCGACCGACATTTCCACGACCTGCTTCTCTCCGCCCAGGCGCTACAGCAGCGCCATCTCGGCCTCGCTCAGCGGGACCAGGCACTCCATATCACCCAGAACGCGCTTAAAGCCATCGATTTTCCGAAGTTCTGTGATCAGCTTGTAAATCTGCTCCGTGACAAGGATCAGATAGCCTGGGAAGAGCCTTTTCGTTTCCTTATGCCATGCACCCTCGTACTTTTTCATCTGCTCATACATGGGAACAAAGCAGTCTTCCAACAGCGGTTTCCCGATCTGCGTCAGACAAAAGTCGCGCATGATCTCTTCTCTTCCGGTAAAACCTGCATTACGTACCACATGGTGGTCTGTTTCCTTTCTGACGGGGCATACTTTGTCATGTGACCTTGTTGTTACAGGTCAGGTGTGATGGAGGTATTCTAGCATAAACGGTTAGCTTTCACAAGCTAAAAACTCCGCTCCCAGGATGCAAATCGTCACCCGGGAGCGGAAAAGGTTTGTAACACGGTTGAGCAGATAAGAGTAAATATCAGTCACAATTCATCCGTACAGATATCCATTGCAATCAGGCATCTGCCCAACCTCTGAGATCTCAATTAATTCACAGTTAGTTCCGCAATATCCGATGTAAGGGAGTTACCTTCCGCATCTGTAACTATGCAACGATACAGATAGCCGTTCTTTCTTGTGTACACATCTACCCTATAGCTCGCCGACGTTCCGACGCTGTTCACCCAGGTCGTTCCTCCGTTCGTGCTGTACTGCCACTGGTATGTTACAT
>JAJQBQ010000053.1:0-13001 GCA_021203205.1 Lachnospiraceae bacterium | reverse complement strand
CTGTTCACCCAGGTCGTTCCTCCGTTCGTGCTGTACTGCCACTGGTATGTTACATCTGTCCCTGTTACGGCAATTGTAAAGTATACCGTATCTCCATCAGACGCTGTAATGTCCTGCGGCTGTGTGGTGATCGTCAGCATGCTTACAATCAGTTCTGCCACATCGGATGTCAGTGTATTTCCATTCGCATCTGTCACGATGCAGCGGTACAGATACCCGTTCTTTCTTGTGTACACATCTACTCTATAGCTTGCCGACGTTCCGACACTGTTCACCCAGGTCGTTCCTCCGTTCGTGCTGTACTGCCACTGGTATGTTACATCTGTCCCTGTTACGGCAATTGTAAAGTATACCGTATCTCCATCAGACGCTGTAATGTCCTGCGGCTGTGTGGTGATCGTCAGCGTACTTACAATCAGTTCCGCTACATCTGATGTCAGTGTATTTCCATTCGCATCTGTCACGATACAACGGTACAGATACCCGTTCTTTCTTGTGTACACATCTACTCTATAGCTCGCCGACGTTCCGACGCTGTTCACCCAGGTCGTTCCTCCGTTCGTGCTGTACTGCCACTGGTATGTTACATCTGTCCCTGTTACGGCAATTGTAAAGTATACCGTATCTCCATCAGACGCTGTAATGTCCTGCGGCTGTGTGGTGATCGTCAGCGTACTTACAATCAGTTCCGCTACATCTGATGTCAGTGTATTTCCATTCGCATCTGTCACGATACAACGGTACAGATACCCGTTCTTTCTTGTGTACACATCTACTCTATAGCTCGCCGACGTTCCGACGCTGTTCACCCAGGTCGTTCCTCCGTTCGTGCTGTACTGCCACTGGTATGTTACATCTGTCCCTGTTACGGCAATTGTAAAGTATACCGTATCTCCATCAGACGCTGTAATGTCCTGTGGCTGTGTGGTGATCTCCATCGTATTCGCATTTACAATAAGCTCTGCAACATCAGATATTATTGAGTTTCCATTTGCATCCGTCACGATACATCGATACAGATAACCATTCTTTCGTTCGTATACGTCAACCTTATAACTGGCCGATGTCCCTACTCCGTTCACCCAGGTTGTTCCGCTATTTGTACTATATTGCCACTGATAAGATACATCGTTTCCTACTGCAGATATCGTAAAATATACAGAATCTCCATCATAAGCCGTGATATCCTGCGGCTGCGTGAGAATCTGCAACGTTGGATTAGCAGCACTTCCCAGTGTCAGATCATCGCTGGTATACAGACTTAATATGGTACTGCTGTAAGAATAAGTGATGGTCGTTCCGTTCACCTTAAAACTGTATCCGGAAGAGCTGCTGGAAGCCGCGTCATCCGCACACACCAGGAACAGACCACCGTTCACGCCAATCGTGCCGCTGTCGCTGTTTGTCACATCTACAAGATAATTTACCCCTTCCAGACACACGATATTCCACATGTGAGCTCCGTAGCTGGAAGAACTTGTCATATAACCGTCTACGATCAGACAGGAAACATAATCAAAGGAGCTTAAATCGCAGAGATACTGAAATGCCTTCGAGTAACCTTCGCACACAACATTTGTGGTGCTGTCGCCGTCAAACACATACACCAGCTGCCATACGTCCCCGTAGCTGACGGTGGAATCTTCACAATAGGAGACCAGCCCGCAGATTTCATCGCGGTAGGCTGCCAGTTTTTCCGCATCCGTCAGTCCGGCATACTCTTCCACGATGGTCTTTGCATTCTCCGCCGCCTGCACGGCCACGGCAACTTTCGATGCATCTACCGTTGTGGTGCTGTCCCCCTGGTACCCTTCGGCTACCGCGAAGGTAAACGTCAGCGTCGGATACAGTTTGGTGCTCGAATATGTATAACTCACCGTCCAGTGAGAAGACGCCGTTTTGTCAAACCAGTACAATTCATATGGACAATCATTTGTCAGATAGGTGATGATCGCGGTAAAATCCAGCTGATCCTGGAATGCTGCCGCGGCATCATAAACGTTCGACACTCCCAGCTCCGAGAACGTATATGTAAATGACATTGTTACGACCGAGGAAGTCTGCTCGCCTGATGCGATCAACGCAACCGCGCTCTTTAACTCCTGATAAATTTCCAGGTTAATATCCGTGAGGTATTCGCTTCCGTAATCAGCGAGAAGACCACAGTCTCCTCCCAGCATTGCTTTTTCAATGTAACAAATGCGCGATAACACACTCTGACCTGCCGACTGTGCCGTCGTGGCGTCCGTGTCTGTTTCTTCCGCAGCAAACAGCTGCTCCACATAGGCCTCCAGCAATTCGTTGTTGTCCAAAAGTGCTTCGGAATCGATCATTACCGTTCCTGACGTGCCTTCGATTTCTCCCGAACCGGCCGCCGATACATGCACAGCCGGAATGATCATGACAAGCATGAGCAACACAGCCTTAAAACATGGCATCCTGTGGGATAATCCTTCCCATATTTTCCGGAAAAGCTGCTTCTCTGATTCTGATTTTTTCATGGCATCCTCCTTTTTACACATAATCCATTCTTTTTCTTCGCAAAGAATGGTGCCGGGGTGATCGATTCCGCGAAGATTCCTGCCTCGCAGGATCTCAAACCCTCTGTCTCAGAATTGCTGTCATAATACCCCAAGAATTTTTGTATGTCCAGCACTATTTCATTTTTTTCACTCCATGATGAAAAGCAGTAAATAGACCGCACTTTTATAACAGATACCTTGGCACAGTTGTTCATCAATCTGTTGGTTATTGGTGAAAGAGTGACTCATAACTTGCTATTTTAACAAAATCAATTTTATGAAGACAAAAACAGGAGCCCGCGGTATTTAAACCTCAGGCTCCTGTTTTCATCTTATGTTTTTTTCGTCATGATCCACATGGCCACCAGTTCATTTACTGTTTCCAACCAGACATCTGCCCAACCCATGAAATATCAATCACTCACAGTCAGTTCTGCTGTGTCCGAGGTCAGAGAATTGCCCTCCGCATCTGTCACAATACACCGGTACAGATAGCCATTCTTTCTTGTGTAAACGTCTACTTTATAGCTCGCCGATGTTCCGACGCTGTTCACCCAAGTCGTTCCTCCGTCCGTGCTATACTGCCACTGGTAGGTTACATCCTTTCCAGTTGCGGTAATCGTGAAGTATACCGTATCTCCATCAGCGGCTGTGATATCCTGCGGCTGTGTGGTGATCTTCAACGTATTCGAGTTTACAATCAATTCTGCCACATTCGATGTAATTGAGTTCCCATTTGCATCTGTCACGATGCATCGATACAGATAACCATTTTTTCTCTCATAGACATCCACTTTATAGCTTGTCGATGTTCCGACACTGTTCACCCAGGTCGTTCCTCCGTCTGTGCTGTACTGCCACTGGTATGTAACATCCTTTCCGGTTGCAATAATCGTAAAGTATACAGAATCTCCTTCTTCTGCTGTAACATCCTGCAGCTGTGATACGATCGACAGAATACCAACAACTAATTCTGCCGTATCCGATACCAGTTCATTTCCATCTGCATCAGTTACAATGCAACGATACAGATAGCCATTCTTTCGTTCGTATACGTCAACCTTATAGCTGGAAGATGTCCCTACACTGTTCACCCAGGTTGTTCCGCCATTCGTACTGTACTGCCACTGATAAGATACATCTTTTCCTGTTGCAGATATTGTAAAGTATACGGAATCTCCATCATAAGCCGTAATATCCTGCGGCTGTTCCGTGATTTCAAAAACCGCCACTGTCAATTCGACAATATCTGAAGTCAGCTCATTTCCATAGACATCTGATACAATACAACGATACAGATAGCCATTCTTTCTCGTATACACGTCTACCTTATAGCTCGCCGACGTTCCGACGCTGTTCACCCAGGTTGTTCCTCCGTCCGTGCTATACTGCCACTGGTAGGTTACATCCTTTCCGGTTGCAGATATCGTAAAGAATATGGAATCTCCGTCATAAGCCGTAATATTCTCCGGCTGTTCTGTGATTTCAAAACCTGCCACTGTCATTTCAGCAATATCTGAAGTCAGCTCATTTCCATAGACATCTGATACAATACAACGATACAGATAGCCATTCTTTCTTGTGTACACGTCTACCTTATAGCTTGCCGAAGTTCCTACACTGCTCACCCAGGTTGTTCCGCTATTCGTACTGTACTGCCACTGATAAGATACATCTTTTCCTGTTGCAGATATCGTAAAGTATACAGAATCTCCGTCATAAGCCGTAATATCCTGCGGCTGTTCCGTAATTTCAAAAACGATCACCGTCAGTTTTGCTTCCTCAGAAACCAGCGTATTCCCATCCGCATCCGTCACGATACAACGGTACAGATATCCATTCATACTCTGTTCTGCTTCTATTTCGCAGTCTGAAGACGAATTCGTGCTGTCGAACCATGTAACTCCGTTGTCCGTACTGTACTGCCACAGGAATCCTACCGACTTTCCTGTCGCTTCGATGAAAAGGGTCACTGTGTCGCCATAATCTGCCGTAACACTTTGCGGCTGCTCTGTAATTTCAAAAACCACAACTGCCAATTCGACAATATCCGAAGTCAGCTCATTTCCATAGACATCTGATACAATACAACGATACAGATAGCCATTCTTTCTTGTGTACACGTCTACCTTATAGCTTGCCGAAGTTCCTACACTGCTCACCCAGGTTGTTCCGCTATTCGTACTGTACTGCCACTGATAGCTGACACCTGCTCCTTCTGCCTCAAGCGTGTAATATACTGTTTCGCCGTCATAAGCCGTGATATCCTCCGGCTGCGTCACGATCTCCACCGCGTCATACAACGGCGTCCATCCCGCGTAAACAGTTGTGTCTCCCGTAATGATCGCATCAAAGTCAAACGCTTCCCCGTCCGCCGTGTACCAGCCGTCAAACCTGTAATACTCTCTGGTCGGTTCACTGGTCGGCTCTGCCGCCGTCGCGCCGTACTTCACGGTCTGAGCATCCGGCGCACCCGTGCCGCCGTTTGCGTCGAAGGTGACCGTGTAAACAGTTCTCGTCCACCGGGCGTAGAGATCTGTCTCGCCGATCACGATGGTGTCAAAGTCATACTCGTCGAGCGTTCCGGTGATGTACCAGCCAAGGAAGGTGTATCCTGTGCGGGTCGGGTCATCCGGCTGCTCGATAGTAGTGCCGAAGGAGGCGCTAGTCTCGACGTAGGTGACAGACTCGCCGTCCGCATCCAGCGTGCCGCCGTTGGCGTCGAAGGTTACACTGTATACCTTCACCTGCCACTTTGCGATGAGGAGCAGATTCGAGGTTACCAGCGTGTCAAAGTCGTAGGCTTCGCCGTCTTCCGTGTACCAGTCCACGAAGATATATCCGGTTCTCGTGGGGTTCGAAGGCTCGGAGACCGCCGTGTTGTGCTTCACGGTTACGGAAGCAGAGTCGTTTAAGGTGCCGCCGTTCGCCTCAAAGGCCACGGTGTGGGTCGTGCGGGTCCACTTCGCGTAGAGCTCGAGGTTGCCGGTGACCGGCGTGTCGAAGTCATACTCTGTGGTTGTACCCACCACGCACCAGATGTAGCTGTAGCCCGTGCGCACGATGGCGGTGGGCTCTTCAGCCGTCGCACCGTTCGCCACGGTGAGGCTCTCAATATCCTCCGCTCCGGAGTAGTTCGCGTCGAAGCTCACGGTCCAGGTCTTCGTGGTCCAGTGGGCGTAGAGCGTGATGTCTTCCGTCACGGTCTGTGAGAAGTCGTAGGCTTCCGCGTCACTTCCGGTTCCCGTGAACCAGCCCACAAACACATAGTAGCTTCTTGTCGGGTTCACCGGCTCGCTGGCCGTGGCGCCGTACTTCACGGTCTGGCTTGCCGCATCGTCCGAGGCAAGGGTGCCGCCGTTGGCGTCAAAGGTTACCGTAAAGGTCTTCAGGGTCCACTTTGCGAAGAGCGATACGTCGCCCGTCACCGGCGTGGAGAAGTCGTAGGCCTCGCCTGTGGTACGGTCGTACCAGCCGCAGAAGACATATTCCTGTCTGGTTGGAACATCCGGCTCCGTCGCAGTCGTATTATACAAAACCACCTGTTCCACTTCACCAATCAACGTCCCGCCGTTTGCATCAAATGTCAAAATGCAATACTTTTCCGTTACATTCACCATGAACGTAATGTTCCGAAGTGAGCAGCACTCACCGGTCAGCGACATATAAGTATCACAGCCGTCAAACGCCGAGGCATATATCCTGGCTGTGAATACAGATCCTGCTGCCATTGCTGTGACCGTAAAGTAATTGCCACTCCGTACGATATTCAGCGTAACAACTGTGCCGACTTTCATCTCGGCCAGCCACGTTTCCCAATCATCCGCACCATCGCCAAAGTTTATGCTATCTTCCTCATTGCAATTGTAAACCCATCCGTAATTATCCGCTCTCACATCAATGTATGAGCCATTGCCGTTATTCATCTCCAGGATGTAATTGCACCAGTTATAGCCCTGATCTGCCGTATCCCCGTAGTTGACAAACGTATAGGTAACATCAAAGTCGCCTGTCAGCTGATGAACTTCGCTGCTAGTTGAGAATCCGGAGGATATATACACATCCGATTCTGTCGGATCCTGCAGACCCAGATCAACGATCGTTACTGTCAGCGAATTGCTCTCAATCCATGTATCGCTGTCATATACATAGAATAGAACCTGATGCTCCCCCTCTTCTGCGTAGACCCTGTTTACGCCGCAGTAGTCGGCTCCGTCCTCCTCAATGTAATAGGTAATGTAGTTACCATAGGAATCAATCGCAAAGCTTCCCGCTGTCAGTACCTCTTCCGTCGAACCGTCGGAGTAAGTGGCAGTGACAACCGTTCCGGAAAGATCCAGATAGTCCAGTATGCGAGTAAACTCCGTATCGCTTAAGCTTTCCACGCAGATGCTTTCAATGGCCGTTGCCGCCTTAAATGTTACCGTAAATGAGCCCGTCTGATCCGAGATCAGCATTCCAGCTTTGTAATAATACGTTACTCCTGCCACTAGATAATGCCTAAGTAAGAAGTTCAGGTATTCTCCGCTATCGTCATTTCCGTCAATCTTATTCAGATCTCCGTTCTCATCGATGGAATATAACTCACCATAAGTGTCATAAAAACTGTCATTCAGAGCAGAAGCTTCGAAGATGTAAATTCCCGCTTCCGTCGGCGTGAAACTGTACCACACTGCATCCCCGCCGTTTTCAATCTCCACCGTATAGGCCGCGCCTGGTTCCAGTTCGGTGACCGCCTCCAACGCAAAATCAGAAATATTCAGGTTTCTGACCGTAATCACGATATCCGTCAGAACATAATCCTGCCAGATTCCCGTCCACTTACTGTACATCCGGTAGGCCAGCGTATATTCTCCCTCGGCCCAAAAATAGTCATTGAAATAAGAGTCATCACTCTCATCTGAAAGATAAAGATAAATAGTATTCCCGTATTCATCGGAAATTGAGGAACCGCTTTCGATGGTCACTGCCACTTCCGATCCATCCTCATAGAGAATCACTGCCTCACTGCCTCTGAAATCATACGAATCCACATTTAAAATGTACTCGGTCTGTAGGATGGACGTAAATGACACTGCAACAATATTCAATACAATTGCCTGCGTGAATGTCACGTCGAACGAACCGGTGTCGGTCGTGCCGAACGCCCTTGTCTTATAGTAATAGGTCATACCTTCCGACAGGACATAAGTAAGCAGGAAATTGTAATCATCTCCGCTGTCGTCATCGGATGTAATCTGATATACTTCCCCATCCTCCGACACGTACCAAAGTTCTGCGTAAACATCCAGGGTGTTGTTTGTGGATTCCAGCGTATAATACCCCGTCTCCTCCGGTGTAAACGCGTACCAAACCCATCCGTCCATGGAAGTAATATCAGAAGTATATATTTCATCGACGGAAAGTATCGTCACGCCCGCATCCTCAATATCCGAAAGTGTCAGTCCCCGCACGGTGATGTAATAATCACAGTACACTTCCGGACATTCCCCGCAGTTTGTGCAAAGGAGCAGATGGTAAGTGCCGGTATTATTCAGCCGATCCAACGGATTGTAAACATTTCCGTATTCCGTGTCCTCAATATAATAGCTAACGAAATTGTCATAGCTGTCATAAGTTGTAGAGTAGGAATCAAGCGTCATTTCCGCAGTACTTCTGTCGCTGTAAGTCACCAGAACCACGGTTCCCTCCAGGTTCAACGACTGTCCCAGAAGAAACTCACTCTTCGAGAGCGAAACCACATCCACATTCTGAATGGTTAGTACTTCCTCTTCGTAAATCGTTCCGGAATTAATCGTAAAGTTGATATTTCTCAGTGAGCAGTACTCACCGATCAGGTACACATTCGTTACACATCCGTCAAACGCCGATGCGTAAATCTCCGTCACAAAGGTGGAGCCCGCCGCAGTCGCCGTGACCGTGAAATAGTTTCCGCTCCGCACAATATTCAGTGTGACAACCGTGCCTGCCGTCATCCGGGAATACCATTCATCCCAGTCTTCAGCGCCATCCCCGAAAGAGATATCGTCCCCGTCATTTGAATTTACAAGCCATCCATAATTGTCCGCTCTCACAGCAATGTAAGCGCCATCTCCGTTATACATCTCCAGAATGTAGTTGCACCAGTTATAGCCCTGAAGCTGCGTATCGCCATAGTTGAGGAACGTGTAGGTCACATCAAAATCGCCATCCATCCGGTGAATTTCTGAGACGGACGAAGCGTAAGAGTCTATGTATACATCCGATTCTGTCGGGTCGAGGAGTCCCGAATCCAGAATAGTCACGGCCTGAGATGCATCATCTACGAGTACCGTGTCTTCCCCGATACAAACAACTGCGTAAAAACGGATCGTATAGACACCCGGTTCCACATCAAGCAATGTATATGCGTAGTAAGCATCATCCGCAGTCTCCATGCAATAGTAGATATTATCCCCGCTCGAGGCATACGCATAACTTCCGGAAACCTCCACTTCCTCAGAGGTTCCGTCAGAATAGGTCACCGTAACTACCGTGCCAGAAAGGTCGAGGTAATCCAGAGTTTCGGTAAATTCGGTCTGAATTAACTTTTCGACACTGATGCCGACGATATAAGGTTCCTGAGTCAAAGTCATCTCAAAAGATCCGGTTGCCGTTTCCCACAGCATCCTTACTCTATAGTAATAAGTTTCGCCCGCCGTCATATAGTAGCTGAGCAGGAAATTAACTCCCTCTCCGCCATCATCATTGTATTCAATCTGAGAAAGGTCTCCGCTCTCGTCCGCCGTGAAAAGCTGCACATAAGTGTCATTGTTCTCGCTGAACGACTCCAGATAGTAATAACCGGATTCTGCCGGGATAAAGCTGTACCATGCGCCATCCCCTTCGTTTTCGATCGTTACCGTGCAGGTTTCGCCGACTGAAATTGCAGTCAGCCCATCAAGTTCCGAAACATTTTTCGCCCTGACCGTGATAACTGTATCCGTCAGAGCAAGATCATACCATGTGCCGGCGTAATCATAAATCTGATATGCAATCGTATACTCGTCTGCTATGGACAGGATTCCGGCATAATAGCATTCGTCAGCCTCACTGTATGCAAACAAATGGATCTCATTTCCATATGTATCAGCTGCAAAAGCTTCGTCATCGACGATAATTTCTTCCGTCGTCTCATCGTCATAGGTGATGCTGAGTACACTGCCTGCCATGGAAAAGTTTTCCTCGGATGCAACATACTCCGATCGATTCAGATCTGCTACGGAAACCGATGTAATATCCTTCACATACTCGGCTGTGTATATAATGTCAAATGCTCCGGTGTTCGCAGGAGCAAAAGCACGAACCTTATAGTAATATGTATTTTTCTTTTCCAGGTAAATGGTCAACAGGAAATTTGTATCACTTCCACCATCGTCATTGTACGTCACAAGGCTCAGAGATCCGTCACTGTTCTTCTGGTATAGTTCCACATACGTGTCAATCTCGCTGCCGGAAGACTGAATCGTATAATACCCGTTCGAAGTTGGAGTGTAACAGAACCAGATCCATTCATCGTAAGATTCGATGGACAGCGTCTGGTAGCCTTCTGAGTCTGGATACAGATACCAGCACTCCGTGATATCTGTCACTTCCAGATCTTTTACCGTGATATACTGTTCCCAGAATTCCGACTCCTCTGAAGCATCCGAGTATATCACCAACCAGTACTTACCGGCATCACCCAGCCTGTCTCCTGTAGTGGCATACAAATTCCCGTCTAAATCACCCAAATAACAACTAATATAGTGACCATAAGAATCATAAACATAGCCGTCATCGCCAATCGTTACATCTTTCGTTCCTCCACTATCATAGGTCACTGTAATCACGGTTCCGGCAAAATTCAGTACTTTTCCAGTCAGAAATATATCCGTGGAAAGAGATGTCACTGCCATTGACAGGATGCCGTTCAGTGCAGGAATCGTCTCATAACAGATATCCGTTACTGTCACTACCCCAAAATCTGCTGTGGCGGTGTAAGCAATCTTCCCGTCCTGCTCCTCAGTCGCCTCAGTAATAACCTCCGAGGTGATCTCGGCCTCCATCTGGCCATATAGCTCACCGCAAATGTCACAGTAAAGGTATACGGTTGCGGAGGAATAGTCTTCTGCCCAAACGAAATAAACAAGATCATTCCCGTAACTGTGTTCGCAGGAGTCTTCTTCCCCACTATCCTCTTCGACTACCGTTATTGTCCATGTGTGCGTAATCTGTCCGCCCGAACCATTGGTTCCCAGACTCACATCGTATGTTCCCGCCGCGATATCAAGCACATCCCCGTTGGAATACCATGTACTGTCAACCTTTAAATAGCAGTAAAACCGATTTCCGTATGTGTCCATTGTGCGGTAGGCCACATCCGGTTCCCATAAGGCATATTCTTCCGTCGTACCGTCCGTATAGGTCACTTCAAACGTGGTTCCCGTCAAATTCAGGGTTTCGCCCCGTTCATATGTGGTCACCGCAGGAGTCCCAAGCGTGAAGTCAGACACTACCTTTGACTCTGCGAATTTCACACAAAAGCTTCCGGATATTTCGGAATTCAGTCCTATTATAAAATAGCATGTTTCGCCAGCAGTCATGTATTGTCGTAAGCAAAAGTTTTTGCTGGCATCATAATCATTCTCATAGCTGTCCCAGTCCAGTGCGTATACATCTGTCTCAAGCTCTTCATCATATACATATGTATAGCTATAGGAGTAAATATACGGATCTATCAGACCTTCTTCCGTCTCGTTATTGGAAGATGTCAGTACATAAAATCCGCTTGTTTCCGGCGTGTAACTGAACCAGAGAGCACCACAGGGATTTTCTATATCCAGTGTGAAGGTCTCCCCCGGTATAAGTTCCGTAAGAACCGTTTCCTCCAGAACCGCAACTTCAAACTCCACCGATGCTGTAATATCACCATCGTAATCATCATAGTAAAATCTCGCTTCGTAGGTTCCCGGGTCCAGTTTGGTATACCACCCGTAGCGATATGTTTCATCAAAGATGATACCGTAAAAGTAATTGCCATAACTGTCTTTCACGTATGATACGGAAAACATAAGCGTTTCTTCTGAACCGTCATCATACGTTACCGAGATTACTGTCCCTTCGAAGGTTACTTCCTCTATCGTAAAGTACAGGCTTCTTGGGAAAGAAACAATACCGATGGAAACCGGAGTTTTCGTTTCCGTCTCAGCAGTTTCTGTCTCTTCACCATAAACTGTGGTTTCCTCTTCATAAACCGTGGTCTCCACTTCGTAGACTGTCGTCGCTTCCTCGTAAACCGTGGTATCCTCTTCATAAACCGTAGCCTTTTCCTCGTAAACCGTGGTATCCTCTTCATAGACCGCGGTCTCTTCCTCGTAGACTGTGGTCACTTCTTCATAAGCCGCAGTCTCTTCCTCCCCGTCGTCCGACGTTGATAAAACTGCATCATATGAAGTTTCCGAAGATTCTTCCGAGGGTTCCTCCATAATGGTCTGTTCCCCCGCGTCTGTCGCAGTGGCTGTGTCTGCCAGCGCCATGATTCCCGTGTTCAGGGTAAGAATCAGCGCGAGCAGCAGAGCCAGAAACGACTTCCCACTCTTTTTTAAATGCTTCATAACCTTTCCTCCTGGATACAAAATGTGTAGAGTAACCCTGCTCAGATGCACAGAACCACAGAAACAAACATGATATTGCAGCGTGGAACATTTTTCTGAGCATCTGAATATCTATGATATTTTATACTCTGTCCTGACTGATTCTGTCAATCTGTTTTTTATTCTTTTTTAATAATCTTTATTCTTTGATCATTTTTGGGAGAAGATGAATGAACCATGTGATATAGTTTCTTTTGTGCTGGCTGTTGTGTCAGGTGATTCCGACTCTCATGGCATCTCCTGAGGAAACATAATCTTAGTCACAAAAAAGCAAAAGCCTGCAACAAAAATTTTTGATATGCTACAGGCTTTTGTTCTCATCCTATGTTCTTTCTATCGTGATGAAACGCTCATTTGCTGTCTTCAACCCCGATGCCAGATATCCTTTGAATATTTACTTATTCTACTGTGAGCACTGCTGTATCCGAGGTTAAGGAGTTTCCTTCCGCATCCGTGACAATACAACGATACAGATAACCGTTCTTTCTTGTGTACACCTCTACTTTGTAGCTTGCCGATGTCCCGACACTGTTCACCCACGTCGTTCCGCCGTTTGTGCTGTACTGCCACTGATAGGTTATTTCCTCTCCGGTTGCTGCAATTGTGAAATACACCGTGTCTCCGTCAGCGGCTGTAATATTCTGCGGCTGCGTGGTGATTGTGAGCGTATCCGATACTACAATTAACTCCGCTATCTCTGAAGTAAGCGTATTTCCATCCGAATCCGTCACAATACACCGGTAGAGATAACCGTTCTTTCTTGTGTACACATCAACTTTGTAACTTGTCGATGTCCCGACGCTGTTCACCCAGGTCGTTCCGCCAT
>JAJQBQ010000005.1:23987-32192 GCA_021203205.1 Lachnospiraceae bacterium | reverse complement strand
GCGTTTTACAGCGGCACATGAATTGTGCCATCATATAAAAGACAGAAGAAACGAGACCTGCCCGAAATCAGGGAAAAATAGCATAGAGAAATATGCGGAGCGGTTTGCCGCTGAACTGTTAATGCCGGCTGATTTATTTCATAGCGTAGCAATGGAGTATGCTGACGGTGGAAAGGTTTCTTTCGATGATGCTTTGATTATTGCAGAACGCTTCGGGGTGAGTTTTCAATCGTGTGTATTGCGACTGGCGTATCGTTTTAACATGATCGATGGGGATTATACGAAACTGAACAAGTTAATCAAGGACTTTAAACCGGATATTCAAAAGAAAAAAAGAGGCATCGATCTGGAAAACATCGATTTACTCAGACAGGCTGTAGATTCCTATACGTTCTTTTTCACTATGGATGCATCTTCAGTATGGTATCGATTCAAAGCAGATTTCATTTATAATGAGAATCGGATGGAAGGGATTGATCTGGATGAGGATGAAGTGTCCGAAATTGTGGCTGATTTAAGACTTAATGGTCAGAATAGTGATTTTTGCAAGGAAAGTTATGAAGAAATTATCGAAGTGGTGGGCCATTCTGACATTTATGATTATATTTTTAGTACAACAGATAAATTGAGCATATATAAGTTGCTTGATTTAAATCGTATGCTTTTTAGTCATGCTCCTTTTCCGGAAGAATCAGGAAAAACACGTACACAGAATACGTTGGTATTGGGAACGAAATTTGAGACAGTAGATTATCGTGATGTGGCGATGGAACTTTACAGGTTACAGGAGCCGGTAGAAAAAATGGTTTCGCATTCCCCGGATTGGTCGATTAGCGATTATCTTCTGGAAGCTGTAAGGATACATCACAGAATTACTCAAATACATCCTTTCAGAGATGGAAACGGACGCTGTTCCAGAGCTTTGCTAAATTGGATGCTGAGAGTCAAAGGTTTGCCTCCGATTTACATAAAGAGCTCGGAAAAGGAAACCTATTATAAGGCGTTAGAAATGGCCGACTGCAAGAATGAGTATAAGGAACTGCTAAGAGTGGTCATAAAAGAATTATTTCATACAATAATACGGATGAACAGCTGAAATGCTAATTGACTCCAAGGCAAAAAGCTGGCATTGAAATATTATCGATAACGATGCGGCAAAATGAACCCGGTAGTATCGAAAATCTCAAAATGTTCGTGCATAATTATGTTAGGCAGGCATAGAGAAAAACCATTGCTTTTTCACCGCCAGGCACTAAAATTATCAGCGTAGGAAAGAAATTCATTACGAATGGGCGTGATTCAAATGACAAAGTACTTCTGGTACATCATCGCATCGGTCGGAGCAGGCATCGGGACGGGAAAGGGAGGCTTATCATGCCACAAAATAAACGTGCCCTCGGCACGGAAATGGAAACTCTGGCAGCCGAATATCTGACAGGGCAGGGGCTGGTGCTTACCGACCGCAATTTTTACTGTCATTTCGGAGAAATTGATCTCATATTTCGGGACGGGAACACCGTTGTGTTTGTGGAAGTGAAATACCGCCGGGCAAAGGAATACGGCTGGGGAGCCGAGGCTGTCACGAGGAAAAAGCAGGAGACCATAGTGAAATGCGCACGCTATTATCTGTATTTTCGAAGGTATCCGGTTGACACGCCCTGCAGGTTCGACGTGATCGAGATCAACGGGACAGATGTGCACTGGCTGAAGGACGCGTTTGACGCTTCGGGGTGTTGTTAAGAAAGATGTATGGATGAAATTATATCGGGGGATATGTAAACTATGGAAAACCGAAAAATGACATATAAATCCGCCCCGCGGGACGCCCGCTTCGAAAACAGTCTCTGCGGCATGCGCTTAAACGGCGGCGGGCAACAGGCATCGGGGGCAGGGGAAGGCGATGTGACCGGCACGCCGTATCTCACTTTTGAGGCATTCGACCGTATTCCTTTTCTGAAACACGGTTTTTCCACGAGGTATGGCGGGGTGAGCGGGGGATGTCTTTCCTCCATGAACCTCGGCTTCGGCCGCGGCGACACCCGGGAAAATCTGGTGGAAAACTACCGGCGGATGGGCGCCGCCATCGGCTTCCGGACAGAGGATGCCGTGATTTCGGATCAGACCCACACGACGAATCTGCGCGTCGTCACGGCGGAGGACAGGGGCAAGGGGCTGTTTCGCCCCAAAGATTACAGCGATGTGGACGGCCTGCTGACGGCGGAACCTGGAATTCCCCTGGTGACGCTCTATGCGGACTGTGTTCCCCTGTTTTTTGCGGACACCACGCACCGCGCTGTCGCGCTGTCCCATTCCGGCTGGAAGGGGACGGTGAACCATATGGCGGAGGTCACCATGGAGCGCATGCGGCGCGAGTTCGGCACCGGGCCGGAAGACCTCACGGTGGCCATCGGTCCCTCCATCTGCCAGGACTGTTACGAGGTGACGGGAAATGTTATTGAGGCGTTTCGGGACTCGTTCCCCCGTGAAATATGGAAAGATCTGTTTTACCGTAAGGATGAGGAGCACTGGCAGCTGAATCTATGGTACGCGTCTTACTGGCAGTTCCGGAATGCGGGGCTTGCGCCGGCACAGATTTCTCTGCCGGGGGTATGCACCTGCTGCAATCCGGATGTCCTCTTCTCGCACCGCGCCAGCGGCGGAAAGAGAGGAAACCTGGGGGCATTTCTGATGCTGTGCGAATGAGTATGCATCTGCACTGACAGAAGTTCTCACACTCGGCGGAGAAATCCGTGCGTCATGACTTTTTGCCGCTCGAATCTTAACATGACTCAACGAAAATTTAGCTTGCAAGCCTGCGGATGACACGGAAAATATAATTCAGGTACCCCGCCCGCTCCACGTCCGCGGCTGCGATGAGGTTCACGCTGCCAAGTTCGGTGCCATCCAGGGAGTAGGTGACGGTTCCGACCACATCGCCCGCTTTCACCGGCGCGGTCAGCTTTTCGGCCAGCCGGATTTCTTTTGTGACATTGGCAAAGTTTTCGCCCTCAGTCCCCACGCAGGAGAATTCCTCCCCGTAGGTGACGGACACGGTCGGCTCGGTTCCGCCGGTGACCGGAAGGTCCGGCAGCGTCTCTTCCATGGCATCCGTGTAGATGGAGCAGTTTGCAAAACCGAATTTCAGCAGCGTGTCGGCCTCCGAAAAGCGAACCTTGTAGTCGGCGGCCGCCATAACCACGGCGATCAGTTTGAGTCCGCCACTCTGTCCCACCGCCGAGACACAGTACTTTGCGACACTCGTCGAACCCGTCTTTAAGCCGAGCACCTCGTAGGAGGTGCTCATTTTTAAGAGTTTGTTCGTGTTGGTCAGCGTAAATTCCCTGCTGCCCTGGCTGGTGGCGTGGGTGATATTTTCCATCCAGATGGTGGAATAATCGCTGATCTGGGGGTATTTTGTGATGAGCTCCCGCGACATCACGGCGACATCCCGGGCGGTGGTGTAGTGATTTTCCGAATCCGTCAGCCCGCAGCAATCCTCAAAATGCGTGTTCGTCATGCCGAGCTCCGCCGCCCGCTCGTTCATGCGCCGCACGAACTCCGTCTCAGACCCGGCGATGTGTTCCGCCATGGCAACACTTGCGTCATTGCCGGAAGCCACCACGATGCATTTGATCATCGTCTCCACCGTCTGCTGCTCGCCTTCCTCCAGAAACACCTGCGAGCCGCCCATGGATTTCGCGTAGGCGCTGGTGGTGACGGTATCATCCAGGGAGATGCTGCCGTCCGCGATGGCATCGAAAATGAGGATCAGCGTCATGATTTTTGTGATGCTGGCGGGACTTAAGGTCACGTCGGCATCCTGGGCGAACAGCACCGTGCCGGTGGAGGCCTCCATGAGGATCGCGGATTTGCAGGTGAGCCCCAGGTCGGCATCCGCGGCTGCCGCGGCGGCGAGGGTGTCGGAGGGGGAAAGCGTACCGTCGGTGTCTGCGGCGAGAGTACCAACCGGGGAAGTACCGCCGATACCGGCAGTGAGAGAGTCGAATGAGAGAAGGGCCTTGCCGGAGTTCGCGGTGAGCACATCACACGAATCAATGCCTGTCGTGGAGGAGAAGATCGGATGTGTGACAGAAGCACTCCGGGCCGACAGCCCGGACAGCATAAGAGCGGAAATCAGAACCGCCACGGTCAGGAGCCGGCGAAACCCCGCGGGCCGGGAACCTTCTCCCGCCTGATTGCGGAAAAGACCTCCTGTCTGATTATGTAAATAATGAAAACGAAGCATGGCTGTTCCTCTGTCAGGGTTTGATTCTTTTTAAATATATGATTCGGTACCCTGAATTATTACAGTTACTGATTCACACTTTTCGAACTGCAAAACACAGGATCTCCCGGGACTGACAAACTTTTCCCTGGAGCGGAACTCGCCCCTGAAATTCAAGTCAGTCCCGGGGGATCCGTTAACGGAGCCGTTACCGTAAGATTGTTACATTGCGGAAATAGAAGTTGCTTTATCGGTTTCACGAAGTGTTGGTCGAAGTTTTTGCGAATGTGGGGGAGGCAGACCGTGAATAATAACCTTAATTGCCCGGAAAAGTGATTGAAATATCGGCGAATCTTTGCTATCATGCCACGCATGATGATTTTTCTTTTAATTTTATGCGTAATTTTACTGATACTGATCGCGGCGGCGCTGTTGAGGAGCGGCTGGGAGCAGAAGCATTTCATTGTCCGCGAATATAGCCTGCCGGCGGAAGGCGCAGAGTGCGGCTTCCGGGCCGCTGTGCTTGCGGATCTGCACGAGGCGGTTTTCGGGAGAGAAAATGAGGAGCTCATCCGGGCGATTGACCGGTTCGCGCCGGATTTGATTCTGATCCCGGGTGATTTCATCACCTGCCGCAGAGATACGGAAACAGCGGAGGAGCCGGATCTGTCCCTGCTTCGCACACTGGCGTCCCGTTACCCGGTTTACTATGCGCCGGGAAACCATGAAGAGAATTATTTAAAACTGCACCCGGAGTATGCGGATGAGGTGGCGGATACGGGAGCTGTTTTTCTGGTGGATAAGATGGTAACTGCGGATCTCGGCAGCTCAATAGTTCATGTCTCCGGGATTACCCTGGGCGAAGACTATTATGTTCGCGGGAAGCAGCCGCAGATGCCCGTGGAGTTTGTGGAAGAGAAGCTCGGGCCCTGTCCGGAAGAATATACGATTCTTCTCGCCCACAATCCGGGATTTTTTAAAACCTACGCCCGGTGGGGCTGTAACTGCGTCATTTCCGGGCACAACCACGGCGGGGTCATCCGGCTGCCGCTGCTCGGCGGTGTGATGTCCGCGAGTATGCATCTGTTTGACCGCTACGACCGGGGCATTTTCAAAGAGGGCAGGTCGACCATGGTGCTGAGCGCGGGGCTCGGCATGCACACCATCCATGTGCGGCTGTTCAACCGACCGGAGCTGGTGGTGATTTCTTTCGGTGAGGAATAGTGGGAAAATATGAGTCTTGAAGTAACGCTCGAAAAGTTTCAGGGGCCGCTGGATCTGCTCCTGCACCTGATCGAGAAAAATAAAGTGGATATTTACGACATCCCCATCGTGCTGATCACGGAGCAGTATCTGGACTATGTCAGCCGCATGGATCGGGAGGATCTGGATCTGGTCAGCGAATTCCTGTTGATGGCGGCGACGCTTCTGGATATCAAGGCGAAGATGCTGCTTCCGAAGCAGGAAGAGGATGAGGAGGAAGAAGACCCCAGACAGGAGCTGGCGGAGCGGCTGGCGGAATACCGCATGTTCAAATACATGTCGGAGGAGCTGAAGGAGATGCACGCGGAAGCGGAGCTTGCCTGCTACCATGAGGCGGATTTGCCGCAGGAGGTGGAAAAATACGTGCCGCCGGCGGATCTGGATCAGATTTTTCAGAATGTCACAATGGCTAAAATGAACGCCATATTTCGCGATGTGCTGAAGAGGCAGGAGGATCGGAAAGACCCGATTCGAAGCAGGTTCGGAACCATCGAGATGGAGGAAATCAGCCTGAACGACACCATCTCTCATGTGGAAGAGGTCACGAAAAAGCGAAAAAAGATCGGATTTCGCAGCCTGTTAAAGCGCTCCCACAGCCGGATGGAGGTGATTGTCACCTTCCTGGCGGTACTCGAACTGATGAAAAACGGGAGCGTACACGTGGAGCAGGATCACATTTTCGATGAAATCGTGATCACGACGGCGGAGGAGGAAGAGGCGAAGGCTTGAATGGGAGATATGAGAGCGGTTTCCGGAGAAAATATTTCGCATCGGTTCCGGAGCCGTAGAAGGCACGGACGGAATATGCGGCGGGAACAGGAGTCTCCGGGAAAAGATTTTGCATCGGTTCCGGAACCCGTGGCGTCACGAAGATTTCTGAAAAAAGTTATGAAATGAATACCCGACCGGCGGGATGAAGGGACCCCGGGCGTGATGTGGAGGAAACATGGACGAGTTCGATGAATTGAAGGAAAAGAAGGCCGCCCTCGAGGCGATTCTTTTTGCGATGGGAAAGGCGGTGCCCTGCAAGACACTGGCCGCCGCGATCGGGGAGGAGCCGGGAAAGACGGAAGACCTTCTGCGGGAGCTGGCGGAGGAGATGAGGGGGGATGCCGCCCGCGGAATCTGCCTGATCTCGCTGGACGATGCCTGGCAGCTGTCCACGAAACGCGAGATGTACGATTATCTGATCCGCGCGGCTGTCCAGCCCAGAAAACAGGTGCTCACGGACGCAGTGCTGGAGACGCTGTCCATCATCGCCTACAAGCAGCCGGTCACCCGGTCGGAAATCGAAAAAATCCGCGGAGTGAAGAGCGACCACGCGGTCAACAAGCTGATCGAATTCGGGCTGATCGAGGAAAAAGGCCGGCTCGAAGCGCCGGGGCGCCCGATTCTTTTCGGGACGACCGAGGAATTCCTGCGCCGCTTCGGCATGCCGAACCTGGGCTCCCTGCCGCAGATGGACACGGAGCAGGCGGAGGAAATCCGTCTGGAGGCGGAAGCGGAGATTTCATTAAAGAGCAACGACTAAAAAGACGCCGTGAAGGATTTCATCACATAGTTCAGGTAATACAGGTAATTTTTTCGGGCCACGCTTTCCGCCGCGCGGATCGGGTAAGTCGCCACGAGGCTCTGATCCAGAGTGACGTAAGCATAGCCCACAATCTCCCCGGCCGTCACCGGCGCGGCCAGGGTCTCATCATAATCATAGATCACATTCACCGTCTCATCCTCCCGCATCAGAAGATTTAAAGTCCCGTCAATCCAGGTATCCACCGAGTCGGCCAGGCCGTCCGTCACGGCGAGCGTCGCAAAGTGGTCGATCGGCGTAAAAATACAGCGGTAGCTGTAATTTGCAAGCCCGTACTCCATCAGTTTGCGGGTGTCGGACCATTTGTACGTCTTATTCGGCGGCCAGCCGGAGGCCAGCACCACGCTCACGAAGGTGCGGTTGCCGTCCCGGAGCGCGCCCACAAAGCAGTAGCCTGCCTTCGAGGTAAAGCCGGTCTTAATGCCGATGGCGCCGTCCATCTGCGTGAGAAACGCGTCTTTATTGGAGACCGTGAAGGATCGTGTGCCGTCGACCGTGGAAAATGACCAGGCGGAGGTGTTCGTAATGGCGAGAAAGTCCTCATTTGCGATGGCGTAGGCCCCGAGGATGGCCAGATCATAGGCGGTGGTGTAGTGCCCGTCCGCGTCCAGCCCGTTGGGCGTGACAAAATGTGTGTGGGAAAGTCCCATCCGCTCCGCCTTCGCGTTCATCAGTTCGGCAAAACCTTCCACGGAGCCGCCGATATGCTCCGCCACCGCCACCGCCACATCATTGTAGGATTCCAGCATCATCGCATAGAGCAGATCCCCAAGATAATACTGTTCTCCCTCCCGGGCATTCAGCTGCACATCCGGCATGGAAGCCGCGTAGGCGCTGACGGTGACGACCTCATCCGGGTCGCCGTATTCCAGGGCCAGAATGCAGGTCATAATCTTCGTGGTCGAGGCCATCGGCAGCTCATTGTACGGATCCTTCCCGTAGAGCAGGCGCCCGCTGGAAGCATCGATCAGAGCTGCGGAGGAGGCATAAAGCGACAGGGAATCGGAGGAAGCCGCGGAGAGAGTGGTGTTACCGGAAAGACCTGAGGATGCCGTGGAAAGGACAGTTTTGTCGGAGGAATCGGAAGAAGTCCGGGAAAAGACGATCTCACGGGAGAAAAAAGAGG
>JAJQBQ010000005.1:0-23887 GCA_021203205.1 Lachnospiraceae bacterium | reverse complement strand
GATCTCACGGGAGAAAAAAGAGGGTGTCGCGGAAAGGGCAGCTTCCCCGGCGGAAACCGTGGAGAACGCGGAGAGCAGAAAAAAGAGAAGAAAGAACGGAAAGAAACGATATTTTTTGCAAATCCTCATATTGATATCCCCTGTTTTAATTTACTGAATCGTTCTGTTCACAGAATTATTGAATCTTATTTTTTCATAAAGCGCTTGTGCATCAGAGAAAAAAAGAGTAAAATGGTCACCGTGTGTAATTGTCACTACGCTGGTGTCATGAGTCGGAGAACACAGATTGCAGAATCTGCGGCATGACATCCCGGGATTACCGTAAGACGGAAGAATTCGTTCCCGGTGTCATCAGCATATGATTGTTGGAAAGTATTTATGTTGGTAAATATCAAAAAGACAGTAAAAAGTTTATACTATATTTTTGCACTGATACTGGCACCGCTGGCGTGCATTCTTGCAACTGTCGGATTTTTAAAAATCCTGTCCCCACTGTTCGCGGACGGTTCCGGGGGTGAGCAGACTGCCACCGCGACCGAGGCGCAGACGACCGAAGCGCTGGTGTCGGACGAGGAGCTGCTGAGCAAGAAGCAGGAAACCATGAACGAGGAAGAGCTGTCGCAGTCGGATATCCTTGCGGCGAACCGGGAGGCCTGGGACGGCGGCGATGTGGAAGTGCATATCATTCCGGCGCAGAACATCGTGGTGGTGTACGGCGCGGACAGCGACGGGGCCTATACGCTTCCGCTTTATGTGATGCTCTGCAGCGCAGGCTCGAAGATTGAGGCGGGAGAGTACACGATCGGGGAGCAGTATACCTGGAAGAAGACAGAATATTCGAACGATGACGGCACTTACGAGCGCTGGAATCATTATAATCAGACATTTGGCAGCTATGAGATCGGTTCCACAAACTATACGGACAGCGATCCGTCCACACTGACGACGTATAATTACAGCCAGCTCGGAAGCAGCGCCGGCGGAATCCGTGTCTATCTGGATGATTATGATGCCAGAATTCTGTATCAGATCTGTCAGACCGGTACCACCGTGGTGGTAGCGGACGCGGAGACGACGCTGGATCTTGTGATCCCCGCGAAACAGGAAATCGGGGAAAAATGTTACTGGGATCCCACAAATAACAGCCAGCTGAACCCCTGGTATTCGGCTGTGGCCGGGACCGTTTCCGTCTCCAGGGATACGGTTACGGTAGAGCGCGGCGATGACATCAATTTTTACCGCTACGTGCTGGCGCTGGATGAGGACGGAAACGCGGCGAACGGAAGCCTTGTGGTGTCCGGCGAAGTGGATACCATGACGGAAGGCGAGTATACGGTAACCTATTCTCTGGCACTTTCCGACGGCTCCGAGGCGCAGGGAACCATCACTTATGTGGTGGAGGATACCGTCGGTCCCACGATCACCTGTCCGCTCAATGTGAATGTGGTGTGCGACGGGGAACTGACTTCCTTAAAGAATACGCAGACGCAGATCACGGAGTATATCGAAAGCCTGATCTCGGTCGCAGATCTCGGGGAGGAAATCTCGAATGAGGATGCGGACGTTCAGATCAGCTATGTGGTGACGGGCAGTCTTTCCAAAGGCTACCAGAGGTACGAAGTCACGGCGACGGACAGCTACGGCAACCAGTCGGTTGCAAAGGGCAGAGTCTATATTCTGGAACGGCAGGATGCCGACCTGATCATAGATACTTCGGAAGAAATTCTGGAGGAACCGACCACGGAAGAGGAGGAGACGGAAGAAACAACGGAGGAAACGACGGAGGAGACAACCGAAGCGACGACGACGGAAAAGACGACCACCGAAAAGACAACGAAAGAGACAACAACGAAGGAAACAACGACAACACAGAAGTCGACAACGACACAGAAGCCGACCACCACAACGGAAAAACAGACGGAGACAACAACGAAGAAAGAGACAACGACCACCGAAAAGGAGGCAGAGACAACGACAGAAAAGGCGACAACGCAGGAGGCAACGACGGAAAAGCAGACAGAAACAGCGACGGAAAAACCGACGGAGACGACAACTGCTACAACATCTGCGACAGACGACAGCGACAGCAGCCGGAACGCAGGCGGAGGAACGGAGTCGGAAGAGCCTTAAGGTATGACGGTACTGCGCGTATCGACCGGATCCGCGAATTGATGTCCACGCAGCGGTTTAACTGTGAATGACATGATGCCCATGCGACGATTTGACTGTGAACAGCATGATGTCCACGCAGCGGTTTAACCGTGAACGACATGATGTCCACACAGCAAACTGACCGCAAACGGCGTGATGCATTCGCGCGGAAAATGGTCACGAACGGCAGTACGGCAGAAAGAAAAAAGGAGGAACCCTATGGCTGAGAGAGAAGAAACGAAGGTATTGGACGAGAAATTTGACGAGCTGGTAAAATATTGCATGGTTTCCGGCGAGATCAATCCGAATCTCTATGTAGAATATGATGTAAAGAGGGGGCTTCGCGATTCCAACGGTAAGGGTGTTCTGGTAGGTCTGACAGAGATTTCCAATGTGGTTGCTTACGATATCATCGACGGGAGAAAGCTCCCGTGTGACGGTCGCCTGGAATTCCAGGGTTACAATGTTCAGGATCTGATCAATGATTTTGCGCACCGCAAGTACGGTTTTGAGGAAACCACGTATCTTCTGCTGTTCGGCGCACTGCCGAACAAAGAGCAGAGGGACTCCTTCCTCCAGATCCTGTCCGAGTGCAGACACCTGCCGGACGGCTTTGTGCGCGATGTGATTATGAACACGCCCACATCCGATATGATGAACGCGCTGCAGAGGGCGGTTCTGTCTCTGTATTCTTATGACGAACATGCGGATGACATCTCCATTCCGAATGTGCTGCGGCAGAGCCTGAATCTCATCGCCAAGTTCCCGCTGATCGCCGGCTACGCCTACCAGGCATATAAACATTATTTTAAGGAGCGGTCGCTGGTGATCCGCTACCCGAAGGAAGATCTTTCCACGGCGGAAAATCTGCTGCGCATCCTGCGTACGGACGCAGAGTACACAGAACTGGAGGCGAAGGTGCTGGATGTGGCACTGATTCTGCACTCCGAGCACGGCGGCGGTAACAACTCCACCTTTACGAATCACGTGGTGACATCCTCCCACACGGACACCTACTCGGCGGTGGCGGCATCTCTCGGGTCTTTGAAGGGACCGCGGCACGGCGGCGCGAACTTAAAGGTCGAGAACATGTTTGAGGATATCAAAGAACATGTGAAGGATCCGGAAAATGAGACCGAGGTGCGAAATTACATCACAAAGATTCTGGACAAAGAGGCCTTTGACCACAGTGGTCTGGTATACGGCATGGGACATGCGGTATACACGAAATCAGACCCGAGATGTGTGATTTTAAAGGATTACGCGAAGCAGCTTTCGAAGGAAAAAGGGCGCGAGGAGGATTTCGCGCTGCACGAGACCGTGGAGAAGGTTTCCGCGGGCATGATCATGGAGCGCAAGCAGCTGCAGAAGCCGGTCTGCGCCAACGTAGACTTTTACAGCGGCTTTGTGTACAATATGCTGCGCATCCCGAAGGAGCTGTACACGCCTATTTTCGCCATGGCGCGTATTTCAGGCTGGTCCGCACACCGGATGGAAGAGCTGGTGAACCGCGGGAAGATCATACGTCCGGCGTACCTCAATGTGGGAAAGAGCAGGCCGTATGTGCCGCTGGAGGAGAGGAAATAAATGAGATTTCGATGAGTGACGGCGGCCGCGCACAGAGCTTTTTTCCCGGAACGGGATGATTTTCGGATTTTTCGACTGGTTTACATTTCACCGATTTCGCAAACTCGCCCCTGTGGGGCTCAGACAGTGCGAAATCGGAGCCAGGGTAGTTGTCGAAAAATCTTCGGAAATCATGCCCATGTTCCTGGAAAAAACTCTGTGCGCAGCCGCCTGTGTATCGAAAAAGGAATTTATGACCTCAGGAAATGCGGCCCATCGGCGTGAGGTAGAATGGCAGAAAAATATTTTAGATGCGAATGAATTCAGACACGGCGAACAATACTTTAGATGGAGATTGTATCGAATGGTGTTTGTTTTCTATATATGAAAGGAGGTTTCGGGCGGCGAGCGAATGCGGCGCGAAGGAAAACGGCGATGCTATGTGGCCGGAAATTCCGTTTTAGAAGCGCCGACGGTGCAGCCGACCTAAGAAACGACATGAAGAACACAGTACTTACCTTTAAGGAGGCAAAGCAGACGGGCAGGAAGATCAGTATGGTGACTGCCTATGATTACTCGATGGCGAGGCTCGTGGATGAGGCGGGCATTGATGCGATCCTGGTGGGGGATTCGCTGGGAAACGTGGTGCTGGGCTATGAGGATACCTGCCCGGTGACCATGGATGAGATGGTGCACCACACGAAGGCGGTGACCAGGGGCGTAGAGCACACGTTCGTGGTGGCGGATATGCCGTTTTTGTCCTACCAGACTTCGGTTTACGACGCGGTGGTGAACGCGGGAAGGCTGATCAAAGAAGGACGCGCTCAGGCGGTGAAGCTGGAGGGCGGCACGGACATGGCGGATCGCATCGAGGCCATCGTGAAGGCACAGATCCCGGTGATGGCGCATCTGGGCCTGACGCCGCAGTCGGTGAATAGCTTCGGCGGCTATAAGGTGCAGGGCAAGGCAGAGCAGGACGCGAGGGCGCTTGTGGAGTCCGCGAAGGCGGTGGAAGCCGCCGGTGCGTTTTCCGTGGTGCTCGAGTGCGTGCCGGCGGATCTGGCGGCCTATGTTTCTTCTGTTCTCACGATCCCGACCATCGGCATCGGCGCCGGAGCCGGGTGCGACGGCCAGGTGCTGGTCTACCACGATATGATGGGCATCACGCGGGGCCACACGGCGAAGTTCGTGAAGAAGTTTGCCGAGGCGGGCGATGTGATGGTGGAGGCTCTGAAAGAGTATAAGAAGGAAGTCGAGGAGCAGAGCTTCCCGGCGAAGGAGCACACCTATAAGATCGACGCGGAAGTCATGGAGAAAATCAGAAGCGAACAGGCGTAAGACACGGTTCTCTTAAGGTTCAGAAGAACTCAGAGTAAATCTGAGGATTCGGAGGAAGTCTGCAGGATTCAGAGTAAAACTTCAAAATTCCGGAAAAATCCACAGGATTCAGATGAATTTCAAGGATTTTAAGAAGAAATTCGTGACAGGTCTGACTACAGGAAAGAAGGTAAGTTTAAGTTATGAAAACGGTTACTACAGTTGCGGAGGTGCGCGCCGAGGTGCGCGCGTGGCGTGCGCAGGGGCTTACGGTGGGGCTGGTGCCTACCATGGGTTTTTTGCATGAGGGACATAAGAGCCTGATGACGGCGGCAAAGGCGGGAAATGACCGGGTTGTCGTGAGCATTTTTGTAAATCCGATGCAGTTCGGCCCGACAGAGGATCTGGCCAGCTACCCGAGGGATCTGAAGCACGATGAGGCGCTTTGCGAGAGTGCCGGTGTGGATCTCATCTTCCACCCGGAGCCGGAGGAGCTGTATCCGGAAGGGTTTGTCAGCTTTGTGGACATGAACGGGCTCACGAAGGAGCTCTGCGGAAAGTCCAGGCCGATCCATTTCCGCGGCGTGTGCACGGTGTGCAACAAGCTGTTCAATATTGTGAAGCCGGATCGCGCCTATTTCGGCGAGAAGGACGCGCAGCAGCTGGCGGTGATCCGCCGTATGGTTGCGGATTTGAATATGGATCTGGAGATCGTCGGATGTCCGATCGTGCGTGAGGCGGATGGGCTGGCGAAGAGCTCCCGCAACATCTACCTGACGGCGGAGGAGCGGGAGCAGGCGCTGGTGCTCTCAAAGGCAGTGAAGCTGGCAGCTAAGCTGTTCGCGGACGGTGAGCGGAACGCCCATGTGATCATCGATGCCATGACAAAGCTGATCGAGACCATGCCTCTCGCGGAGATTGATTATGTGCAGATTGTGGATTCCCTTACCATCGAGCCGGTGGACGTGATCGAGCGGGACGCGCTGGCGGCCCTGGCGGTGCGGTTCGGGAAGGCACGGTTGATTGACAACGTAACACTTAAAGTGTGATTATTTTCGGAATGATAAAAACCTCTCCAAAACACATGTCGAACACCGACTCCTGCCGTGCAGGATATCGGAAGTGCAGCTTCGCTGAACTTATGTGTTCGAAAGTGAACTTTGGAGAGGTTTTTGTCTGAGCGACAGTCACGCCCCCGCAGGCCGTGAATGTTTTTTTATCTGTCAGCTGAGCGGTTCGAAGTAGGAAGCCGGGTGCAGACACCAGGGGCACACGAAGTCGTCCGGCAGGACATCGCCCTCGTAGATATAGCCGCAGACGGTGCAGACGTAGCCTTTCTTCTTCGGAGCCGGTGCGGATTTTACGTGTTTCTGGTAGTAGCTGTATGTAACGGATTCCGCATCCGAGAGCACGGCGCCGTCCGTCACATCTGCCAGGAACAGCGTGTGAGTGCCCAGATCGGTGCTGCTGACCACCTTCGCGCTTAAGAACGCATTTGACACGTCCGGCAGATACACCAGACCGTTGGCGCTCCGCGAAAGCGTGATTTCCACATCCGCTGTTTTGTCCACATCATGCCCGCTCCGGAAACCCCAGTGCTTATAGACGTCAAACGGTGCGGCTTCCGTCAGCACGGAAACATTGAATTCGCCGGTCTTTAAGATCATATCGTGTGTCAGATTCTGCTTATTCACCGCCACGGTGATGCGGTTCGGCTCGGAAGTCACCTGTGTGACCGTGTTGACGATGCAGCCGTTGTCGCGGTCCCCGTCTTTCGCGGTCAGCACGAACAGGCCGTAGGTTAAGCGGTACATAGCTTTTTTATCCATAAGAAACCTCCTTGAAATAGAATTGATATGGAATATTTTTTCTGCTGATGTCATCCGAATTATAAACGGAACAGCGGTTTCGGTCAAGATGCTTTTCGAAATGCTGACAGTATTCTTTGAAACCCCGCTTGACATCGCCCCGCCTTCTGCTGTATAGTCGTCTCAGATGAACTGATTTTTCATACGTCTGTTTGTGTCGGAGCGCCACAGACAGATTTTGATGGCAGCCGACGGGGCCACCTGTGAAGTGACTTCCCGTCACCCCATCGCCGACGCTCCGGAATGAGGAAGAAAATGTTACAGGGAAAAACCGTAGTTTTAGGTGTCACCGGCAGTATCGCCGCGTATAAGATGGCGAATGTCGCCAGCAGCTTAAAAAAGCTCCACGCGGATGTCTATGTGTTGATGACGAAGAACGCGACGAATTTCATCAACCCCATCACCTTCGAGACGCTGACGGGGCATAAATGTCTGGTAGATACTTTTGACCGGAATTTTAATTTTAATATCGAGCATGTATCTCTGGCGAAAAAGGCGGATTATTTTCTGGCAGCCCCCGCCTCGGCGGATGTGATCGGGAAGATGGCCTGCGGCATCGCGGACGACATGCTCACCACCACGGCGCTGGCCTGCCGCTGCCCGGTGGCGGTGGCGCCGGCCATGAATACGGCCATGTATGAAAACGCGATCGTGCAGGATAATCTCGGCAGGCTTAAGAGCTTCGGCGTGACGGTGATCGAGCCGGCTACAGGAAATCTGGCCTGCGGCGACACCGGGAAGGGAAAGCTCCCGCCGGAGGAGCTTCTGATTGCTTATATTTGCAGGGCAATCGCCTGCGAGAAGGATTTTGCGGGAAAGCGCGTGCTGGTGACGGCCGGAGCCACCAGAGAGCGGCTCGACCCGGTGCGCTTTCTGACGAATTTCTCCACCGGAAAGATGGGCTGCGCGGCGGCGAAGGCCGCGATGCTGCGCGGGGCAGAGGTGACGCTGGTCACCGGAGCCGCGACGGCAGAGCCGCCGGAGTTTGTGAACGTGGTGAAAACGGAAAGCGCGGAGGACATGTACCGGGCGGTGATGGAGCGGCGCGAAGAGACGGATATCTTTATTCTCTCGGCCGCGGTGGCGGACTTCCGACCGGAGCAGGTGGCGGAGGAGAAGATCAAGAAGAGCCGTGTGAAGGAGAGTTATCTTCTGCCCCTCGTCCCGACGAAGGATATCTTAAAAACGCTGGGAGAGACGAAGAGAGACGGCCAGTATCTCTGCGGCTTCGCCATGGAGACCGAAGACCTGCTTGCGCGGGCAGAGGAAAAACGCAGCGCGAAGCATGCGGACATGATCTGCGCAAATTCCCTGCGGGAGGCCGGCGCGGGATTCGGCGGCGACACCAATATCCTCACGCTGATTACCGCCCGGGGCGCGGAGACGCTGCCGGTCATGAGCAAGGAAGCCTGTGCGCATAAAATCCTGGACAGGATTCTGGAGGAGACGAAGGGTGTCGATGCATGACACTCTGCAGCCCGAAACATCAGACTTTCTGATGGTATATTCCTGAGCTATCATGTCACGACGGGATAGCCGGAAGTTTGCTGTAACGTAAGAAATTTCAAAAGAAAGTTCATTTTTTGTTCAAAATTTGTTCATTTTCACAAAAAATTCAAAAATAGCGCTTCAAAACACCGCCGCGTTGTGTTATAATGCGGCGGTGTTTTATGTGGAAGCGATTTTTTTGCTGATACCGGGCGGAAGGTATGTGAATCGGAAGTCGGTTCGCGTATTCGGGGCTCTGCCGTATGGCGATTTTAAATGCACTGACACGGAAAACAGACGGACTACGGCAGGGAAAGGTGTGGTCGGATAAGGACTTATGTGTATGTCCGCAGTTATCATTGGCTCTGCCGGGGGATAGACATATATTGGAGGAAACAGAAAGTGATTGAAGTAAAACATCTCACAAAACGATATGGGAATCATGTCGCGGTGGACGATATCAGCTTTACCATCGAGAAGGGGAAGATTTACGGCTTCCTCGGGCCGAACGGTGCCGGTAAGTCCACCACCATGAACATGATTACGGGATATCTGGCGGCCACCTCGGGTCAGGTGCTGATCGACGGGCACGATATCTTTGAGGAGCCGGAGGAGGCGAAGAAGTGCATCGGTTATCTTCCGGAGCTGCCGCCGCTGTACATGGATATGACACCGAAGGAGTATCTGGACTTTGTCGCCGAGCTGAAGGGCATCCCGTCGAAGGAGCGGGATCAGATGGTGATCGACGTGGTGGAATTCACGCGCATCAAGGACGTGGCGTTCCGGCCCATCAAAAACCTCTCCAAAGGTTACCGGCAGCGTGTCGGCGTTGCGCAGGCCATTTTGGGCTACCCGGACGTCATCATTCTGGACGAGCCTACCGTGGGTCTGGACCCGAAGCAGATCATCGAGATCCGCGACCTCATCAAGATGTTGGGGAAGAACCACACGGTGATTTTGAGTTCCCACATTCTGTCCGAGGTGAGCGCGGTCTGCGACGAGGTCATCGTTATCGCCCACGGGAAGATCGTGGCCAGCGACCGGGTGGAGAATTTAAGCAAGTATGTGTCCGGCGGCAATACGACCGAGTTCACCATCAAGGGGCCCGAGTACAAGGTGAAGGGCATGTTTAATAAGATGAAGAAGGTGGCGAAGTTTGAGACGCATTCCAGCACCACGCCGGACTGCGTGGACGTGGTCGCCACGACGCGCATCGATGACGACATCCGCGAGGGTGTGTTCCGCGCGTGCGCGGAGGCCGACATGCCGATCTTAAAGATGCAGGCCAGCACCTTAAGTCTGGAAGATGTCTTCTTAAAGGTGACCGAGGGCAAGGCGACCGACCATCGGCCGCAGGATGATGACGAGCCTGCAGCCCGCGGTCAGGCGAAGAAGTATGAGCCGGTTTCGGTGGAAGAGCTGGCGGAAAGGAAAGGCAGGAGACACTAAATGATAGCGATATTTAAAAGAGAGTACAAGTCCTACTTCATCTCCATGATCGGCTACATCTTTATCGCGATGCTGCTCATGGTGGTGGGCCTGTGCTACTACTGGATCAATCTTCACAACGCGAACCCGTTCATCGGCTATTCGCTGCAGTATTCCTACGTGCAGATCGCCTTCATGGTGCTGGTACCGGTGGTAACCATGCGTATTTTTGCGGATGAGAGGCGTTTAAAGACGGATCAGCTGCTGCTGACCGCGCCGGTCACGGTCACGAAGATCGTGATGGGCAAGTTCCTGGCCATCGCGGCGGTTTTCGTGATTCCGATTGCGGTCATTTGCATTTACCCGATCATGCTGATGCAGTACGGTACTATCAATGTTGCGATGAGCTACGTCTGCATTCTCGGCTTTTTCCTGATGGGGCTGGCATACATCTCCATCGGCATGTTTGTCTCGTCCCTGACCGAGAGCTCCATTATCTCTGCGGTCGTGACATTTATTATTCTGATGTTTTCCTTTATGATCAGCTCGCTGACCTCCGTGATTCCCAGCACGGCCATCGTCTCCTTTGTGGTGTTCGTAGCGCTGGCAGCCATCGTCGGTGCGATTATCGGCATGCTGACGCGGGACAGGAGAATCGGTTTTCTGGTGGGCGCCGTGCTGGAGCTGGTGGTGATTGTGCTTTATATCGTGAAGTCTTCGATTTTTGAAGGTCTGATTCAGAAAGTGCTGCTGCAGCTGTCCATCAGCGGCTACTATGACAAGTTTGTCGGCGGTGTGTTGGATTTAAGAGGTGTTATTTACTATATTTCCGTGATTATATTTTTCCTGTTCCTCACGGTTCAGTCGGTGGAGAAGAGGCGGTATAATTAAACAGTATCACATGCAGAAAGCCCCGGTATAATGGAACGGTACCCAGGCGGAGAGACCCGGTATAGTGAAACGGTACCACAGGCAGAAAGACTCGGGGATTGAAACAACAGGACTGAAATCTCATTGGATTTTGACGATGGGGTATATGGCGCCATGATCAGAACTGTCGGGAGGTTTACTTTTAAGAATAGGAAAAGTGCGGAAGCTTACAGTCCGTGAAATGAGCGGACATGGGTTTAAGCAAATTATAAAGCAGCTGAGGACAGGGAAGAGACAGGTTATTGGAGGAAACATCTGACATGAAATTATCAGAGAAAAAGGAAATTGAGGAGCTGACTCCGGAGGAGGCCGAAAAACAGGCGGAAGCCGAGAGAATAGCGGCCGAAAAACAGGCGGAAGCGGAGGAAAGAGCGGCGAAAAAGGCCGCGAGAAAGCAGGCGGCGGCCGAGAAGAAGGCGCAGCGCCTGGAAAAGAAAATGAGCGGGGAGAGTTACCTCGAGACACGTACCATGCGCAGCGGCGGTTACAGTTTCGGCCTGATCGCGCTGGTGCTGGCCATCATTATCGCGGTAAATGTGATCTTCAACACCGTCTCCACAACATTTACGGTGTTTGACATGACGGATGATTACGTGTTTACGCTGACGGACACCACTCTGGAGGTGCTCGATGAGCTGGAAACCGACGTAACGCTCTACACCATCGCCACCCCGGGCACGGAGAACGACTACATGTCCGTCTATGTGGATCTGTATGATGCCGCGTCGGACAGAATTCACACCGATACGAAGGATCCGTCCATCGACTTTAACTTCCTGGAGGAATATTCCGTGAACGTAACCGCGGGCAGTGTGGTCGTGGTGGGTACGCGCTGGAAGTGCAGCGAGTGCGGCTACGAAGTGGTGGCGGACGAGAAGCCTTCCGAGTGCGAGAGCTGCCAGAGCGAGGATGCCGTATTCACGAGAAAATATAAGATTATCGATCTGTCCGACGTGTTTATTAACTCGGAGGATGAGGATACCGGCGAAGAGTATACGGAGTCTGTGGATATCGAGGGCCAGCTGACAACGGCCATCGCCTATGTGTCGAGTGCTTATATTCAGACCATTTACTATGTAGAGGGGCACGGCGAGGAAACCTCTGCGGCGCCCAGCACGGAGTTCGGAAACGAGGTGCTGAAGCTGAATGTGGATATGGAGTACTGGGACATGTCGGAGATCACCGTGTCGACCGATACGGACGCGGAGACCGAATATGTGCCGGACGACTGTGACCTGCTGATTATCAACGGCCCGTCGGAAGACTTCAGCGATGCGGAGACGGAGGCCATTCTGGAATATCTGGATGAGGGCGGCGCGGCGCTGATCCTGATCCGCTTAAATACCAACGAGGGCTTCTCGCTGCCGAACTTTGAAAAGATTCTCGCTGCCTACGGCGTGGAGTGCGCCGGCGGCGGTGTGGTGGAGTCCAACTCCAACTACTATTACAGCGGGCAGGTATATTCTCTGGTACCGCGAATTCGAAGCCACGCGATAACGGACGACCTGATTACGGATGAGGAAAGCCTTATCTTCTATCTGGCGGACGCGCTGGATGTGCTCTCCTCGGTGGAGGGAAAAGAGGATCTCTCCGTCACCCCGATTCTCACGACTTCGTCTTCCGCTTACCTGAAAGAGCGGGGCAGCGTGACCACGGCGAAGACCGACGGAGACCGCACCGGCACCTTTAACCTGGGTGTCGCTATCACAAACCCGACGGACGACGGCGGCGAGACCAGAATCGTGGTCTACTCCTCACACTATGTCATGACGGACAACGCCAACGACACGGTGGACGGCGGCAACTACGACCTGCTGGTGAACACCATCTCCTGGCTGCTGCAGCAGGAGGACAATATTTCCATCTCCCCGAAGAGTCTGCTTACCACATCCCTGGTGCTGACGACGGCGCAGGAAAATAATACGGGCATTCTGGTGGCGGCGGTGATTCCGCTGATCATCCTCGGAGCCGGCTTTGTGGTATGGCAGACCAGAAGAAAGAAATAAACAGGCAGGCGATGCCCGCGAAGCAGGCATGGAAGTTCGGAGTAAATCTGTCAGGGCATGGGAAACATGCGTAAATGGTTCTGCAAAATTGACTGGAGTCTGTACTCATACAGGATGCAGATTTCAAGCTGAAACATGCGTAAACGGTTCTGTAAAATTGACTGGAAGATAAATAGATCACTGAAAAGAGAAGAAAGGAGCCGGGAAGAGGATTTGAAAGAAGATAAAACAAAACAAAGTGCGGGAGAGGAGACGAGTGTAACTGCGGAAAACAGCGCAGGCTCCGGGACAGATACACAGGCTGCACCGGAAACACAGGCTGCGTCGGGAACACAGGCTGCGCCGGGAACTCAGACTGCAGCGGATCGGCTTGCTGCGGCGGACAGGAGGGCTGCCGAAAAACAGGCTGCTGCAGATGCGAAAACCGCAGGAAAGAACAAACCTGAGCTCACGAAAAGGCAGCAGAAAAACCGCCGCCACATGATGACTGCGTGTATTTCACTGGCTGTCGTGGTGATACTGGCCGTGGCGGTGAGCTTCACCCTCGGGGAGGTCGCCGAGAGCGAGGAGGAAGAGACCGCGACCTACGGCGTCATGGAGATGGATCCGGACGATGTTGTCCGCATTGAGATCCATAATACGTACGACAACATGAATTTCTATTATGATGAGGACGATGACACCTGGTATTACGAGGATGATACGGATTTTCCCGTGAACCAGACGGTGTTCACGCAGATCGCGGAAAGTATCGAGGAGCTCTACAGTGAGGTGGAGATTGAGGCGACATCCGACCGACTGCAGGAATACGGCCTCTCCGATTCCGACGTGATTGTGTCAGTTTTTGATGATGACGAGGACGGCACGGAGGAAACTTATTACCTCGGTTCCTATAACAGCACGATGGGAGGATATTATTTCTATAACTCCTACCGTGATCTGATTTACATCGTGGACAGCACGTTCGGCAACCTGTTCGACGTGGATCTGTACACTTATGCGGAGGTGGATTCCTTCCCGACGCTGGATTCGACCACGTTCGTTTCCGTAGAAAAGAGGACGGACGGCGAACTTGACTATTATCTGGAGTACATACCGGAAGGCATCAGCGACAATATGTATTCCACCATGACCTGGTATTTTGGCTCACCGTTTGGCCAGATGCAGGCGGTTGCGGAGGACAAGGCGACGGACATGATGTCCGATATCGCCAGCCTGGATTTTGAAAAGACGGTCAACTACTACTGCACCGGCGATGACCTGGCGCAGTATGGGTTAGACAGCCCGCAGACGCTGTATTTCTATTATTACACGGTGAGCGGAACCGATGATGACGGTGAAACCACATACAATTCGTGTGTCATGGAGCTGAAGGTGGGCGATAAGGATGATACCGGCGAGTATTACTATACGGCATACCGGGTCTTTATCAACGGTCTGCTTTCCACGGACAACAAAAAAGTGAGCCTGATTGACGCGGACGATCTTGCCTGGCTGCTGAATCTGGATCCGTTTGATTATATGTACATGAACATCTTCTACGCGGGACTCTCCGACATCGAGACGATTGAACTGCAATACAACGATGAGGTTTACGTCTTCACGGTGGAGATCGATGAAGAAGGTGAGACGGTGCTTTCCTCCAACGGCGAATACGCGTATTCCAACAGTGCCTATACCTTCTACTTAAACGGCGCGACCATCACGGACGGTGATGAAATGCGAAATGCGTATCTGGAGCTAGTATCCTTAAAGATTATCGAGTTCATTGAGGATGACGAAAAGAAGATTGACGTGGATCCGACCATCACCTGGACCATCACCATGCCGGACAACGAGCTCTCGGAGATTGTCGTGGAGCTTACACCGTATGATGCGAGCTCCTATCAGGTCACGGTGAACGGGGTCACGGACTTCAAGTGCAGCAGACAGGAAGCGCTGGATGCGATTGATGCCATGATTTCGATGGTGGATTATACGGAGTAAGTTTGTTACGATTCATGGAACGGCTGCGCGGACGGAGGTTCGCGGACAGACAGATTTTTTTCAGGGACGGTTCCGTCCCTGGGAAAAGTCGCCGTCTGGTGACGCTTTTGCGGTCGGATGTCATTTAGGGAAAAGCGGATGCTTTTCCTTTTAGGGCTCCCGGAAAAATCGGTTTTTTGGAGAAACCGATTTTTCCTCACGAAAAGCGACACCGGGCGGCGACTTTTCTTCTTCCCGGGATTCGAATGTCCCTGAAAAGTTTTTGTCTGCCCACAAACGTTCTGTGTTTCGCAGGATGAAAAGAGTAACGAGGCGACAAGGCAGGATTGTAGGGGAGAAGAGCCGAAATCCTGTGCAGCCGTTTTTTTCATGTCCGGTACTGTTTAAAACAAGTGAAAGTCTGGCAAAAAATGTCTGAATGTTTTTTTCAGAACTCTTCATACTATCCGTAAAAGATGCAATTGCACATAAATTTCACACAGCGGCGCCGGACGGGCATCGGTCTGTGGGACTGGAGGATTGGAGATTATGATGAAGAAAAATATCAGATTCGGGGCAGCATTTTTTGCACTGTTTGTGGCGCTTTGCCTGGGGCTTGGCGGGTGCGGGTCGGCGGATGAGACCGACGAAAATGGGAGTGATACCGGTGTTTTCGATGACGGCGGCACAGGAGACGATGGCACAGATGCAACCGGTGCAGGCTCCGGGAGTGACGGGAGCGGTGAAAACAGCGGGAGCGACAGCGGCAATACAAATGCAGACGATACAGGAAACGGCGGTACAGATATCGGCGGAACCGGAAGCGGAAACAGCGGTACAGATGCTGGCGGAACCGGAAACGGAAGCGGCGGTACAGATGCGGACGACACCGGAAATGGAAGCGCAGGCGGCAATACAGACGAGAATGGCACCGGAAGCGGAAGTGATGATACAGATGCAGGTAACGGGGACGGTACCGGTCTCGGAGATATAATTGATGACATCGGAGACGATATCCGCAACGGGATTGACGATATCGGAGATGAGATCAGCAGCGGGGCTGAGGAATAAATTTCTGCGCCTGCTTCTTGGAAAATGCGGGACGCGAGATAAAAGCGAGTTATCGCGGGCGCAACGTTTTATAGCTTTACGTGCCTGTTTCCTGGGGATCGCCGGAGGTAAAAGCCCATCGATTCGGCCGCCTGAAAGACTTTTTATTAATATGAACGGGGTCTCTGGAAACGTGGAAATCTGAGACTCCGTTTTCATGTATTTTTTCGTTCGAATTGTCATAGAATGTTCTGAATAAAACCGTCTCACCGAGGTGGATTTTGGTAAAAATAGTTTTGGACGCCGGGCACGGCGGTTCGGATCCGGGGGCGGTCTATGAAGGCCGACAGGAAAAGGATGATAATTTGCAGTTGGTTTTTGATGTAGGTGCGGTGCTGGAGAACAACGGAATCGATGTGGAGTACACGCGGGTGACGGATGTTTACCAGTCGCCCTACGAGAAAGCCGCCATGGCGAATCAGTCGGGTGCGGACTATTTCGTCTCCATCCATCGGAATGCCAGGGATATTCCGAACACCGAAGGCGGCGTGGAGACGCTTTTGTACAGCACCGAGGACAGCGTGAAACGGGACATGGCGGAGGCGATCAACCGGAATCTGGAGGGGCTGGGCTTTGCAAACCGGGGCGTGATCGCCAGACCAAACCTGGTGGTTTTGCGGGACACGGATATGCCCGCGCTTCTGGTGGAAGCCGGATTTATCGATTCCGAGGCGGACAATGCGCTCTATGACGCGAACCGGGCTGCCATCGCGGATGCTATTGCTTACGGGATTCTGGCGGGTCTGCCGGAGACAGCGGAACAGAGTCTGACTTACGCCGGTGCCGGAACCGGAGGAAACACAGAGTATGGAAACGGCGCGGAGGAGGAAAATTACGGAAGTAACGAGGATGGGAGGAGCAAAGAACGCGAACATGGTGTAAGGATAGGGCATCAGAATTCAGAAAGAGTCATAGAAAACAGAAACAGAGATTCCGGGAATGACACCGGTGAGTGGGGAAGAAATAACGGGAGCGCACCGGAAGAGGGAAACGGGATTTCCGGGGGTGATGAGAAGGAGAAGGTTAATTATAACGGGAATAACGGCGGGGAGAAGAATAAAAAGAATGAAAGCGATGTGAGGGAGAAGGATAGTCATTATGAGAGTGATGGCAGGAAGAGCGACGGCAGGGAAAAGGACGAAAATTACGGAAATGACACGGGAAAAAATGATTGGAAATCGTACCGTGTTCAGGTCGGCGTATATCGGAATCCGTCCAACGCCCGCATGATGCGGAACCGTCTGGAGATCCGGGGGCATCAGGCTTACATGCTTTACCGAAACGGTCTGTACTATGTTCAGGCCGGTGCTTACCCGGATCTGGCTTCTGCAGTAGCGGAGGAAAGGCGGCTGAAAAGAGCCGGAATTCCGACCATGATTGTGGCGGAGTAACCGAGTATTTTTACTATTTACGGCCGCTCGAGTTCCGCTGTGTGGAACTCATGAAATCGCAAAAACTTCGACTGAAATTTCATGAAAGAGTTACATGTTCTCAATCGCCTTTTTCAGCTTCGGCACGAGCAGCGCGGTGACGATGATCTTTATGCATTCCCCCGGAATAAACGGCAGGACGCAGTAAGTCAGCGCGATGGCGAGGGAATTGCCGGAAAGCACCATGTACCACACGGTTCCGAAGAAATAGCAGACCAGCGTTCCCGCTGCCATGGCGAGAATCAACACCGGAATTTTCACGCCGAACTTCCGTGTGATCAGGCCGATGATGAGCGCCGCGAAAATATAACCGATGATGTAGCCGCCCGTGCTGCCGAAGAGCACGGCGATGCCGCCCTTAAAGCCGGCGAACACCGGCACGCCGATGGCGCCGATCAGAACGTAGATTGTCACCGAGAGCGTGCCGTAGAGCGGGCCAAGAAGGCAGGCGGTCATGAAGACGCCGAACAGGCCCAGCGTGATGGGAATCACGGGGAGAGAAATCTGAATCTGCGCACATACGGCGGTGAACGCTGCCATCAGGGCACACAGAACGATGTTTTTGGTTGAAATCCTGGATTTTGACTGCATGGTAACCTCTTTCCGAAGTATGTATTACTTCATTTTCATTTTTGCGATCGCAGCTGCCTCCGGAGAGTTCTACGACTCCATGTTTATTTTGCGATTGCATCCATTTGCGGAGTGTCTGTCTCCGTTTCTGCGACGGCCGCATCCGCATTCACCGGTTCTTGCAGTTTGGGAGGATTGGGAAGGGAGAAGGGGATGCGGCCGTCCGGCGGGAGAGAATATAACGGATGGAGAAGAAAATGTCAACCTGAAAATGAAAAAAGTTGACAATAAAATGCTGAAAAATTATCTTAAAAACTACTTGAAAAGAAGCCGCACCTGTGGTATCATGCCATACGTTCGTGTTTCGGCATAAGAGGAGACACATTTTTATTTAGAATGGAGTTGAGTTTCATGAGAATCTTTCTGACCGTCATCTTCTACATCATCTGTGCGGCGCTGATCGTGATTGTGCTGTTACAGGAGGGCAAGAGTGCAGGCCTGGTGGGCGACATTTCCGGTATCGCGGATACTTATTGGGGCAAGAATAAGGGTCGCTCGATGGAGGGCGCGCTGCAGAAGGCCACCAGATTTCTGGTAGTAGCATTTCTGGTAATTGCTCTTTTACTGAATACGAGTCTTTAAAGATTTGCCTGGGATCCTTCGCCAAATATGCGGGGGATCCTTTTTTTATAGATATTATAACTATATCTGGCTCAGGTATCAAAAGTTTTCTCCCACGACATGCTTGCCTGTCGGTGGGAGGAAGACTTTATGACTTGCCCGGAAATGAGAATGTAGTGGGGTGGAGAATACAGATTTTAGACAGGAATATTACGGTAAACAGGCAATAAATAATCGAATGAGATTGAGGAATTTTTATGGGGTTTGAAAAATCAGAAGAACAGGGATATGAAAATAAGGAGAAAACCGCTTCTTATGGGGCAGGTGCAGGCAGCGATGCGGCGCCGGGCCTCGTGACAGGCGTGTTTCTTGCGAATAAAAACGGGTACGGTTTTGTGCGCCCGGATGTGGCGGAAGGGGAAGAGCCGGTACCGGATATTTTCATTCCGGCGTCGGCAGTGCACAACGCATTTCACATGGACCGGGTGGAAGTGCGGGTTCGGGGGGATTATGAGAACGCGCCGGGTGAGCGCGGGAAGAAGCACCGGGATGACCGAAGAGGAGCCCCGGGAGAATTGCAGGAGAACGGCCGGGAAAGAAGACCGGGAGACTTGCAGGGGAACGACCGGGAAGGACGACCGGGAGAAGCGCGTGAGGACGGCCGCGGGGGCGGTCGTCGGGAGAAGAAGCGCCGGTCAGGTGTTCCCTCAGGCCCGAAACAGGAGGGGGAGATCACGAAAATCCTCTCCCACGGGATTACCCAGACCGTCGGGTTGTTTGTGAAGAAGAAGGATCACGCTTACGTGATCCCGGACAGGGAGGCCATCAGCCAGTATATTTATGTGGACCGGCCCCACACGAAAGGGGCGGTGAACGGGCATAAAGTGGTGGTGCGCATCACGTCTTACGGCACGAAGACGCTGCACCCGGAGGGCCGGGTGACGGAAATCCTGGGCCACGCGGATGACCCGGGCACGGATATTCTTTCCGTGGTAAAGGCTTATGAGATCCCGACGGAGTTCCCGCGGGATGTGATGGAGCAGACGGAAAAAATCCCCTCCTTTGTTTCGGAGGAGGAGATGGCGGGCAAGCCGGACCTGCGGAGCCTGAAGACGGTCACGATCGACGGCGAGGACGCGAAAGACCTGGACGACGCCATCACATTGGAGCGGACATCCGCGGGCTACCGGCTGGGCGTCCACATCGCGGATGTTTCGTACTATGTGACGGAGGGCAGCCCGCTGGATCGGGAGGCGCTAAAGCGCGGCACCAGCGTCTACCTGGTGGACCGTGTCATCCACATGCTGCCCCACAAGCTCTCCAACGGAATCTGTTCCCTAAATGAAGGGGAGGACAGGCTGGCCTTAAGCTGCATCATGGATCTGGATGATGACGGCAAAATCATCGGCCACGAGATTGCGGAGACCGTGATCCGCGTGGATCACCGAATGAGCTATACGGATGTGCAGAGAATTCTGGAGCTGACGGAAGAAAAAAGCGGCAGGACGGAGAAAACAGCGGAAAGTGAGGAAGTAAACCGGGAAGAGACAGCGGAAACCGATGGAACATTAGAAAAATACAGCGACGTCATCTCCCTCTTCCGCCTCATGGCGGAGCTTTCCGGAAAAATCCGCAAGAGCCGCTTCGACCGCGGCGCCATCGACTTCGATTTCCCGGAGAGCAAGATTAAGATCGACAAAAAAGGCCGCCCGGTGGACGTGGTGCCCTACGAGCGCAACACTGCCACCGACATTATAGAGGATTTCATGCTGATGGCGAACGAAACCGTGGCGGAGGATTATTTCTGGCAGGAAGTACCGTTCCTCTACCGCACCCACGAGAAGCCGGATGAGGAAAAGATGCGCAAGATGATGACTATCCTCTCGGGTTACGGCTACACCATGCACCCGGGACGCACGGAGATTCACCCGAAGGAGATCCAGAAGGTGTTGCTCGCCATGCGGGGGACGCCGGAGGAGCCGATGCTCTCGCGCATCCTGCTGCGCTCCATGAAGCAGGCAAAGTATACGCCCCAGTGCACGGGGCATTTCGGGCTGTCGGCCCGCTACTATACGCACTTCACCTCGCCCATCCGCCGGTACCCGGATCTGCAGATTCATCGCATCATCCGCGAAAACCTGGCGGGCGGCATCAGTGATCGGCGCAGACATCATTATGAGCACATTCTGCCGGAGGTTGGCTTGCAGACGAGCGAGCTCGAGCGCCGCGCGGACGAGGCCGAGCGGGAGACGGATAAGATGAAGAAGGCCGAATATATGATGCGCCACATCGGCGAAAGCTACGAGGGCATCATCTCCGGAGTCACCCAGTCCGGCATCTACGTGGAGCTGCCGAACACGGTGGAGGGCTTCATCCGCATTTCCGAATTGAAGGAGGACTACTTCTCCTACGACCGCGACCGGTTCGAGCTGGTGGGCGAGGTGACGAACATCCGCTACCGGCTGGGCCAGAAAATCCGCGTGACTGTCGCGGACGCGAGTAAACAGAAAAAAACGGTGGATTTCCTGCCGGCGGAGGAGCCGGAGGAAACTGACGGGGATGAATACGCGGAGACCATGAAAAAATAATATGACAGTCAGGAACGGACATGAACAGGGGAAAGAAGTTCAGTCAGGAACGGACATGAACAGGGGAAAGAAGTTCAGTCAGGAACGAGCGTGAACAGGGAAAAAGAAGTTCAGTCAGGTAACGGACGTGAACAGGGAAAAGAAGTTCAGTCAGGTAACGGATGTGAATGAGAAATAAGAGACCTGTCGGTAACAGACGTGAATGGAACATAAAAATCTGTCCGTAAACGGGCAGAAACCGGATATAAGGAATTATTTATGGAAAAAGACAGATATAAATTAGTTGCCAACAATAAAAAGGCGTACTTCGACTACTTCATCGAAGAAAAATATGAGGCGGGCATCGTGCTGCACGGCACGGAGGTAAAGTCCATCCGCGCGGGCAAGTGCAGCATCAAGGAGGCCTTTATCCGCATCGAAAACGGCGAGGTGTTCATCTACGGCATGCACATCAGCCCCTACGAGAAGGGAAACATCTTCAACCGGGACCCGCTGCGCGTGAAAAAGCTGATGCTGCACCGCTACCAGATTTTAAAGATCAATCAGAAATTGAAGGAAAAAGGCTACACGCTGGTGCCGCTCTCGGTATACCTCTCGAAAGGCCTGGTCAAGGTGGAGATCGGCCTGGCAAAGGGCAAAAAGCTCTACGACAAGCGCGAGACCATCGCGAAGAAGGATCAGAGACGCGAATCGGAGAAAGAGTATAAGGGGATTCTGAAGGGGGTCTGACATGTTTTGCAAGAAATACTTGCAAAATTGATATTATGTGCTATGATTCAGCGGACAATGGAACAGCGTAATGTTGGACACTTGAAGAGGGCATGTGCTTGAACGGAAGCGTAAAGGAGTACGATTCCGGCTGTATCCTCCGGTGGTGTCCGCGAAAGCGGGCAAGGGGGTTCGCATGAAGCCGCAGGTGTTTGGAAGCGCCCCAATTGTCAGGATCAGATTGACAAGGAGAAATATAATTATATGAAATTACAGGCATATAATCAGGAACAGGCGCAGGCGGCCATGGAAGCCGCCGCAAAAAAGAAGTTTAGGGTCGGTGTGCTCGGCGCGACCGGTATGGTAGGGCAGAGATTTCTCTCGCTGCTGGAGAACCATCCGTGGTTTGAGGTGGCTGTGGTGGCCGCGAGCCCGCGCTCGGCGGGGCGTACCTACGAGCAGGCGGCCGGAAGCCGCTGGAAGATGAAAACTCCCATGCCGGAGGCCGTGAAAAACATGGTGGTTTTGGATGTGAACGATGTGGAGAAGATCGCTGCGCAGGTGGACTTTGTCTTCAGTGCCGTTGATATGTCGAAGGATGAGATCCGCCGCATCGAGGAGACCTACGCGAAGGCGGAGATCCCGGTGGTGTCGAACAACAGCGCCCACCGCTTCACGCCGGATGTACCGATGGTGGTGCCGGAATTAAACCCGGAGCACTTTGAGATCATCCGTGATCAGAGAAAGCGCCTGGGCACCGAGCGGGGGTTCATCGCGGTGAAGCCGAACTGCTCCATCCAGTCCTACACCCCGGCGCTGCACGCGCTGATGGAATTCGAACCGGAGACGGTAGTGGCGACCACCTACCAGGCCATTTCCGGCGCGGGCAAGACCTTCAAAGACTGGCCGGAGATGGTGGGCAACGTTATCCCGTACATCGGCGGCGAGGAAGAAAAGAGCGAGCAGGAGCCCCTTAAGATCTGGGGCCATATCGAGGACGGCGTCATTGTGAAGGCACAGACGCCGGTCATCACCACCCAGTGCATCCGCGTGCCGGTGGAAGACGGCCACACGGCGGCGGTCTTTGTGACCTTCAAAAAGAAGCCGACGAAGGAAGAAATCATCGAGCGCTGGCGCGCATTCAAAGGGCTTCCGCAGCAGCTGGGACTTCCGTCCGCACCGAAGCAGTTCATTCAGTACCTGGAGGAGGACAACCGTCCGCAGGTAAAGCTGGATGTGGACTACGAGGGCGGCATGGGCGTCTCCCTGGGGCGTCTGCGGGAAGACACGGTCTTCGACTACAAATTTGTGGGGCTCTCCCACAACACCCTCCGCGGCGCGGCCGGCGGCGCGGTACTCTGCGCGGAAACGCTGGTGGCGCTGGGGTATATTTCGCGGGCGTGAGCGGATGCCGGTGTCAGGCTGTAAGTCGCCTGCATCAGGGCCTGGACATATTGCACGAGCGTGAGCGAATGCTTCGCACGGACTTCGGGGCTGAAAGCCGCGAAATGTGTCTTTAGAGAACGGAAAACGAAAAACAGGATATGAAAAACAGGCGGAGGCAGGAACTTCCGCCTGTTTTTCATATCCTGGGAAGTAGGATTCTTCAACTGCTGTGATGTGCAGGTTCCTGATTTGTTTCGCAACATATTGTATCAGAAATGTTGCCGTTTTCACGAATGGTACGGTTTTGTGCACGAATGGCGCGGCAAAGGGAATCAAATTTTGCTATAATTCCACAGGTTTTTAAAGAAAGACGGTGCAGAACCTGTGAAGTTGAATCAATCCTCACAGGTCTTCCCGTCCTGAAATTATGAGATTTTAATTAAAGCATCAAGCAAAATTGCGTAGTAAAATGCTACTATAGAACGAACAGAACAAAAAAACAGAAAATAAAGCAGGAATTGCTTAAAATTACCATCTATTCTGGAACAAAAGGTATACTTTTTGTTCCAAGTTTTATTGTCCCTGTGGCCGGTTTTTGAATAACCGAAGGCTATTATCACACCATATTAATAACAAATTTATGAGACGTTTATCGTATGCACAAATTGCACGATGAACGTCTTTTTTATTTTGTGGATGTAAACTTAATAAAATCAAAAGAAACTTTATAATAATCTTTTTTCTTAATTTTTTCT
>JAJQBQ010000029.1 GCA_021203205.1 Lachnospiraceae bacterium | reverse complement strand
CCGGGAACAGTTCCCGCAATGAGACGGAAAACTGCGATCGCAGATAATCCTCCGGCACGGAAACGAAAACGGGATATGGCTGTGTACGAATATCGTGCACAGCCATTCCCTGTGTTTAGAAAAGCTTAATAACTTTGTGTTCTTATTTTCACAAACTTGATCTTGATTTTAACCGGTTCTGACTTTATAATAGCGCATGTCTGTACGAATTTGTCCTGCCCGCGTTGCGGGCATTCATGAAGATACCGGAATCAAACACAGGACACAGCGGGTTATGTTATGCCGACAGAAAAACACAAATGTTTTGCCTGTTTGCGCAGCCCGGGAGTATTTCGATGTCGGATACAATCACAGCAGAAAGAGAGGTGTGCATGGACGAGCGCAGAGAAACGAATGAAAGAGATAAAAAGAAGAATCCAAAGCGGAACCAGACCATCATCATTCTGGTAGTCGCGGCGGTGCTGGCTCTGCTGGGCATGAGTTTGCTGTCCAGCTTTTACCAGAGTGCGACCACGCAGGAGATTACATATGATACATTTCTGGAATGGCTGGAGGACGGTGAGATCGACACGGTGACCATCACCAGCAGTCAGATTCTGATGACGCGTGCGGATGAGGCGGACGCCATGATCCGGGTGACCTACTGGACGGTGTCCCTGTCGGATCCGGATCTGGTGACGAGACTGCAGGAATCCGGGGTGGAGTTTGCCGGGGAGCAGTCAGGCTCTATCTGGACAAGCATTCTTGCATATGTGCTTCCGTTCGTTCTTATTTATGTGGTGATGGGCCTGCTTCTGCGCAGAATGATGGGCAGCAGCGGTTCCGGCGGCATTATGGGTGTCGGAAAGTCCAACGCCAAGGTATATATGGAAAAAGAGACCGGCGTGACCTTTGAGGATGTGGCCGGGCAGGATGAAGCGAAGGAATCGCTGATTGAGGTAGTGGATTTCCTGCACAATCCGGGCAAATATGTGGAGATTGGCGCGAAGCTGCCGAAGGGCGCGCTGCTGGTGGGCCCTCCGGGCACCGGCAAGACGCTGCTGGCGAAGGCCGTGGCAGGCGAGGCCCATGTGCCGTTCTACAGCCTGACCGGTTCGGATTTTGTGGAGATGTTCGTGGGTGTGGGTGCCTCCCGCGTGCGCGACCTGTTCAAACAGGCACAGCAGAATGCGCCGTGCATTGTGTTTATCGATGAGATCGACGCCATCGGCAAGAGCCGCGATTCGGCTTACGGCAACGACGAGCGTGAGCAGACCTTAAATCAGCTGCTCTCCGAGATGGACGGTTTTGATTCCTCCAAGGGTGTCCTCATCCTGGCGGCGACAAACCGCCCGGAGGTGCTGGACCAGGCACTGCTGCGCCCGGGCCGATTTGACCGGCGCATCATTGTGGATAAACCGGACTTAAAGGGCCGCGTGGAAACCCTGAAGGTGCACGCGAAGAAAGTAAATATGGATGAGACGGTGGATCTGGATGCCATCGCTCTGGCAACGGCCGGTGCCGTCGGCTCCGACCTGGCAAATATTATCAACGAGGGCGCCATCATGGCCGTCAAGGCCGGGCGCAAGGCCATGTCTCAGGCCGACCTCTTCGAGGCGGTTGAGGTGGTCATCGCCGGCAAGGAGAAAAAAGACCGTATCCTGAACGCAGAGGAAAAGCGCATCGTGGCCTACCATGAGACCGGTCACGCACTGGCGACCGCCCTCCAGAAGCATACGGAGCCGGTGCAGAAGATCACCATCGTGCCGAGAACCATGGGGTCGCTGGGCTATGTGATGCAGGTGCCGGAGGAAGAAAAGTACCTGATGAACAAGAAGGAACTCGAAGCGGAGCTGGTAACCCTTCTGGCGGGTCGCGCCGCCGAGGAGCTTGTCTTCGATTCCGTGACCACAGGCGCGTCCAACGACATGGAAAAGGCCACCGAGATCGCGAAGACCATGATCACGCGCTACGGCATGTCCGATAAATTTGGGCTCATGAGCCTTGAAACGGTGGATCACCCGTATCTGGAGGGCCGTTCTACCTTAAACTGCAGCGAAGCCATGGCGGCGCAGATCGACGAGGAAGTGCGTAAGATGTTAAAAGATGCTTACGCGCAGGCGAAGAGCATCCTCGCCGCAAACCGCAGGGCACTGGATGAACTTTCCTCCTTCCTGATTGCGAAGGAGACCATCACCGGCAAACAGTTTATGGAAATTTTAAGGCGTGTGCAGGAAGTGGAAGCCGCGCGCGTCGCGGCCGGTACGAACGCGTAGATATCATGGCCGGTGCAGGAACATGGATAGCGCGGTGGGTGCAGGCGTATTGATATCGCAGAAATCTGACCTGTTGGTGTAAAAAGCCGAAACGGGTCTTGCCGGAAGGCAGGGGAAACATGCAGGATTCTGACCTAAAATCAGATATGGACAAAATTATGGAAAGCGGAGCTGCCAAAAGCGGCCCCGCTATCTTTCGTGTACCTGAAAAAATGTTATCTGCGGATTCGGGAGAGAATCAAACCGAAGAGAAAACAGGGAGAAATCAGTCAGGTGCAAATCCGGAAGGAAATCGACCCGACGTGAAGACGGAGGAAAATCAGTCAGATTCAAATTCGGAAGAAAATCGATCAGACGTGAGAACGGGGAAAAATCAGTCAGGTGCGAATTCGGGAGAGAATCGACCCGATGTGAAAACGGGGAAAAATCAGCTGCCTTCAAATCCGGAAGGAAACTCATCCGATGCGATTTCGCAGGGGAAAAAAACGGATTCTGCCGGTTCCGAGGAGGAAACTCCTGTCTTCAACTTCGAGGAAGAATTAAAAAAGCTCCCGGACTCCCCCGGCACCTATCTGATGCACGGGGAAAACGACGAGATCATCTACGTGGGCAAGGCTGTCAGCCTGCGCAGGCGTGTGCGCAGCTATTTCCGGGAGAGCACGGTGAAGTCCTCCAAAATTCAGAAGATGGTTTCCCACATTACCCGCTTTGAGTATATCGTCACGGATTCCGAGATGGAGGCGCTGATTTTAGAGTGCAACCTGATCAAGGAAAATTCTCCGAAATATAACACCATGTTGAAGGATGACAAGAGTTATCCCTTTATCCGAGTGACCGTGGAGGAGGCCTATCCGCGGGTGCTGCTGACCCGGCACCGCGTCAAGGACAAAAGCCGCTATTTCGGTCCCTACCCCAGCGTCGGCGCGGTGAAGGAGACCCTCGACATTCTTCAGAAGGTCTACCATATTCGTACGTGCAACCGGAATCTTCCGAAGGATAACGGAAAGCAGCGCCCCTGTCTGAATTATCAGATGAAGCTCTGCTCCGGCCCCTGCCAGGGTTACATATCCTCCGAAGATTACCGGAAGCAGATAGATAAAATCGTGAGTTTCCTGGAGGGAAATGATTTAAGTCTGGAAAATACGCTGAAACAGAAAATGACAGAGGCCGCGGAGGAGCTGGAATTTGAGCGCGCCGCGGAGTACCGCGACATGCTTGCCAGCGTGCGCGCGGTCCGTGAGAAGCAGAAGATCACGGAGGAGGGCGCGGTCGAGCGGGATGTCATCGGCTTTGCCCGTCAGAACGAGGAGGCGGTGGTGCAGGTGTTCTTTATCCGCGGCGGAAAGATGATCGGCCGCGAGCATTTCTACCTGCATGTGCCGGAGGACGAAGAAGACACGCAGATGCTGGCGAGCTTTTTAAAACAGTATTACGGCGGGACACCGTTCATCCCGAAGGAACTGTTCCTGCCCGTGCCGCTGGAGAAGCAGGATGAGGCGGACATTCTCGGGTGGCTTACGGCAATCCGCGGGCGAAAGGTCAGTGCAGTTTACCCGAAAAGAGGCAAGAAAGAGCAGTTTGTGGAGCTGGCGGCGAAAAACGCGCGAATGATTCTCGAAAAGGACCGGGAAAAAATCCGGCGGGAGGAAGCCAGAACCCTGGGCGCGGTACACCAGATCGAGGAGGCACTGGGGCTTTACGGCATTCACCGCATGGAGGCTTACGACATCTCACACATCAGCGGAACTCTCTCGGTCGGCGCCATGGTGGTGTTCGAGGACGGAAAGCCCAGGCGAAACGATTACCGCAAGTTCCGCCTGCGCGAAGTACAGGGGCCGGACGACTACGCCGCCATGCACGAAGTGCTGACCAGACGTTTCACTCACGGGCTGCGGGAGTCAACTTCAGAAAAAGACGGCGATGGGAAGTTCCTCCGCTTTCCCGAACTCATCTGCATGGACGGCGGAAAGGGACAGGTCAACATCGCCCTGGAAGTGCTGGAGGAGCTCGGTCTCGACATCCCCGTGTGCGGCATGGTAAAGGATGACCACCACCGGACGCGGGGCCTCTACTATAAGAATGTGGAGACACCGATCGGCACGGATTCGGAAGCTTTCAAACTGATCACCCGCATTCAGGACGAGGCACACCGCTTTGCCATCACCTTCCACCGGAGCCTGCGGGGGAAGGAGCAGGTGCATTCCGTGCTCGACGACATCAAAGGCATCGGCCCGGCAAGACGCAGGGCACTGATGGCCCGGTTCGCGGACATCGAAGCCATCCGGGAGGCGGATGTGGAAACCCTGGCCGCCACAGACACCATGAACGAGGCGGCAGCGAGAGCGGTCTATGATTTTTTTCATAAAAAGAGCGAAACAAATGTGAGCAGTATATAGTTTCTTTCATAAAAAGAACGAAACAATTGTGGGCAGTATATAGCTTCTTTTATAAAAAGAATGAAACAACTGTGGGCAGTCTATAACTTCTTTCATAAAAAGAATTAGACAAAATGAAAATATAGTGTTATGATGAATTGCGGTGTTACCGATTCGCAGAGCGATTTTGGTGTCATAATGTTTTGGGAGGCAATCATGGCTGAAAAGATAAAACTTCAGAAATTTATTGACAATTATCAGTTAAAGAACCTGACCCCGGAGGTGGATGTATCTGGCATCCGCGTGACACTTCCGGAGTTAAACCGCCCGGCCCTGCAGCTGGCGGGCTATTTCGACCATTTTGACAGCGAGCGCATCCAGATCATCGGCTACGTTGAGTATACATATCTGGAGAGCCTGTCGGATGAGAGAAAAAAGTTTATTTACGAGAAGCTGATGTCCTTTAACATCCCGTGCATCATTTTCTGCAAGAACATGGAGCCGGACGAGCTGTTCCGGGAGACGGCCATCGCTCACAAGATCCCGATTCTCTCAACGGAGCGCCGAACCAGCGCGTTCTACGCGGAGGCCGTGCGCTGGCTGAACGTGCAGCTGGCCCCGATGATCAACATTCACGGCGTGCTGGTGGACGTGTACGGCGAGGGCGTGCTGATCATGGGTGAGAGCGGCATCGGCAAGAGCGAGGCCGCGCTGGAGCTGATCCGCCGCGGGCACCGTCTGGTGACGGACGACGTGGTGGAAATACGCAAGGTGAGCGACGAGACGCTGGTGGGCTCGGCCCCGGACATCACGAGGCATTTTATCGAGCTGCGCGGCATCGGCATTATCGATGTGAAGACCATCTACGGTGTTGAGTGCGTGAAAAACACGCAGAACATCGACATGGTGATCAAGCTGGAAGAGTGGAACCGCAACAAGGAATACGACCGTCTCGGCCTGACCGAGGAATACACGGAATTTTTGGGGAATAAAATTGTGTGCCACTCCATCCCGATCCGTCCGGGGCGCAACCTGGCGGTGATCGTGGAGACGGCGGCGGCGAACCACAGGCAGAAGAAGATGGGCTACAACGCGGCGGTGGAGCTCTACAACCGTGTACAGCGCAATCTGTCCCGGAAGATTGCCGGGGAAGAGGATGAGGACGAGTAAGGAAGAGAAACTTCAGGAGAAAGTAAGGCGAGGTTATTTCAAAAAGAAAGGACGCCGCTTAAGAAGCGGCGGAACAGGTATATGGACAGTCACATACGAAGCGATTTTTTACAGCTGATGCAGGATATTGTCGGGGAAGAACATGTTCTGACAAATGAGGAGATGAAAAAACATACGACCTTCCGTGTCGGCGGACCGGCGGATTATTTCGTGGTGCCCCACAGCGCGGACGAGGTGGTTTCCGTCTGCTGCCTGTGCCGGGAGGAAGAGATCCCGGTGCACATACTGGGAAACGGCAGCAATCTCCTGGTGATGGACGAGGGCGTCCGCGGCGTGGTGATACAGGTTGCGGACAACTTGAGCGAATATTCCGTGGATGAGGAAGCCGGTACACTCACCTTTGAGGCGGGCGTTTCGCTGGCAAAGGCCGCGCAGGTCGCCTGCGAGGCGGGGCTTACCGGCCTGGAGTTTGCGTCCGGCATCCCCGGAACGGTGGGCGGCGGAACGCGCATGAACTGCGGTGCCTACGGCGGGGAGATCGCCGACTGTATCCTGTGGGCGAAGGTCGCGGACGAGAGCGGCGACGCGTTCCGGCTTCCGAAGAAAAAACTGGATTTCGGCTACCGGCAGAGTGCGATCGAGAAAAATCACTATGTCGTACTGGAAGTGGGAATGAAACTGGACAGCGGTGACCCGGACACCATCCGCGGGACGATGCAGGAATATAACCGAAAGCGCCGGGAAAAACAGCCGCTGGAATATCCGAGTGCGGGCAGCACATTCAAGCGACCGGAGGGAAATTATGCCGGTGCGCTGATCGAGGAAGCCGGCATGAAAGGCTACACAATCGGCGGTGCGAAGGTATCGGAAAAGCACGCGGGCTTTATTGTCAATACGGGCGATGCGACACCTGCCGACATCGCGAACCTGATCGCGGTGGTGCAGCAGCGCGTGCGCGAGAAGACGGGCGTAAGTCTGGAGCCGGAAGTAAAATTCTGGAAGTAAAGAAACGCTGCTGTTTCCGGACGTCCGTAAATGGCATCGCGCAGGAGCTGCGAATCCCGGGGTGAAACGCTGACCTGTATTGAATGCTCTGACTCGCCGGACAAAACTGCGCGGGTATTGGGTATCCCGGGGTGAAACAGTGACGGTTTTTGCCTGCAAATATAAGGAGGGGAAGGAATCATGTCTTTCTCCGGAAATGTGAAAGAGGAGCTCACCGGCCGTGTGGGAAGGGAGCGCCATTGCCAGATTGCGGAGGTCGCCGCGATCACCATGCTCGCATGTGAGGTTCATGAGACGAAACATGGTAAATATTTCATAAAACTATACACGGAAAACGCGCGAATCGCAAGAAAGTACTTTACTTTATTGAAAAAAGCGTTTAATATAACCGCTGGTGTTATGGTAAGGCGGCGTAAGACGGGAAGAACTGCGCAGTCTTACCTGCTGTGGGTTCAGGACAGCGAGGAAGTACGCCGCGTACTCATGGCGGTCAAGGTCATAAGTCCTGACGTCCAGGCAACACTCACGATGTTTCCGGAAAACCGGCTGATCATCCAGAAAGAATGCTGCAAGCGGGCGTTCTTAAGAGGCGCGTTCTTAAGCGTCGGCTCCGTAAGTGATCCGGACAAGTCCTACCATTTTGAGCTTGTTTTGGATACGCCGGCGTGGAGCAGGTTTTTTAAGGAGCTCATCTGCGACTTCGGACCGGATGCCCGCATTGTAAAGCGCGGGAAGCATTTTGTGGTGTATGTCAAGGAGGCAGAGGGGATTTCCGAACTGCTGAATCTCATGGAGGCACATGTCTCCATGATGGAGTTCGAAAATGTCCGCATCCTGAAGGAGATCGGAAATGTTGTAAACCGCCGTGTAAACTGCGAGACAGCGAATCTTCAGAAGACGGTAAGCTCCGCGGTAAAACAGACGGAGGACATCCGCCTGATCGAGGACACGGTGGGGCTTGACAGCCTGTCTCCCGCTCTGGCGGAAGCGGCGAGAGCCCGTCTGAAATATCCGGATCTCGCGCTGGCGGAGCTGGGGAAGCAGATGAACCCGCCGGTGGGGAAGTCCGGGATGAATCACCGCCTGAGAAAACTGGCGGAGCTGGCGGAGGATTTGAGGGCACACGGAGCTGTCAGGTGAACGGGCGCAGCGCGGTATACGAACGGAACCTCGCGCAGTCGTCATCTGAAAACAGAAGCTGAGTTTGAGCCTGAAGGTGAGCATACAATACTATATTCTGGGGGAATGATAGCCGCTTTCAAAGAACATCCATATTTTTACGAACCATCCGGTGCCGCAGAGATGGCGCGCGGATGCCGGAAAGAAGAGGGGTGGTTTAAAAAGAGCGGGATGCTTGGAGGTAAACATGATATCGAAGGAATTAGTCATTCACATGAAATCGGGTCTGGAAGCGAGACCGACAGCGGTACTTGTGCAGATTGCGTGTAAGTATGCAAGCTCTATTTATATATTGAAGGATAATATCCGTGTGAATGCAAAAAGCATTATGGGTATGATGGCGCTGACGCTGGTGCCGGGCGACCGAATCTGTCTGGAAGTGGACGGGCCGGATGCAGTGGCTGCGATCTCTGAGATCGAGGCATACCTCGGACAGGAATGATCCGTAAAGGGGAGAAACAATGGCCCCGGAAAAGAAGCGAGAACCGTGACGGAGATCGCCGGACAGAAGAAGTGAAGTCTGTGAAGGAATGATCTGTGAGCGCAGAGAGATCTGTGAAAGAGATCATCAGACAAAAATAGTATATTGGCGAGAGAAAGTAAAGAAATAATTATAAAAACATACAGCCGGAATGATTCGAAAGAGAGGAGTTTCGGCTGCTGTTGTTATATCATAAGGAATGCGGAAGTTGGAGCGAGCGCTTTGCGTTACTCCGGACTAATTTGTGGTGTCATCGGCTTTTCTCCCTGGAGGTGCCTGCGAAGCGGGCATGAGGGGTTGGAGTCATAGGTTATGACATCGTTTACGGCCGTGTACAATAGAGAAGAAAATGGGGGACAGGAATGAGCTTTACGCATCTGCATGTGCATACGGAATACAGCCTGCTGGACGGGTCGGCAAAGATCGGTGAGATCACTGCCCGCGCGAAGGAGCTGGGCATGGACAGCCTGGCGATTACGGATCACGGCGTCATGTACGGCGTCATTGATTTTTACCGCGCGGCGCTGGCGGCGGGAATCAAACCGATTCTGGGCTGTGAGGTGTACGTGGCCCCCGGCTCGCGGTTTGAGAAGAGTGTCGGGCAGGATGAGAGCCGCTACTATCACCTGGTGCTGCTGGCGGAGAATAACCAGGGCTACGAGAACCTGTCGAAGATCGTGACGCGCGGCTTTGTGGACGGTTTTTATTATAAACCGCGTGTAGACTACGAAGTTCTGCGGCAGTACCATGAAGGCATCATATGTTTAAGTGCCTGCCTGGCCGGCGAGGTGCAGCGGTACCTGGCGTCAAACATGTACACTGAGGCGGTGAAGGCGGCCGAGCGGTACGAGGATATCTTCGGGAAGGGAAATTTCTTCCTGGAGCTGCAGGATCACGGCATCCCCACCCAGAAGCTGGTGAATCAGCAGCTCATCCGCATGAGCCGGGAGACCGGCATCGACCTTGTATGCACGAACGATGTACATTATATCAATGCCGAGGACTGGGAGGCTCACGACATCCTGCTCTGCCTGCAGACCGGAAAAAAAGTGCAGGATGAGGACCGGATGCGCTACGAAGGCGGGCAGTATTATCTGAAAAGCCCGGAGGAGATGGCGGAGCTCTTCGCTTACGTGCCCGAGGCTCTGGAAAATACGGGAAAAATCGCCGACCGGTGCCACGTCGACATCGAGTTCGGCGTGACAAAGCTGCCCCGCTACGATGTCCCGGAGGGGTACACCTCCTGGGAGTATTTAAATAAATTATGCCGGGAGGGTCTGCAGGGCCGCTATTTTGACCGGCAGGCGGCGGGCGAGATGTCCGCGGAAAATGAATTTGCGCCGGATGCGCTGCGGGCCCGGCTGGAATACGAGCTGGAGACGATCCGCTCCATGGGCTATGTGGATTATTTTCTGATTGTATGGGATTTTATCAATTTCGCGAAATCCAGCGGTATCCCGGTGGGGCCGGGGCGCGGCTCGGCCGCAGGCAGTATCGTGGCGTACTGTCTCCATATCACGGATATCGAGCCGTTGAAATATAATCTTCTGTTTGAGCGCTTCTTAAATCCGGAACGGGTTTCCATGCCGGATATCGACGTGGACTTCTGCTTCGAGCGCAGGCAGGAGGTCATCGAGTATGTCACGCGCAAGTACGGCGCTGATCATGTGGCGCAGATCGTCACCTTCGGCACCCTTGCCGCCAAGGGCGTGGTGCGGGATGTGGCCCGGGTGCTGGATCTGCCCTATTCAACGGGGGACCGGATCGCCCGCATGATACCCGGCGATTTAAAGATGACGCTGGACAAGGCGCTGGAGATCAACCCGGAGCTAAAGCAGCTCTGCGAGACCGATGAGCAGATCGGATATCTGATGAAGATGGCGAGGCGCCTGGAGGGACTGCCGCGCCACACCTCCATGCACGCGGCGGGCGTAGTCATCACACAGCTGCCCGTGGAAGATTATGTGCCGCTCTCCCGCGGCGCGGACGGCACCATCACCACACAGTTCGGCATGACGACCCTCGAGGAGCTGGGTCTGTTAAAAATGGACTTTCTGGGGCTGCGCACCCTCACCGTGATCCACGACGCGACGGAGCTGGCAGAGGAGACAGAGGGGAAAACAAATGGTGGTGAGGCCACAGCCAAATTATCGTCGGAAAACGAAAGGCTGACAGGAGTTTTTCAGGGAACAGAGGAGTATAACCTTCCGGACAAGGGAAAGGATGATTTCGGACAGAACGGAAAGAGCGGAAGGTTTCGACCGTTGGACGACCCTTCCCGCCTGCTGGACTGCGACGACCCCGCGGTTTTTGCCTCCATCTCCACCGGCCAGACGGAGGGCGTGTTCCAGATAGAAAGTCCGGGCATGAAGCGGTTCATGAAGGAACTGGAGCCGGAAAGCCTGGAGGATCTGGTGGCCGGTATTTCCCTCTACCGTCCCGGACCGATGGATTTTATCCCCAAATACCTGAAGGGAAAGAAGAACCCGGAGTCCATCACTTACACCTGCCCGCAGCTGGAACCTATCTTAAAGAGCACCTACGGGTGCATGGTTTACCAGGAGCAGGTCATGCAGATCGTGCGGGATCTGGGCGGATATACCATGGGGCGCAGCGATCTGGTGCGCCGCGCCATGTCAAAGAAAAAAGCCTCTGTCATGGCAAAGGAGCGTCAGAACTTTGTCTACGGGAACCCCGAGGAAGGGGTGCCGGGCTGCCTGTCAAAGGGCATTTCCGAGGAGGACGCGAACCATATCTATGATGAGATGACGGATTTCGCGAATTACGCCTTCAACAAATCTCACGCCGCAGCCTACGCCGTGGTATCCTACGAGACCGCCTGGCTGAAATACTACTACCCGGTGGAGTACATGGCGGCGCTTTTGACCTCCGTGATCGACAACTCCCGCAAGGTGACCGAGTACATCCTGGTGTGCCGGTCCCTCGGCATTGAGATCCTGCCGCCGGATGTGAATGAGAGCGGAAGCCGGTTTACGGTGTCGCTGATTGAGGAAGAGGAAAGCCGGGAAAATGTTCCGCGGGAGGGGAAGGAGAGGACGGAAAAACCGTCCCGGGAGGAAAAAAACATATCAAAAGCTGCAGGTATGGGATTTCACGAGGGCACAGGCAGTCGCTTACAAGAGACAAGCGAAAACACATCGAGGGCTGTCGACGCGGGACGGGGAGAAGTGTCCGCGCGGTATCGGAAAGAAAATGATAATGCGCAGGAACAGTGGGAGTTTACCCAGGCGGAGACGGACTTTTCAAAGTATATGAATCTGCCGGTCAGAAGGCCGTCTGCGGGAACCGCAGACAGGGCGTTGCAGTCCGGAGGAACGGGAACAGGTTCGGCGGAGACAGGTGCAGTGAAAAACGGCGGAACGGAAACCGGCGCACCCCAGCCGGGTACGGTCATCCGTGAGGGCAGTATATACACGAAGGACGGAAAACATCGCAAGGCCATCCGCTACGGCCTGTCCGCCTTAAAGAGCATCGGCAGAAACGTGATCGATGAGATGGTGGAAGAGCGGAACGAAAACGGGAAATTTACAAGCCTGGAAGACTTTATCAGCCGCATGGACGGCAAGGAGTGCAACCGCCGCACCATCGAGAACCTCATCAAGGCGGGGGCCATGGACTGCTTCGGCAACAACCGCCACCAGATGCTGCTGGGCTTCCCCACGCTGATGGATCGGGTGCAGGCAAACCGGAAAAACCGCATGACCGGGCAGATCAGCCTGTTTGATTTCGCGCCGGAGGAAATGAAACAGGCCGCCAGGATGACGCTTCCGAATGTGGAGGAGCTGCCCCGGGAGACCCTGCTTTCCTATGAGAAGGAAGTGATCGGCATGTACGTGAGCGGCCATCCCCTGGAAGCCTATGAAGAGACCCTGCGCAGACAGATCACCCACACTTCCATGGACTTTGTGCCGGATGACGACGAAAAGATCGCCATCGGCAACCGGGAGCGGGCAGTCATCGGCGGCATGATCACGGAGATCACCATCAAGGCGACGAAGAAGACGAACCAGATCATGGCTTACGTTTCGCTGGAGGACATGTACGGCACGGTGGAGGTCATCCTCTTCCCGCGCGAGTACGAGAAATACCGCAGCATATTAAAGGAAGAGAGTAAAATCTTCGTTATCGGAACGGCAGATGTCCGGGAAGACCAGGATGCGAAGCTGCTCTGCCAGAAGCTGGTGCGGTTTGAGGATGTTCCCCGGACACTCTGGGTACAATTTGCTGATAAAGAGACCTATTTCAGGGAAGAATCCCGGTTAATGGAGGCAATCGAGGCTGCCGGTCCGACGGATGAAGATGCGGCAGCGGGGAATCCGGCTGCGTTCCGGGGAACGGGAAGTACGGGGAATCCGGCTGCAGTCCGGGGACAGGATAATCCGGTCGCGTCTCCGACCGGGGGAAACGCAGATTCCGCCTCCGGGACGGGACGCAACCGCTCGAACTCTTCCGCGTCCGATTCCGTCGTGGTTTACCTCGGGAAGGAGCGGGCAAAAAAGCGTCTCGCCGGGGTAAACGTGAAGGTAAATACAGCGCTGATACAGCGGCTTTCGGAAATTTTTGGCGAATCTAATATAAAAGTCGTGGAAAAGAGTATTGAAAAGATGTGAGAAATCGTCTAAAATAGGAAAAGTTTTGGTGTCCCGACAGACATCGGGAACGAATTACTATTCACATGGGTTAATCAAGATATGAATTCTATAACGCGGGCCGCGTAAGGAGCGACGCGCCCCGCTTCAGGCAGATGAGAGATTTGGCGGAAGCTTTTTTCTTCAAAAAAGAAAGAAATCCGCCGGTGTTCTCTGCCCCCGCGCGGAATGCCACTGGGGGTCAAATGGAAAGAAACGCTGTACAGCGGTGAGTTTCTCTGCCCCCGCGCGGAATGCCGCAGGTGAAAGCCTTACGCTCCGGAAAAGAGGAAGTTATGGCACAGGAAGTAAGCATGATTGGTGTACTGACGAGCGGCGGCGACGCGCCGGGCATGAACGCGGCGATTCGCGCAGTGGTGAGAACCGCGCTGGCCAGGGGAAAAAAGGTTAAGGGAATTCAGAAAGGCTATCACGGCCTTTTGCGGGAAGAGATCATAGATATGGACAAGGAGAGCGTGTCCGACATCATCCAGAAGGGCGGCACGGTTCTCTATACCGCCAGATGTATGGAATTCCTGACGGAGGAAGGCCAGAAAAAGGCGGCGGCCATCTGCAAAAAGCACGGTATCGACGGTCTGGTCGTCATCGGCGGCGACGGCTCCTTCCGCGGAGCCCAGAAGCTGGCACATCTGGGCATTAACACCATCGGCGTGCCGGGCACCATCGACCTGGATATTGCCTGCACGGACTATACCATCGGCTTCGACACGGCGGTGAATACGGCCATGGAGGCCATCGACAAAGTGCGTGATACTTCCACGTCCCACGAGCGCTGCTCCATCATCGAGGTTATGGGACGCCACGCCGGCTATATCGCGCTGTGGTGCGGTATCGCAAACGGTGCGGAGGAAATCCTGCTTCCGGAAAAGTATGACAACGATGAGCAGAAGATCATCAACCATATCATCATGAGCCGCAAGAAGGGTAAGAAGCATTATATCATCGTAAACGCGGAAGGCATCGGCCACTCCGCCAGCATGGCGAAGCGCATCGAGGCGGCGACCGGCGTGGAGACCAGGGCGACCATTTTAGGTCACATGCAGCGCGGCGGCAGCCCCACCTGCATGGACCGCATGTATGCCTCCATCATGGGCGCATATGCCGTGGATCTGCTCTGCCAGGGAAAGAGCTGCCGCGTGGTGGCCCACAAGGACGGCAAATTCACGGACTTTGAGATCGATGAGGCCCTCGCCATGAAGAAGAGCATCGATGAGTACCAGTACGAGATCAGCCAGATTCTGTCGGGAAGAAAGATCGGAGAGTAGGATTCCGGAAGCCATGGAAAAGACCGTGATCAATTCAACGTCAAATCATAAGATGAAAGAGGTCGTGCGGCTTCTTTCCAAAGCAAAGGAGCGCCGCGAACAGGGAGTTTTTGTGGGGGAGGGCCTGCGGATGTTTCTGGAAACTCCCCCAGCCCGCCTGGTGAAGGTCTATGTATCGGAGAGCTTTTATGCGTCGGAGAAAAACCGGAAGCTGCTGGAGAACCGCGGTGCGGACTTTGAACTGGTGTCCGACCGGGTGTTTCAGAGCGTTTCCGACACGGTGACACCGCAGGGAATTTTGTTTCTTTCCCGCATCCGCAGCATCACCGAGGAGCAGCTCTTCGCGCGCAGGCGCCGGGAACAGCAGGGTGCGGCTAAAACATTTACGTATCTGCTCCTCGACGGGATACAGGATCCGGGAAATCTGGGAACCATGGTGCGCACGGCGGAGGGGGCCGGTGTGACGGCCATCATCTGCAGCCGGGAGACGGTTGACCTGTACAACCCGAAGGTCATCCGCTCCACGATGGGGTCGGTGTACCGGGTACCCTGTCTTGTTACGGATGATTTAAAAGCTGCCATACAGAGAATGAAGGCGGAGGGAATCCGCGTGTATGCGGCAGAGGGCGAAGAACAGGAGAGTCGACCGGAGAAAGAATTGCCGGAGCATGCGGGACAGCCGGAAGAGAGTCAGCCGGAGCGTGCGGGACAGGCAGAAGAGCAGCCAATGCCGGAAAACCGGGCGGAGGAAGAAAAACAGCCTGTCGGGAAAAAGAAAAGAATCCTTGTGTATGACGAGGCGGACTTTACGAAGGACGCGGCGATTTTAATCGGAAACGAGGGAAACGGCATCGCACCGGAGCTGGCGGAGGCGGCGGATTTTGGCATATCAATCCCCATGGAAGGCAGACTGGAATCCCTGAACGCATCCATGGCGGCCGGCATCCTCATGTATGAGGCGGCGAGGCAGAAGCGGCGCGGAAAATGAGTGGCTATGATGTCGACAGAATCGTTCTGACTTTTATGGAATTGAGAGATGTTTTCTATACTGTCCGACTGCATTTAAGAGCCGGGAGAATATTGAATCCGAAAATAAAAGGAACTGTCAGGGAAACCGACAGTTCCTTTTTCGGGATTGAGCGAGTTACAGAAAATGCTTCTGAAATGACTTCGGAGTAATCCGTGAAGTCAGGCAACATTTTCTGAGACACCTGTTTGGCTTAAAAGTTTGCGCCGTGAAAACGCCTTACAGCGCCACGCTGCCCGTGTCCGTGCCGTTGATTACATAGTAAGCGGTCTTATCTTCCGGCTTAATGTAAAGATCAAAGGTCTCGATGTCGCCCTTCTTGCCGCCCCATGCATTCTTTGCCGCTGCGGAAACCTCATCGACATTAACCTCCAGACCCTCATACTGTACATATACAGTGCTGACAGCCTTCTTTGCCGTAGCCTTTTTTGCCGGAGCACTCTTCGGAGCAGCTTCCTTCACCGCATCTGCAACGGCAGAAATCTCCTCAGCTACCGCAGTCTTTACTTCCTCAGCTTTTACGCTCTTTCTTGGCCTTGCCATGTTATCTTACCTCCATCAAATGCTCAATCTGCGAGCATGGAATATATTGCCCGTATTCGCTCCTTCAAGAACCGGGCGTCCTGATTTTTTCCGGCGCAGGAAATTCTCACTGTGTTTCCTTAAAAACGCCTCGGAAAAACGCCGTTACTATACACGCAAAAAAAAGAATTTTCAATCATTTTATGATAATTTCCGCATTTTCGTGAAAAATTGTGGAAATCAGGCCGTCCGTGTTCGGAAAAATGTGCAAAAATCACAGTATAAAAAGTATATAGATGAAAAAGAACACGCAAATGGCTGTTTTTCCTGCTTTTTTAGGATATCAGACTCAATAAGAATACGATGAATCGATGGTTACCGTGAATAGTAACAATCGATGAATGAAGCGGAAGAAAAAACTGTCTTAAATATTGACAAGCCGAAAAAAGTTTGTTACAATATCGCGGTGTTCGGTTAACAAATTTGTAATATTTTCAGGAGGATCTTAATCATGGAGCAGCAGGAACTGGTGCGTACCATTGAGAGAAGACGACGGAAGGTACAGGCAAAAAGATTATACAGAAAAGTGCTGACGAGAAAAATTGCACCGCTGGTGTGCATGCTTTTATTTGCAGGGCTGCTTGCCAAAAGCGGAGTTACATACCTGACTGTGGACAGGCAGACGGAGACAGTGTCCGCCGGAGCAAATACCGCCGGTCTGCGGATTGAGGAGGCGGCGGTGCTGTCCGCCTTGGACATGGCGGATGACGAGGCGGCGGTTCTGATTTCAGGGATCACCTGGAACGGAGTTTCTCTGGGGACTGCGCAGGAGGCAGAAGACAGTCTGACAAGCGGAATCGCTGTCGCCAGAAACGTGACGGCGACTGCGGAAGAGACAGAGACATCCACCGAGGCAGAGACCGAGACGGAGACGGAAGTTCCGTCGAACGGAGCGTTTCCGGATGTTTTCCTGGTCACCGGAATATCGGAAGCCAGTTATGTGTACATTCGAAGCGAAGCGGATATCTCGGCGGACATCGTCGGAAAGCTGTACGCGGGGGCAGGCGGCACGGTGTTAGCTTATGACAGCGCCTGGTGTTACGTGCAGAGCGGCTCCGTCACCGGGTACGTGTGCACGGATTATGTTCTGACCGGCGACGCGCTGGAGCTGGAGCTTCTGCTGGAGGGAACGCTCACCGTTACGCCGAACGGAACGGGTGAGGTTCGCGTCTATGCGCAGCTGGATACCGGGAGTGAACAGCTTGGAACGCTGGAAGATACCGCGACGGTAACGTCCGTGTCCGTATATTACATAGGAATTGAGTACAACGGTGAGACGGGTTATGTGCTGCGAAGCCGGGTAACGGAAAATGTGCCGGAGTATGCGGACGCTGTTTCGACGGAAGAGGAAGAAGAATCCCTGTCCGTTTCGGAATCCATCTCGGAATCCGAGAGCGCGGAGGAGGCTTCGAGGGAAGCGGAAGAATTCGATTCTGTCTTTACCGCCACGGAAGATATGGTATATGCGATCGAAAATGTAAATATTCGCGCATCCTGGAGTGAGGATTCGAAGATTATCGGTTACCTTTTTGTCGGCGATGATGTGACGAGAACCGCGGTGGGAAACAACGGCTGGGATCAGGTGAGCTACTATGGCGTGACCGCCTATGTCTGCAATGAATATATCTCCACGACGGATCCGCTGGAGCAGACGACAACTCAGCAGACAACCACGGAGCAGGCTACGGAGACCACTACGCAGCAGACGACAACCCAGCAGACAACGACGCAGCAGACAACGACCCAGCAGACCACCACACAGGAGCAGACGACCACGAGCCAGTCCTCCACGGTCACCAATGTGTCGGCCACGTCCCTGACGGACGATGAGATTCTGATGCTGGCGGCCATGATCTACTGTGAGGCCGGCGGCGAGAGCTGGGACGGAAAGCTGGCGGTAGGCAATGTGATCCTAAATCGGCTGCGCGCGGGTTACTGGGGCGATACGCTGGAGGACGTGCTTTCGGCTACGGGCCAGTTTTCACCTTATGCCAGCGGCAGGTATGCCGAGGTGCTGGCGGCGGGGCCGTCACAGTCCTGCATTGAGGCGGCGAAGGCAGCGGCATCCGGGGAGATGGTGGTTCCGTCGAACTACATGTTCTTCTGCACGGCATCTTCTTACAGCTATCGCTACAGCGATTATATGCAGATTGGCAATGTGATTTTTTACGGAAAATAAAACGGTTTGGTTCCGGTGACAGTGACGGACACTCTGGGACTGACAGAAATTTTTCGGGGCTGCACATGTCCCTGAAAAGTTTCTGTCAGTTCCGGGGTGTCTTGTGTTTTGCTCCGGGAAAAAAGAACTTGCGAATAGAGAGAAAATGGTTTATATTAGGGCAGATTATGTGGGGCTTCGTTTGGCGGAAAGGAGGTACCTCTTATGGAGTTTATCTGGATGGGGCTGGTGCTGCTGTTTCTGGTGATCGAGATCGGGACGCTGGGCCTGGTGACGATCTGGTTTATGTGCGGCGGGCTGGCAGCGTTTTTTATTGCGCTGGCGGGCGGGCCGATGTGGCTGCAGATCGCGGCTTTCGTGCTGATTTCCGTTCTTCTTCTGGCATTTTTAAGGCCGTTTGCGTACCGTTATATCAATTCGCGCACAGTAAAGACAAATGTGGAAGCGCTCTCCGGCAGGCGGGCGAAGGTGATTGAGCGCGTGGATAACCTTGCCGGAACCGGGAAGGCTATGCTCGATGGCATGGAGTGGTCGGCGAGGGCCGAGACGGAGGAAGATATTTTTGAACCCGGCCAGTTCGGCGCTGTGGCGCGCGTGGAGGGCGTGAAGCTGATTCTGAAAAAGTGCGGGGTTCCGCAGGAGGGACGGGAGGAATATCTGCAGGCTCGGGATGTAGTGGAGCTGTAGAATTTTACAATTGCGGAGTTTCGAGATGAGAAGATGCAGGATTATGGGGTTGCGGATATGTAAAGTTATCTGCCACATCCGGCGGCTTTTCGAAAGACGGTTAGGGTCATGAGTTGCAATCTCCGGATGTGAATTCGGGATGGGAACAAGCGGTGAGATGATGAAATCTGAATACCGGACGTGACTCTGGATTGCGCAGGGATGTGTTTCAGAGTGTTTTTTATAGAGTAGAGGAGGATAAGTTTATGGGACCGATATTTTTGATTGTGATTCTTGTCATAGCCGTCTGGCTGGTGGTTTCCTGCATCAACGTGGTGCCGCAGGCACACGCGTATGTGGTGGAGCGCCTGGGCGGTTACCGCACGACCTGGTCGGTGGGGCTTCATTTTAAGACGCCGTTTCTGGATCGGGTGGCGAAGAAGGTACTGTTGAAGGAACAGGTGGTGGATTTTGCGCCGCAGCCGGTGATCACAAAGGATAACGTGACCATGCGCATCGACACGGTTGTGTTTTATCAGATTACGGATCCGAAGCTCTACGCGTACGGCGTGGAGAATCCGCTGATGGCCATCGAAAACCTGACGGCCACCACGCTGAGAAATATTATCGGTGATCTGGAGTTGGATGAGACGCTGACTTCCCGCGAGACGATCAACACGAAGATGCGCTCTTCGCTGGATATCGCCACCGACCCCTGGGGCATCAAGGTGAACAGGGTGGAGCTTAAGAATATCATCCCGCCGGCAGCCATTCAGGATGCCATGGAGAAACAGATGAAGGCGGAGCGCGAGCGCCGCGAGGCGATTCTGATCGCCGAGGGCGAGAAAAAGTCCACGATTCTCATCGCGGAAGGCAAGAAGCAGAGCGCGATTCTGGACGCGGAGGCGGAAAAGGAAGCCAAGATTCTGCGGGCAGAGGCCGAGAAGATGGCGACGATCCGCCAGGCAGAAGGCCAGGCGGAGGCAATTCTGGCTGTGAAAAAGGCGGAGGCGGAGGGCATCCGCTTCTTAAAGGAAGCAGCGCCGAACGATGCGATCCTGCAGCTGAAGAGTCTGGAAGCGTTTGAAAAAGCAGCCGACGGAAAAGCGACGAAGATCATCATTCCTTCGGAGATTCAGGGAATCGCCGGGGCGGTGAAATCCGTTGCCGAAGTGGTGAAGGATGAGTAAGGAACATCGGAAGAGGATGAGGATTGAGCGATGAGTGAAAAAGTTCACAGTCGCTGAATCCGATAAAATACCGGACTGTGATTCGGGAGAATGGAAGAAGTGCCGAAGAATGCCGGATGATGGTTCGGGGTTATGGAATGGTGTCAGAGTTTACCTGATAGCGGTCAGGAGAAGCAGAAAGAAAAGAATGTAAGAGGAAAAGGTCGGATGGAAATCAGTTTAAAAGGAAGAAATTTTCTGAAGCTGCTGGATTTTTCAACGGAAGAGATTGAGTATCTTCTGAACCTGGCGGCGGATTACAAGGCAAAGAAAAAGCAGGGGATCCTGCACCGCGACTGTGAGGGAAAAAACATCGCGCTGATCTTCGAAAAAACGAGTACCAGAACGCGCTGCTCCTTTGAGGTGGCGGCAAGCGATCTGGGCATGGGAAGCACGTATCTGGATCCGACCGGGTCGCAGATCGGGAAAAAGGAGAGCATTGCCGACACGGCGCGTGTCCTTGGCCGCCTGTACGACGGTATCGAATACCGCGGTTTCGGCCAGGAGATCGTGGAGGAGCTGGCCAGATATGCGGGCGTTCCCGTGTGGAACGGCCTGACAAATGAATTTCACCCGACGCAGATGCTGGCGGATCTGCTGACGATCCGCGAACACCTGGGTCATCTGAAGGATGTGAAGCTGGTGTACATGGGAGATGCCCGCTACAACACGGGAAACTCTCTCATGGTGGCCTGCGCGAAGATGGGCATGCACTTTACAGCCTGCGCCCCTGCGACATATTTCCCACAGGCGGACTTGGTGGCCCGCTGCAGGAGCCTGGCGGCGGAAACCGGCGGCTCGGTATCGCTGACGGAAAAGGTAAGCGAGGCCTGCACCAACGCGGATGTCATCTACACGGATGTCTGGGTATCCATGGGAGAGCCGGACGAAGTGTGGGAGAAGAGAATTCACGACCTTACTCCCTATCAGGTGAATCGCGCCGCCATGGAGCACGCAAAGCCCGGCTGTATCTTCATGCACTGCCTGCCGGCGTTTCACGATGAGAAGACCGGCATCGGCAGACAGATCGCCGAAAAATACGGCATCTCCGAGATGGAAGTGACGGACGAGGTGTTTGAATCCGAAGCATCGGTTGTGTTTGACGAGGCGGAAAACCGCATGCACACCATCAAGGCAGTACTTGCGGCGACGTTATAAAGCTGAAAAAATCTGCAGAGGTCTTTGCGGCGATGTTGTATAATCGTGAAATATCTACGGAGGTCTTTGCGGCAACGTTATAAAATCGTGTATATTGTACAGAGGTTTTTGCGGCAACGTTATAAAATCGCCGGAATACCGGAACAGTGTGCCGACGGGAAATGACCGGCAGGGCGGTATCGGAGGGCTTATGGGAACAAAAAAAGAAAAAACCGAACATGTCAGCAGAAAAGAGCGCCATGAGACGGGAAAGAAGACATTTCGTCACACCGGCTTTGCTCTGGACTGCGTCAACGCGGCGCTGTGCATCGGTGTCGTGATTCTTGCGGTGGTGATTCTTCTGGATTTCCGCAAATACATGTTTCTGTTCCCGATTTTATTTTTGCTGGCCACCCTGGAACAGTTTGTACTCGGAGTGAAATACATGCTGCGGCAATATGTCGGCAGGGCGGCGATCTTATATATTACCGGGATCATCATGGGAGGCATCACGGTGCTGAGCATGATTACGACGTATTAAGCAACAGGTAATAAAATAGGGAAGCGTGCCATGAAAACAGAATTGCTTCATATATTAAGAACGGCGAACCGTGCGGTATCCGGTCAGGAACTCTGCGAGAAGTTTGGGGTATCGCGCACGGCGATCTGGAAAGTGATCGGCCAGTTAAAGGACGAAGGCTATGAGATCGTGTCCGTGACAAACCGGGGCTATGAGCTGATAGGGACGCCGGATCATCTGACCCGGCACGAACTGGAGAGCCGGCTGTGGGACTGCGCGTTCGGGCACGAGGTGCTGGCATTTGACCGTGTCACTTCTACAAACCAGGTCTTAAAAGAAGGTATGGACGACCGGCCGCACGGTCTGCTGGCTGTCGCGGAAGAGCAAACCATGGGAAAGGGAAGGCGCGGCCGCGCGTGGCAGTCGCCGCCCGGCACCGGTATCTGGATGTCTCTGCTCATCAAGGATCTGCACCGGACAGAGTGCGCGCCCATGGTCACCCTGGTGGCGGCGCTGGCCGTGAGGCAGGCGATAGAGGAAATGCTGGGTCGGGCGGAAATTCCTGACGGGGAACCAGACGGGACATGCGAAGAGATGTCTGTTCCGGAAATTTTTGCCGGGAAGCCGACTGACATGTCAGGCGAAGAAGAGGCTGCTCTTGAGCATGATACAGGTAAGCCGATTGAAAGTGCGGCAACTCTTCCTCAGGTTCAGATCAAGTGGCCGAACGATATCGTGATCGGAGGAAAAAAGGTCTGCGGAATCCTCACGGAGATGGTTACGGAGGTGGATTATCTCCACGGCATCATAGTCGGGATCGGCATCAATGTACATCAGGCGAAATTTCCGCCGGAAATCGCTCAGACGGCAACATCCCTGTATCTGGCAACCGGGCGGCATCCAAACCGGCCGGAACTGGCAGAGCGCATTCTTCGGGGTTTTGAGAAGAAGTATGACATCTTTTCAAAGGATCAGGATTTGAGAAGTCTGCGCGGCGAATATAACCGCGCGCTGGCAAACGCCGGGAAACAGATTCGCGTGCTGGACGGTGAAGACAGCTTTAACGGTATCGGCGTGGGAATTGATGACGGCGGAAGGCTTCTGGTGGAGACGCCGGAAGGCATGAAAACCGTGCGCTCCGGCGAGGTTTCGGTGCGGGGGATATACGGGTACGTCTAGACTAAGGGAGTAAATTGTGGAAAAAACAGTTTTGTGCGGGGCCAGCTGTTACGATGAAAAGTACTACTTCAACCCGCTTTTTGACAAAATTCCGCAGGAATTAAAGGATGAACTGAAGATTATGTGTGTGACTGCCGCGGAGGAAGCGGGAGGAATTATCCTTCTCGTGTTCGACGAAGATGGCAGTCTTCAATTTGAATGCCACTGGGACGAGGGAGACATTCTTTACGATGAGATCGGCGCCGGCCTGCTGGTCGACCGCTACCGCAGAAATCACGCGGAAACTCTGGAGATGCTGGAGAAGTTCTACCTGTTGGTGGTTGTGCCACAGATGTGATATTACGCAGATGTGATATTACTATTCACAGCCCCGCACCCAACTCGCAGAAACTTCGACTGAAAATTTCATTGAGACGATAAATTTCACGAAGTTTCTGTTCGTTTGGGGGCGGTGACTGTTCCGGTTAATCTCTTTCTATGAAGAATCCTTTACGAGCGAGCTCGACAGGCTTCTTCATAGAAAGAGATTCGCTGTGAATAGTAACCTGGGAGAAAAAATGTTACTGGTAGTTGATATAGGAAACACAAATATTACGATGGGCGTGTTCGACGGGGAGGAGATGGAAGGACCCTTTCGCATGACCACAACCGAGGCCAGAACGTCGGATGAGTACGGCGTAGACCTCGCGAACCTTTTAAACGCCCGCCACATCGGTATCGAGCAGATTGAGGATGTGATCATCTCGTCGGTGGTGCCGGGCATGATGCACTCCTTCCAGAACGCGATCCGCAAATATCTTGGGCGGGTACCGCTGGTCGTGGGGCCGGGCACGAAGACGGGCATCCGGCTGGGACAGACGAACCCCAGAAGCGTGGGAGCGGATCGCATCGTGGACGCGGTGGCGGCCTATGAAATATACGGCGGGCCGGTGCTGGCCATCGACTTTGGCACCGCCACCACCTATGATCTCATCACGGAGGACGGAACCTTCGCGGCGGGCGTGATCTGCCCGGGCATCCGCATCAGCGCGAAAGCCCTAAGTGAAGGCACGTCCAAGCTCCCGGAAGTGGAAATCCGAAAGATGGAGTCCATCCTCGCCCGGGACACCATCTCCAGCATTCAGGCCGGACTCATCTTCGGGTACATCGGCCAGACGGAATACATCATCGACCGCATGAAAGAGGAATCCGGTTACACGGACATGCATGTGGTGGCCACCGGCGGCCTGGGCAAGATCATCGCCGAGCAGACGAAGAAGATCGACATCTACGACCCGACCATGACGCTGAAGGGGCTGAAGATTATTTATCAGAAGATGAAGAAATAGAAACTGATAATTATGCATCGGAAGGTGAAGAAGCAGGGCTGATGATTCTATATCGGAAGATGAAGAGACCGGGTTCGGATGATTATACATCGGAAGATGAAGAAACAGAGTCCGGATGATTCTATATCGGAAGATGAAGAAACAGGGACTGGATAATTATATATCAGGTGATAAAGAAGCAAGAAACGGAAGTTGATTTTGGTCTTAAAAATGTTTCACATTTTTTAAGAAAAAAGACGGATGATGCCGGACTCGATTCGACTGATAAGGAAAAGAACAGAAATTTATTAAATTTGACAGGCAAAAATGAAACTTGGAACTTATGAACTGGAAAATCCCCTGATGCTGGGGCCGATGGCCGGTATTACCGACCGGCCCTTTCGGGAACTCTGCCGTGCGCAGGGCTGTGATGTGACAGTCACGGAGATGGTGAGCGCGAAGGCGGTTCACTACAGAAATAAAAACGCGGTGCCCATCATGGCCACATCCCCGGAGGAGCAGCCGGTGGGAATCCAACTGTTCGGCTCCGACCCGGACATCCTGGGAGAGATCGCCCGGCAGATCGCGGAAGAACAGGATTGCGCGTTTATTGATTTTAACATGGGCTGCCCGGTACCGAAGGTGGTAAAAAACGGCGAGGGTTCGGCGCTGATGTGCAACCCGAAGCTGACCGAACAGATCCTGATCCGCATGAGCCGAAGCCTTGAGGGCACGGGAAAGCCCCTCACGGTGAAAATACGGAAAGGTTTTTCCGAGGAGGAAGCAAACGCCGCAGAGATCGCGAAGATCGCCGAGAGTGCGGGGGCAGCCATGGTTACGGTACACGGACGCACAAGGGAACAGTACTATTCCGGCAGGGCCGACTGGGACATCATACGCCGGGTGAAAGAAGCGGTGCGAATCCCGGTCATCGGCAACGGCGACGTAAAGTCCAGGGAGGACGCCGCAGACATGCGGCGCGAGACCGGCTGCGACGGCGTCATGATCGCGCGGGCTGCCAGAGGAAATCCCTGGGTCTTCTCGGAGAGCGGCGAGGCACCGGATGTGGGAGAAAAAATCCGCACCATGCTGACCCACGCGCGGATGGAGTGCGACTTCAAGGGGGAGGGCACCGGAATCCGCGAGATGCGCGGACACATTATGTGGTACACGGCTGGCATGCCGGGGTCAACCGCGCTGCGGCGCGAGGTCAACAGCGTCACAACTTACGCACAGCTGGAGGAGCTGCTGAATCAGTATAAGGAAAGGTTCCTGACCTGACAGAAGTGCTTGTCTGATCGGGAGTATCTGACCTATCGGAAGTGATTGTTTGAGCAGGAGTATCTGATTTTGCAGGAGTGTTTGGCTGAGTGGGAGTATCCGACTGAGCGGACATGTCTGGCCAGGATAAAGTGACTGGCAGGACAGTCGAAGAGTTGAACTGTGAACATTTGTACTTTAAGATACAGCCGGATGCAGATCACTGTGAATCATGGGAGGAACAGCAGCAGTAGTTATAGGGTACAGGAAAGAGAACGGAGAAATAACAGCGAAAAGAGGTAGAAAGTATGACCAGTCAGGCCTATCACCGAATCATGTGGGGCGTACTGCTGACCGGATGCCTGATTCCGGCGGGAAATTTCCAGATTATCCCGATGCTCATCGGCTATATCATCATAGCCTGGCAGCTCAGGCACATCAATAACGATCTGGGCGGGGAGCCCTACTTTAAGAAACAGTTTCTGGACACCATGAACTGCGTGGCCTTCTCTGTCGTCACGCTGGTGGTCGGCCTGCTCTTCGGCTACTCGCAGGTCATAACGCAGATGCTCTTTGTCATCGTCATGCTGGAGGATGTGATGGCCTTCGGCGGCATTCTGGGGCGCAGTGTGCGTATCCTGAATGACTGTGACAACGTAAAAGCGGCAGATAAGATGCGCAAAAACCGGATGACCTACATCAAGGCGGATCTGGTCGTAATTTTCCTGCGAATCACCCAGGTTGTGCTGATCTTCGTGCTGAACTATGTGGTCGGCAACGACAAGGGCAGCTACTCCACTGCCATGGACATCGCCATCACCGCCATCAATTACATCTGCCTGACTGTCTTCCTGATGTTAAAGATCTGGTATTCCATGTTCATGTACAAGATGTACTCTTACAACATCGAGGAGCTGGGTCCCATCGCAAAGAGGGCGGAATCCAGAAAAAGAAAATCCTGAGACGGTTCACAGTCATCCTCTATGAATCAATAATTTTCCGTACGAGCAAGATCGACGTGAAATTATTGATTCATAGAGGCTTCCGTGAACAGTAACCTGAGAATAAAAATTATACTGACTGTATTAGTGACTTTTCAGGAAAAATGTGTTATGATGCCGTGAATTCGAAGCCATCCTGCCAAAACAGCGGGGGAGACCCCTGGTTTTGTGACTTGTCGAAACAGCGGATGGAGACCTTGGTTTTGTGACCTGTTGAAACAGCGGAGGGAAACTTTGTTTTTTGACCTGTCGAAACAGCGGCAGAGACTTTGCTTTTTGACCTGTCGAAACAGCGACAGAGACTTTGTTTTTTTGACCTGCCGAAACAGCAGGGGAGATTTTGATTTTGTGAATAAAGGATGTTTATGCCGGGGGACGTAATATTTTCAGAAGATCCCTGTCGATATTTTAAAGCCGACCGGGATCGGAAACGAAAACGTATTTCCTTTGGCGGTCATATAAGGAGGAAAAATCATGCCAACAGAAAGCGGAAAGAAAAACATTTTAACATCTGCAGGTCTTGCAAATCTGGAAAAAGAGCTGGAGGATCTGAAGCTCGTCAAGCGCAAGGAAACCACGCAGAAGATCAAGGAAGCGAAGGAGCAGGGCGACCTCTCCGAAAACGCGGAGTACGATGCGGCCAGAGATGAGCAGCGCGACATTGAGCTGCGCATCGAGGAGATCGAGAAAATCTTAAAGAACGTGGAAGTCGTGGACGCGGACGACATGGACACCGACAAGATCAACGTCGGCAGCACGGTGACGGTGCACGATATCGAAGAGGACGAAGTCCTTCAGTTCACGATCGTAGGCTCTTTGGAAGCAAACAGCCTGGAAAGCAAAATCTCCAACGAATCACCGCTGGGCGCGGCCCTTCTGGGAAAGAAAAAGGGTGACATGGCCATCGTGGAAGCGCCGCAGGGAACGGTGGAGTATACGATTCTGGATATTAAGATGATGTGATTTCATTCGTTTTGACTGCTGCATCATGAGATATAAAAAATAATTGAAGTCAGAACAAAAACTATCCTGGTATATCAAACAGGAAGGGTTCACTTTGATATACCGGGAAGGTTTCGTGTGACCATTGGGCAGAAAAAAGAAAGTTTAGAAAGGTTTCATAGACAGACATGGGAAACACAGGAAACAGGGAGCCGTCAGGGCAGGATTTAAATGAGATTCTTCAGGTGCGAAGGGATAAGCTCGCCGACCTGCGTTCGCGCGGGAAGGATCCCTTTCAGATTGTAAAATATGACGTGACACACCACAGCGCGGAGATCAAGGAGCACTTTGCGGAGCTGGAGGGCAAAACCGTATCCGTGGCCGGCCGCATGATGAGCCGACGCATTATGGGTAAGGCATCCTTCTGCACCATTCAGGACGTGCAGGGGCAGATTCAGGCCTATGTGGCGAGGGACTGCATCAACACGGAGGATGAGGACAACTATACCGATTTTAAGAAAAGTTACGATATCGGCGACATCCTGGGTATTACCGGCGAAGTCTTTCAGACGAAAACCGGCGAAATCTCCGTGCACGCCTCAAAGGTGACGCTGCTTTCCAAGAGTCTGCAGATTCTGCCGGAGAAATACCACGGGCTCACGAACACGGATCTGCGCTACCGCCAGCGGTATGTGGATCTCATCATGAACCCGGAGGTTCGGACCACCTTTATCAAGCGTTCGCAGATCATCCGGGAGATCCGCAAATTCCTTGACGGGCGCGATTTCATGGAGGTGGAGACGCCCATTCTCGTGTCAAACGCCGGCGGTGCGGTGGCCCGCCCCTTTGAGACCCACTACAACGCTCTGGATGAGGACGTAAAGCTGCGCATCTCGCTGGAGCTCTACTTAAAGCGCCTGATCGTGGGCGGCCTGGAGCGGGTCTATGAGATCGGCCGCGTCTTCCGCAACGAGGGTGTGGACACCAGGCACAACCCGGAATTCACCCTGCTGGAGCTCTACCAGGCTTACACAGATTACGAGGGCATGATGGAGCTCACCGAGAGTATGTTCCGCTACCTGGCCGAAACCGTGTGCGGCACCACGGTCATCACCTATGGCGGCACAGAGATCGACCTGGGTAAGCCATTTGCGCGCATGACCATGAATGAGGCCATCTTAAAATACGCAGGCATCGACTTTGACACGGTGCCGGACGACGAGGCAGCGAAGGCTCTGGCGAAGGAACACCACATCGCTTATGAGGAGCGCCACAAAAAGGGCGACATCATCAACCTCTTCTTCGAGGAATACTGTGAAAAAGAGCTGGTTCAGCCGACCTTTATCACCGATCACCCGGTGGAAATCTCCCCGCTGACGAAGAAAAAGCCCTCCGACCCCACAAAGGTGGAGCGCTTCGAGCTCTTTATCAACACCTGGGAGATGTGCAATGCCTACTCCGAGCTCAACGATCCCATCGACCAGCGGGAGCGCTTCGCCGCCCAGGACGCGGAGTTCGCGGCCGGAAACGAGGAGGCAAACCACACGGATGAGGACTTCTTAAACGCCCTCGAGATCGGCATGCCGCCCACCGGAGGGATCGGGTACGGGGTCGACAGACTTGTGATGCTTCTCACGGATGCACCTTCGATCCGTGACGCTTTGCTCTTCCCAACGCTCAAAACAATTTCCAAATAAAAAAGAACAGAGATTCAGGCAGAAAGCGCTTCTTTTTACGAAAACAAAAAGGAGCGCTTTTTTTGTTTTCTGCAGAGGGCTTCTGTCATCAGTCAAAAATAATCGGCAGGAGGAATATTTTACCATGAAAAATTGTAAGCCGAAGAAATGAAGAAAGTCCCCAAATGACTGGAATGATCAACTGTCATGTTGATGTTCATCCTATGGGAACAAGCATGGATATCCACAGATATGTTATTTTTTCGCCGGGAAAGGCCATTCGTAAGTGTCTAATTCACGAATGGTATGGTTTGACTGCACGAAAAAACATGGAAAAAGCAGATAAAATCGGTTATTATTATGCGGATTGGTCGAAATTTTCCGATCTATCTGCTTTTGAACCGGTTTATAACGACCTTTGAATCGGTTTATAAACCGACTTACAAAACAATTAAGAGCGGAAAAAGGAAGTTAAATATTACTAACATTGGAACAAAAAGTATACTTTTTGTTCCAAAACCTACAAGTTTACTATGCTTTCTTGCCGAAAGCAAAAAGTCTTTATCACAAAATATTAATAGTCAAGCCATAAGACGTTTGTCGTGTACACATGTTGCCCGATGAACGTCTTTTTTGCTGTGAAGATGTCAACTAAAGAAAAACTCTTAAAACTAAATCATAATCTAAATTCTAAATTTTTTCTAAATTCACACCTTTTCACGGCTAAGCATTATACAACGCCCCCAATAGAATTGCAACTTGTTTTTGGAACAAAAAGTATACATTTTGTTCCAAAACCCATGCCATTCGTAGGCTATAAAACACAGAAAGAAAACACGATTAAATACAAAATTACGCAAATATGTGCCGTACAGGACGGTATTTGGCAAAGAAATACGCCGAATCAGACGAAAATTGCGTGGCAGACAATGCAAACACACGAGTAGTCAGGGCAGATTTTTCCGCGTGATTTTGTTTTGAGGAGCGCATTTACAAAGACGTATTTGGGGTTTTGAAGGCTTTTCAGCCCAGGAAAAACCGTTTGAACGGCATGTAACATATGTAGCAACTATGCAGGAGGGAGGACTTATTTTGAAAATAGATCTGTTTGACCACAATAAAACTGCATATGAAGCCGCTGTGGAGCTGCTGAACAGCGAAGGAAAGGCAGCAATTGTTCACCCGACCGGCACAGGCAAGTCGTTCATCGGCTTTCAGCTTTGCGCCGACCATCCGGATGAGAACGTGCTGTGGCTCTCTCCGTCAAAGTATATCTTTGACACGCAGCTGGAGAACCTGGCCCGGACAACAGACGGTGAGCTGCCGGATAACATCACATTTTTGACGTATGCCCGGCTCATGATGATGGACGAGGCGGAGGTCGATGAACTGAGACCGGCCTGGATTATTCTGGATGAGTTTCACTGCTGCGGTGCCCGCATGTGGGGGCAGGGGGTGCAGACGCTTCTGCGGAAGTATCCGAAAGTCCCGGTGCTGGGGCTGTCCGCCACAAACATCCGCTATCTCGACAATCAGCGCGACATGGCTGCAGAGCTCTTTGACGGAAACATTGCGTCGGAAATCACTCTGGGCGAGGCAATCGTGCGCGGTATCCTGAACCCGCCGAAATATGTGATGTCGATTTACAAATACCAGCAGGATCTGCAGCGCTACGAGGCGAGAATCCGGAGCAGCCGAAATAAAGCCGTTCGGGATGAGGGGGAAAGATATCTCGAGGCGTTGAAACGCGCTTTGGAGAAAGCCGACGGCCTGGATGATATCTTTGACCGCCACATGACCGACCGGACAGGAAAATATATTGTGTTCTGCGCGAATAAGGAACACATGGACGAGATGATGGGACATTTGGAGTGGTTCGCGAAGGTGGACCGGCATCCGCATGTCTACTCGCTGTACTCCGCAGATCCGTCGACAAGCAGGGAAATCGATGATTTCAAGACAGATGAGGACGACACCCATCTGCGTCTGCTCTATTGCATTGATGCATTGAACCAGGGCATCCACGTGGATGACGTGAGCGGGGTCATCCTGCTGCGCCCGACGGTGTCGCCGATTGTCTACAAGCAGCAGATCGGCCGTGCGCTGTCGGCGAGCAGAAAGAAGGACGCGGTCATCTTCGACATCGTATTGAATATCGAGAACCTGTACTCCATCGGCGCCATCGAGGAGGAGATGGAGCTGGCCACCTGCTACTACCGGGAGTTGGGCGAGAGCAGCGCTATTGTAAATGAACATTTTAAGATTATTGATGAGGTGCGGGACTGTCTGGAGCTGTTCGACCGGCTGAACGATGTGCTGGGAGCATCCTGGGATCTAATGTACGGGAAGGCAGCGGATTATTATCAGGAAAACGGCGATCTGGAAGTGCCGCGCAGGTATGTCACTGCCGACGGTTATGCCCTGGGCAACTGGATTAACAACCAGCGGGCGACCCGCTCGGGTACGATCCAGGGCCGGTTGACGGAAGAGCAGATCGGGAAGCTCTCTGCCATCGGCATGGTGTGGGAAAACCGCTACGACCTGGCCTGGGCGAAAAATTACGCCGCGGCGGAACGTTATTATAAAGAACACGGAGATTTGAACTGCCCGTACGACTATGTCACGCCGGAGGGTGTGAACCTGGGGGAATGGCTGCGGAACCTGCGGCGCTGGCGCAATGCCGGTGCCCATCAGACCTACCTGACGCCGGAACGCGCCGAAGCTCTGAACGCCATCGGCATGGTGTGGGACAAGACGGACTACTACTGGGAGTGCAACTATCAGCTCGCGCGTAACTATTACCGGGAGCACGGGAATCTGGATGTTCCGTACAACTACGTGACGGAGGACGGCGTACGCCTCGGCAACTGGATCTACCGGCTGCGGGCGGCGAGGAGCGGAAGGGATACGGAAGAGAATACACAGAACCCGAAGAAAAACGGAATGCAGCTGACGGAGGATCGAATCCGCCGCCTGGACGAGATCGGCATGATCTGGGAGGACCGCAACGAACTCCTCTGGGACAGATATTTTGACCTGGTGAGCCAGTATTACCGGGAACACGGAAACCTCGACATGCCCCAGAAATACGAGACGGACGGCGTCCGACTCGGCGTCTGGCTCAACCGCCAGAAGGTGGAATACCGCGCCGGCAGGCTGTCCCCCAGACGCACACAGCGGATGGAAAGCCTCGGCGTCAAGGCCGCCGTCGTCGGCTGGGAAGACCGGGTCGCGCTGGCAAAGCGGTACCTGAAGGAACAAAATGCCGGCTACATCCCGCAGGATGCGGTAATAGACGGCGTCTGGATCGGCAAGTGGCTGGCCGCACAGCGCAAGGCGCTGGAAGCCGGGCTCCTCACCCCGGCCCAGAAAAAGATGCTGGAAGGCGTGCCCCTGTGGACGAAAAGCGAGATGCAGTGGGAAAGCGCCTACGCCCTGGCGGAGGAATACTACCGGAGCCACGGACACCTGGACATTCCGCGCAGGTATGTGGCCGCAAACGGCTATGGTCTGGGTTCCTGGATCAGTTACCAGAAAAAGCAGCGGAGCAGGGGAAAGCTGAGCGAGCGGCAGATCCGAAAGCTCGATGAGATCGGGTTTCGGTGGGATGAAACTTAGGATAGAAAAGGCCACGATTCACGGTCTGATGTCCTTCATTCGCAACAGTTGCGTCCGGGGATACAACTATTTACGGTCGATTGACCTTTATGAGTGGCAGTTGCGTCCAGAGATGCAACTATTCACGGTCGGCTGCCCTTCGTGAGCAACAGTTTCGAGTGAATATGTCTTGCTAATATAGGTTACGGCGCAACTGTTGCCCGTAAATAGACACGGTGGAAACAAATTTCGACCAAAGCAGTATGAAGCGATGGCACTTACTGCGGGGTCGGATGTCATAGCGGAGCGGAATCGGCTTGCGTAAGGCAAGCCGGTATGGCGAAGCTATGCCCAAAAAGGGTACATCAGAAACAGCTTGAAAGAACAGATCAATTGCGAATGATTGAGAAAATAAATGATATGACACCGGCGGTATACCGCGAAGTGACCCTGGTGTCATATGATTGTAACTGAATCGCACATCACAGAAAAGTATAGAAAATAAACATCACAGAGAAGAATAGAAAACAAACAGAAAGGAGAACAGAAGAAATGGGACTTGCCATCACGATCCTTGCGATCCTGCTGATGTTCTTCCTTTGTCTCCTGTTTAT
>JAJQBQ010000049.1:82532-89700 GCA_021203205.1 Lachnospiraceae bacterium | reverse complement strand
CCGCGGGTATCCTTGATGGAGATACGCTTGCCGGTGCCGTTCCAGCCGGTGTTTACGAGGTAAGCGGTAGCGCCGCTCTGCTGCATTCTCTTAACCAGCTCTTCGCCGTACTTGGTCGGATGCAGCTCCAGGAATGCCTGTCCGAAGCATGCCGAGAAGGTCGGGGTCGGCTCGGTGATGCCGCGCTCGGTTCCCGCAAGCTTTGCTGTGAAGCCGGACAGGAAGTAGTACTGCGTCTGCTGCGGATCCAGAATGGATACCGGCGGAAGTACGCCGAACGCGTCCGCGGAGAGGAAGATAACCTTCTTCGCCGCCGGTGCAGCGGATACCGGACGAACGATGTTCTGGATATGGTAAATCGGGTAAGAAACGCGGGTGTTCTCGGTTACGCTCTTGTCCGCGAAGTCGATGTGGCCTTCCTCGTCAAGAGTTACATTCTCGAGAAGTGCGTCGCGCTTGATGGCGTTGTAGATATCCGGCTCGGAATCCTTGTCCAGGTTGATAACCTTCGCGTAGCAGCCACCTTCGAAGTTGAACACGCCGTGGTCGTCCCAGCCGTGCTCGTCGTCGCCGATCAGCAGGCGCTTCGGGTCGGTGGAAAGGGTGGTCTTGCCGGTGCCGGAAAGGCCGAAGAAGATGGCGGTGTTCTCGCCGTTCATGTCCGTGTTTGCGGAGCAGTGCATCGCGGCGATGCCCTTTAACGGCAGATAGTAGTTCATCATGGAGAACATACCCTTCTTCATCTCGCCGCCGTACCAGGTGTTCAGGATGACCTGTTCGCGGCTGGTGATGTTGAAGACAACGGCGGTCTCGGAATTCAGACCCAGCTCCTTGTAGTTCTCAACCTTTGCCTTGGAAGCGTTGTATACCACGAAATCAGGCTCGAAGTTCTCAAGCTCTTCTTCCGTCGGGCGGATGAACATGTTCTTGATGAAATGTGCCTGCCAGGCTACTTCCATGATGAAGCGGACAGCCATGCGGGTGTCTGCGTTTGTGCCGCAGTATGCGTCAACAACAAACAGGCGCTTGCCGGAGAGCTCTTCCTGCGCGATCTTCTTTACCGCAGCCCAGGTCTCCTCACTTGCCGGGTGGTTGTCGTTCTTATAACCTTCTGAGGTCCACCATACGGTGTCCTTCGAATTCTCATCCATAACGATGAATTTGTCTTTCGGGGAACGGCCGGTGTAAACGCCGGTCATGACGTTTACGGCGCCAAGTTCGCTGACCTGACCCTTGTCATAGCCCGTAAGCTCCGGCTTCAGCTCTTCTTCATAAAGAAAGTCATACGACGGGTTGTACACGATCTCCGTCGTACCGGTGATGCCATACTTAGTTAAATCAATGTTTGCCATTTCTTTGTCGGCCTCCTTTTGCCTTACACTAGAGATTTTTTCTGAACAAAAAATTCTCCGCATTATTTATACAATACCGTCGGAATGATGTCAAGGGAAAATCTTCCTTAAAAAACTTTTAAAACTTTCCCGTTTACTGGTGAGATGTGACAAAGCAGCACATCTTTTGTGCAAACCGGAAGACCTGTGGCAATCAGAATGATTTACTTCCGGTCAGAATAAAGTATTGCACAGAACTACAGAATCAATTTCAGGGTAAAGCATCCTGCAGAAATCCATGAAAACTCGCTGTAAAAATTAGTGTAGTTACTGTAGTCGCTGTGTGATTTTGGTACAGCGACTACACACGGAGGAAAGAGAACATTATTTCCGCTTCCTTACCGCCGGATATTTGATCATGACCGATTCAAACGGTTTTAAATCAAAGGAAATCCGATACGGCAGCCCGTCGCACTCTTCTTTCGTGGCGCCGATGCTCCGCGGGCGGTTTGCGGCGTCGCCGGCATGGGCTCCGTTTGCGCTGCCCGAATTGTAAGCCGTGCCGTTTGTGCCGTAGCTTTCCACATCGGAGACGCTGGAGAGCAGGAACCGATATTTCCCGCGCTTCTTCACGCCCACGCAATAATCCGTCCGCTCCATCGGCGTGAAATTGCAGATGATGAGGACTTCGCTTCCCGGCACATCCGGGTCTTTGCGCAGGAAGCTGAAAATGCTGCGGTCCGCGTCGTTGCAGTTTACCCACTCAAATGCCTCGTAGCCCCGGTTGTCGCAGTGCAGCGCCGGTTCCTTCCGATAGAGATGAAGCAGTTTTTTCACATATTCCTGCACATCCCGGTGGTCGTCGTCCGTCAGGAGGTACCAGTCGAGGCTGCGCTCCTCGGTCCACTCGTGGTTCTGGGCGAATTCCTGCCCCATGAAGAGGAGCTTGCGGCCCGGGTGGCCGAACATGAAGGTGTAGGCGGTTTTCAGGTTCGCGAACTTGTCCTTCGGATAGCCGGGCATCTTCTCCAACATGGAGCATTTCAGGTGCACCACCTCATCGTGGGAGATCGGCAGGATGTAATTTTCCGAAAACGCGTAGGTCAGGCCGAAGGTGAGCTTGTTGTGATTATTTTTCTTAAACAGCGGGTCGAGCTTTACGTATTCGATGAAATCGTTCATCCAGCCCATGTTCCACTTGAAAGTGAAGCCCAGGCCGCCGTCCTCCGGCTGCTTTGTTACCTGGGGCCAGGCCGTGGATTCCTCCGCGATCAGCATGACGGACGGCGCGCGGCCTTTCATGATGCTGCTTAAGTGGTGCAGGAATTCGATGGCCTCGAGATTTTTATTTTCACCGTACTCGTTCGGCACCCACTGGCCGTCCCGACGGCCGTAATCCAGGTAGAGCATGGAGGCCACGGCGTCCACGCGCAGCGCGTCGATATGGTATTTGTCTGCCCAGAACAGTGCGTTCGCGATCAGGAAGTTGCGCACCTCATTGTTCCCGTAGTCGAAGACCTTCGTGCCCCAGTCCGGGTGCTCGCCCTTGCGCGGGTCGGCGTACTCGTAGAGCGGCGCGCCGTCGAAATTGGCGAGGCCGCAGGCGTCCTTCGGAAAATGCGCCGGCACCCAGTCCAGAATGACGCCGATGCCGTGGCGGTGCATGTAATCGACAAAATACATGAAATCCGTCGGTTCGCCGTAGCGGGCGGTGGGAGCGTAGTAGCCGGTCACCTGATAGCCCCAGGAGGCGTCGAGCGGGTGCTCTGCGATGCCCATAAGTTCCACATGTGTGTAGCCCATGTCTTTCACGTACTCCGCCAGTTCCTGCGCGGCGCGGCGGTAGTTGTAAAATCCGTCCTTATTTAAGGAATAGTCCTTTTTCCAGGAGCCCAGATGCACCTCGTAGACAGAGATCGGTTCTGCATAGCGGTCAGCCTTTTCCCTCGCGCTAAGCCAGGATTGGTCGCCCCAATTGTATTTGGATAAATCTGCCACCTTCGACGCCGTTCCGGGCCGCAGTTCCATGGCGAAGCCGAACGGATCCGCCTTGTAGTGCGCCGCTCCGTCCGCGCCGTCGATATAGTATTTGTACATGGCGTGCTCGCCCACGCCGGGCACGAAAGTTTCCCAGATGCCGCCGTCCGGGAGCTGTTCCATCGGCTGCGCGGCCGGATCCCAGTTGTTGAAATCGCCGATCACGCTCACGTGTTTCGCGTGCGGCGCCCAGACCGCGAAATAGCAGCCGGATTTTCCGCCGCTTTTTCCGGGGTGCGCGCCGAGCTTGTTGTAAAGTTCATAGTGACCGCAGCGGCCGAACAGGAAGCGGTCATAATCGGTTACATAACTCATAGTCCCTCTTTTCCGGAGCGCGTGGGGGTTCACAAAAGGATGATTGCGGGAACGAAAATCGGATGCAATCGGCTTTCGCCCCGGGGGTGCCGCGAAGCGGACACGGGTTACGATCGGTGGAAGCCGCGGCGCTCCGGCACGGCTTCCGAATCATGGGGAAATTATAACGCAGAAGGAAAAAAAATGCAACGCGGAGAACGATTTCGGATAGCCTTTCTCTTTCTGGATGTTACTGCTTTAAACCTTCCCCCGCCCCTTGAACAGTGTTTTTTGGATTTTGACATATTTTTGCAAAAAATATTTTTTTACACAAAAAAAGCCTTTTGGGTAAAAGGAGGTATTCGAAAAGGAACGATCATGCATTGTATTTTTGACATTTACAGTTCGCCTGAGAGTTTGAGACTCTCGAAAAACTTCGCCTTAATCTGATTTCACGAATAGTTACATGCGATGCAACACGCTTGAGCCGCAATATGTGATGATGTTACATGCCCCTGCAACATATAAAATTTCGAGCGGGTTGCATCGCATGTAACATAGATAAAAAGTATATAAATTCATACAAAATGGGTTGACAAGGCAGCGAGAGCCCGCTATAATCCATGCCACTCGCCGGAAATGACGAGAAGCCAGAGCGCTGAAAACTTTCCGGAGGTCCCGGGAGGTTCGGGGGAGTGCAGTCGGTTCCGGAAAATGTAAGGAACGGAGAAACCCCGTGGATCTCATCAGAAGAGGTTCAGGGGAAGCACTGCAGATTCCGGAGAATGTGAGGAACGACAGGATTTCTGAGACTTTTCGGTACATCCACGGGAATGACGAAGCCGGTGAGGAATACAAGGGAAAGGAGCACGATCGAAAGATTGAAGGAACAGAAAATTCTTCTGTTTGACAGGGAGGAGCGATATCGCGAAAAGCTGACGGAATATGTCAGGAGCAGGCAGCAGAATATATCGTTCGAGTTTCAGGTGTTCACGAAGGAAGATTTACTGCTGGCGGGATTGGAAAAACAGGCGAATGTATTATGTCTCGCGGCAGGAGCGGATCTGACGGAGAACATTCTGTATGCGGCGGGAGAGCGGATGATTTTGCTGGACGACGGCCGGAACCCGGCGCTGGCTTCCCGGGCGCCGATGGCGGTGAAGAAGTATCAGAAGGCAGGCAAAATTGTCGGCGAACTCGAGGAGATCACGAGGAATTTTTTCCCGGTCCTGGTCTATGTGTCATCCGGAAAGAGCGAGGTCATCGGGGTATATTCGCCGGTTGGCCGCTGCGGCAAGACGGCATTTTCCCTCCTTTTCGCGAAAAACATGGCGAAGAAGGGGAAGACGCTGCTGGTCAGTCTGGATGAGTTCAGTTACCTGCCGCATCTTTCGGGGGACAAAACCGGGGAGCAGGAACAGACTGCCGTGAAAGGCCGTTCCGGCCGGAAGTTTCATGCGATCGAACCGAGTATCTTCCGACCGTTGACGGACGAGGAGATAAATACGCCGGAACAGAGACCGGATCTCGGAGACCTCGTCTGCGCTCTGGATATCGGCCCCGATCTGTTTCGGGGAATGCTGAACCGGGCGACTCTGAAAATGGAAGGATTTGACTGCGTGATGCCGGTGCAGAATGCCAGAGAACTGAAATGTGTCCGGGCGGATGAATGGGAACAGCTGCTGGATGCGCTTCTTGTGGCGGAAACGTATGAACATGTTATCCTGGATCTGGGTACGCTCCTGCCGGAGGTCCTCACGCTGCTGGATCGCTGCGCGAAAATTTATATGCCGGCATTGAAAGAAAGGATTTCGGAGCAGAAGATTTCGGACTGGGAGAGCTTCGCGAGACAGGTGGGAAGAGACGACCTGATCCTGCGCAGCGAAAAACTGTACCTGCCGCGGCCGGTGAACTGCGTCTGGGAAGATTATTTCCGCTCGCAGGAGGTCAGCGAATTCGGCGATTTTGTGCGACGGGTGGCAGGGGTGTGACAAGTGGGGGAAAGGAGGCAGGAATTATTATAAATGACGGAAGGAAAGAGCGCGGAAGACAGGCGGCGGGAAAAGCCGGGCGCTGCCGGGGCCCATGAGGAGGAGCAAAAGGAGGTCAGCGAGCAGGAACAGGTGGAGCGGTTGAGAAACTCTATCATGGAGCGCATGGATTTGTCCGTGGATCCGGATGACGGAGTGATTCGAAAACAGATTCTGGACGCGCTGCTGGATTATTCAAAAACGGAATATCTCACCGTCGGTCGAAAGAAGCGGCTGAATGAAAAGCTTTTTGCCAGTATCCGCGGGCTGGATCTGCTGGAAGCATTGCTGGAGGATGACTCGGTCACCGAAATCATGGTGAACGGGGCGGATCAGATCTTTGTGGAACGGCAGGGCAAGCTGGCGCGTTACGAGGATTCCTTCTCCTCGGAAGAACGCCTTTTACAGGTGATTCAGAAAATCGTCTCGAAGGTAAATCGACGTGTTAACGATGCCAGCCCCATCGCGGATGCCCGCCTGCCGGACGGGTCCCGTGTCTGCGTTGTGCTGCCGCCGGTATCCCTTGAGGGGCCGGTGCTCAGTATCCGTAAATTCCCGAAAAAGCGGTTTGCCATGGATGATATGGTTCAAATCGGGAGCATCACCGAAGAAGCGGCGGAATTTTTAAAGAAGCTGGTGCTCGCCAGGTACAATATCTTCATCAGCGGAGGTACGGGCACCGGAAAGACAACTTTTCTGAACGCGCTCTCCGGGTTTATTCCCGAGGATGAACGGATCATCACGATCGAGGATTCCGCGGAGCTGCAGCTGCAGAACATTAAAAACCTGATTCGGCTGGAAGTGCGTCAGGCAAACACCGAGGGTGAGAACGCGGTGACCATGCGCCAGCTCATCCGCGCGAGCCTGCGGCTCCGCCCGGACCGGATCGTCGTGGGTGAGGTGCGCGGTGAGGAGGCGGTGGAGATGATTATGGCCATGTCTACCGGACATGACGGATCCCTCTCCACCGGCCACGGAAATTCCTCGCGCGACATGATGCTGCGCCTGGAGACAATGCTGCTGATGGGGATGGATATGCCGCTGGCGGCGATCCGCAGCCAGATCGCTGCGGGAATCGACATTCTGGTTCATCTCGGGAGACTGATGGACAAGTCCAGAAAGGTGCTGGAGATCTCGGAAATCCAGGGGATACAGGACGGGCAGATACGGGTTGTGCCGCTCTACCTGTTTCGGGAAAAGTCCAGAGATCCGGCTACCGGGAGAATCATCGGAAGCCTGGAACGAACCGGGGAGCAGCTGAAAAACCGGCAGAAGTGGAAGGACGCGGGGTTCGCGGAAGAGGAGTTGATGAGCGTCTCGGAAGTATGAGACCGGAAGAAGAAGTTTTCGGCGGACAGGATTTGAAAAGAGTTGTTTCTGAGAGATTGAATCCCTGGACACAAAAGTTTCGGGACAGGATCCGGAAGTTTGAGTGATCCGGCGGACAGGATTCGGAAGTTTGAGTGATCCGGCGGA
>JAJQBQ010000049.1:63832-82432 GCA_021203205.1 Lachnospiraceae bacterium | reverse complement strand
CGGAAGTTTGAGTGATCCGGCGGACAGGATTCGGAAGTTTGAGTGATCCGGCGGAGAGGATTCGGAAAATCGCTGTGAAGGCGAGAGAGGCTCCGTGATCGGGCTCGATTGCCGGAAGAAGGTATGGTGAAAGTATGAAAGTGTTTGAAGATATATTGATCGGAGCGGCAATTGTGTGTCTGGTCGCGTGGCTTTTTTACGGGAGTGCGGTCGCGATCCCATTTTTAAGCCCCGTCATCGTTCTCTGGTGTCTGTGGAGGGCGAAGAAGCGAAAAGAAAAGGAAAAGGAACAGCTGCGTACGGGCTTCAAAAATTTCCTGAATTCGCTCTCAGCCTCCGCTATGGCCGGGAAATCCATGGAAAACAGCATGGAGGAAATCTACCGGGAATTCTTAAGCCTGTACGGGGAGAAAGATCCGGTAACGCGGTCGCTCGGCACCATGCTGAAAGAATTTCGCTACAATCGGACAGTTTACGAGGTGCTGAACGACTGGGGAACGCAGACCGGGCTGGATGAGATTCTGCTTTTCGCGGAAATCTACCAGACCGCCGAAAAAAGCGGCGGTAATCTGATCCGCATGATCCGCACGACGGCGGACAGTATCCAGGCGATGATATCTTTAAAGCAGGAACTTTCCGCCTACATTCACGGCAAAAAGACCGAGCAGAATATCATGTGTCTGATGCCGGCCGGTATTCTGATTTATCTTAAGCTGACATCGCCGGAACTGCTTACAAGTATTTACGGAACAATGTTCGGGATTGCATTCATGAGTGTCTGCCTGGCAGTGTATGTATTTGCAATCTGGCTGGGAGATCACATGGTCACGGCGGCACTGGAAGGGTAAGAAGGCCAGAGACAGCACGTCCGGAAATCTGAAGAAAGGAAGAGGTACCCCTGTAACATGCTGATTTTGTTTATTTGCCTGGCCGCAGTGACTGCGCTCGGCATTCCGTATCGCCTGGGCTGGAAGTGGGAGCTTTCCGGAAAAGAACATCCTCTGCGGTTTTTCTACGGGACAGCCGCGCTGCTGCTGGATCTTTTTATGAAAATACGGCGGGAACGGTTCGTTCCGGGGGATGCGGAGCTGATCGACAGTCTTCAGAAACTGAACGGCAGGAACCGGGTTCAGGCAGAGTGGTATTTCTTTCATGTAAAAAGAATAACGACCGTACTTCTGGGCCTTCTGGCTGCGGCAGGGCTTGCGGCTCTGCTTCTTATGACCGGTGAGACACAGCAACTGACGACAGCCGAGCGTCCGAATGCCGGTGAATCCGCGGAAGCGATCACGGCGGTTCTGGAAGCGGAGGATGAGACGGAACAGATTTCGCTCGTCCTGTCCCCGGTGCAGCTGACGGAAACAGAGGTGACGGATCTTTTTGAGCAGGCCATGCGGATCGCATGGGAGGAAGTGCTCGGGGAGAACGAATCGCTGGACAGCGTTCGGTACCCGTTAAACCTGGTGGATTCCGTGACGGTGGAAGCATTTTCGGTGCAGACGAGCTGGTCCTGGGACTGCGAAGATGCGCTGGAATATGACGGCACGCCGACGGGAATCAGCGAGAAGACGGAGGGGACACTGTATCTGACACTGACCTGGGAAGACCGTACGCGCGAGTGTGAAGCCGCGATCTGCGTTCTTCCGACGGAGGAAGAGACGGCTGCTTTGGCCGACCTGCTGCAGAAATATCTGGATGAAGAAAACATCTATGATAAGGAAATCGCCCTTCCGGAGGAGCTGGACGGGGAAGCGATCGCTCTGTATTCCGTGGAAGACAGCAATTGGCTATACGTGTTTCTGATCGGTGTCGCGGCAGCGACGTTCTTGTGGTTCCGGCCGAAGAGCGCGCTGAAGGAGGAGCTGAAGCGAAGGGACGCGGAGCTGCAGAGAGATTACAGCGAGATCGTTCTGCGCATCGCTCTGCTGCAGGAAGCCGGCATGAGTCTCGCAAACGCATGGGAGCGCCTGGTCGTGAGCTACGAAAACAAAAGGCGCGGGAACAGTTACATGTTAAAAGAGATGCTTCTGGCCTTAAGAAAAATGCAAAACGGCATGTCGGAAGTGCAGGCCTTTATCGAATTCGGCAAACGGTGCGGGGGTGCAAAGTTCGCGAGGCTTTCAGGCCTGCTGGAACAGAATGTCCGAAGGGGAAACCGCGGATTCGCGGAACTCCTGTACAGGGAAGCGGAAGACGCCATGCAGGAGGAAAAAAATAATCTGCGCAGACGCGGCGAGGAACTCGACTCGAAACTCCTGCTTCCCATGGGTATCCTGCTGGTTCTGGTTATGGCGCTCGTGCTGGTTCCTGCCTTCTCTTCCATGAACGGGTGGTAGGCAGCCGCCTGTAACCGAAATCACTGGCAGCCGCCTGAAACCGGAATCACTGGCAGCTGCCTGAAACCGAAATCACTGGCGGCTGCCTGGAAACAAAATCACTGGCGGCCGCCTGAAATCAAAATCATTGGCTGCCTCCGGAAAACGGATTTTGGCCCCGGCAGCGCCCGAAATGCGGACAATATGGCTTTCAGGAAGGAGGTATGCATGACAAAACTGAAACAGTATATGGAGAATTTTGTGAAAGATGAATCCGGAATGGGGGTAATCGAGGTAGTACTTATCATCGTGATTCTTGTAGGACTCGCAGTGATTTTTAAAACACAGATCACGTCGATTCTGAACAGCATTTTTACCAGCTTAAAATCGACGATCAGCAGCTTCTGATCCGGTGGCACCTGCAGGCGGATTTATAAAGAAGCAGCGGGTTTTTGATGCCGAATGACCGGAGCAGGTTCACTTACATGGAGTTCAGAGACAGCGTTCCGTGTCGCAGACGAAACAATATCGATGTTTCAAGCTGGTTTATCCGTGGTTGTGCCTGCGAAGTGGGTATGTGGATTTATATGAAATTCTGATGGGAAGCCGGACGGGCAGGAGTGTGACAGGAGGCAGAAAGGTATGGGAAAGCAGGCAGAGAAAACAAGAAAAAAACAGTGTCATTCGGGGACAGAAGCATTGCCCGCGAAGGACAAATGCATGCCGGAAGGAAGTATCAGCCTGTTTTCCGCTCTGACCTTCTTCCTGATTCTGGCACTGCTGTTCGGCCTGCTGGAAAGCTCCAGAGTTTATGGCCTGTATGCAAACGCCTGGGGGAAAAGTGAACTTGGCGTGGTCTCCGCATACTCGAATTACGCGGCGGAGATGGCGGAAGAATTCGGAATTCTGCTGTTCTGGGAAGACGGCGGCACACTGGAGGATACGCTGATTTCCTGCCTGCAGAAGCAGATAAGTGATGAGGACAACCTGATTTTAAGCCTGTCGTCGCCGTCTGTTGATGTCAGCAAAAAGATTTATCTTACGGAGGAAGGGGGAATTTACTTTCTGAAACAGGTCACGGAGCTGGTGCCTTATCGGGTCACGGGCGAGGCAATCAGCGATATTCTGACGCTTGGCGATATTCAGTCGCAAATGTCTGTCATCAATGATTTTACGCAGATGGTCGAAAATGCGCAGGAGAATTTTACGGACATAGGGGAAGCACTTGAATCGCTGGAAACATGCGTAAGTTCGATCCGCAGCATGAAGAGCGTGGTGGAAAACGCACTGGATTCGGTGAAAAGCGCGGCATCGGCCGTGGAAAGCCTGATCTCATCGGACGGAGATCTTTTTCGGGAACTGCTGGAACTGTGGGAAGAAAAAGAGGAAGCGGAGAAAACGGGTTCGGGGAGCGACGGCTCGGAAGAAGAGAGCGACAGTCTGGATGAAAGAATTGAAGCGCTTTACGCGGAGGCAGAGGAAGCCTGGAACCGTGTCAGATCGCCATATGAGACAGCAAGGGAAGAACTTCTGCAGCTGGTGAAGTCCGTTCAGACATCCATTGATTCGGCGCTTGAGGCCATGGAAACTTTTGAATCTCTGCAGGAAACCGCTGCGGAAGCGCTGGAAAGCATGGAGGAGCTTTTGGATACATATAAGGATCTGATTCCTTCCGCCATGTACAGCGAGCTTCTGACGCAGGTGCGGAACATGCAGGAGACGTTTACGATCACGGAAACAGATACCTATGGTCGGACTGCCCTGAAAAACGCGCTGACCAAAGCCGAGGAACTGGCAGCCTCTCTGGTTACCGAAATAAGGGCATGTGAAATGCCGGAATTTACGGAAGCAGCAGAGACGGTCCGCGGGAAAACCTGGGATGAGGCAAAGCAATATCTGAAGGAACTTGCAGGGCAGGCCGGGAGCAGTCTGAAGGATGCCGTGCTGGAATTTACGGAAAGTCTCAGCGAGGCCGTTTACAACAGCGCGGATACGGAATCTGCGGATTCGGAAACGGAGGGACTGTCTGCCGGAATTTTGGAAACGATACTGAACCTGGCAAACGACGGCATTTACGCCCTCGTCCTTGAGGATGCGAGTTCCGTGTCCACATTAACCGCCAGCCTCAGTGAGCTCCCGAGCATGACATCGAAAACCACGGGATCCGATCAGAGAACATTTTTAAAGAGCACCTGGAACCGGGCGCTTATGGCAGCTTACTGCAGGCTGTATTTTGGAAGTTACGAAAACCCTTCTTCGGACAGCCTGATTAGCTACGAGATGGAATATATTCTGGGTGGGAGTGCGAGTGACCGGACGAATCTTTCCACTGTCATGGGGGAAATCTTCCTGATTCGTGAGGGTCTGAACTACGCGTATCTTCTTACCGATTCCGCCAAAATGCAGGAGGCGGGAGCGGTCGCTCTGGCGATCGCCACCGCCGCAGGGCTGCCGGTCTTGAAAATCCCGATACAGATGCTGCTTCTCGCAGCCTGGGCAGCTGCAGAGTCTGTCTGTGATTTGCAGCAGCTGTATCGCGGAGAATCCGTCCCTCTGGTAAAAACTTCCGCGAACTGGAATCTGTCGTTGGAAAATCTGGCCGATGTCGCAGGCGGAACCGTGCAGGCGGGGGCGTCAAAGAGCACGGAAACATCGGAGAGCGGCTACCTTTCGTTTGACTACGAAACCTATCTGATGATTCTGCTGCTTCTTCAGGACGGACAGACGCAGACCTGGCGAATGATGGATGTCATGCAGATGCGAATGCAGAAGAGTGTGCGGTCGGACTTCCGCATAAAAGACTGTGTGGTCTCTACGGAAGGGACTGTTTCCTGGCGGAGCGCGGCTCTGTTTTCGGACACATGGGTTCTGAAGCAGCTGCTGTCCGTACCGTCGGATTACACGATTGAAACGGCGTTTTCTTACGGGTATGTGGAGTAGGAATTCCACATTGCTGTTTCTCCGGGGAGAAATCGGTTGTTTGCCGTTTTTTGCGAGACTGCATTCGAAATTAGCTGATTTTGCGAACCGGCTGCGAGGCGGAATCCGCGGAAAATGCTTTGATTACCGTTTGTGCATGCCTGTCCCATGTTTACAGGCTTCTGAAAATTTAGAAAGGAAACAATAATAAATGTACCTCTCCAAGTACAATGCGGGACACCACAAAATGATCGGGAGCAAAACAGGAACGGGCAGCTTTCCCCGAACGGTAATCAGAGCATTTTCTGCGGGCCTTCACGCGGAAGTTCTCATCGGAAAACGCTCATTAAAACGGAGGAAGCATGATTCGCAGGATGTAAGCCGTGTCGGGGTGGATTCGTCGGCCTTTTCCGGGAGCGTTACGGTGGAAGCGGCGCTGGTGCTGCCGATTGTCATCTTCACCTTTTTGAGCTTTTTCTATTTTTTCACGCAGATTCGTTTTGAGATGATCATGCAGGATTCTTTCACGAGTACCGGAGTAACAGGGGCGCTCGTGTACGGTGCGGAGGAACAGGGGGAGGAGGCTCTGGACGAGTTCGCCGGGACGGAGCTTGCCACGCTTCTGTCCGGAACCGGGGCGGGTCTGGTGAGGGGCCTGGCGCTTTCTTCCTATGTTTATTCGACAAATTCGAGTGCAATCTCGCCGTTTATCACGGGAAGAATCGGCGGCGGGGGTATAAAAAACTTTTCCCTGCTCGGATCTTCTTATGACATGGAAGCATCGGAAGGAACGCTGAGTGTAACTTATAAATTCACGCTCCCGTGGGTGGGCAAGGCTTTCAGCGGGCAGACCTCGGTGCAGAGCGGCTATTTTCACAGCTGGGTCGGACGATCCATGAAGGACGAGGTGACCTGGGTTTATATGACTCCGAACGGTTCGGTTTACCATCTGACGACGGATTGCACTTATCTGACGAAACGAATTCAAACTGTCAGCCTGGAAACGGCGAAGACAAAGAAAAACGCTTACGGGATCAGCTATACCGCGTGTACGAGCTGCAGTGATGCCGGGACGCAGAGCGGCGGAAACGTCTATATCACTACCTACGGAACGAAGTATCATTACGACATAAACTGTACCGCGATCACGCATGATATCCGAAGGCTGACACTGGAAGAGGCGCAGGAATCGTATCCGCTGTGTTCGAAATGCGCGAAGGAGAGCGGAGATTAAGATCTGTTAAGAAATAACACAGATTGTGCAAATGCAGCTGCTCTGGGTTACAGTGGGGCTTTTATGGACCGCGATTTGCAGAGTGAGCAGGTCATTTTTTAGCAGAACCTTAGAAGGAGGAGGATATGTTGGCAGTAATTTCTGTGGCAATGCAGACAATCTTTTGGACAGCCATTTCATGGAGGGACATTCGTACGAGAATCATTCCCCTGTGGCCGGAAATTTTGTTCGGCATCGCCGGGGTGGCCGTTTCGATCGGAGCGGGGAGATCTGTCTGGGAAATCGCAGGCGGGGCAGCACTGGGGGCGGTGATTTGCGCCCTGGCGTATGTGAGCCGGGAAGAAGTGGGCTACGGGGATGCCCTGTGTGTGGGAGTGATCGGAGTGTGGAACGGCATAAGTTCCGGCATCTGGATTCTGATGTGCGCCATGCTTCTTCTGGTGGCTGCGGCAATTCCGTTGCTGCTTTTGAAAAAGGCGACGGGGAAAACAAGAATGCCGATGGCGCCGTTTTTGACGGCAGGCATGTTCCTGGTGGAGGTTCCTGCGCTGTGGATGACTCTTTGAGAAAAGCAAAGACAGCATTGGCGCTGGGAATTATGTTTGTTCTGTTTTGAATATCGAGTGCAAAGAATGAAAATTCGCGGTAAAAATCAGCGCAGTCACTGTAGTTGTTGCGTTTTTCGGACAGCGATTGCGGCAAGGAGGGAAATTATGTGTATACACAAGTTGAAACAGCAGGCGGAAGGAAGAGAAAACGGACATGGCCTGCGCGGAAGCGTGACAGTGGAGACGGCGCTGGTGTTGGGAATCATGTTTGTCCTGTTTTTTGCTTTGATCAGTCTGTCTGTGGATGCGGCGGTCAAAATAAAGGAAGCGGGTATTCTTTCCGTGGAAAATGGGAAAACATTTTTTGAGACGCGCCAGGCAGCGGAGTGGATGAGAAGAATTTACGCGGTGAGTTCGGGGCTTACACAGTAGAGAAAGAAACTTTGTGCGATGGATTTGAAGCTGCACAGTGGATCGGAGAAAAAATTAAAAGTGCCGAAGTGCAGGAAAAAATCGTCGTAAGAACAGGTTGAAATTCCGTGATTTGGCGGGAAAATATGGAAAGGGGGAAGCTATGGATGGAAGGCAATCATAAGACGAATCACTATTACATATCTTTACCGTCCCAGAAAACAGACGGAGAGATTATTGATTTTGAGATGAAGATGCTGGAGCAGAATCAGATACGGGGGCTGCTTCCAGCGGCAAGGGAATATCAGGACAGCGAGGTGAAAATTTATTTCGACATCTCCGGCAGACAGAATCTGGAGCAGAGGTATGCCTGGCAGAAGATGACCGGGTGGGAACTGCGACAAATTCTCTGCAAGATAGCGGAGGTGGCTGCGGAGCTGGAAGAATATATGCTGGATTACAACCATCTGAACCTGATGCCGGAGTTTATGTACGGTATGCTGGAACCGGGGGATCTGTGTTTTTGTTATGAGCCCTGGGATTCCGAGAGTTTCGCTGAACGTCTCAGGCCGCTTGCGCTGTGGTTTCTGGATCACATGGATTACCGTGAGCGGGAGGAGGTTATTTTTTCCTACGAATTTCAGCGGTTTTGTGATGAAAATGACGTATCTCTGGCTTTACTGGGACAGTTTATGTCTGAAAAGCAGGGGGGATACCAGAGCGGCAGAGACGCGCTGCATTTGAGGGAAGGCAGGCGGGCGGGGAAAGGAACACAAAAACAGGCGCGGACGCAGACGGAATCAAAAATGACTCGCGGGGAGGGGCAATTTTCCTCTGGGAAAGGGCGACTGTCCCGTGAAGAAGAACGATTGCCCGGTGGGAAAGAGCGGTTATCCCGTGAGAAGGAGCGAGTGATCTGTGGAGAGGAACAAATGATTCGCGGAGAGGAGCGGTTATCCCGGGAGGAGGAGCGATTGACCTACGGAGGGGATCAATTATTCCACGAAGAAGAAGGGGAAGAAAACGACAGCACCTTTGCCTGGGGAGAAGCGGATCCCGATATGGACAGGAAAAAAAGCGGGGGAATGAGAGACCTGTTTCGGCGCATATTCCCGGCGGGAGGAAAGCGCTACCCGGATTACTCCACAGAATCTCTTCGGTTTGCGGAGGATGAAACCGAGTATGGCCGGACGACCGCGCGCGGAAGGGAAAATGCGCGCAGACGAGAGAACGCGCGCGCAAAAAGCGAGGAAGAGCCGGAGCAGCCTGTTTCGGGAGAGCTCATTTCGGAGGTGATGCCGGCGCTGCACATTCGCGGGTACCCGTGCTTTCTCGGGAGGGACGGAGACCTTACGGACTGCGAAATAGCGGATGAGAGCGTGAGCCGAATTCACGCCAGACTGTTTCAGGAGAACGGGCGGGTGTGGGTGGAAGATTTGCGCTCGGAAAACGGAACGTTTGTCAACGGAGACCGGATGCTCCCGAACGAACCGTGGGTTCTGGAAGACGGGGACGAACTGAGGGTTGGCAGCTGCAGCTACCGGTTTAGGCGGTAATTTCGTCAGACTGGAACCCCGCGTTTTTATTGAAAGTCAGGCAGCTGAGACTATCGGTTTCGGCGATTTTGTACACCCGGTATCTCGTGGCTTTGATTGAAAGTCTGGCAGTTGTACTCTCGGTTTTTGCGGCACCACCATATTCCTGCTTTGTGGAAGTTGTCGCAGATAAAAGGAAAAAACGGCAGAATAAGGATTGAAAAAAAACGGTGGGGTGATATGATAGTGACAGAAATATTATAACGCAGGCGGGCAGACCGTCCCAAAATTCGTTTCTCTGTCTTTTTGGATACCATATGTAGTCTTCCGGAATCTTCGGGGTACCATATGTTGTAAAATCAGAGAGATTGTTTCGAGCTTTCGGACAGTCTGTAGGGGGATCTTAGGGAGAACTTCGCGATGATTCCGAAAACGGAAACCGAATTCTTAAATTTATGGATTCGTTACTCACGGTGCCGGGAACCCGGCATCACATAATCAGACAAAAGAAAGAGCAGAGGAGAGAGGTGTGGCATGGATTTTGAGACAGGAGATATTATAAAGTTAAAAAAGCAGCATCCCTGCGGCAGCAGCGAGTGGGAAATCCTTCGCACAGGCGCAGACTTTCGGCTGAGGTGCCTCGGGTGCGGGAGGCAGGTCATGCTTTCGCGGCGGGATGTGGAAAAGAATGTGAGGGGCAGGAGAACCTTATAGGAAGAGTTGCCAGTCACAGATAATTTGTTTAATTACGGCCGCTGTGAGCTCAGAAGTGTCGCTTCGCGAAACTTCGGGGCGGCGGGTTGCGAACAGACGAAAACACGGAAAAAGAACTTTGTAAAACAGAAAAAAGACGGTTGCAAAACAAAAATGAATGTGTTAAAATCTCAATTCGGTGTATCGAGCAGGTACACGTATGCGCATATTTTACCATAACAGTCTGTCATCGTGGAAGTTGGAGTGAACGCTTTGCGTTGACTCCGGAACGATGGTTCTGTATCCCGGTTGTGCCCGCGAAGCATGCATGGGAGTTTATTATGAAATATGCCGATTTCCTTGTTTTCCCGAAATGCGGGAAAGCCAGAGACCAGAAGGAGGTAGACACATGAGCAAGTACGAAGCAACGATTGTTGTGAATGTAAAGCTGGAAGACGAAGAGAGAGCCGCAGTAATCGAACGGGTTAAGGAATATATCACCCGTTTTGGCGGAACGGTCACCGGAGTCGACGAAGCAGGCAAGAAGAGGCTCGCTTACGAGATCCAGAAGACCAGAGAAGCATACTACTACTTCATCAGCTTTGACGCAGGTTCGGACACGCCGAACGAGCTTGAAAAGGTTCTGCGCATCACAGACAATGTCATCAGATATTTGATCGTCAAAAAGGAAGCGTAGCATCTGTCCTGTTTACAAAGGAAAAAGAAAGCCTGATCAGGCAGATAGGAGAATTTTATGAACAAAGTAATTCTTATGGGAAGGTTGACCAGAGACCCGGAGGTACGCTACTCCAACCAGGGAGACGGTCAGCTCGCGATCGCCAGATTCACGCTTGCGGTGGATCGCAGAATGGCGAGACGGGAAGGCAGCGACCAGCAGACGGCGGATTTCATCAGCTGCACTGCGTTCGGCAGACAGGGTGAGTTTGCCGAGAGGTACCTTCACCAGGGAACCAAGGTAGTGCTTGAGGGAAGAATTCAGACCGGCAGCTACACCAACAGGGAAGGACAGAAGGTCTACACGACAGACGTCATTGCGGAGAGTATTGAATTCGCAGAGAGCAAGGCAGCATCTGCCGGAAATGCGGGCGGCGCGAACAGCGGAGCCGGCGGCAGTTACCGCCAGAACAGCGGCTATTCCTCATCGAGGCCGGATCCGGCCAGAGCATCCGGCGACGGATTTGTGAATATTCCGGATGGAGTAGAGGACGAGGAGCTTCCATTTAACTAAGACAGGGAAGTGTGCCGCGATACCTTAAATGAAACAGGAGGTCTTAAAAACATGCCATATAACAAGAGTGATAAGTCGGACGCACCGGCGAGAAAGAGACCTCAGATGCGCAGAAGAAAGAAAGTTTGCGCGTTCTGCGGGGAAAAGAACGAAGAGATTGATTACAAGGATGCGAATAAGTTAAAGAGATACATCTCTGAGAGAGGTAAGATTCTTCCGAGAAGAATCACCGGTACCTGCGCAAAGCATCAGAGAGCTCTTACGCTTGCGATCAAGCGCGCAAGACATATTGCATTGCTTCCTTACACTGTGGAGTAATTGTCCGCATGGGGCAATCACATCAGAGTGGTTTTACAGGGCATCGTCGTCGGGCGGTGCCCTTTTTCATTTCATACAGAAAAAGCACACGTTTGTTCCGAACGGTTTCATATGGAAAAATCATGCGTTCGCTCGAAAAACGTTTTATACAGAGAAATACGCATTTGTTTCGGGAGGCATCGGGGGTAAGAACGGAGGCTTTTGTGCGGAAAAAGTAGTTCACAATTCCGAAAAAGGATGCTATAATCAATCGGGCTATTTCTAAATTTACTAAATGAGAAACAGCCACAAGGACGGAGGCTCCCATGAAACAAAGAATTAAAATAAAAGGCGCGATCCGAAGATCCATGCTTTTTTCGATTGCCGCCTGCATTGTCTTACTTCTGGCAGGCATTTTTTCATTCCCCGCAAGCAGGCAGGTGGGGATTACGCTTGCCTGTGTCTCTGTGGTATTTCTGATTATAGCCATTGTGATGTATTTTTCGAGCAAGCCCATTCTCGTGCGCGAGATGGTTTCTTTTGCGACGGAATATGCGCAGGTGCAGCGGAAAATCCTGGAGGAGATGGCGATCCCTTACGGCCTGCTCGACCGCAACGGCCGGATTATGTGGATGAACCATGAGCTGACCGGCCTTCTCCCGAAAGCTACGAAAAATAAGAGTACCATCACGACGTTTATGCCGGAAATCACAAAAGAGTCCCTTGGCATGGAGCAGGACGAGGTGACGATCACAATTCATTATGAAGAAGATATTTTTCGCGCGGTTCTTAAAAAAGTAGATATGACGAATCTTCTGACAGATCAGGATTTCGTCGAGCTGGATGCGGAAAGCGACTGGATGGTTGCGCTCTGCCTGTTTGAAGAGACACAGATGCAATATCTGAAGCAGGAGGTGGAAAACCGGCAGCTGATGGCCGGGCTGGTTTATATAGATAACTATGATGAGGTACTGGAAAGCGTGGAACCGGTCAGACAGTCTCTTCTGCTTGCTCTGATCGACCGGAAAGTGACAAAGTATTTTGCGGACTATGACGGTATTGTGCGCAAGCTCGAGAAGGACAAGTATTTTGTGGCGGTGGAACATCGCCATCTCGAGGAGCTTACGGCGAGCCATTTTGATCTGCTCGAGGATGTCAAGACTATTAATGTCGGAAATTCCATGTCGGTGACATTAAGCATCGCCTTCGGGCTGAACGGTGCGGGCTACAATGAGAACTGTGAATATTCCAGAATCGCCATGGATCTCGCGCTCGGCAGGGGCGGCGATCAGGCGGCAGTCAAGGCGGGAGATGAGGTTCGGTATTACGGCGGTGCCTCCGAATCCATGGAAAAAACAACCCGCGTGAAGGCGAGGGTTAAGGCGCACGCTTTGCGCGAGATTTTGCAGAGCAAGGATTCCGTGATGATCATGGGCCACAAGATCGGGGATACGGACTGTCTCGGCGCAGGTGTCGGTGTGTATCGCATGGCAAAGCTGATGGGAAAACAGGCTTATATCTGTTTTGAGGATGTCAACAGCACCATGACCGGTCTGATGGCGCGGTTCCAGCCGGAAGCCGGATACGACACCGGCGTTTTTGTCACCCGGAAAGAGGCTTTGGAGAAGATGGATGAAAACACGCTTCTGATCGTGGTGGATGTCAACCGGCCGAGCCACACGGAGTGCCCGGAGCTTATAGAGAAAGCGCAGCAGATTGTGGTCATTGACCACCACCGGCAGAGCAATGAGATTATAGAAAATGCCTTGTTAAAATATATCGAACCTTACGCATCCTCAGCCTCCGAACTGGTAACGGAGATTATACAGTACATGTTCAATGATGTCCGCTTAAAGCAGCAGGAAGCCGACGCACTCTATGCCGGCATCATGATCGACACGAACTATTTCTCCAATAAGACCGGCGTGCGAACTTTTGAAGCCTGTGCGTTTTTAAGGAGAAAGGGCGCGGATGTGGTGCGTGTGCGCAAGTTGTTCCGCGATGACATGGCGGACTATAAGGCGCGTGCGGAAGCAGTACGCAGCGCGGAGATTTTCGAGGAATCTTTCGCGATCGCGGTGTGCCCGGCGGATGAGGTGGCCAGCCCTACGATCGTGGGGGCACAGGCGGCAAACGAGCTGTTAAACATCAAGGGAGTGCGGGCATCTTTTGTGCTCACGGACTACAATCATCTGATTTATCTGAGTGCCCGTTCCGTTGACGACGTGAATGTTCAGATAATCATGGAGCGGCTGGGAGGCGGCGGGCATCTGAATGCGGCCGGCGCGCAGCTGTCGGGCTGTACGGTGCAGCAGGCGCTGGATCTGCTGAAAGAAACCATAAGGGGGATGCTCCAGGAGGGGGCCATCCGCTAAAGATTTAAAAACTGTTGCGCGGTTATTTTCTATGATTCAGCAGTAACGGCACGGAGCAAAATTATACAGGAGGTTCACTATGGAAGTTATCTTATTGGAAGATGTGAAGGCGCTTGGGAAAAAGGGCCAGGTTGTGAAGGTAAATGACGGGTACGCGAGAAACTTTCTTCTCCCGAAAAAGCTGGGGGTAGAGGCGACGAAGGCAAATAAAAATGATCTGAAGCTTCAGAAGGAAAAAGAAGAAAGGCAGGCAAAACAGCAGCTTGCGGCGGCGCAGGAGATGGCCGGGAAACTGACAGGACTTTCCGTGGAGCTGGCGATTCGCGTGGGTGAAGGCGGCAGAACATTCGGTGCGGTGTCCACGAAGGAGATTGCCGCGGCGGCGAAGGAGCAGCTGGGGCTGGATCTTGATAAGAAAAAGCTGTTGCTTGATGAGCCGATCCGTGCGGTCGGCACTTACCGCGTGGGCGTGCGCCTGCACAAAGATGTGACGGGCGAGCTGGCCGTGAAAGTGTCGGGAGTATGATGCCGCCGAGGATATTGTCAGAAAAGAGGGTCACTGTCGGACGTTCATAAACTTCATGACTGTTTCACGGGTATTGCAGGAGACGAAAGCCTCATGACAGGCGTTCGATGTTCATAAACTCCATGACCGTTTTACAGATATCGCCAGGAGCAAGAGTCGGGGAATCTTTGTTTTACGGGCGTGCAAGTGGTAAGCAGGAGAATTCCCGGATGTCATTCCGGATGACCGGGGCCACAGGAAAAGGAAATGTATGGATGAGGATGTGATAAAGAGAGTCATGCCCCATAACACGGACGCGGAAAAGTCGGTGATCGGGGCCATGTTTCTCGATGAAAAGGTGATTCCCACCGCCATGGAGATTCTTACCGCGCAGGATTTCTACGGAAAGCAGTACAGTCTCATGTATGAGGCGATGACGCAGCTTTACAACGAGGGAAAAACGGTAGATTTTGTCACGGTGGCGGAGCGGCTGGCGGCAAACGGAGCACCACCGGAGGTCTCGGATATTGAAGTGTTCCGAGAGATCATGTCTATGGTACCTACCTCGGTGAGAATCCGGGATCACGCGCAGATCGTCGCTGAGAAGGCAACTCTGCGTACCATTATTAAAAATAATGATGTGATAAGCAACACTTGTTACGAGGGAAAAGAGCCCCTGGACGAAATCCTTGATCAGGCGGAAAAGAATGTATTTGAGGTCGTCCGGGCAAAAACGACTCAGGAATATACGCCGATTCGCCAGATTGTTCTGGATGTGATCGCGAAGATCGAAGCCGCGGCCAAAAGCGGCGGAACCGTGACCGGCATACCGACCGGCTTTGTGGATCTGGATTACAAGACTTCCGGATTTCAGCCGTCGGATTTGATTTTGCTGGCCGCCAGGCCTTCCATGGGAAAAACCGCTTTCGCTCTGAATATTATCGAGTACGTCTGTATGAAAAAGCATATCCCGGCGGCGATGTTCAGCCTGGAGATGTCGAAGGAGCAGCTGGTGAATCGCCTGCTGGCCCAGGAATCCCGCGTGGATTCCCAGGCGATACAGAGAGGAAACCTGGAGTACGGCGACTGGGAGCGTCTTGCGGAGAGCACGGATGTTATAGGCAACGCGGAGCTGATTATCGACGATACGCCCGGCATTTCCGTCAGCGAACTCCGATCCAAATGCAGAAAATACAAAATGGAAAAGGGAATCGGCATTATATTTATTGACTACCTGCAGCTTATGACGAGCAGCGGCAGGCGCACGGACAGCAGACAGCAGGAGATTTCCGATATCTCGAGGGCCCTGAAGGCGCTGGCCAGGGAACTGAAGGTTCCGGTGGTCGCCCTGTCACAGCTAAGCCGCGCGGTGGAAAGCAGGCCTGACCATCGGCCGATGCTCTCTGACCTGCGTGAATCCGGCGCCATCGAGCAGGACGCGGACGTGGTAATGTTTCTGTATCGAGACGACTACTATAATCATGATTCCGAAGAAAAAAATGTGGCGGAAGTGATTATCGCCAAGCAGAGAAACGGTCCGACCGGCACGGTGAAGCTGACCTGGATGCCGCAGTACACCAAGTTCGTGAACGCTTCGAAGCCGTACGGGGAGCAGGACTGAAACAGAAAACCGGCGGGAATGAAAAAATGATCGGGCGAACGGGACGTGAAAGAGAAATAAGCAGCCGGGCGGAACGTGAAGCGAATGGAGAAATACACGGCCGGACTAAAAGTGCAAAATGAATGTGCACCATAAAACAGGCGAATGAGGCAAACGCAGAATGAAGTAAGTGAAAGAAAAAATCCCCGAACCTGCCAGCCAGGGCAGGCTCGGGGATTCCGGCGATCGGGATGTAATGGCTTCTTAAGCTTCTTCGATCGCGCCGACCGGGCACGTAGAAGCACAGGAGCCGCACTCGATACAGACAGACTGGTCAATCTCGAAATGCTCTTCGCCCTCGGAGATTGCCTCAACCGGACATTCGGATGCGCATGCGCCGCAGCTTAAACATGCATCAGTAATTTTATACATAGCAGTATCCTCCATTCTGAAGCGCAGTCAGGCCGCACTTCGTATGGGCCCAATCATAATATAAAACCTCCGAGAAAACAAGAGAAAATAACGGAAAAAAAGTAAAAAAAGTACTTGAAATCTTTCAGGGAATCGTATATAATACCTCGCGTCGTTGACATTGGGCTATCGCCAAATGGTAAGGCACTGGACTCTGACTCCAGCATTTCAAGGTTCGAATCCTTGTAGCCCAGCTTTCGCAAACACATCCGAGCCTTCGGATGTGTTTTTGCTTTTGTTACCATGGATCTTCATCTGTAACAACAAAAGATGGACAATCTGAAAACGCTGCTGTATAATACAACGCTGTCGCGGGCAGTTTGCCCTGGGAACTTCAGGAGACATACCGTGAACAGTGACGGAATTTGTGTGCTGATTCCGGCGCGGAAAAAGCAGCCGTGGTTTGAAACAGGAAAGGAAGAGCCGAATGCACTATTCATACACAACACGTGTAAGGTTTTCGGAGCTCGACCACAGAGGCCGGGTAAACGAGGCGGGAGTTATCAATTTTTTTCAGGATGCCAGTACATTTCAGTCGGAAGCGCTGGGAGTCGGGGTGGACTATCTCTTTAGCATTAACCGCGTATGGGTTCTGAACTCCTGGAACATTGTCTTCGAGCGCGATCTAAAGCTGGGAGATGAGATTGTTGTGACGACGTGGCCGTGCGCATTTAAGGGCCTGCTCGCGGAGAGGGATTTCACGATCACGCTGAAAACAGGCGAGATGTGTGCCAAAGCCATGACAAACTGGGCCTACGTGAACCTTGCGACCGGGCGGCCGGAACGGATCGATGAGGAAGCGAAAAGGCCGTATCCGCCGGATGAACCGCTGGAGCTTCCGAAAGCAGACCGCAAGATTCGCATGCCGCAGGACATGGAAGAGAGGGAACGCTTTCGGGTACAAAAGCGTGATCTGGATGAGAACGGTCATGTAAACAACGGAAAATACGTGGCGATGGCGCTGGAATATCTGGACGAGTCGTTTTGTACCGGACGGCTTCGCGTGGAGTATAAAAAGCAGGCGCATTACGGCGATGTTTTCTGCCCGAAGGTGAAAAGAGAAGGCAGTTATTTCTATGTTGCCATGTGTGACGAAGCGGGGAAAACCTGTGCAAACATGTGTTTTGAAGGGAAAGTGTCCGACGAAGAATAACCGCAGAAATACATGAGTTTGCATGGTATATGACAGGAAACATGTGCTGTCGTATGAACGTATATACGGAAGAGAAGATTTGCTGCCGTATGAACGTATATACGGAAGAGAACATGTGTTGCCGTGTGAACGTATATACGGAAGAGAATATGCACTGTCGCGTGAACATATATGCGGAAGAGAATATGTGCAATCGATGAAACATGATAAAAGAGAAGAACGAAAAACCAGACGAAAGAATGGGGAAAGAGGTTAAAAGTGATTGAATTAGGAAAAATCCAGAAGCTTCCGGTTGAAAAAGAGGTGGAATTTGGTATTTATCTGGGGACACCGGAGGAACATGTGCTGCTTCCGAAGAAGCAGGTGCCGGAGGGAACGGCAGTCGGTGATACATTGGAGGTCTTTATTTACCGTGACTCCATGGATCGGCTGATTGCGACCACCGGAAAGCCGATTCTTACGCTCGGCGAGACGGGCGTGCTGAAGGTGAAGGAGATGAGCAAGATCGGCGCATTCCTTGACTGGGGGCTGGAGAAGGATCTGTTTCTTCCGTTTAAGGAGCAGATCACGAAGATTCGCCCGGAAGATGAGATTCTGGTGGCGGTCTATACGGATAAGAGTGATCGTCTCTGCGCCACGATGAAGGTGTATTCCTATCTGAAAACGGACGGACATTTTGAGCCGGGCCAGGTGGTGGATGCCATTGTTTACCAGAAAAATGAAGTATACGGCGTGTTCGCCGCCATTGACGGAAAATATCAGGGCATGATACCGCAGAAGGATGTACACGAGGATTTCGTGATCGGCAGCCATATTATTGCGCGGGTGGTTGAGGTTCGGGAAGACGGCAAGGTGAACCTGAGCACGCGCCGGGAAGCCTACATGGAAATTGAACCGGATGCGCAGAAGATTTTACAGATTTTGAAAGAGCGGGGCGGGGAACTGCCGTTTACCGATAAAGCGGAGCCGGAGCTGATCGAGCAGGAATTTGCCATGAGCAAGAACGCGTTTAAGCGGGCGATCGGCAGACTTTTAAAGGAGGGTCTGATTACGATGACGGAGACGGCGATTCTTCTTGAGAAAGAGCCGCATCCGCCGGTGAAAAAGAAGCCTTACGGTGACCGTGGCCGGGGAGATCGGAAGCCCTACGGGGAAGGAAGACCGCTGTACGGGGACAGAGACCATCGCGACGGCGACAGAAAACCGTACGGAGACCGCGAACGCCGGGACGACGGGAGAAGGTCATACGGGGATCGCGATCACCGTGACGGCGAGAGGAAATCGTACGGAGACCG
>JAJQBQ010000049.1:0-63732 GCA_021203205.1 Lachnospiraceae bacterium | reverse complement strand
TACGGAGACCGCGACCGCCGGGATGGCGAGAGGAAATCGTACGGAGACCGCGACCGCCGGGATGGCGAGAGGAAACCGTACGGAGATCGCGACCGAAGAAGCGGCGAGAGAAAATCCTATGGAGACCGAAACCGCCGGGACGACGAAAGAAAATCCTACGGGGACCGCAGTCACCGGGACAGCGAGAGAGAATCGTATGAAAATCGCAGACATAGTGACAGTCGCGATGGAAGTGAAAATCAGTAACCGAATTGGATAAAGAGTATCGCGACGGAAGTGAAATCAGTAACCGAATCGGATGAAGAGTATCGCGACGGAAGTGAGAATCCGTAACCGAATCGGATGAGGAGTATCACGACGGAAGTGAGAATCAGTAACTGAATGGAAGAAAGAGCATCAGGCAGGGCGGTGATAGCAGAGTCCGGCAAAAGTGCCTTAAGAGGCAGCGAACGCCGGGTCGAAGGAAAGCCGCCGGAGGAGGTCGAACATGAAGAAAATTATCTCAACAGATAAGGCACCGGCGGCGATCGGGCCTTACTCCCAGGCAATCGAAGTGAACGGAATGGTATTCACATCCGGGGTGATCCCGGTGGATCCGGCGACGGGCGTGATCCCGGAGGGGATCGAGGCGCAGGCGAAGCAGGCCATCGGCAACCTTGCGGCGCTGCTCGAGGCAGCCGGAACCGGCACGGAAAAAGTTATTAAGACGACAGTTTTCATCAAGGAAATGGATGATTTCGCGCTGGTAAACCGAATTTACGCCGAATATTTTACGGGCGATTTCCCGGCACGCTCCTGCGTGGAGGTGGCAAGACTTCCGAAAGATGTGCTGATAGAGATCGAGGCCATAGCGGAAAAGTAAGGGTGGTTCTGCTCTGCATTTCAAAAACAAGACGGAAGGTTCGGTGTGCCGCGTTCTGCAAATCTGACTTTTGTGCAAGAGGAAGCCGAAGGTGCTTTTCTATGTGAAAAGGCGACAAAAGCAGAAATTTGTGGCGTTTATTTGGCGAAATTTTCGGCTTAAACCGCTTGACAGTTTCAAAGAACCGGTGCTATATTGTGCGCAGACAAAAATCCCGTGGGGGAGTAGCAAGCGCAGCCGATTCGGAAGAATAATATTCGGACAGGTACGTCATAAATCGCAGAGACACGGAACCGCAAAGACGTGGAACTGTGAAGATATGGAATTTGACGATCGGAACCGGATGCGTAGCAAGTCAACATACCCGACCGTGACGGCCTGGCTTGTTTTAAATTGCGAGACTCATGTATAGCCGACAGCTACACGTAAGTCCCGTTTTATATGGAAAAAGATATGAAACCCGGGTGTGGCGGAAGGCTGCACCCGGGTTCTTGTTTTATACACAGTGGTGCGAAAGAAACCCGGCAGCGCAGGCTGCCCGCACCCATATATGCGGGCAGGAGGAAAATTTCCCGCGCCCGATGACAACCGGACAGGAGGGAGGAAAACATCATGGAATGGAGTGTAATGTTTGTAGTAAACAGCATTTTGCTGGGCGTGGGGCTTGCGATGGACGCGTTTTCGGTGTCGATGGCGAACGGCCTGGCGGAACCACGGATGAGGAAGAGAAAGATGTGTGGTATAGCCGGCTGTTTCGCGGGATTTCAGGCACTGATGCCCATGGCAGGCTGGTTTTGCGTTCACACCATCGTGCAGTACTTTGAAGCTTTTGAGAAGTTCATTCCCTGGATTGCGCTGATTCTGCTGCTGTACATAGGCGGCGGGATGGTGAAAGACGGCATTCAGGACAGGGAAGAGGCGGAGAGCAATCACCACCTCGGAATCGGAGCGCTGATGGTGCAGGGGATCGCCACATCGATTGATGCGCTGTCCGTGGGCTTTACCATCTCCGATTACGGCTGGCTGATGGCGCTGGTCTGTGCGATCATCATCGCGGCGGTCACCTTTGCTGTCTGTCTTTGCGGTGTCGAAATCGGCAAGAAGTTCGGCACCAGGCTTTCCGGCAAGGCACAGATTTTAGGCGGCGTGATTCTGATTCTCATAGGTGTGGAAATTTTTATTTCAGGCGTATTCTTCTAGAAAATGAAGCAGAAAATAAGAATATCGTGAACAGAAGAGAGAGGAACGAAGCGGGAAGAATTTTTGTCCATGAAAACTGCGAAGCGGGGACATAAGGATTTGAAGATTAAAATTGACGAAGGTGTCAGGAGGTGGTTCATGGATTGTTCCGCGCTCAGGAGTGAACGCGAATCGTTCAATTCAGTTTCATCAATCCTGCCGAAAATTGGTTGCAGACAGAAAATTTAAATTCGGGAAAAGGTGAGGTTCCGGAAAAAGTCAGGAAAGGAGACAACCATGAAATATTATTGTGAGGAAGCAGATGCGGTTTTAAAAGAGCTGCAATCGAGTCCGCAGGGGCTGTCCGAAGCGGAAGCGGCGGAAAGGCTGGAAAAGTACGGAAAAAACAAACTGGAAGAAGCGAAGGGAAAATCCCTGATTCAGCGGTTCTTTGAGCAGCTCGCGGATCCGATGATCATCATTCTGATTGTGGCCGCGGTGGTAAGCGGTGTGCTGGCGGTCGTGGAGAATGACAGCTTTGCGGATGTGATCATCATCGTGGCGGTGGTGCTTGTGAACGCAATCCTGGGGGTTTACCAGGAGAACAAGGCGGAAAAAGCCATTGAGGCGCTGCAGGAGATGTCGGCAGCCACATCGAAGGTGCTTCGCGGCGGAAAGAAGATGACTGTGCCGGGCACGGATCTGGTGCCGGGCGATATCGTGCTTCTGGAGGCGGGTGACGCGGTACCGGCGGACGCGCGAATTCTGGAGTGTGCGAGCCTGAAGGCGGAGGAAGCCGCGCTGACCGGTGAGTCTGTCCCGGTGACGAAGTGGATGGACATCATGAATCTAAAGGATTCGAATACAGATGTGCCGCTGGGCGACCGGAAAAACATGGTTTACATGGGAAGCACCATTGTTTACGGGCGCGGCACGGCAGTCGTGACGGGCACCGGCATGAACACCGAGATGGGTAAGATCGCGGATGCACTGCAGAAGGCGGAGGATGAGGATACCCCGCTGCAGAGGAAGCTCAATGAACTTTCAAAGGTGCTGACCTGGCTGGTGCTGGGCATCTGCGTGGTAATTTTTGCGGTGCAGCTGATCCGCGAGGGCAATCTGAATGTGGATGTGATTCTGGATTCCTTCATGATCGCGGTGTCGCTGGCCGTGGCGGCCATCCCGGAAGGACTTGCGGCAGTTGTGACGGTGGTGCTCTCCATCGGCGTGACCAATATGTCAAAGCGCAACGCGATTATACGCAAGCTGACCGCGGTGGAAACCTTAGGCTGCGCGCAGATCATCTGCTCGGATAAGACAGGTACGCTGACCCAGAATAAGATGACGGTGGTGGATACGTACTGCTCGACAGATGTGCGAAGCGCGACAGCGAAAGCCGCTGGACCGGCCGCAGGAATGACCGGTCAAAGCAGACTGAGTGTGGAGGCAATTTCCGAAAAGAACGCTGTCGCAGGTATCGCAAGGGCTGAAACGGCAGGCGATGCGGACGGCCGGAGAAAAAATGAAGAAAGAATCGCCATGGCGATGGCTCTGTGCAGCGATGCGGAGCTGAATTCGGACGGAACCATCAACGGCGAGCCCACCGAGGCGGCTCTTGTGGCGTACGCCGATAAAATCGGTTTAAAGAAACCGGAGCTGAAGGAGGATTATCCGCGCTGCGGCGAAGCACCGTTCGACTCGGAGAGGAAGATGATGTCGACGGTGCACATAGTTAAGGATGTGGATATGTGGCCGGGCGAGATACAGGACGCGGGCCGTGCGGAAAATGAGGAAAGAAGCATTGATGCAGGAGCCGGAAAGAGGCGTGTGTCCGGCGGCGGAAAGAGAACCGCGACCGCAGAAATGTCTGCGGGAGAAAATGAATCTGCCGCGCGCATGACGGGTAATAAGGTACTGCGGGTTCAGTTCACCAAGGGCGGCCCGGATGTGGTTCTGGATAAATGTACCGGCTTCTTAAAAGACGGACAAATTGTCCCGATGACGGATGCGGACAGGAAGGAAATCCTCGCCGCCAACAAGGCCATGGCGGACCGCGCGCTGCGCGTGCTGGCCTGCGCGGAGCGTATGTGGGAGACGGAACCGGAATCGTACGAGAGCGGTTATCTGGAGCAGGACCTTTGCTTCCTGGGCCTGTGCGGCATGATTGACCCGGTGAGACCCGAGGTGAAGGCGGCGATCGAAGAGTGCCGCGATGCGGGCATCCGGCCGATCATGATCACCGGCGACCACATTGATACGGCATCGGCGATTGCCAGAGAATTGGGAATATTAGGTGGCGGTCAGACGGCTGAGCGGGATGCCAAGGGAGCCGGTCAGTATGCACAGAATTTTGAAGCGAAAGCAGCCGGAACTCCGGGGGACGGTTTCGAGGACAGGAATACTTACCGCGCCATCACCGGCGCGGAGCTTGACCGCATGAGCGACGAGGAATTCGAAAAGGAATTTCGCAACATCAGCGTCTATGCGAGAGTTCAGCCGGAGCACAAAACCCGCATCGTGAACGCGTGGCGCGGTGCCGGGTATGTCACGGCCATGACCGGCGACGGCGTGAACGACGCGCCGTCCATCAAGGCGGCCGATATCGGCGTGGGCATGGGCATCACCGGCACGGATGTCACCAAAAATGTGGCCGACATGGTGCTGGCGGACGACAACTTTGCCACCATCGTCGGCGCGGTGGAGGAAGGGCGGCGGATCTACGACAATATCCGCAAGGCCATACAGTTCCTGCTGGGTTCGAACTTAAGCGAAGTGATGAGCATTTTCTTCGCGACGCTGATGGGCTTTACTATTTTAAAACCGGTGCACCTGCTCTGGATTAACCTGGTGACGGACTGCTTCCCGGCACTGGCGCTGGGCACGGAGAAGGCGGAGCCGGGCATCATGAAACGCAAACCGCGCGACGCGAAAGCCGGTATTTTTGCGGACGGCATGGGCGTGGATGTGCTTTATCAGGGTGTTATGGTAACGGTTCTGGTGCTGGCATCCTACTTTATCGGACATTATATGGAATCCGGCGTGTGGGAGATCGCGGACAGCGCGGACGGCACGACGATGGCGTTCCTTACCATGTCCATGGCGGAAATTTTCCACAGCTTCAATATGCGCTCGCAACGCTGCAGCATCTTTAAGCTCGGATCGCAGAATAAATTCCTGTTGGGCGCGGCTGTCGGCTCGCTGATTGCCACGACGCTGGTGTGCGAGGTGCCGTTCCTGGCGAATGCGTTTGATTTTGCAAGCGTGGAGCTTTCGGAATACCTGGTTGCGATCGGCCTGGGGCTGCTGGTGATCCCGATCGTGGAGCTGGTGAAATTTGTGCAGAGGAAGATGAAGAAGGCATAACGAAAAAGGGGATGGCGTATACAAAGAAAACGTGCAAATAGAGAGAAGACGCAGGAGAAAGAGCAAAATAAAAAAATCAAAAGAAAAATTAAAAGTACAAAAAGGGAACGCAGAAATAAAGAGAGAAATGGATTGCCGGTCAGCAGAGAATTGCGGCGGCAATCTTTTTCCTGTTTTGCATGGTTTTTGCTGTTTTTGTGCCAATTTTTGACGCGAGTGTTCGTGCCGGTTTTTGACACGAGACATTGACGAAATCGGTACATGGTGGCATATTCCCGCTTTTGACAGTTGGAGTTATATCCGGAGGGGTAAAATTGAAAAGTTTGAAATCGAAAAATCGAAAAGTTTTTAACATCTCTGATGTCAGGCATTTTTGAAAATGTCCAGAAAAAATTTTTAACATCTCTGATTGACATCAGTTGGCCCAAGTGGTATATTAGCACAAATCTAGCTCGTATGAGGGATCGTCTCGCATGAGACTCAGGAAATATATTTGGGAGGTAAGACGGGCATGTCAGAGCAGTTTGTTGTACCATTATATGTGTATGAAAACTTGTCTATGGATAAGGTCTATTCGTCTCGCGCTTCTTATGCTGATAATGTCAAAGCAAATCATGCCCTGAACCCAATCGGGGGGGTATCTTACAACTAGATAGTATTTCGAAAAAGAATATTGATTATAATAAGACTGGGCTAAGCACAGATGTTTTTTGTGTACCCGGTCTTTTTTGCGTTGCAGGGCTTTTGCCGTCAGCACAGCAAAATAGAAGTGGTTTTATATAAATGCGTAAAAATAACTAAAGTATTTCCACAGGAGAGGGTCGAAACACAGGAGAGGGTTGAAACACAGGAGAAAGGCTGGAAAAGGCCTGAAGATGGGAGCGGCATATGAAAATCAAGATCAAACTGGCGATACTTGAGAGCGACAAGGGATATTTAGAGCGTCTGGTTGGAACCTTTTTTGTCAGGTATCCGGACGATTTGGTGATTTTTTCGTTTACGAATTTGGATATTGCCATGGCATCGCTGGAAAGCGCGAAAATCGACGTGTTTCTCGCGAGTGATACTTTTGATGTGAACATCGACCTGATTCCGAAACGCTGCAGTTTTGCATACCTCGTGGAATCGGTGGATGTTGATTCCTTAAACGGTCAGCGCGTCGTGTGTAAATTTCAGAAGGCAGATCTTATACATAAACAAATTCTGAGCCTTTATGCGGAGAAAGCGGACAGTATCGGCGGGTTTGTGGGAAACAGCGACTGCAGAATGATTGCGTTTGAATCTCCCTGCGGTGGCGTTGGCAGTTCTACAATGGCCGCCGCCTGTGCACTTCACTTTGCTTCACTTGGCAGAAAAACTTTATATTTAAATCTGGAATCTTTTGGCTCAACCGATATCTTCTTCCAAGGGGAAGGCCAATCTGATATGGGAGATATTATTTATTTTCTGGCGAGTAAGAAGCCGAATCTCATGCTGAAACTTGAGAGCTGTGCGAGACAGACAATCGGAGGGCTGTACTTTTTCGCGCAGCCGTCTACTTCAACCCATATGCTGGAGATGACAGCGGATTATATCAAACAGATGGTGAAAGAACTCAGGGTATCAGGTTCCTACGAATACATTATTTTGGATCTGGATTTTGGGCTCGACCAGGAAAGAAATGAATTCCTGAGACAGATGAATGCGGTCGTCTGGACGAGCAACGGAACCAGAATGGCCAACCATAAGATAGAGAGCGCATATCAGGCGCTGTCGAATATGGAGGAAAATCAGGACTTACCTCTGACAAAGAATATGTTTATTGCATATAACCGTTTCAGTTCAAACAACGGACGTCATGTTGAGAATGTAGAAATCGAAGAAATTGGCGGGACACCGAACTTTACCGACGCGGAATCTGTTGACATAATTCAAAGGATTTCGCAGATGAATATGTTCGACAGGCTCGCCTGACTGGGTGATACAGGAAACGTCAGAAGATAAGTATACACCTCCTGTCTTCTGACATCGAAGAGCAGGCAGTATTTGCCGTCAAATCGGGTGGCCGGGCAGACAGAGACAGGAATAACAGGAGGATGCGAGGAGAATGACTCAGGAGCAGGAACAGCAGCTTGTAGGAGAGATAAAAAAATATGTTTCCGACAATCTCCCCCTAAGCAAGATGAGCGATGAGGAGCTGGAAGAGAAAGTAGAAGAGATCGTGCAGGAACGGGTCAGGGGCATGTATTGTTCCATCAGCCAGCGGGTGTCGATTGGTCAGCAGGTGTACAGTTCCATCCGTGGATTTGGACTGCTCGATTCGATTATCGATGATGACTCCATCACCGAGGTCATGATTAATGGTCCGAAAAATATATTTATTGAAAAAGACGGACACCTGTTTAAACTTGACAGGCAGTTTGAAAGCCAGAGAAGACTGGAGGATGTGATCCAGCGCATCGTGGGGCTGGCAGGGCGCGAGGTCAGTCAGGCCAACCCGATCTGCGATACGAGACTTCCGGATGGTTCTCGCGTGAACGTGGTGCTTCCACCGATTTCTCTGTGTGGACCGACGCTGACGATTCGAAAGTTCTCGAAAACCCCCATGACAATCGAAAGGCTGATCCGGTACGGATCAATTACGCAGGAGATTGCAGACAAGCTTGAACTTCTGGTTCGCGCAAAGTACAACATTTTTATCAGCGGCGGTACCGGATCCGGAAAGACAACTTTTTTAAATGCATTGTCGAACTACATACCGAAAGATGAGCGCGTGATTACGATTGAGGACTCGGCGGAGCTTCAGATCACCGGCGTGGAGAATCTGGTGAGCATGGAAACAAGGAACGCGAACGCCGCAGGAGCGGGGCAGATCACAATCCGCGAGCTGATCAGAGCCTCGCTGCGTATGAGGCCGGAACGCATTGTTGTCGGTGAGGTGCGCGGTGGCGAGGCGCTCGATATGCTGCAGGCCATGAATACCGGGCATGACGGATCGCTTTCCACAGGACATGCGAACTCTACGCAGGATATGTTAAGCCGTCTGGAGACTATGGTGCTTCAGGGGTCTGCCGGACTTCCGCTTGAAGCAATCCGCCAGCAGATCGCATCCGCAGTGGATATCATCATTCACCTGTCGCGGCTGCGAGACAAGACAAGAAGAACCATGGAAATTACCGAGGTCGTGGGTTATGAAGACGGACAAATCAAGCTGAACCCTCTGTATGTGTTTGAGGAGGATGAGGACAGTACGCTGGAGAAAGTGTCCGGAAGCCTGAAACGGACAGATAACCCCATGAAAAATATACACAAGCTGAGACTAATGGGATTTACGGACAATATATAGCATGACACCAGTATCATAGCATCCACAAAGGGGAAGAGTTATGGCAAAGAAAGAGAAGGAGCCTAAAAAGCGGAAGAAAGAGAAGGAGCCACAGTATTATCTTTCGGCTACAAATCAGCAGACATATAATTATAAAGTCTATTATATGAGTTCTGTCGAAAAAATGGTTTATTTTCTGATTGCGTTCGCGGTCGGCGCCGCTGTTGGTTATCTGTTTTACGGTGGGCTGGCGAAAGACAGCTACGGCGAAGCTACGACGACGACCTGGATATTGAATATTGTGATATCTGTGGGCTGCGGAGCGATTGCCGGGCGGCTGTTTTTGCCAATGAGAACGGAGCAGATCAGAAAAAAACGGCAGATGGAACTGAACCGACAATTTCGGGATATGCTCGAAGCACTTAACACATCTCTCGGAGCGGGAAAAAACGTGACGGATTCCTTTCGCTCTGCCTATGAAGACATGAAAATCCAATATGACGTGGGAGCCCCCATTCTGAACGAACTGGAGGTTGTGCTCGCCGGAATAGAAAACAATATTAACATTGAAGATGTCCTTTCTGATTTCGGCGAACGCAGTGGAAATGACGACATTGTAAGTTTCGCGGATGTCTTCCGGGTTTGCTATCGCAAGGGTGGAAACATGAAAGACACCATTCGCAGCACACATGAAGTCCTGAGCGATAAGATGGAAATCCGGGAGGAAATCGAGACAATCGTAACATCAAATCGTTCCGAACAGTATATGATGATAGCCATGCCAATCCTGCTGATTGCGATTATCAAAATGATGAGCCCGGATTTTGCGGCGAACTTTACCACGGTTACAGGAGTTCTGTCCACTACGATCGCAGTTATCATATTTGTGATTGCCTATAAGATAGGACAGGCGGTTTTGGATATTAAAATCTGACGAAAACGCCGGTCGGAAGAAGGAGAATCTATGTTTTCAGTTGCAGAATATGTTATTTATGGAATCGGACTAGTGATCCTGTTATGTTGGCTGGCATTTTTCTTTCTGGGGTTAAAACACGCCAGCCTGTTTGAGCCGCTGGAAGAGAAGGATTATCCATTTAAGGAAATTTATATTGTCGGATATGCGGTCATGGAAATGCTGCGTTATAAATACACTTCCAAATCCGACAAAAAATTGCGCAAGGAACTGGAAATCCTGTATGAGAAAAAATATGTCGATTATTACATACGCGTGATTTACGCGCAGAAAGTTACCTTTTTCTTTACTTTGCTGACACTGGCGGTGCCATTCTACGGTCTGACCGGAAGTTATGTCGGGATGGGCATAATTGTGATGTTTGCCGCTCTTGCATATTATTATTTTGGAACGCAGGCTGAAGCCGCGATTAAGGCGCGCTCTGAGCAGATGCTCAGCGAGTTTTCGGATGTGGTTTCGAAGCTGGCGCTGCTGACGAATGCCGGCATGATCATGCATGAGGCATGGGCAACGGTGGCGAGCGCCGGAGAGGGTCCGCTGTACGAGGAAATGCGTCGCACGGTGGATGAGATGAACAACGGCATGTCGGAGATCGATGCTTACTACATGTTTGGCAACCGATGCTTTCTCGCTGAAGTCAAAAAATTCACTTCAACGATCGTGCAGGGAATGACGGAAGACAGCAGCGAACTTACGAGACTGCTCCGTGAGCAGAGCGCCGAGGTCTGGAATATCAAAAAACAGAATGCCAGACGCCTCGGCGAGAAGGCAGCCGGCAAGCTGCTGATGCCTACGATGCTGATGTTTATCGGCATATTGATAATGATCCTGATCCCTATCTTCACAAACCTTGGGGTTTAGGCGTTATATATATTTTATGGAGGTATAAAGTTATGATGAATTTTCTGCAATACTTCGGCACAGAAGCAAGAGTTCTTTTCGCAAAGTTTTTTCGCGAGGAGAACGGGGAAGTAAACATCGTAGCGACCGTAGTTTTGATCGGAGTAGCTGTTTTGCTGGCTGTGGTATTTAAGGATGCGATTGGAAGCTTGCTTACTACCCTTCTGGATACGATTCAGACAAATGCCGAAAATGTAGTAAATGAGACCATTACGACACCTTGAGAGCAAAACGCAGGAAGCAACGCTTTCCGGCTGATTCCAACGGACTGGCTGCCTGAAACGCAGAGCAGGCTGGCATGGCGAGTCTGGATATGTATGTATCAGATTCGCCATGCGGAATTATACCCCCCTGAAAAAGAAATGGCAAAATATGATATGTTAAAAAAAATAAAACAGGATAGTGGCCTTGTCATTGTGGAAGCAAGTATTGTGTTTCCGGTGACATTCATTGTTATCCTTTTTTTACTATATACCGGAAATGTGTATCTTCAAAAATGCAAGGTTGAATCCCTGACGACACAGATCGCGATTATGGGAGCGGCCTGTTGCATCGACCCTATGCTGGATGAGATGGAGAGCGGTACGATTCCGGATTATGATGATATTGATATCCGTTTGTACCGCTACCTGATCAGCAGTGAGATGGACGATGTGGAAGATGAACTTGAGGAGACGCTGGAAAAGGCTGTGAAAAACATGAGCACAGGCCTCTTCTCCGGGATGACACCGGTGAGTGTGGCTGCGGAGGTGGGTTTTCATAACGGTTTTCTCTACTCAACCTTTTCTGCGGATGTGAGTTACAAAATCACCATACCGATTCGTCTGCTGGGCCAGAGTGAGCAAACACTGATCAATCTGAGCTCGCATGCGGAGGTGTCCGCGACTGACTCCGTGGAGTTTATCCTCAATGTCAACATGGTGGAGGATTATGTGGAGCGCTTCGAGTTCACAAACAACATTAAGACGAAGATAACGGACGCGATATCAAAAGCAAAAGAATGGGTCGCCGAATAAGCGGTCTTAGTCAGGGATGGTCGCCCTGAAGTTACAGAAGCATTAGGAGAGAGTATGTTTTTCTTAAAGAAAAAAACCCGTGGTGCAATCAGCATATTCCTTACCTTAATATTAGTTCCCTGCATAGTCGTTACGTTCCTGTTCGTGGATGCGGGGAGAATTTCCGTGTCTAACAGCATGGCGATTTCCGCCGCAGATCTGGCGCTGGATTCCCTCCTTACAAATTATGACGCGGAACTGAGTGAGTGGTACGGGATGGTAGCTTCCTGCCAGACCATCGATGAATTTTATGAGACTTCCGCGGAATTCTTTTTGCGCACGCTCTCTTCCCAGGGTCTTACTGACGATGAAATTACGACCATCTCGGACTATTATGCAGACGCGACCGGGGACGACACCATTTATGATCTTCTTAAAATTGAATGCCAGACAGAGACCAGCGCCATGATCACGGAAGTGGACGACGCGAATCTTACGAACGCGACTTTCATAAAAGAAGATGTACTGGAATTCATGAAGTACCGCGCACCGATTGAGCTGGTCAGCGGCCTGATCAGCAGACTTAGCAGTGATTCGAGCGCGACGGACGTGACTGAGGCGGAAAAAAATGAGGAAGAAGTACAGAAAAAACAGGATTTTTATGAGTCGGAGGGGAAACTTTATTCCGCTGTCTACAAGACCTATTGTGCCCTGATGGAGTATCAGGATAAAGTGACGAGCGGCGGGATGTCCCTTGACAGGCTCAAGGGGTATCTGGAAGAACTGAAGGAGATGGACGAGGCTTACAGCGAGATCCATACGCTGATGGTTTGCAATCTGTATAATACTCAGGGACTCAGTGTATACAGCCGTGTCACTAAGGATCTGAATGCTTATATAACTGACTCGACTTGTGTATCTACAAGCACACAGGTATATACAAGAAAATCTGGAGACACCTGCTATATTTCGGATACCGATGCGAAAGCTTTGCTGGATGAGCTCTCGCAGGCAGCGGAAAGCTTTGAAGCCGCAATCGATGATTTTGTGGAAGCCGCGAAAAACGGGAAATACGATCTTTATGAAAATATGCCGGCAGATTACGTCGGAGATGCGGCGAATTCCATACAATGGTGGGCACGCATGAACGAGGCGGTCAACACCAGCGGGAAGACCGACGCGATCAAAACAGCGGCTGAAAATCTGTTAAAAGCCTATGCAAGGGTAGAAAACATGCAATCATGTACGCTTGAGTCAGAGGATGATACCGACTGGACGACATTCCTGGAAGAATATACCTACTCCCATGAAGATGGCGAAATTGTATATTGGGGATACGTGGATGACTTAAAGAAAGCGGTAGAAGACCTGCAGAAGACCTATTTGAAATCAGGCGTAACAGACAGCAGCGATGCTTACCTTGTTCTGGTTCATACGCTGGAGACGGTTTCGGCCAATAATATAGATAAGATCGATCCGACGAAGGTTACCGTTTCATATAACAGTGGTTCCGGCTATACATATACGGTTACGTCCGCGCTCAGTTATATCAGAAACAGAATAAAAACGATCAGAACGGAGCTGGAGAATTATGTGGAACTGCTCACGGCGGTCATCGATGGTGACGATGACAAGGGAACTGTGAAAATCGATGAAATTAAGGATCTGGTGGATGATTATAACGCGGCACTGCAGGACTGGTCGGATGAAGCGGACGAGGCGGACACCGATATGAAAAGAGACGATCAGGCAGACATCTCGGCTTTGGAGACCGAAATCGCAAACTCCATAACAGCGGAGTCGCTTGAGGAATTAAAGGATCGGTTGGTCAGTATACGAGACCAGTACAATCTGCTGCTCAATGCCATGCAGGCCATGGAGTACGGGCCGTACAACATGGAAGAAATCGGCGACTGCATCAATACGGGCCAGAGTACTACGTACAAATTTCTCAGTGACGCTGCTTCCGGAACAGTGGCAGCGGATGATATTCCCCTGATTAACGATGAACTGGCGGATTATGCCGCTTCCACTTTTAATGCGCTTCATACAACGGATTTGAGTGGATATGCGGTATCCGAAGAAGATGGTTCGAATCCGGTGATTAATCCGAGGACGGGAAATGTTGCTACGCCTGAGATGTTTGTCAAGTGGTATCAAATCTTCGGAGAGCCAAAAGAGGAATATCTCGAAAAAGTTGAGGAAGCCGAGGAGGGCGAGGCGGATGCGAAAGACAAGGCTGAAGAAGAAAAAGAATCGGCAAAAAAAGGAGAGTATACTGCGGGCGGGAGTGATATAGAAAGGACTTTTTCCACAGAAAATACCGGATTTAGCCTGGGGAGCGCCGCACTTTCTTCGCTGACAACGGTAGTGAACAGCCTGATCAATCTGGATTTCACCGACATGAGGGATGACTTGTATGTGACGACATACATTATGTCTATGTTCAGCTATCAGATATATGAAAATGAAGGCTATTACAGCCTGCTGAGTGACGAGGAACAAAAGGCTCTGACACTTAATAATTATACCGAAAAATATGAAGAAAAGAAAGGCTCTGAGAGTGATGAAGGAACCTGGCTTAGCACCGCCACTACGGACACCTACAATAAATCTCTTACGAACCAGATGATCAATGTAACCAATAACTGGGCTTACGGAGCGGAGGTTGAATACATCCTGTATGGAGGCTCGTCAAATTCAGATAATCTGGGAAGCGTGAATACTTCGATTTTTGCTATTCGGTATGCGTTGAATCTGGTGTCCGGCTTTACGAATTTCTGGTCTTATTCAGGTGAAAACTGGACAGCTCTGACCATAAACTCAGTTGCGAATGCCATAGCTGCGGCAACGGGATATATCGTACCTGCTGCGGTTGTGAAGGTTGTCCTAATCACAGTGCTGACGGCATTTGAGACATCCACGGATATGAAACGCCTGAAAGCTGGCTTTCCGGTGGAATTGTATAAAACTTCCTATACAGACTGGTGGTGTGGATTTAACAGTACAAGTGGTGCTTCCTACGGCGATGCTATGAATTCTCTGGGATCCGGATTGGGAACAACGAATCAGGACAAAGGCATCTATTACAGTGATTATCTCGCCATATTTGTCTATCTGGGGTTGACAGACAGTCACTCTGCAGAAGGAATGTATGAGCGATTGGCCGAGGTAATTCAGGCGAATATGTGGAAGATTTTGGGGGTGGCATCAGATTCGGATGATTCGGGAGATTCAGACGACGGGGCGAGTACAACGGATACTTATCTGGAAAAGTTTTCAATGAAAAAAGCCAGACTATATTTTAAGTTTGAAGCCACGATTACGGTAGAACCGCTGTTGATAAAGCTCCCGTTATTTACCCAGTATGATACCTCGCTGCAGGATAACACGGATTGGTGTACCTATTCGATCTCGCTGATGCGGGGATATTAGAAAATTAGAAAGAGGAGAGAGGAAGCGTATGAGAAAGAAGTGGATTTGCTTGCTGACTGCGGCGGTGTTGGCTGTTTCGGCCGTCGGCGCGGGATGCGGAGGAACAAATCAGGATTCGGAAACCGGGAATACTGGCGGCAGTGAAACGACGGTCTCCGGGGATGAGAACGGAGAGGACACGGCAACAACAGAAAATGTTCAGACCGCGAAGACAGAGATCACGCTGGCAGATGTGCTTTCCGCGCCGGAATCGCCGACGGAGGATTTCGCATTCAGCGTTACCGATGGCGGCTGGTCAGTGGAAGCGTATTATGGCACGGATGAGATCGTCGTGCTGCCGGAAGAAGTGGAAGGCGAGCCGGTTGTCCGCGTAGGCAGAGGAGCTTTCATCAACGACTCGGCGCCAACCGTGCGGGCTGTCCGCCTGTCAGATTCGGTTAAAACACTGGAAGACGGCGGTTCCTTTATAAACAACGAGACGATCGAGATCGTGGTGGCCGGGTCGGGACTTGAGGAAATTGGCGAGAGTGTATTCCAAAATTGTGCATCTCTGAATCAGCTGGTGCTGAATGACGGCCTTGTGGAGATCAGTTCCATGGCCATCCTGAATTGTCCTTCGCTTAAGGAACTGGAAATACCGGATTCCGTGGAGACGATCGGCTCGGCCGGAATTTATAATGTTGCGGAAGACTTTGTGCTGTACGGCGCTGCGGGTTCCGCAGCGGAAACCTACGCGGAAGAATACGGACTCACATTTCAGGCGATTGATTGAGCAGACGGTAATAGCAGGAAGCGGGGATCAGGATGAATCGGATGGGATCACAGTTGCGAGAAAGACAGGAAAAAGAAAGGGGCGGGGAGAGAGGCGCGCTGGTGATCGAGGCGACTCTGTCCCTTAGCACGTTTATTTTTCTGATTTTTACCCTTCTTTCCATTACCAATATTTATTATATTCAGGCAAAGATGAGCGTTGCGTTAAATTCATCGGCGAAAGAGATTTCTCAGTATATGTATCTGTACTATAAACTGGGACTGGATGACCTGGAATCGACGGCAGCTTCTGCCACCGATGCTTCCAGGGATACCGTGACGACAACGATTGATGGTGTGCAGGATTTAGTGGAAGCCTTCTCTGACGGCTCGGAAGCTGCCGAATCGCTGGATTTTGATTCTCTGATCACGGAGATTCAGAATGGAACTACGACAGTAAACAGTCTGGTAGATACCTATGCGGAGGCGATCGGCGATGACCCTAAACAGTTTATCATAGGGATGGCAAAGCTGGCGGCCCTCGAAGGCGTGCAGGAAATTAAGGAAATACTGGCGCAGGTTCTCGCAAAAACATTTATGAAGAACAATCTGATCGAATATGAGGGAGACAGCGCGGATAATATGCTTGCCAGATATCGCGTGGTAAACGGCATGGATGGCCTGGACTTTAATTATTCGTCACTGATGGCATATGGAAAAACGGATCAGATTTTTCTGGTGGTCACCTACGATGTGAGCGTGATCAGATTTCTGAATATCGATGTATCCTTTACCTTTCGCCAGTGCGCGAAGACATCCGCATGGGATACGGGAGTATCTTCGAAATAAGCGAAGACGGGGAGGTCAGTGCATTTATGATTTTTATCATACCGATCGTGACGGCAGTATTGTGCCTGCTGAGTACGGCTGTCATGTTTCTGGAGCTGGACAGGCCGAAAGATATCGCCGAAGCCGATGGCGCAGCGATACCAAAGGGAGCCGATGACGCAGTGATACCGAAGGAAGCCGATGACGCAGCGATACTGGAGGAAGCCGACAACCATAAAAGTGGCAGACCGGCGGTGTACTGTATTTTGATGATCTGCATCACAATGGCCATTTCGGCCATGTTTTGCACGTTATATAAGGATAACAATATATTCACCAGCCTGAAAAGAATGGGGCTTCTCGCAATTATCTGGCCGGTCGCATATATTGATTTTAAAGAATATCGGATCCCGAATCGGATCATCGGACTGGGGGTGCTCTATCGGCTGCTTCTGATACCATGTGAGTTGCTGGTGGAAGGAACGGCGATGCGGTACGATCTCCTTTCAGAGGGGATCGCGGCGATTGCAATTCTGGTCGCGGCCATTTTATGTACAGTCTGCATGAGGGGCTCCATCGGTGTCGGGGATATGAAACTGTTTTTTCTCATGGGGTTACTGCTCGGACTGGACGGCATATGGGGCGCTGTATTTCTGGCCCTCATAATTTCGTTTTTTGTATCCATTTTTCTTCTGGCGACGAAAAGAAAGTCGAGGAAAGATGCGATACCATTCGGACCGGCGCTTGTGATCGGAACTTTTTTATCAGTCGCGTTGACTGGAATGTGAGAGGAGAGCCATGAAAGGGTACAAATTTTTAGTGCCGGTATTTTTGATCGTCATTTATGTTGCTTCGATTTATACGCTGGGAGACGACAGAAAGGAGACAGCCGATCAGTATAACGCATATCTGGCGGCGGCGAGAGAATTTCGCGAGCTGGATCTCCGGGTGGACGCGGAAGCTTATTATGAGGCGGCGCTGGACGTGTCCGCATCGATGGATTTGTATCTGGAGATCGGTGAGTATTATCAGGAAACCGGGCAGAGCAAGAAGGCCTTAAGCTGGGGAGAGACGATTACAGACACATATCCAAAGGAAAAGGAAGGCTACGAATATCTGATTCAGATATATTACGATAATCTTGATATTGCGGCCTGTTTTTCTGTCTACGATGAGGCGAACAGCAGAGAGGTACAGTCAGATATCATTGACAGTATCATTTCTGAATTCCTTTATACATATTATTTCCTCGGTGGATATGACGATGTCGGAATTTTCAGCGAGAATCTGTGTCCGGTTTCTGTCGGCGGTAAATGGGGTTATGCCGGAACGAAGGCTTCTCTTGCGCTGGGATATAACTATTCGGAAGCAGGTTATTTTTATGAATCCAGAGCGGCGGTCGTAGATACGTCCGGAGATGCTTATTTCATTGACACGTCCGGGAACAAAAGATGGGTCGTCAGCGATATTGATAACGTTGTAAGCCTTGGAATGATGATAGACAATATATTTCCGCTGTACAACGGCAGTCAATGGTTTTTCTGTAATAAATCAAATGAATTAATTTTAGGCGGCTATGAAGAAGTGACGCCATTTCTGAATCAGGTCGCGGCTGTCAAAACGAATGACGGATGGATGCTGATCGATGAATCGGGGAAAGATCTGACCGGAAAGACATATGACGAAGTCGTCATGGACGAAAAAAAACAGGTGTATGCGAACGACCGGCTTTTTGTCTGCGAAGGTTCGAAGTACTATATGATAGATTCTTCGGGCAAGGTGATCGGTGACAGCGTTTACGAGGACGCACACATATTTAACGGCAGCACATATGCGGCTGTTAAACTCGATGGAAAATGGGGTTTTACAGACAAGGACGGCAATCTGGTGATCGAAGCACAATATGAGGACGCCAGAAGCTTCCTGTACGGTTATGCCGCAGTCAAAGTGGATGGAAAATGGGGCTTCATAGATACAGACGGCAATCTGGTCATCGAGGCACAATTTGACGGAGCGAGAGATTTTACATCGCGCGGCACCGTCTTTGTACAGACAGACGGCCTGTGGAAAATGTTATGCCTGTACAGATATAATCACTGAGATGATATCAGGGAAAGAATGCAGAGGAAAGGAGTTTTCGCTGATTATATGGCAGAATTAACTTACGAAAACCAGGGCACAAATACATATTTGGTTTACGAACTAAAAGAAAGTGAAGAACTGGACAGTATGGGTATTGGGATGCTGACCAATAACCATATTCCCGGGCTTGCACAAACTGTTTTTATACAGATGGATAACAAAAAGTATATTAAATATAATGTGTCCGCAAAGATTACGCTTTCGAACTTCTTTTCCGGCATCATTAATCGGAAACGGCTGCTCGGCGTTCTGGACGGCATTGTGAAAGCGATGATTTCCGCTGAAGAATATATGATCGACCCTCGATGGATCATGTTTGACCTGAACTATATTTTCACGGACGTGACAACCTGCGAGACTTTGATGATCGCACTGCCTTTGGTGGAAATGGAAGGCAAAGAAATAGATTCGAGTGCTTTTTTCAGAGATACGATTTTTTCGATTTCTCAGAAGATCGATCAAACGGAAAACTGCGATTATTATATGAAGCTGATCGGCTACCTTAACATGAATAAGAATTTAACCTGGCCGGGCTTCAAGCAGTTCCTGGATGAACTGTCCGGAAAACAGGGCGGGCCATCGAATCCTCCGGCGAGCGAAGACATGCCGTACAGGCAGGATCCGATGAGGACGACGACCGGCTCACCAGAAACCGTAAAGGGAAACGGTGATACTCCGGGTCAGTCAAACTGGCAGGCTCCATATGTCGCTACCGCGGATCCCGCGCCAAATTCTTCGGGGAAATTGCAGCCGCACGGCGATATGGCTGCGGGCGGCTATGGCGGCAGAGCTGCTTCCGAATCCACAATGGCAATACCAGGGAAAAACGGAGCGGTGTCAAAGGTTCCGGCTTCGAATGCAGATTCCACAGCCGGAGCTGGCGGAGCAGAACCGACACAGGAGATGAGTCTGTTCTATCTGCTGAACCATTATTCGAAGGAGAACGCAGCTGCGTACAGAGCGCAGAAAGCGGCAAAAGAAGAGAAGAAGGAGCAGGGGAAACAGAAGAAGGAATCGAAAAAAAAGAAAGAAAAAGCAAGGGCTGCTTATGCGATCCCGGGGCAGGCCGGAGAATCAATCGAAACGCCATCAGGCAGGGACACGTTACGCACGCCAGGCCAGAGTGGTGGCACACAGGCAGGTTTTTCGGGTGGAGGTGACGCAGCGCATACCTATGGGCAGAGTCAGGGAACAGATTCGATGAGAGGCACCGGAAACACGCCGCAGCCGAACAGGAATTACGGGGCGACGACAACCCTGAAAAAAAATAAAGCGGGTGCAACGACCGTATTGAAAAAGAAACCGAACGCATCAGGTCCTGTTTTGATCCGGCTTAAGACATCTGAGCGTATTCCGATTCAAAAGTCCCCCTTTAACATTGGCAGGGATCCTGAATTCGCGGATTATTGTATTTCAGATAATACGGCGGTTGGGCGCAGCCATGCTATGATCACCGTCAGAGAGGGACAATGTTTTGTATTGGATTCAAATTCCATAAATCATACATATATCAACGGAGAGATGATACCCAGCAGTGCGGAAGTACCAATCCATGAGGGCGATCGCCTGAGTTTTGCGGATGAGGATTTCGAATTCCGGATACATTGATACAAAGCATATATTGGGGAAATCAGATGCACGAAAACTCGTGGTGAAAAAAAACAGTGTAGTCGATGTGGGGTTTTGGAACAACGACTGCATATCGGAGGGATGCAGAATGAAGTTTATACTATCTGCCAGTACGGATATCGGAAACACCAAAAGCACAAATCAGGACAGCCTGTATGCGAAGATTGTCGGCGATGGAGAGGCGCAGATGGTCTTTGCCGTTCTTTGCGATGGGATGGGCGGCCTGGAAAACGGAGAGGTTGCGAGCGCTTCTGTCATTCATGCTTATAAGATATGGTCAGAGGAAAGGCTTCCGGTACTATATGAGCAGGGAATTTCAGACGAAATCATCCGAAAAGAGTGGTGCGATATCGCGGTTCGCTGTAATGACAGGATCATGATGTACGCGGATAAAACCGCTTCTGAAATGGGCACAACGGCCACAGTCCTTCTGCTGACAGAAGACAGATATTATATTCTGAACGTTGGCGACACGAGAGCCTATGAGATTGGCGATACCTGGCGCATTTTGACAAAGGATCAGACGGTCGTTGCCAGGGATGTGGAAGAAGGAAGGATTACTGCGGTCATGGCAGAGCACGATGAGAGAAGAAGCATTTTGCTTCAGTGTATCGGGGCATCGGAATCCGTATGGCCAGATATGTTCTATGGAGAAACCCGCCTCAACGCAGTATATATGCTTTGCAGTGACGGATTCCGCCATGAAGTTACCGGCGATGAAATATATGCTTATCTCCGGCCGGATCGCATGGGAAATGCCGGACTGATGAAACAAAATGAACTGGCACTCATTGCGTTAAATAAGCAGAGAGAAGAGCGCGACAATATTTCCGTGATAACGATCCGTACATTCGCTTAAGATGGTTATAATTGACGGTACTGACACTTTTTCCTGCGAAAGAAAAGGGGCGAGGGAAAATATGGGATATGTTGAGGAAACAAAAGAATTAGTAGCTGATCCTTCGGGCGTCCAGTCGAGGCCGCAGTCGGTGGAGAGAGTGCAGGAAGAATCGCCAAAGGCGCAGGGAACCCTGGAGATTGGTTCGCTGGTCGACGGAAAATATAAGATACTGAGAGTCGTGGGGCGTGGCGGCATGAGTGTCGTTTACATGGCGATCAATGAAAAAGCAAACAAAACCTGGGCAATCAAGGAAGCCAGACGCGACGGGTCAATGAATTACGAGGCGGTACGCCAGAGCCTGAGCGTGGAAACAAAATTGCTGAAACGCCTGCATCATCCCAACATTGTGAGCATCGTCGACGTGATTGAAGACAAAGATTCATTTCTAATCGTTATGGATTACATCGAGGGTAATTCCCTGAAAGAACGTCTCGAAGAGCAGGGAGCGCAGCCACAGGAAGATGTGATTAAATGGGCGAAGCAGCTTTGCAGCGTACTGAGCTATTTACATGGGTTGGACCCGCCGGTTATTTATCGCGATATGAAGCCCGCAAACATCATGCTAAAGCCGGACGGAAATGTATGCGTCATGGACTTCGGCATTGCGCGCGAATATAAACAGAGAAACCGGGAGGATACCGTCAGCCTGGGAACCTACGGATACGCCGCATGGGAACAGTATGAAGGCGCCGGCGGCGGCCAGACGGACGCAAGGACAGACATATATAACCTTGGCGCAACCATGTTCCACCTGGTCACCGGCGTGGATCTGACCAATCCGCACAATCATATCGTGCCGATCCGCCAGATCAATCCTGCCCTGTCGAGCGGTCTGGAGCAGATCATTGAAAAATGTACGATGCACGAAAAGGAGGAACGCTATCAGTCCTGCGATGAGCTGCTTGTTGATTTGGAAAATGTTGACAAGATGGATGTCGGCTATCGGAAAAAGCAGAAAGTGAAACTGACGGCATTTCTATTGACGGCAATTCTGGCGGTGCTGCTTCTGGTCGGCGGAATCGGAACCAGTGCGGCAGCTTCACGTCAGGCTTCGAACAATTATGAAGAACTGCTCGCGCAGGCGGAAATATCGAATGATTATGATTATCAGCTGGAGTGCTACCAAAACGCGATCGGGGTGGCGGATAAGGCCGGAGAGACCGAGGCTTATCTGCAGATGATAGACCTGTTTGAGAGCTATTACGATGATGACGATACGTTCACGGCGACGGAAGAAGATATTCTGATCAGCCTGATCACGCAGAACGAAGCGGAACTGATGGAAAACACGGAAGACTACGTGGATCTCTGCTTTGAGGTCGGAAAGCTTTACTGGTATTATTATGATTGCGGCGAGGGCGGCGAAAATCAGGTTACGAGGGCAAAGTATTCGGTAAAATGGTTTGAAAAAGTGATCAATGCCGTCGGCGAGAATGGAACATACGATAATCTGGGCATGGCGACCGTATACAGCGAGATCGGGAATTTTTACAAGCAGGTGGCAAAAAATATTACTCAGAGTGAGGATACGGGAACATACGCACCATTCTTTGAGAACCTGAGTATGCTGATGGAAGAAATCGCGACAGATACAGGAGAGAAAGAAAACGTTCGCCTTGAATTGTGCGCACTGACACAGAAAGCAATGCTGCAGTATGCGACAAAGTTTAAGGTGGACGGGGTTGCCTACGACGACATGATCAGCTTGTATAATCAGCTGAAAAGCTGCCTCGAGACGATCCAGACGGTTGCGGGAAGCACGCCGGATGACACAAAGAACGAAATCAGTGAGGCACTTGAAGATACGCTTGCGGCAATCAATCTTGCATATGGTTTATGAGACCGGAGCTGATTTTTATACATGATCAAAGGACTTTCAAAAAAGAAAACTCGTGGTCAAACATTAGAGTAGTCGATGTAGTCGAAGTGGGCTTTTGGATTATCGACTACATCAGGAGGGTAGATGTATGTCGGTTGAGATCTTACAATACATATCACTCGGCTGTTATATCGCGGCAGGCATTGCGGCTGTGGTCGCGCTCATCCTGTTTATCACGCTGAAAATTCCTGCCGTCATAGGAGATCTGAGCGGCAGGACGGCGAGAAAAGCGGTTCGCAGGATCCGGCAGGAGAACGAAGCACAGCGCACCGAGGCGAAGACAGAAAAGAAAGAACAGGAAGCCAGGGCACCGGCGAAAGCGGAAGCCGGAAAAAAGAAATCGGAAAAAGAGGCCGGTTCCGTAAATACCCGAACGATTCCCAGCGAAACGACGGCTCTGTACCGTGCGGTACAACAGGGGGCGGCTCAATTCGCAGAAACGACAGCGTTGAAACCGGAAAATACTGGATTGCAGCGTTCCGGAGACGGAGCGCAGGGAAGAGGTTTTGCGGCAAACGATCGGAATGCCGTGGCCGCACAGGCGGCAAAAGACGAGAAATCTTCCGGAGAAAAGGCAGAGCTTCAGACGATTTATGAGATCGGTTTCTGGGAAAGCACAGAAATTATCATATAAATATTGGCACGAAAGAGCTGTTAAGAAATAACATGTGCAGATTGCGCCAAATAATGTGTGAACGGGCTACGGCGAGGCTTTTATGGTCTGTGATTCGCGCATTAGGCGGTGCAGGATGCATAAGTTATTTCTTAACAGATCCTAAATGGCAGATGAAAGGATGGAAAAAATTATGAGGATGCGAAGAAGAACATCATGGGACAGATTGCTGGCTCTGGTGATGGTCATCGCTATGGTCATGACGTTGATGCCGTCTTCGAAGACCCTGGCCGACACCGGAGATGGGAGTTCCGATGCGGAAGAGACGGCGGTGATCGATGAAAATGCCATTACGGCGGCTGGCAATATCTGGACGGTAACAATCACGCAGACCGACACGTCAGACAATCAGATCAGCGGGACAGTCACATGGCTTGCGGACGGAGACGAGACAGCGACGGAGACGGACAGTTCGTTTCAGGCAGAAGACGGCTGGACCGGTGAAATTGCAGTCACTGCGCCGGATGGTTACCGGATTTCCGGTGTGACAGTCACCTCCGGTGGGGTAAGTGAAGCCGAATCCGTCGACGATAACAGTACGATATATTCCGTAAGGCTGGAAGATGTGTCGTCTGATACAACGATTGCGGTGGTGTACCAGAAGACGTGGCGGGTTTCCGTTGTGCACTCGGAAGAAAGCGCACCCGGACAGTATGCTGCGATTGACTTAAACGGTGTGCAGGAGAGCAGTCTGCTTCTGGATACGGATCAAACCCTGTCTTACAGCATTACAGCTCCGGCAAACTATTATATCGTATCGGTGACAATTGACGGCGCGAAAGCAGAAGATCTTACGGACGGAGCAACGCAGTACGATGGCTCAATCATCGCTGATGCGAGTGGAAGTGACAGAACCATTGCGGTCACTCTGGCCCAGATTACTTACACCGTAGTGGCGACCTTTTCCGAAGGCTCCGTTACGGTAACGGATGTGACGACTTCAGGTGGGACGACAGAACTGGTAAGTAATGCGGTAACCACGATTTACAGCGGCAATCAGTACACGTTTGCGGCCGTGCCTCCGACTGGATACAGGACGACATCTGTAATTATGAAAGACGCATCTGACACGGTGATCGACAGTCAGACCTACACGGAAAATGATGCGGCGTGGTCCTACACGCTGGATGAAAACGGGGCGGACAGTGATTACACGATCCAGGTGGAGTTTGCACTGAATGTATATACAGTATCAGCGGAAGTCTCCGGCACAACGGGTGATCACTGCACGATCCGTGTCAATGATGAGAATGAGTCCGTTACATACGGCAGCAGTGCAATATTTCAGCTGACATTCGAGGACGGTTATTATATCGACAGTATTCTGGTGGCATCTGACACGGATGACGGCAAAGAGTACAGCTATACTCTGGTTGAAAACTCTTACACAGAAAATGAAGATGGCACGTACTCTCTGAGTATTGCAGTTGCGGATGTAGATTCGGATCTGAATGTGACAGCATATTTTGCGGCTATGGATGATGCAGCGGAAGAATATGTCATCGGTACGATTTCCGAAGACGGCATCATCGGTTCCGCAGATCAGTACGAGATAAAGACAACAGAAGAATCGACCGAAGAGGTGTACGCTTTTAAAATCAGCGACAGCAATGTCGGCGCAGCGTTGGTCTCGGGATCGACTTACTCTGTAATCAGCATAGGAACGAAGGAAAACAGCGTAGCTGCGTATGAAGTTGCGGGCACAGCATCTTCAGGTGCGGAGGATGTGACGATCACGAAGCTGTACTTTGCCGGCTATGGATTAGGAAGTGATGATGAACTTTCAGAAATTACATACTGGACATCTGTGGATGTAAATATTCGCCTGACGTTCGATGACGCGGCATCTGTCACGAAATTTACGGCGACTTCACAGCCGAACCAAAACGGCTACTATAGAGGCGACGTAGTCTTCTCGGTAGCCGCGACAGATATCGAGACGGACGATTATGCCGGAATCTTAAGTGTGGAATGGTGGGTTGGTGACGAGACACCGACAAACGGGACAACGAAGATCTATGAAAGCAATACGACACTTGCGGGATATGATGCGGACAAGGCGGATATTTCCGTGCCCGCAGATGGAGACAGCGAGCTTACCTTTACCATTTCTGCGGCAAGATATAATGGTGACGATACCGTGTGGGTGCAGGTAACTGACATGATCGGAAATGTAACAAAAATAAGTACGATTGTCAGCATCTGCAACACGACGATCAATATTACCATGGACGGCACACAGGAAACCGATGCCATTGATGGATATTATACGAAACGTACGGCAGAGATTACCATTACGGAAAGCGAGAATAAATTTGACAGCAGCAACGTGACGATCCTGGCCACCTGTACGGACGCGGATGGAAACATTGTGGCAGCCGGGGAGGTCGGCGACAACAGTACTGCAGGTTATTACACGATCAGCAGGTGGTCACAACAGAACTCTGTCTCTCAGACAAACACGGAAATCTATACTGCGACCGTGACTTTCACAGGCGATGCAAACTATGAATGGTCGCTGTCCTATAAGAACGATGCGGGCTTCACCTATGAGGCAAATTCAGAGAGCCTTGCTGCTTCTGTTACCGTGTCAGACAACACGGCGGCGGAAAGTATGGAGTATATCTGGGCATTTACGGTAGATGAAACGAACCCGACGGGTTATATTTCGCTGCTTTATGATGCGACGAAAGGGAGTCAGGAAGACGAGAACACAGAGGTGTCTTCTCTGGTGTTTGAGAAGAAACTGTACACAGATTTTACCTTTGAAAACTGGTTCTACGAAGTGTCAGAAGCGGAAGCTGTCGCGGAAGATGACTTATCAGGCGTACAGACAGATCGGATTTATTATTATAAGTATACGATTACTTCTGAAACTTACAAGGAACTGGACGAGGAAGATTTGGATAAACTCTGGTCAGAGTTCCTTGCAGATACGACTTCCGAAACCTTCACCACGGAACCATATTCGGTTTCGGAAGATGAGTCCTTTGTGATTTACGCAAGGATCGTCGATAAGGCAGGAAATTATGCATGGATCAGCACGGATGGGGTGATCGTAGACAGAACGCCGCCGAAAGCGGGAATTGAGGTTACCACCATACCTTCCGTTGACAATAACACCCTGGAAGTGCAGGGATACTTTAATGATGATGTAGACCTGACAATTACGGCGGCAGATGAGAGCGGGTCCGGCATCAAAAAAATGTATTATACGGTACAGAGCGAGTACGGCTCTCTGGAGGATACCTATATCTACATTTTCTCCGGGAGCGGCGATGCGGGAGACAATTCCTTTGTCGGTACGGAAACTACAGACGAGGTGACCGGCCAGGTGACGGGGATCAGTGCAGATGTCACGATTTCCGCAGATAAGTACCCTTACAGTGACCTGATCATAACCCTGACTGTGGTCGATGGCGCCGGTAATACGGCAACGAGCACCGTGGCGCTTGACATAGACAGCACGGAACCGACCGTGAACATTGACGTGACGACAGATGTGTCTGCGGACAATGAAAATGAGGATGTGAAAGGATACTTTAACGGTGATGTTGACCTGACGCTTCAGATTAACGATCCGGCAATGGACGGTAGCGAATCCGGCCTGGAAAAACTGGTTTACACGGTTGTCAGCGAAGATGGGAATATTAACGACACTTATACCTATGTTTTTGGCGGAAAAACTGAAGGGTCTGAAGATGAGGATGCATATTTATTTTACGGCACGGAGACAACGGACGATAACGGCAATGTGACAGAAATTGTCGCTTACATCACAATTCCGGCTGCCAAATATAACTACTGCGATGTGGCAGTGACTGTGACGGCGACCGACTGTGCGGGCAATGACCATTCGGACGTTGTTAAGTTCGATATTGATCAGACCGCTCCGGTGATCAATATTTCATACGACAATAACGAGATCAATGAGGCCGATGCCCTGACAGATGGTAACGGCAAGGGACAGTATTTCGACGCTGTACGCAAAGCTACCATCACGATTACGGAGCGCACCAGCCACTTTGATGCGGAGGATGTCCTGATCACGATCACTGCGGTGGACGTGGACGGAAACTGGATCGCGACAGAAACGGACGGAACAGCGAACGTCACGAGTCCGGTCACGATCACAAATGCCGACGGAGATGTCATCCCGTATACGATTGATACGGAAAGCGGCGAGGTGACGCTGGATTACAGCAGGTACACCTGGACAACCGTGGAAGGCAGCGATGTAAATGACGCTGAACACACGATTTTTATCTCTTACGATGCGGATGCGAATTATACCTTTGCGATTTTTTACGGGGATGTTGCTGCGAACGATGTCGTATTTCTTGAGAGCGAGTCTCTGGCGCTGTATAAGTTTACGGTCGATACGACGGATCCGGGCGGTTACCTTGACATTCTCTTTTATGCGACAAAGCTTGAGAAAGACGAGGAAAATGCTGAGCCTAAGAGGGATACCTTCGGAACAAAACTGTACACCGAATATAAGTTTGAATACTGGTATTATGAGGTGACGGAGGTTGTCGCTGTGACGAATGATGACACCGCCGGTGTGCAGGAGGATAAGATTTACTATTATAAGCAGACCCTTACAGAGGATGCAGGAGAACCGTTAAACGGAGATGATTTGGATGCATTGTGGGCTGAGTATCTGAATGGCACGACAGAGGAAACTTTCACTGCGGAACCGTACGCGGTTTCAGCGGACGAGACCTTTGTAATCTACTCCAGGATCACAGACAAATCGGGTAATGTGACCTGGATCAGCACAGACAGTGCGATCGTGGACACGACTGCGCCGGTGATCGACATAGATGTCGAAACAGATCCGGCTGCGGAAAACGGGAATGACGATGTCATGGGCTGCTTTTACGGGGATGTGGTTCTCAGCTTCACGATTGAAGATCCGGCTGCTGAGGGCTGCGGCAGCGAATCCGGCCTGGCTGCCATTAGCTATACGGTGTCAAGTGAAGACGGAGAAATTAACGATATCTATACTTACCTGTTTGCAGACGACGTTTCCGAAGAAATGGCCGGAGCGGATAATTTTGAGGGAACCGAAACCTGTGATATTTTAACCGGGCTTGTGACAAAAGTACTGGCAGAGGTTACGATTTCGGCGGCTGCTTATAATTATAGCGACGTTGTTGTTACCGTGACAGCGACCGACCACGCGGGGAATGAATATGTTACATCTGTCGCGCTTGATATTGATGCGACAGCACCGACAATTGCTGTTTCCTATGACAACAATGACGCGAAGAATGCAAAATATTTCGATGCGGTGCGCACGGCGGAAATTAAGATCACAGAGCGGACCAATCACTTTGACGCTTCTGACGTATTGTTTACAGTCACAGCGGTTGATGCCTATGGCGAGTCAATTGAAAGTCCGCTGATTATTACCAACGGGGACGGAGATGTGATCCCGTATATGCTGAATACCGATGGCACACTTACGATCGATTATTCTACATATACATGGACAACGGTCGAAAGCTATCGGACTGACGGCACGCTGATTGAGGACGAGGCGACTCAAACCTTATATATCACATTCAACGCGGACGCGAATTATACGTTTGCGGTTGAATATACGGATGAGGCAGGCAACATAAATAAGGAGCCGGATGTCGGCGGATCTGTGGCACCATATGATTTCGTTGTGGATACCGTGAGTCCGCTGGGGGCGGTGACAATTTCGGACAATACTTGGGATGATCTCAGAAGTATTCTTGGCTGGTATCTTTTCAGTAACAGTTCGGTGAGCGCTTCTGTGTATGCGGAGGATGCAACCAGTCCGGTCAGTGTAGATTACTTTGTGACATCGAAAACGGATCCGGTTTACACGGTGGCGACCCTGAACGCGCTTGCGGAATCTGCCTGGACGAATGTCGCAAATCCGTACGAGCTCAAGTCCCATGCAACGATCTTTTCACAGAGCACGGATGAGCAGCTTGCGGTATACATGAGAATCACTGACTACGCAGGTCATGTGACTTACGTGGATTCGGACGGTTATATCGTCGACAAAACAGCACCGTTGATTACATTCACAGCGGAGACTCCAAAGGTTGGCAATGAAGTGAACGGTGTTTACGGATATTATGGTCTCGAAAACGGCGAAACGGTTACCATAGATGTGGATGTGACCGATATCGCGGGCGGCAGCTGGTCCGGATTAAAGAGCGTAAACTGGTGGGTGGAATGCAACGGCAAGACGACGCAGGAAGGCACATGGGTAAGCTACACGGATGAAGACCAGTCAGCATCCTTAAGCGATCTGATTTCCGAAATTAGCCGCACGATTTCTGTGGACGCGGCGGCTAATGACAGCTGCAACGTGACTGTATTTGTTACAGCGGTGGATAATGCGGGGAACGCAACGACAAGCTCCATTGATCTTGACATTGATGTGACAGCGCCTGCAATTGCTGTTTCTTACGATAACAATACGGCTCGCAACGGCAGCTATTTCGACGCAACAAGAACCGCGACAATCGTGATTACAGAGCGCACGGATCATTTTGACGCGGACGATGTGAATATCACAATTACCGCTACAGATGTGAATGGAAACACTGTTTCCGGAATATCTGTCAGCAATATGCTGAGTGCATGGAAGACTGTGGAAGGCTCGGATGAGAATGCGGCGACGCATACAGCCACGATTACTTATTCGGCGGATGCGAATTATACATTCGCTATCTCGTATACGGATGCGGCCGGAAACACCGCGACCGATATCAGCACCGGAACCTCCGTGGCACCGTATCAGTTTACGGTTGACAAGACTTCGCCGACGGGCACGGTTACATGGACTTCGAATGAGGGAAGCACGGGCAACTCGTCCACATTGGTCAGGACACTGACGTTCGGATTCTACTCGAAGACCGGTATTACGGTTACAAGTGAACAAAGCGACGTGACATCTCCGGTCGAATCGGTTGAATATTACAAGACTGCGTCCACAATCGCGATGACAAAGAGCAGTCTTGACAGTCTTGACGGCTCGGCATGGTCATCCTTCCGAAACTTCTCGGTTACTTCGGATGAGCAGTTTACGATTTACTTAAAGATCAGGGATTACGCGGGGAATTACACGTATATCAGTACAGACGGACTGATCGTGGATGAAACTCTCCCGGTGGAGGAAACTCTGGCGCCTGAGATCACTCTGACACAGCCGGCCGACGGCTACTATACCGAAGATGTGACGGTGGATGTCGTTGTGACTGACCCAACGAGCGGAAGCACATATTCCGGCCTGAAATCAGTAACATACGAAATTTACAGTCTTGGCGTGCTGACGGGCAGCGGAGTACTGTTCGACTTTACAACGGAAAATCCGACGCAGAGTCAGTTGCAGCAGAGTATCTCTGATAGCATCGCGGTGAATGCTCAGGCGAACAACAGCAATGAAGTGGAGGTCATCGTTTACGCGGAGGACAATGCGGGCAATACTTCGCAGAAGAACGTAACATTTTTGATTGATGTAACCGCGCCGACAATCCTGATTTCGTACGATAACAATTCGTCAGATTCGGATTATACGGATTACTTCAATCAGACGCGTACGGCGACAATCACAGTCACAGAGCGAAACTTTGACGAGCAGAGCGCGACGGTAACGATCGTGAATGAAGACGGTACATATATTCCGACGATGAGTCGGTTCTCGAAGACTGGCAGCGGAACCGGAAATGGGGATGACGCACAGTGGACAGCGACTATCGTGTATGATACGGACGGTGTTTACTCTTTCGAAATCACCTGCGAAGATGACGGCGGAAATCAGGCATCCGGCGTGGCGTTTGCGACCGGGACTGTGGCGGGCGATCACTTTACAATTGACCGCACGATCCCGGCAGTATCGGTTTCCTACAGAAACAGCAATGCGGAAAACGATAATTATTATAAGGACGTGCAGACGGCCGTTATCACGATCACAGAGCATAACTTCGATGCGAGCCGCGTTACAGTCACAGTGACGTCGGACGGCAGCACCATGGCGGTGACTCCGACATGGAGTTCGAGAGGGGATGTGAGGACTGCAGAAATCGTATTTGAAGACGATGCACTTTACACCTTCGACATCGCGTTTACGGATGAGGCCGGAAACGATGCGGCGGATTACAGCATGGATACGTTCTATGTTGACAAAATCTTTCCGGAGATTACGATTGCCGGCGTGGAAAATGAGTCTGCAAACAAAGGCGATGTCGAACCGTTTATCACGGTTACCGATACGAACTACAACGTAAACGACATTGTGATTGAGCTTGTTGGCAGGCGCTATGGCGAAGAGTATTCCTATACGATAGCCGATATCACGGACGGACAGACATTCGCCTTTGAGAATATTGCGACAGATGACATTTATGATCTGACCGTAACCGCGACGGATATGGCCGGCAATACGGAGCAGGAAGCGATTGTCTTCTCGGTTAACCGCAACGGATCAACTTATGATCTCAGCGCGATTGCAAATCTCAATGGTGCGTATCTCACGGCGGACAGTATGGATGATCTGATAATCGGCGAGGTTAACCCGAATGAACTTTCCGACATCGTGATTACCCTGTATAAGAATGGCGAAGCGATTGTTTTGACGGAAGGCGTAGATTACGAAATTATTTACGAAGTCGGCGAAAATGGGTGGTATTATTATACTTACACAATTTATAAAGCCGCATTTAAGGATGACGGACTCTACAGCGTTCAGATTTTTTCCACGGACAGCGCGGGAAATGAGGCTGTGAACACACTTGACACGAAGGCATCCGATATTGAATTCTCTGTGGACAATACAAAGCCGACAATCATTGTGGCAAATCTTGAGTCCGGAAGAACCTACAATTCGGAGAACTATGAAGTGGTCATGGAGATCAAGGATATGTACCTTGCCTCAATTACGGTAGAACTGGACGGCGTTGAGGTTGCGGCCTGGTCCGGAGATGAACTTCAGGCGATTGTGGATGAGGACGGAGACTTTGCCTTTTCGATATCGGAAAGTAATTCGGTCCGTACCGTCACCATTACGGCGACAGATGAAGCCGGAAATGTACAGACGACATCGATCGAACGTTTCTATGTGACTACAAGCGCATGGGTACGCTTCTACACAAATACACCGCTTCTTGTCGGCACGGTTGTGGGAATTGCAGCGATGATCGCTCTGATTATTTTCCTGATTTTGTTTGGCGGAAGAAAGAAAAAGGATAAAGAGGCCAAAAAGGCAACGGAAGCATAGAACCATAGGAAAAGGGAACATACAACGAAATCCTGTCGTCTGCTGCGATGGAGTATATTTTTCTTCTTTTTCTTCGAAAACGGAAGAGACAGTATTGTAAAACGGATATTAGAAAAGAAAGACAGGTGACAGACACCTGTCTTTCTTTTTGACAAAATGGTAAATATTCCCTGCGGATATTCAGAACACAGGGTGAGATTGTTTTATCCATGTATCTGAATGTCTCATCTGCGTATCAGGGATTCCTTAAGTTGGATCAGGAGAATTTTCGAAAATCCTGTCATTTCTCCATCCTCAGAAATGCCGGAGCAATGGATCCGACACCCGTGCCAATCAGAAAATCAAGGACGGCAATGACAAAAAGCGCCGCGTCGATTCCCAAAAATACACCGAACAGCAGCCCCACGAAAAGACAGGGCAAGAACGTCAGTAATTTTAAGAGAAGCTCCAGCCATGCCCGGAGGACTCCAGGGATCGCGTCCGGAAGGGCAAGCCCCAGGGTCAGCCCCCAGGCGGAGGCGCAAAAGTCAATCGAAACCGCGAAGATATACCAGGCGAGGGCATCCGGCAGTGAGCCCAGAATAAGGAAGCCTGCTGCAAAGCCAGGAAGAAGATCCAGGGCCGCCGATACGGATCCGGCGAGGAAGGAGAAGGCGACCTTCGAATACGCCGATTCCGGCACCATGTAGAGGTAAGGCTCCGAAAGCTCCGAGGCGATCGGGTTGCCGTAGGTGCGGAAGTAGACGCAGATGCAGACAATCACGCCGGGGGCGATGAAGCTGTCTGACTCCGCGAGAAGCCGCACGAATAGGGAAACGATTACCATCAGGAACAGGTAAAAAGAGGCTGTATCGGTGAAAATGCCGAGTCGGGCATTTCGATTCCGCAGGTGTATCGCCTTGAAGAAGAAAACGTTTGCGCCAAGGCCTTTCGCAAAGGCTTTGCGGGACGCGCGGGCTTCCGCAGCCTCCCGTTTTTTCTGCAGTTTCTTTCGCTGCTCCTCCGTCACGGCCACATTGGTTACCGCCACCGTGCTGCCGCCCGACGCGGGCGCGATCTCAGCCAGCGCCTCCTGCTGCCTTGCTGCGCCTGTGAATGCATCCTCATAGAAGTCGGCTTTCATCCGCCAGGTGACAACTGCGACCAGAGCCAGAAAAAGGACAGACAGCGCGAGGAAAAGAACGGACCTCAGAAAACTTCCGTCCACCCCATACATGACAGCTGCTTTCAGAAAACCGATGACCGGAATGCAGTTTGACCAGCCGGAACCAAACAGCAGATCCATGGCCCGGAAGAGGTCGCGCCCGCAGGTGAGGAAAGTCAATCCGCACAGGAGGAAGACGGCAGCCGCGAGCAGCTTTGTCGCCGGTGAAACATACCTGCGCAGTGCGGAGTGGGTCGCAAAAAAGGTGTAGGAGCATACTCGCACGAGCTGGACGGTGACAAGGGCGATCAGGTACGCGCAGATAATCACACAGACCCCGCCTGCGGTGATGCCGATATTTAAGACGAGGTTCGGTATCTGGAAAATCAGGTAAAATGAGCCGACGATGACCGCTCCCATGTGCAGGATCACGCGGAACATGAGAAGCGACTGCGGTTTCAGCGGCGCGGCGAACAGCAGATTGACATCAGCCATGGTGAAGATCTCCGCGCCGTTCTGCTGGCCTTTGTCGACGGCCCACAGGAGGAAGAGAAACAGCACGAGGGCGATGACAGACTTCACGACGAGTTTGATCTCGCGGATATCCTCGGCGGTGTATTCAATCTCATCATCTTCATAAGCATCATCGCCGTTTGAGTTATCATCTGAAGATGAATTGCCGCTGCCTGAGTCGACATCCGAGGATAAATAATCATTGTCTGAGTCATTATCCGAGGAGAGATTACTGCCGCCTGAAGTATCGTTATTCGAGAAAGAAATATCTTCATTTGAAATATCGACATCCGATGACGCAGAGCTTCCTTCCTCAGTAGTACATGTATCATCTTCATAGTCTTCGTCAAAATCATCGAAGAAAAGAGAGCTCCCCAGTGTGAAAGCGAAGAAGGCGAGGATGATGACACCGACAACGAGCCAGGTTTTCCAGGCTTTTTTGATCATGTTCTTCAGCGTGTGCGGTACATAGTATAGAAGAAGGCGAATCATGGTGTGCCTCCTTCTGTTACCTCGAAGAAGAAATCCTCCAGCGAGCGGTTATCCATCTCGCCCCGACGAACCTGAGCGACAGCGTGTCCTTCTTTCAGTATAATGGTTTGATCCCAGAGCTGTTCCATGCTGTCGATCATGTGGGTGCTGACCAAAAGTGTGCAGCCGTCATCGCGAAGCTCCTTAAAGATGTTTTTCAGCTCGCGGATGGCATGGGGATCCAGACCGATCATCGGCTCATCAAACAAAATACAGCGCGGGCGCGGCAAGAGTCCCAGGCAGATACTCAGCTTCTGTTGCATGCCTTTCGACAGGCTGTCGCCGAATTTGTCCTTCTTGTCAAAAAGCTCCATGCGGTTTAACAGAAACTCAATATTCTCCTTATAATTTTTCAACCGATACGCGCGGGCGATAAATTCCATATGCTCGTACACCGTGAGATTCGGGTATAGCGCGGGAATCTCCGGAATATAGCCAAGAACGCGTTTGGCCTCAACGCTTTTGTTGTCCATACCGTCGATGTGGACATTGCCGTCATACTTTAAAAAGCCCATAACGGATTTGATGACCGTGCTCTTGCCGGCTCCGTTGGGCCCCAGCAAAACCGCGATGCTGCCGGACGGCACCGCGAAGGTTACGTGGTCGGCGGCGAGGGTTTTGCCATATTTTTTTGTAAGCTGGGTAACTTCTAACATTTTTTCTCCTTCTTGTTTGCCATAAAATTGACTCGGGTATCAAATGTTAGTTCATTGTCATAAGGTCTTCCCTGCGTTGACATACAAGCGTGTCGAGGGAGAAGTCTTTTGACACTTGAACCAAAATTCTGCCGGAAAGCAGCGCATGCGTCGCAGGTGCTGTGCAAAGAGCGAACAATCCTAGGATCAGTTTTCGTTCTGTATCCATTTTGTCTGTTGAAAATGGGACATCGAATGGAATATATCATGAGAACCTACTTTGGTAAAGTGGGTGAATTAAATTTTACAGGAATGTTACATTTGAGGACGGAAACATTTGCAGAAATTGATTGAAACGAAGCGGGACAGATGTTACAATAGAAAACATATTGCAGATATAATGCGAAAGAGATTTTAGTCTGCAAACCTGCGGATAATCGAAAAACACTTTAAGAAAAAACATCCTTCGGAGAAAGTGAGAAAACAACGGGAGCCCATGGGTCAATAAAGACTGTGAGAAATCCGCGAAGATCGTGAGAAATGAACGAAAACGATGAAAATCAACAAATACTGCGAGAAAAATATGGTTGTGAGCAACTACATTTCGAGGAGGTAACGACATGATTTACACAGAATTGACAAACAGGGCGCTGAGACTTGCGTACAAGGCACATGAGGGACAGTACGACCGCGCCGGAATCCCCTACGTTTTTCACCCGCTGCACATGGCGGAGCAGATGACGGACGAGACGGCCACCTGCGTTGCCCTGCTGCACGATGTGGTGGAGGACACGCAGATGAGCATGGAGGAGCTGGCTGAGGAGTTCCCGGAGGAAGTCATCGAGGCTCTGCATCTGCTGACGCGGGAGCCGGGGACGGATTACTACGATTATATCCGAAATTTAAGCGGAAATCCGGTGGCGAAGGCGGTGAAGTTGGCGGATCTTGCACACAATTCGGACGAGACCCGTTTCGCCGGGTGCGATTATATTCCGGAGGAGCAGCTGGAACGGTGGCGGAGGAAATATTCGAAGGCGAAGGTGATCCTGGGGGAGGAGTAAAATCCAACCCGTACATTTACTAATCAGAAGTGATTGCTCCGAATGATACCGGGAATTGACACGTGATTACGAAAAGGGATTAGTTTCGGACACCTGAATCATATCATGCGAAAAACTCTATGGCATGCAGCAGCGTGACCATAGAGTTTTTTTGCACACGGGATGCATAAGGAAATTGTTCGGCTCACATCGAACGCGATCCTGCTCGATTACATACACGGTAACAAAAAGTGATCAGTTGTGGTTATCCTTTAATGCCGCGACGAGGGCGCGGACAATGTTCTTTTCTTTTTCTGTCAGTTCACTGATATCTACAGAATCATTGCGTTCAATTCCAAGCAAATAATCCGTAGAAACACGAAAAATATCGGACAGTTTAATCAACACGTCAGGGGAGGGCGTACGTTCCCGAAGTTCATAAAAGGAGATTACAGATTTTGTAACTCCGATTCTTTCGGCAAGCTGTTTCTGTGTCATTCCTGAGCTGGTACGCAGATATTTTAATTTTGAACCAAAATCCACTAAAATTCACCTCATTTCCTAGTTGAGTTTACCGCGAATGTGTATTATAATAGTGGACAAAAATACTATAATAGTGTTCTGATGTACGGCATTGATTATTCAGATGCGTATGGGGGAGAGAGGAGCTTTTCAATGACAAAAGAGACTAATTTTAGAGTTCTGACTGTGCTAAGGGAGAATTCTGTTTTGCTATTTTCGATGATAGCTGCGCTTTGCCTTTTCGTCACACCGTCTCTGCTTGGGGCAGTTTTGTGCATAATCGCGTTCTTTGCGGCTGTGATGGTATGTGTCTGGTTTGATGTGAAGCATGTAAGGAAGCAATGGACAGGCTTTGTTAAAAGTGGGGCCGCGATTTTGGTTACTATTTTGCTGGAGTCTATGGGTCTGAGTTCTTTTTTCTCCACTTGGTTGCCATCTCGGAAAGTGGCTGCGTTAGCCTCAATCTTACACCTGTCCACGCGGGGGCTTCTGACGCTTACCGGAGCGGCAGGATGTGCAGTCGGTGCATATGCGCTGTATGTTTTTTCTGCTTTTGTGATTGAAAAAGCAACGGGACTGTTGAAAGAAAGATTGCCGATTAAGAATAAAAAAGAAGCTGTCGCAAACATAAAAGCAAACTGGTTTTTCCTCCTCTCGACAGCAGCTTTTTTTTGTCTGCATTCCAACCTTACAGTTGGATATTTGCTGGGATTGCTGATCGCGCTCGCCTGCACTGTGGTTGTTTCTTCACAGGTACCTTCTGTCCGGAAATACGCAAGCCTGAAAGCGGTTCCCTTAAAAGTCTTTTCGGCACTGACAGCGACCGGAATTTGTCTGTGCGGGCTGAAAATTTTTCGTAGCGATTGGAGCGTGTCATCAAAAGTACAGGCGCTGAACGCAGCTCTTCCGGGATCACTCGATATACTCTTTGTTGTTGGCGTTTTTGGGGCAGTGATTGGATTGTATTTTGTTTATGTATGTCTGTTGTTTTTCTGGACGGAACTTAAAAAGGCTGTTGAGGGTACAAGCCTGACGGATGGAGTCAGGAAGTCGGAAATTTTTGTCTACGCGGTTCTTGTTTTGACGGCTGCAGTTTTCGTCAGTGTTGTTTTTTCTAAAACGCAGGCTTTTTATGGAACAGAAGCCAGTTATGACGTGATCTATACCAGTGATTCCCCGAGTCTGTTAAAAGGATATGCCTGGGTATCGTTGCTTAACGAGGAGAATGATCTCAGGCAGCCGTTATTTGCTGTTTTCTCTGCGCCATTTATGGGATTTATTTATCTCCTTGTAGAAATATTGCCAATTCTGGCTTCTACAAAGGCCATTCTGCTTGATTATGTGCAGATCATTCTGTTTTTTTTCGCGAATTATCTGCTTGCCAGAACAATGAAACTTGATGCCGTGAAACGGATTTGCTTCATGATTTTTTTCTGTGGCACTTACACCTGGCCTCTGTTTCTTTTGATGATGGAGCAGTATATCGTAGCATATTTCTGGCTGATGCTTTGCGTTTATCTGATTGCTGAAAAAAGGCGATGCCCAGGGCTCGCACTTTATGGCGCGGGAGGTACACTGCTGACCAGTCTGGTGCTGCTGGCAGCGGATTCGGGGGAAAGGCCAACAAGAGGGTTGAAAGAATGGATTGCCGGTATGGCAAATCGCGGTCTGGAATTTTTTGCACTTATGTTGGCATTCTGCCGATTTGATGTGATTTATTGTTTAACGTCAAAAATCTCTTCGCTCATGGGGTTTGCGGGAGGTTCAGTTTCGCTTAAGGTTCGCCTGTTTCAGTATACTGCTTTTGTTCGCTCCTGTTTTCTTGCGCCGGATGCGGGTCTGAATGTTTCAGAAAAAGGGCTGATCTCCTGGCGGCAGATGCCGACGAATAGCGTTGATCTGTTCGGAGTGGCGATGTTATCTCTTGTCATAGTCAGTCTGTGGGTAAACAGAAAAAAGATAAGCAGTCGTGTTGCTGGCGGATGGGTTGCTTTTTCGGCTGTAATGCTAATACTTTTGGGATGGGGAACGGCAGAAAACGGCCTTATTCTTTATGCACTATACTTCGGGTGGGGATTTTGCATGCTGATTTACCAGCTGATAGAGGCAGCAGGAAAAAGAATCAAAGTAAAAGTATTGGCTCCAGTATGTGGCATCGTGGCTGCGATTGCAATGTCTCTGTACAATATTCCCGCAATTGCGGAGATGGTGCGCTTTGCGATCGCTTATTACCCGGTTTAAATTCTTATAGAACCTACAGAATTTCTTCGGACTCATTTGAACATGGTTAGGAGACTCGAAAGTGAAAAAATATCTGAAACTAATGCGCGTGCATCATTACATAAAAAATCTGCTGGTATTTGCCGCACTGATCTGCGGTGGCCAGATTTTCAATTTGGAAAAAACAGAAGCCGGTCTTGCCGGATTTGCCGCTTTTTGCCTGGTATCGTCCGCAGTTTACATAATTAATGATATCCGTGACAGGGAGAAAGACCGAAAGCATCCTTCGAAGTGTCACAGGCCAATCGCGAATGGAACTGTGTCTGTGAAAAATGCGGTGATGCTGGTTGTTATTTTGTTGATTGCGGCTTCTGTATGCAATGGGCTGTTTTTTCATTTGGATGCCACTTTGCTCCTGGCCTTGTATTTTGTACTGAATATCTTGTATAGTCTGGGACTAAAAAACATACCGATTCTGGATATTTCTATTCTGGTTTCCGGATTTCTGATACGGATTGTCTATGGAGCGTGTGTAACAGGAATTACGGTTTCAAACTGGCTTTATCTGACCGTGATCTCTTTGGCTTTTTATTTTTCGCTGGGGAAACGGCGGAATGAACTTGATCGGAGCGGAGGAAGTACGCGCGATGTGCTGAAATCTTATCCATCCAGTTTCCTGGACAAAAATATGTATATGTGTCTGGCGCTTGCGAATGTTTTCTATGCGCTTTGGAGTATGGATGAGAATACAATGCGAATGTATGGGAGCACGCGTCTTGTTCTTACTGTGCCGTTGGTTCTTGTAATAACAATGAAATACAGTCTGGACATTGAGGGGGATTCGGATGGAGATCCGGTGGAAGTTTTGCTGAGTGACAGGATACTGCTGTGTCTCTGCGGAGCATATCTGGTATTGATGTTCGTGATACTGTATTCTTAACATGATATGTAATGATACAAATTTTGAGACAGAAGGGAGGGCATCGATTAGGTTTCAGCGCGATCCTAGAAAGGATGCATCGGATTGAAAATATCGAGGTTATATAATTCAGATGAATATTTATGATTTTGACGGGACAATCTATCGCGGTGATAGTTCAATAGATTTTTATTTCTATGTTTTGAAAAAGAAGCCTTCGCTTGTAAAATTTCTGCCGACGCAATTTGGTGGAGTCTTTCTATATCTTTGCGGAATAATTGACAAGACTCAGATGAAAGAGCGGTTCTTTTGTTTTTTGACCGCTGTGAATTCTTCGGAGCTTGTCGAAACATTCTGGGACGAAAATCAGCGGAAAGTGTACGGCTGGTACCTGGCGCAGCATCGGGATGAAGATATCATCATATCGGCATCACCGGAATTTTTGCTTAGACCGATTTGTGACAGGCTGGGAATTACCTGTCTCATTGCATCTAAGGCTGATCCGCATACCGGGCGGTTTGAAGGAGAAAATTGCCGGGGAAAAGAAAAGGCTGTGCGACTGCGGCAGGAATATTCAGTCACGCATTTTGAGAAATTCTATTCAGATTCGAAGACAGATCAGTCTCTTGCAGAAATGGCAGAGCAGGCCTTTCTTGTGAAAAAGGGGATGATGCGGAGGTGGCCCGGAAATTCACGGCAAAATTCATGTCCTCACCCTTGATATGGCATTCCATATATGCTTCGATAAAGTCGAAATACCCATCGGAACCGTTTTTCTTCAGCATCAGATCAACAGAATCCCTGATCCGCAGAAGGCACATAACAGGCTCCTTATAGAAATTGCGCAGATATTCTTTGTCCGACAGGTCGTGCATCACGCTATCTAATCCGGATTCTTCCAGAATGGATTGCCAGGAAAGCAGGTTGGTAAATGGATCAAAAGCCATGAGCAGGGCATGCTCCGGGCGTTCCTGTCTGTAAGCACAAAATTCCTCACCGTATAAGCACTAAATCTCTCACTGTATCAAGCTGGATGCCGCAGTTTCAAACTATATCAAGCTGGAAAAGCACAGAATTCCTTACCATATCAAACTGGAAAAGCACAGAATTCCTTACCATATCAAACTGGAAAAGCACAGAATTTCTCACCATATCAAGCTGGAAAAGCACAGAAATTTTCGCCGCATCAAGCTGGAAAAGCACAAAAAATTTCTTCATAATAAGCCGGAAAAACACAAAAATACAGAAAAACAGGGTTGGAAAAAGTCAAAGCATATGTTACAATATGGCACAAAAGAACAGTGCAAGGAGAGACATGCCATATGATTTTACGCAAAGCTGAAAAGGAAATAGAAAGGTTTTTCGAAGATAATCAAAATAAAGCGCTTCTTGTAACGGGCGCGAGGCAGACAGGAAAAACTTTTTCCATCCGCCGTGTGGCAGCCGGGATAAATCCCGGCTTTGTGGAGTTGAATTTCCTGGAAAACAAGGATGCGAGGGAACTCTTCTCTGCCGCACACGACAGCAGAGAGATTTTGCTTAGTATCTCGGCGCTATCACAAAAGGATCTGATTCCTGGGGAAACCATCATTTTCCTGGACGAGGTGCAGGAATGCAAAGAAATACTGACGGTTATCAAGTTCCTTGTGGAGGAGGGGAGCTATCGGTATATTTTAAGCGGCTCCCTGTTGGGGGTGGAAATGAATGCAATCCGTTCGCTCCCCGTGGGCTATATGGGCATCATTGAAATGTTCCCTCTGGATTTTGAAGAGTTTTGCAGGGCAAACGGTGTCAGCGAGGCAGTATTAGCTCATGTTTTTGAATGCTTTTCGGCCAAAAGCCCGGTGACAGAGACGGTCCATGAGAAGATGATGCAGCTGTTCTGGCTGTACCTGATCGTGGGAGGAATGCCGGAGGCTGTGCGTATATATCTGGAGACAAACAATCTGCGCAGAGTATCACAGACACAGGAATATATTTGTGAACTATATAAGCAGGATATCGCAAAATATGATCCGGACAGAAAACTGTATCTGGCTGAAATCTTCAGCCTGATCCCCGGTGAGCTGAACAGTCAAAATAAACGCTTTATTATGAAAAAACTGAACGAGAGGGCGATTTTTTCCCGATATGAAAACAGTTTCCTCTGGCTGAAAGACGCAGGAGTTGCGCTTCCGACATACTGCGTGGATGAACCGAAATCACCCCTGATCCTTTCGCGGGCGACGAATCTTTTTAAATTGTTTGCTTCGGATGTGGGGCTGTTGGCGAGCATGTATGCGGATGGAATACAGGTTCAGATATTAAAGCACGAAAAAGATATTAATTTCGGGGCGATTTTTGAAAATGCCGTGGCACAGGAACTCCATTGTCACGGGTTTGCACTGTATTATTACCGAAGCAAAAAAATGGGAGAACTTGATTTCGTGATTGAGAAAAAGGGGCAGGTGATTCCGCTCGAAATTAAATCGGGGAAATCTTACAAACGGCACTCCGCCATGACAGCTGCAATCGAAAAATATAATTTCCCGGAGGCTTACGTATTCTGCACGGATCGGCTTTCGACAGATGGTGTGGTTACGTATTTTCCGATTTATATGATCATGTGCCTGGAAAAAGAGAAGGCAGAGGATATCATCTACAGAATTGATCTGGAAGGGCTGGAGTGAGGAGTTAAAACACACATGAATTCGGAAACAAGCTTCCGCATTCATGTGTGTTTTTAACTCCTGCCATCGGACTATTCCGCAATCTCAAACTCTTCCTTCCTGCATCGAACGCGGCAGGATTTCTTATAACAGGCCACACTGTATTTAAAAATCGTGCACAGCCCTTCCTTCACAAGCTCATGTTCATAATTTTCCTGATCAATCTGTTTATCCGCCTCGTCCAGCGCATCCGTGAACTTCCCGTTTTCCGCGTACTTCATCTCGATGATGATGCCGATGCTTTTGCGCCGGATCAGAACCCGGATATCGGCGAAGCCGTCGCCGGCCTCCTGATTGGATCTGGAAACCCAGCCGTCGCGCCAGGAAAAGATGCCAAGGAGGATGCCGTGATAGAAATTCTCCTTCCGCTCCCTGTGTACGAAAGTGTCGCGGAGGCTGATGGTGTCGTCCAGGTAATCCGCAAATGCCTGTTCAAATGTTTTCTGATCGCCGGCTTCCACGGCATCGCAGAGGCGGTTGCGGGCATCGCTGTTTTCCGCAAGCCTTTCGCGGAACAGGCTCATGATCTGCTCCGCGAACAGATTGCTTACTTCGCGGTTTGGGATCACAAGCGTATAGCTTTGGCTGGATGGCATTTCCTTTAAGGTCAGGTAGCCGCTGGTAAACAGCAGGCTCCAGAGATTGTCGATAGAGGCATAGATATCTTTATAGGTCAGATCCTCGCGGATCTCCTTCACGATCTCGCCGCCTGCCAGTAAAGTTTCAATTTCATCTTTCGTCTGGCTGTTCCCGTAGTCCTCAATCAGCTTTCGAATCACGCTGTTGCCGCTGGTGTTGGACCAGTAATTCTGGGGCACAGCATCGGGATTCCAGTTTAAATCGTAGAGATAGCTGATGATATCCCATGGGTTATATACTTTTGTGTTTCCAAACAGATAACCGTCATACCATTCCCGCACAATGTCATATTTTTCTTTTCGGTCATAATATTCCAGAAGAGCCTGAATTTCGGAATCTGTGAATCCGAAATATTCGTCGAACTGGACTTTTGTGATCGAAATGATATTGGGGTTGTTCAGTCCGGTGAAAATACTCTCCTTCGAGACACGCAGACATCCGGTCAGAACAGCAAAGAACAGGCTGCTGTTCGTCTTAAGAGCCTGGTTAAACATGGGTCGAATCAAATCGATCATCTTATCGTAATAACCCTTATCATTTGCCTTTGCTAAAGGAACGTCATACTCGTCAATCAGCAGAATTACCTTTTTGCCGTAATGCTTTTCGAGCAGCATGGTAAAGGATTTCAAACATCCGGTCAGTGTACCGTTGTCCATGTTCTTTTCCTTTAGAAGCCGATAATCTTCCTGCTCATTCGATGAAAGCTGATTGCTGTCTGCCAGTTCAGGGTGTCTTAATGCCTCCTGGTTGATGAGTTTTACGATTTCCTGTCTTGCAGTTTCGAAATCTTCCCCTTCGACATCTTTCAGGCTGATCGATACGACTGGATACTGACCCTGATACTTTTCACAGAGGGCAGTTTCCTGCTGAATCGCCAGACCGTCAAACAGTGACGGGTCCGAGCCTGTTTCCAGAAAATAGCGCAGCATGCTCATATTCAGGGATTTCCCGAAGCGGCGGGGACGGGTGAAAAGATTCACTTTTGCGCGTGCGAGAAGCAGATCGCGTATCAGTCCGGTTTTATCTACATAGTAATAGTTGTCCGTTCGGATTTCGGAAAAATCCTCAAGCCCGAGAGGAATCATTTTTTTGTCTGTCATCAAAATCACCTCCATTTCAAAATGACGGGGAGAATCCGAATGTCTTGCGGAACTCATGTACTTATGCGTTGACTTCTGGATTTCCCGACCCTGGCATCATCAAAATCATCCCGGAAGTTTCACGGCAAAATCCATGCCGAATTCCTGTTCCATCTGGTCGTAGATTTTTTCGAATTGATAGCGGTTCATAGAAGAATGCTTTCTTTTGCCGGGAGGATATTGGAATCTTTAAGTTTTGGGTTTATTCTGAGGATAAGATTACCACAGGGTGGAGAACTTATCAACCGGAAAATTTCCTGACGTGCGCTGCATATCGGAAAGTTTCCTGATGTGCGCCGCATTATAAGGATCCGGTTTCATTATGCGAAACAGATAAACAGCAGCAGCGAAACAAAACCGCAGGAAGGACCAGACAGATGACGTCTTGCCTTTCCTGCGGTTTTTACGGTCTTACTTCTCCAGTGCCTTCTCCAGCGCCTCTGTCACGATGCGCAGCGCCTGCACCCGGGCGTAGTGCTTGTCGTTGGACTGGAGGATATGCCAGGGTGCGTAGGTGGTGCTGGTCTTCGCCAGCATTTCATTCACGGCGCCCTCGTACAGATCCCACTTCTCTCGGTTGCGCCAGTCCTCGTCGGTGATCTTCCACTGCTTCTCCGGCGTGTTCTGACGGTCGGTGAAGCGGGCCAGCTGCGTGTCGGAATCAATATGTACCCAGAACTTTACGATGACCGCGCCCCAGTCGTAGAGCTCCTTCTCGAACTCGTTGATTTCGTTGTAAGCGCGCTGCCACTCGTTCTCCGTGCAGAAGCCTTCCAGCCGCTCCACCATCACCCGGCCGTACCAGGTGCGGTCGAAGATGGCGAAATGTCCGGTCTTGGGGAGCCTGGTCCAGAAGCGCCACAGGAAATGGCGGCTTTTTTCGTGGGGCTTCGGGCTGGCGATGGGGATCACCTCATACCCCCGGGGATCCAGTGCGGCGGTCAGCCGCTTGATGTTGCCGCCCTTGCCGGCCGCGTCCCAACCCTCGTAGGCGATGATGATGGGGATGCGCCTGCGGTAAGCCTGATTGTGCAGCTCGTGCAGGCGCTCCTGCAGTTCTTTCAGCTCTTTATGGTAGTCGTCGATATCGATGGTCACATCCAGAGGGACATCTTTCAGCTTCGGCATCGGGATGAGCGGGAAGGTGTTCTGGATGAGCGGCACGGTCAGCGTCTGGTTCTTTAATGCCATGTCAATACCGGCTGTCATGGTTTCCAGAATCTGCAGCTCCGCCCATTTTTTCGACTTTGCATCCACGATGTACCATGGGGAGGTGGATGTGGAAGTGTCTTCCAGGAACATGTCGAAGACTTCCTCGCATTTGTCGTAGTGTTTGTTCTCCCACAGGTCACATTCTCCCACCTGCCAGGCAGTATCTTTCGAATCCAGCAGCGCATCCAGGCGCTTTTTCTGTTCCTTGCGGCTGATCTGCAGGAAAAATTTCAGAACCAGGTAGCCGTTGTCCGTCAGGCCGCGCTCGAACCGGCGCACGGAGCTGACACGCTCCCGGTAAACCTTGCGATCGATGCGGTCCATCAAAACATCGTGGGTGACCTCCGTCATCCAGCCGGAGTCCATGAACAGGAAGCGCCCGGCTTCCGGAATCTGTGTGAAATACCGGCACAGGAACGGCTTGCGCTTCTCGTCCTCGCTCGGGTCGTGCATGGAAACCGCCGTGAAGAAGCGCGGGTCCAGCGTGCGGATCACCCGGCCGAGGGCGCTGCCTTTGCCGGCGGCACCCCAGCCCTCGAAGAGGACGATGACCGGAAGGCCTTTCTCTTTCATCTGCATCTGCTGCGCGAAAATTTTGCTGTGCGCGGCTTCCAGGCGCTCGTTCAGTTCCTCTTCGCCCGGTTTCAGTAATGCGTTGTAATTGTCAATCATAAAAACCCCCAATCCGGAGCATGGAAACGTAAGTGTGTCTATCCATGGGTGGTCATCCGTGAATAGATGCGAGATGTGAAATCGGCTATGCCGATTCCCTTTGGCAAGCTCAATCTGCCGGCGCTACGACACTTGCCAGGTTCTGCATGAGAGCTGCGTATGAAAATGATTCATAAAAGCAGTTTGTAAAAACTGGTTTTGTTTCCGTATAAACGCTCCCTGAAAAAAGCAGTGGTTCACCGATATCAAATCATAAGCATCCGCTGAATGATATCGGATTACCGCGAATCCCGCAGATTTATTTCGAACATTTTCTGCGGGATAAAAGATGCATCCAGTATAGCACAAAATATTATTTTTACAACACATAAAAATATTTGTTCATAGTTGCAAGGAGATATGAAATTTTACGGTGAAACTCAAATTGGTGTATCAAAAAATGTAACGATGGGTAAATTTCGAAACTTTTGCTGAGCGCAGAAGTTCACTCCACGAGTTTCAAACGTAAGCTACGGAGCAGCAGCCTGACTGGAAGTGCTGTCTGCCTTAAAATCTTATTTTCTCTGGTTGCGTAAACCGGGAATTATTGTTATAATTTTTCAGAGTCAGCAAACGAACAGGCACCCTGTACCAATTGACAGATGGGGGAAACTTAGAAGGGGGACATGAGATATGGGAATTTATGTGAATCCCGGTTACGATGGATTTGAAAAAATCAGGCAGGATATCTATGTGGACAAAACGGGCCTGATTTCCTACATCAATAGCCTGATCGGAAAGCCCAGGCCGCTTGTCAGCTTCAGCAGACCGCGCCGATTTGGCAAATCCTATGACGCAAATATGTTATGTGCCTACTATGACAGAAGCTGTGATTCCGGATTCCTGTTCGAAGATCTTCAGATTTCACAGGCAGACAGCTTTGAGGAACATCTGAATCGTTATAATGTTATCTCTTTTGATGTGACGGGATTCATTGCGCAGTCAAAGGAAAATGGAACAAACGCTGTCTGGGAAATCAGAAATTCTCTTATAAAAGAACTCAGAAAGGTTTTTCCGAATTGTATTGATGAGGAAGAGAGAAATCTTGGGCGGGCGCTTTATGAGGTTGTGTCCGCAGGAAACGAGAAGTTTGTATTCGTAATCGATGAGTGGGACGCACTCTTTCGGGAACTTCAGGATGATGAGCAGCTGCAAAGGGATTACATTCTTTTCCTGAGAAGTCTGTTTAAGAATAAGGATATAACTCCAAAAGTGGTTGCCGCTGCTTACATGACGGGCATTTTGCCAATCAAGAAATACGGAACGGAATCGGCGGTATCTGATTTTATGGAATTCATGATGACAGACCCGCTGATTCTGGCGGATTATGTCGGTTTTACGGAAACAGATGTCCGCGCTCTGTGTGACACGTATCATGTGGATTTTTTTGAAATGAAACAATGGTATGACGGATATACCTTTGAGGATGTGGAATCGGTTTACAGCCCGAATTCTGTCATGAGCGCGATTCATTTTCATAAATTCCGAAATTACTGGACACAGACGGAATCGTTTAAGAGTTTGCGAAGATATATCGGTGAAAATTTTGACGGGCTGAAAGATGCCATCATACAGATGCTGGGCGGGCAACGCGTGAAAGTGGATATCGGTACATTCAAGAACGACACAACTTCATTTGAAAACAGGGATGATGTGCTTACGCTGCTGATTCATCTGGGATACCTTGCCTACGACCGGGCGGCAGAAGAGGTGTATATTCCGAACAGGGAAGTGGCTGAGGTGTTCCGGGCGGCGGCAAAAGGCGGCGTATGGAAGCCGGTGGAGAAAGCAATCGCTCAGGCGGAAGAGCTTTTGAAAGCAACGATTCGATGTGAGAGTGAGACGGTTGCAGAGGCATTGGAATTGATTCACGAAGAGTGTACCTCCGTGTTGGCCTATAATGATGAAAACTCTCTTGCGTGTGCCATATATATCGCGTATTACACCGCAAAAAATTATTATATGGTTATTCGAGAACTTCCGTCCGGAAAAGGATTTGCGGATTATGCTTTCCTGCCGCGCAGGGGGACGGACAAACCGGCTATGATTATTGAACTGAAATATGATAAAGATGCAGATACGGCGATCAGGCAGATCCATGACAATCGTTACAGCGGTGCGTTGAAAGACTGCTATGGAAATATGCTGCTTGTCGGAATTAATTATGATAAGAACGCAACTGGAGGGAAGGCAAAGAAACATAGCTGTCTTATCGAGAGAATGCGGGGATAGATTCTTAAAGTTTCCTAAATTCCGTCTGCACGACTTGATTTGTTCACAATTACGGGGTAAAGTACACGTCGTTGAAATGAAAATTACCTGAATAAATCAGGCTCGGAGGTATAATCATGGGAAGAGCAATAGGCATTGATTTAGGAACAACAAACAGCTGCGTGGCCGTGCTGGAGAACGGCGAGCCGGTGGTGATCCCGAACGCGGAGGGTTCGCGGACGACACCATCGGTGGTGGCGTTTTCGAAGGACGGCGAGCGCCTGGTGGGCGACGTGGCCCGCAGGCAGGCGGCGGTGAACGCGAGCCGCACGTTTTTCTCCATCAAGCGGCGGATGGGCAGTGATGTGACAACGCGTGTGGACGGAAAAACCTACACGCCGCAGGAAATTTCCGCGATGATCTTACGGAAGCTGAAAAAAGATGCGGAGAGCTATCTGGGCGAGCCGGTCTCTGATGCGGTGATCACGGTGCCGGCCTACTTTAATGACGCACAGCGGCAGGCTACGAAGGACGCGGGCAGGATCGCGGGTTTAAATGTTCTGCGCATCATCAACGAGCCGACTTCGGCGGCGCTGGCTTACGGGCTGGATCACGGCAACCGCCAGAAGATCCTGGTGTACGACCTGGGCGGCGGCACCTTCGATGTGTCTGTCATCGAGATCGGGGATAACCTGATCGAGGTGCTGGCCACGGCAGGCGACAACCACCTGGGCGGCGACGATTTCGACGCAAGACTGACGGATTATATCTTAAAGGAATTTCACAGGCAGACGGGAGTGGATCTCTCGAAGGACATGACGGCGGTGCAGCGCGTGCGGGATGAGGCGGAGAAGGCGAAGAAAACGCTGTCGGCATCCACCACGGCGAACATCAACCTGCCGTTCTTAACGACGGTGCGCGGCGAGCCGAAGCATCTGGACATGAACATCACCCGGCAGAAGTTTGAGGAGCTGACCTCCGACCTGCTGGCCCGGACGGAGGGGCCTGTGAGACAGGCGCTGGCGGATGCGGGTATCATCTCCGCGGATCTGGGCATGGTGCTTTTGGTGGGCGGTTCGACCCGCATGCCGATGGTGGCGGCGAAGGTACGGCAGATCACCGGCAAGGAGCCGTCGAAGAACCTGAACCCGGACGAGTGTGTGGCCCTGGGCGCGGCCGTGCAGGGCGGAAAGCTGGGCGGCAGCGGACAGATCGTGGCGGGCTCGGCGGCGGATCAGCTGATCCTGATGGATGTAACCCCGCTCTCCCTCTCCATCGAGACGGTGGGCGGCGTGGCGACGCGTCTCATCGAGCGCAACACCACCATCCCCACCAGAAAGAGCCAGATCTTCTCCACGGCGGCGAACTTCCAGACCTCCGTGGATGTGCGCGTGCTGCAGGGTGAGCGCCAGTTCGCGAAGGATAACAAATTGCTGGGAAATTTCCGTCTGAACGGTATCCAGCGGGCCATGGCCGGTGTGCCGCAGATCGAGGTCACCTTTGACATCGACGCGAACGGCATCGTGAAGGTATCCGCGAGGGATCTGGGCACCGGAAAGCAGCAGGAGATCACGGTTACCTCCAGCACGAACATGTCGGAGGCGGATATCGAGCGGGCCATCCGCGAGGCGGCCGAGTACGAGGCCGGCGACAGCGAGCGGAAGTCATTCATTGACATTCGGAACGAGGCGGAGGCGTTGCTGCGCCAGGCGGACGCGGCGTTGAGTAACGCCGGAAAGAGCCTGGACAAGCAGACGAAGAAACAGATCAAGAACGACATCAGCCACCTGCAGAAGCTGGTGGGCAAGGCCAATCCGGCGAACATGAACCGCCAGCAGGCAGACGACCTGCGGGCCGCGATGGCACAACTGCGGGCGTCGGCGGGAGGAATTTTACCGAGGGAAGAGGCGTAATACTGGTTTGGGTCTCAAAAGTGATGACACCACAGATTACTCTGTGCTCTGGAAGTTTATGCGAAGCATGAACTTCGGTTCCCGCTATTCTACTATAAAACATAACCCCTCCGGGTAGCCGATAGCCCACAAAAAAGCGCAGACTACCCCTACAAGCTTTAAAATGCACCTTTGGTGTCATTTCAGTGCTCGTTACTTTTGACCTCAGCATCATATTTTAGAATAGAGCCTTACCTGATTGAATGAAAAATGGCAATTTGGTGAGGCTTTTTGTATGGAAGGATCTGCCTGATTATTCAGGAACTGGAATACCATTCAAATTGGATCAGGATGAACAGATTCCTTTTTATGCCTAATTTTCTTGCCAAAATAGCGGCAATGTGTTATTCTCCCAATCAATGTTGACAGGAAAGAAATCATCAGTCAGGAACAGTGTCAGGAGGTGGGATCCATGGATTCAGGTATGCAAAATCAGGATAATATAATATATATTGACAGGGATATGAATCATTTGTCAGACGAAGAGCTGGATCAGATATCTCACCTGTTCTCAGAAAATTACGGGATATACAGCAAAAAAGCCTCTGTGGATAAACGGGGTAGAACTGTGCATATGTCTGCCCAATACTATCGGAATCATTATATGGGAAGCCATGGATATCGAATTGGCCTGGCGGTCGACCATGGTTCGAACAGCCGAATTGTTGGTCATGCGATTTATCTGAACAGGCAATTTGGCGAAAATGTTAAAATATCCATGGTAATACAGCTGGTGGTTGACCGGGCCTACAGGGGGCGAGGCATTGCGACCTCCTTACTTTCTTCTATCTGGGGATTCACAAACTATACAGCATGGGGGCTGGCTACATCGAACCCATGCACGGTCAAAGTTCTGGAGGCGGCTACCTGCCGGAAATGCACTCCGAGTGTGATCAGAGAAAACATGGAGATCATTCAGCCTTTAAAAGACAATGTTGATTTCCTGGGCGAGATCAGGATTGATGATACGCAGTCAATAGTGGACTCTCAATTTTTTGTTGACCATTCTTCGATCCCGGGAAATATAGAGAAGCTTTATGGTGACCGGTGGCGTTTGGGAACGCTGGCAGAAGGCGAGGAATGGCTGGCGTTTACCTTCCAGTCGCAGAAGCCGGAAGATGAGGAGGACTATAAACACCTTCGAAAACTGCTCGAGTTTTCGGAAAAAAGGCTGAAATCAGCATACGGCAGGATGAACTGGGAATCACAGGGGTGGCAAAAATTCGCTTCGGCAGAAGTGAATTATATTCTAAATCAGATTGGCAATCCCAGCGAGATATCTATTTGTGATTTTGGATGCGGCAGGGGAAGACATTGTACTAAATTTGCAAATCGGGGACATCAGGTTGTCGGAGTAGATTTTGTGCCGGATAATATCGCGTACGCAAAAGAGCATTGTTCCGAAAAGAGTGAAAGATACCTGTGTGGAGATTGTCGAACCATAGATTTGGGAGTTCGATTTGATTTTATCACATGTCTGTACGATGTGATAGGATCGTTTCCGGACGATACAGACAATGAAGCAATTATTCAGAATATTTACAGGCATCTGAAGCCGGGCGGCCATGCTGCAATATCAGTCATGAATATGGAACTGACCCGGAAGAGAGCCAAACATATTCTGGATGATGAGCGTAATCTTGCCGAAGAACTGTGGAAACTGGAACCGAGTAAGACAATGCAGCAGACGGGGGATATTTTTGAACCGGAGTATTATCTTGCAGATTGTTCAAAGAATATCGTATATCGCAAGGAGCAGTTTGAATCGGATGGCCTGATGCCGGCAGAATATGTGATTCGCGACAGGCGGTATACCGGGGAAGAGTTAAGGACGCTTTTAAATGAGGCTGGTTTTGTGGTAAAAAATCTTGTGTATACAAGAGCGGGATTTTTAGACAATCGGAATTCTTCTGATGATAAAACAAAAGAGATTCTGGTAATCGTACAGAAACCGGCGTGAGCCGGTGATAAAATCACGTAAGTTGTGCAACAAATGAAGGTGGATACGAGTGATTATCGGGTTGAAAATTTAACAGAACCTGTTATAATGTACCCAATTCCTACGGAAATCGTGGGAATTGGGTACGTTTGTTTAAAAAGAACAAATGTATGATCGTAAGCGTGCCGCCGTAAATGTTAACCAGGGCATAAGTTAGCAGGGGCGGTTTGAAGGCGGTTTGAAGGTCGATTGAAACAAACAAATAAACTTGACACTATGGTAGAAAGTTTTTATAATGCACACGGGTTACAGAAAGAAATTTTCTGGTTTACGCCGGACGTGTACTGGCCAAATGAGCAGGAAGGAAACAGGGAAAGAAGAGTATGTCAGAAAATGTAATCGAAATCAAAAACCTGACCGTGGAGGTCGCGGATAAGGAGATCCTCCATGATGTCAGCCTTAACATACAAAAGGGCGAGGTTCACGTCCTGATGGGGCCGAACGGTGCCGGGAAGTCCACATTAGGCTATGTTCTGATGGGAAATCCGAAGTACAAAGTGACCGGCGGCAGCATCCTGTTTAAGGGGCAGGATATCACGAACGAGCCGGCGGACAAGCGGGCGAAGATGGGCATGTTTCTGTCCTTCCAGGAGCCGCTGGAGGTGCCGGGACTTTCGCTGGCGTCCTTCATGCGCAGTGCGGTGGAGCAGCGCCGCGGCGAAACCATCCGCTACTGGAATTTTAAGAAGGAAATGAAGGCGGCCATGGATGTCCTGCAGATGGACGAGTCTTACGGCGACCGCAGCTTAAACACCGGTTTTTCCGGCGGTGAGAAGAAGAAGTCGGAGATTTTGCAGCTCATGCTGCTGAAGCCTGACATCGCCATTTTAGATGAGACCGACTCCGGCCTGGACGTGGACGCGGTGCGGCTGGTGTCGAAGGGCATTGAGACCTACCGTGAGGAGTGCGACGGTGCGCTGCTTATCATTACCCACAGCACGCGTATTCTGGACGAGCTGCCGGTGGATTACACCCACATCATGGTGAACGGCAGCCTGGTGACCACCGGGGATGCGTCGCTGGTGGATAAGATCAACGCGGAAGGGTACGAGGCGTTTTTGAAATAAAAGAGGAAGAATCGTGGAAGAGAAAACTTACGTCGAGGATGTGGACAGAAGCATCTATGACATAAAAAATGAGGAAACGGACGTCTATAAGGTGAGCGCCGGTCTGACACCGGAAATCGTAGAGAAGATTTCCGAGGAGAAGAACGATCCTGCCTGGATGCGGGAGTTCCGGTTGGAATCCTTAAAGACGTACAATAATATGCGGATCCCGGACTGGGGCCCGCCCATTGACGGGCTGGACATGGACAACATCGTCACCTATGTGCGCCCGAACACGAAGATGAGCGCGAAGTGGTCCGACGTGCCGGAGGATATCAAGAATACCTTCGAGAAGCTGGGCATCCCCCAGGCGGAGCGGGCATCGCTGGCAGGCGTGGGGGCGCAGTTTGACTCCGAGCTGGTGTACCACAATGTGCGCAAGGAAGTGGCGGATCAGGGCGTTATCTACACGGATCTGGAGAGTGCCATGCACGGCGAGTATGCGGACATGATTCAGAGCCACTTCATGAAGCTGGTGAAGCCGAATGACCACAAGTTCGCCGCGCTGCACGGTGCGGTCTGGTCGGGCGGCTCCTTTGTCTATGTGCCGCCGGGCGTCACGGTGGAGATCCCGCTGCAGTCCTATTTCCGGCTGAACTCGCCGGGGGCGGGGCAGTTCGAGCACACGCTCATCATCGTGGATGAGGGGGCGAACCTGCACTTTATCGAGGGGTGCTCCGCGCCGAAGTACAATGTGGCGAACCTGCACGCGGGCTGCGTGGAGCTGTTCGTGGGCAAGGGCGCGAAGCTGCGCTATTCGACCATTGAGAACTGGTCGAAAAATATGTATAATCTGAACACGAAGCGCGCCATCGTGGAGGAGGACGGTGTGATGGAGTGGGTTTCCGGCTCTTTTGGATCCCACGTGTCGTACCTGTACCCGATGACCATCTTAAAGGGCGCACGCTCGCGGATGGAATTTACCGGTATCACCTTCGCCGGGAAAGGCCAGAATCTGGACACCGGCGCGAAAGTCGTTCACAGCGGTGCGGAGACTTCTTCCTATATTAATACGAAATCGATTTCCAAGGACGGCGGCATCAGCACGTTCCGCAGCTCGGTGAATATCGCAAAGAGCGCCGCCCACGCGAAGGCGGCAGTGTCCTGCCAGTCGCTGATGCTGGACGAGAAGTCTCGTTCCGACACGATCCCTGCCATGGACATCCGCTCTGCCACAGCTGATGTGGGCCATGAGGCGAAGATCGGCAAGATCAGCGACGATGCGGTGTTCTACCTGATGTCCCGCGGCGTCGCCGAGGACGATGCCAGGGCCATGATCGTCAGCGGCTTCGCAGACAATGTGTCGAAGGAACTGCCGCTGGAGTACGCGGTGGAGATGAACAACCTGATTCGGCTGGAGATGAAAGGGAGTATCGGATAGATTCGGCGGAAAAAACGGAAAGCATTTTGGCCGGATGGAAGAAATGAGAGGAAATTCCGATAGAGGATTGTGTGAAAAATCACTCTGATGAGCTGATTTTTCACACGTCTATTTGTGCCGGAGCGTCACAAATAGACCCTGATGGCAGATGAGAAAATCGCTGAAGAAACAAGTTTCTTCGCAATTTCTCATCGTCTCCGTCGCTGTCGCTCCGGAACGAGGAAGAGCATGGATCAAAATTTGGATATTACAATAAACAGGCTGTCGGCGAAGACCTGGTACTGGCTGAAAATGAACGAGGCGAGAGTCCCGGTGCGGGATGTGTTCCGCAGCGCGGAATCGGTCATCTCCCTGCCGAAGGGCATGGGGGAGCGCCATATTAAGGACTCCGCTATCTGGAAGAAGATCGAGACCGGCATGGGACGGGACATGGAGCAGATTGCTTCGGAGTTCGGCGCGAACCTGATTTTCTCGTGGCATTACGAGGAGGACGGGAGCGAGATCACCCGGGCGACGGATGCACCGGCGGTGATCCGTCTGTCGCGGAAGGGAAATGCGGATTTTGCGAAGTACTATATTTACGCGGACGCGAACACTGCGTTGGACGTGGTGATCGTGGCGGGGCGTGCGCCGGAGAAGGCTGACCATGAAACCGGCGACAGGGATACTGTATTACGCGGAGAAGAAAAAATCTCCCGTATTCTCGCCCACCAGGTGAAAATCTATGCGGAGGAGGGCTCAAAAGTCCGCCTTTACGAGATCCAGCTTCCGGGAAGCGGGGATACGTTCCTCTGCGACATCGGCGGCATCTGCGAGGAAAACGCCGCGATCGAGCTTACCAGAGTTGAGCTCGGTGAGGGAAGCATCTACACCGGCGTGAACATCGACCTGGCGGGAACCGAGAGCCGCTTCACATCGAAGGTCGGCTACCTGGCGGCAGCGGACGATAAGCTGGACATGAACTACGCCGTGCGGCACCACGGAAAGCGGACCCGCAGCAACATGGCAGTGAGCGGTATCTTAAGGGATAACGCATCAAAAATTTTCCGCGGGACCATCGACTTTATCGCCGGGTGTGAAGGCGCGAAGGGTGATGAGAGCGAGGAGGTTCTGCTCTTAGGCGATTCCGTCGTAAATCGCACCATTCCGCTCATCCTCTGTGAGGAGGAGGATGTGGAGGGCAACCATGGCGCCTCCATCGGCGAGCTGGACGAAAAGACGCTGTTCTACCTGGCCGCGCGCGGCATTTCGGCGGAGGACGCGAAGCGGCTGGTGGCGAGAGCGCGCATTGAGAGCGTCGCGGCAGGGATCCCGGACGAGACGGTGCGGGAGGAGATCGAGCGGTGCCTGGCGTAGGAAAGGAAGCAACCATGCCTGATTACAAGAAAGATTTTCCGCTGCTTGCGGGCAGCGATGTGATATATTTGGATAATGCGGCCACCACACAGCGCCCGGCGCAGGTGCTGGAGGCGGAGCGCCGCTTTTACGAGACGAAAAATGCGAACCCGCTGCGCGGTCTGTACGACCTGGCGGTGGAGGCGACAGAGGAATACGAGTCCGCAAGAAAAACCGTGCGGGATTTCATCGGTGCGAAGAGTGAACAGGAGATCATTTTCACCCGGAACGCGACGGAGAGCATCAACCTGGTGGCCTACAGCTACGCACTTTCCACACTGAAGCCGGGGGATGAGATCCTCATCACCATCATGGAGCACCACAGCAACATCCTGCCCTGGCAGATGGCAGCCAGGCAGACCGGCGCCACACTCCGGTTTCTGGAGTGCGAGCGGGACGGGACGATCACGGAGGAGATGATCGCGGCAGCGGTGAATGCGCATACGAAAATCGCCGCCATGGCCCACATCTCCAATGTGCTGGGTCGCCGGAATCCGGTGGAGGCGCTGATACGCCGGGTACACGCTGTGGGAGGCGTCGTTCTCATCGATGCGGCACAGAGCGCACCCCACACGCCGGTCAATGCAGCGGAGCTGGATGCGGATTTCCTGGCATTTTCCGGCCACAAGATGTATGCGCCCATGGGTATCGGCGTCCTGTACGCGAAGAGAGAGTTGCTTGAAAAAATGCCGCCGTTCTTGACCGGAGGCGAGATGATCGAGTACGTGACGAGGGAATCCGCCACCTGGGCGGAGCTGCCCCACAAATTTGAGGCTGGCACGGTGAACGCCGGCGGCGCGGTGGCGCTGAAGGCGGCCATCGAATATATCCGGAGCATCGGTTTCGATACCATCGAGGCGAGGGAGCGGGAACTCACGAGGCTTGCCATGGAAGAGATGGCGAAGGTACCGCACGTTCAGATCATGGGAAGCCAGGAGCCGGAGGAACACTGCGGCATCATCAGCTTTACCATCGACGGCGTGCATCCCCACGATATCGCTACGATCTTAAGTGAAGACAAGGTCGCGATCCGCGCCGGTCATCACTGTGCGCAGCCGCTCTTAAAATATCTCGGCGTGATGTCCACCGCAAGGGCCAGCATCGCGTTTTATAACAGCGAGGAGGATATTTTGCGGTTTTTGGGGAGCTTGAAGAAGATTCGGAAGCTGATGGGATATGAGGATTAAACCCTGTTGACCTAAAAAACTGAGAAAAATTCAGACCAGAGGTTAAAATGAAAAAGGTATGGATAGAGTATTGACCATGCTGATTCAAATATAAAATGAGTGGGGTTCGAATGCTTTTAAGGATTCTGGGAGTGCGTAACTGAAGAAAATGCGAGCATTTTCTTCAGGAGGAATTTGTGGTGTCATGATATGCGTATAGACAGGAAGCACTGAAAACGGCGATCTTAGTGGAATAAGGAAGATATGGTGAACGGATATGGGAACTTTTTATAATGAAATTTTAACGGACCACAACCTGCACCCGGTAAACAAGCACGAACTTCCCGGCGCAAACCTGGTGCTTGAGGGTATCAATCCGAGCTGTGGAGACGACATCATCCTGATGCTAAAGGAAGAAAACGGTACTATCGTGGACGGAGCCTTTACGGGGAACGGCTGCGCCATCTCGCAGGCATCCGCCGACATCATGATCGACATGATCGTGGGAAAGCCGAAGGAAGAAGCGCTGCGTCTGGCCGACATTTTCACGCGCATGGTGAAGGGCGAGGCCAGCGAAGAAGAGATCGACGAGCTGGAGGAAGCCGGGGCGCTCCGCGAGATCTCGCACATGCCCGCCAGGGTAAAGTGCGCTGTGCTCGGGTGGCATACCATGGAAGAAATGATGGGAAAAAAAGAATAACGGATGGAGATATATATGACAGTCGAAGAAATTATCGAAAAACTGAAAAAAGGAAACGAGCGTTATATACATACCACAAACACGATCGGCGATATTTCAGAGCGGGTCCGCCTCGACACGGCGAAAAACGGACAGCACCCCTTCGCAGTGGTCGTGGCCTGCTCGGATTCCCGAGAGATCCCGGAGGCCATCTTCTCCTGCGGCATCGGTGAACTGTTCGTCGTGCGCGTTGCGGGAAACGTGACGGACGATGCAGTGCTGGGGAGCATTGAATATGCGGCAGAGCATCTTCACTGTCCGCTGGTCATCGTGCTGGGCCACACGCAGTGCGGCGCGGTGGCGGCCTCCATGGCGGGCGGTGCGGAAGGCTATACGAAGAGCATCACAGATAAGATCATGCGGGCCATCGGCGCGGAAAAAGATGCCAGGCGGGCCAGCCTGCTGAACGTAAACAGCACGGTTTCCTGTATCCGCGCGGCGTTTGCCGGCAATGAAGAGCTGGAGAGCGTGGCGATCATGGGTGCGATGTATGATGTGGAGAGCGGAGAGGTGGAATTTGATTTGACATAACATATGACGCCAGTATCAACATGTAAATCCATGTGGAGTTTGTATCAATAATAAATTTCAAAATAAACCGGAGGTGAATGCTCTGATTTTCATAACATGGGAAAAGCATATTTGCCTCCGGTTTAAGATAGAGATTTACTTCTGCTCATCCTTCCACTTCTTCTGCACCAGATAGCACGGCAGGCTGACGAGCAGGATCCCGCCGATCAGATTTCCGATGGTCACCGGAATCAGATTCTGTAAAAATCCGCTCAGGGTCAGACTTCCGATCTGTTCAGCAGTCAGTCCGTAGGTTTCCTGAGCCAGCGCGACGTAGTCAGCATTCGCGGCGGCCATCATGCCAGCCGGTATGTAGAACATATTCGCGACGCAGTGCTCGAAGCCGCAGATGACGAAAGCAAAAATCGGGAAAAAGCTGGCCCAGATTTTACCGATGGCGTCTGCGGCGGAGGTCGCCATCAGGATAGCCACGCAAACCAGAATATTGCAGAGAATGCCGGAGATGAGGGCCTTCCCTGGTGAGATGGACACCTTTGCCACAGCGGTTTTGATGGTATAGGCACCCACGAGGCCACCGGAGAGGTCAAGATTGCCGCTGAAGCAGACCAGAACGTCAATCAGAAGCGCACCGATGAGGTTGCAGAAATATACGACTACCAGATTGCGGATGAGCCGCTTCACATTGATGCGCTCTTCCAACACGCCGATGGCGATCAGGCAGTTGCCGGTGAAAAGCTCGCCGCCGCTGAATATGGTCATCATGAGACCGACGGGGAATACCACGGCTGTGACCAGCCTCGCCAGCCCCACATTTTCAATATTGTGCGCTGCAGTGCTCGAGGCCGCGCCGCCCAGCGCGATAAACGCCCCGGCAAGAACGCCCAGCAGCGCCATTCTTTTCAGCGAAAGGGCTGCTTTGCTTTGCGCGGATGTCACGTTTCGTTCCACACCTTCGGCTGCGCCGTAAAAGTTGTCCATAAAAAATTATCCTTTCTCTTTAAGCAACATTAATAATAGGCTTTACACCAGATTCCTGTCCCGCCCCTCCAAAAACGCCCGCACATTCTCATGCACTTCATCTACACACCGCTGCCTCGCCTCCACGCTGGCCCACGCCAGGTGCGGCGTGATGAGAAGCTTCGTGGAATCCTGAATGAGCCCGAGGGGATTATCCGTTTTGATCGGCTCGGATTCCAGCACATCCAGCCCGGCGGCTGCTATGACACCTTCATTTAACGCGGTGGCGAGATCCCGGTTATTCACCACGGGTCCTCTGGCGACATTGATGAGGATGGCGGAGGACTTCATCTTCCGCAGTGCCGCGAGATCAATGAGATTCCGTGTGAGCGGGCTCAACGGGCAGTGCAGAGATAGAATGTCACTCTCGGCGAGGAGCGTTTCAAAATTCACCTGCGGGCAGTCAGTCACGCGGCTCTTGCCGGTGACGGAGTAGAAGATGACGCGGCAGCCGAAGGCGGACGCGATCTGTGCGACCCGGCGGCCGATGTTTCCCATGCCGATGATTCCCCAGGTCTTCCCCTCCAGCTCGTAAAACGGCAGATCAAAATTGGAAAAACGATCCTGAGCGGCGTACGCGCCGCTCTTTACGTAACGGTCATAATATGGAAGCTTCTCAAACAGATACAGCGCCATGGCGAAGGTGTGCTGCGCCACCATGCCGGTGCAGTAGTTCACCACGTTTGCCACTTTGATGCCGCGTTTGCGGCAGTACGCCAGGTCGATGGTGTCGTACCCGGTGGCGAACACGCAGATGAGCCGCACGTTCGGGGCATCGCCAAGGGTATCCTCGTTTAACGGCGCTTTGTTCGCCACGATTACGTCGGCATCCCGCACGCGCTCGCGCACCTCGTCCGCTGTCACGGTGTTGGGGTAGACAGTTGTCTCTCCCAGGTCGTCAAAATTCACATCAATATCCGCGCCGACGCTGGCACGCTCCAAAATTACAATTTTCATAGCGGTTTGTTCTCCCAAACTGTTCACAAAAGCCTCCTGCGACGTATTTTGAAAGGTGTCCTAAGCCAGACGAAATAATCACAGGAGGTGGTCAAATGGACAAAGGTAATGTAGCACAGATCTGCCGGAAATGCCAACGGAATTGTAAAAAAATTCTTAAAATCCGGAAATTTTTTCTTGTAATACCACAGGATATGGGCTATAATGGAATGAATCGGATAAGGTTCCACGTAAACAGGGAGTTTCTTCTATGCCATGTATCCGGGGATAGTATCGGTAACATGGAAAGCTAAGCCAAAGGAGGCTGAAAACTGCCTGGTTTTTTGTGTTTGTACCTTTCTGATCGGTCAAAAATCGGTGCAAAGCACCTGGTTTTGTGCGATTTTTTGAATATCATGTGAAAAAATGACATCGCGTCGGAAGACTTAAAAAGATTTAAAATGGGCAGTTCGGAAAAGAACTGCTGGTGAAAGGTCTGTCGGCGACAGATTGTCACAGACAGGGATATCACACGATATTCGGAAAGCACGGGAATTTTAGAAGGAGGAATTTATGAGGAAATTCTGGAAGAAGCCGGTCGCCCTCTTCCTGTGCCTTGCGCTGATTCTCGCCACACTGGGAATTCAGCCGACAACGGCAGAGGCAGGTACCAGCGTCAGCGTAAGTCTCACCGTCCTGCAGCGTGCGCAGGGAGCGGATGAGACGTTTACGGACTCTCAGAGCGGAGACACAAAGACGGCATCGACGTATGATTTCAGTGCTGTGACCTACGACACCACAGATCTTACGTCGGGAACATTAGTCGCAACGCTTGGAAATGTCAACCAATCGGATGACACGTATAATTTCTATGGCGTGACGATCACAGATGACGGCACAATTTATGCGAGCCATGCCAACGGGTATATTTATTCGTGCACTCTCCTTGGCCTTGCGCTTTATGGCGCCTCTGCGGTTACCAATACCGGACTGTATGGCAACATAACGTCGGATCCGTACTATCTGGGCGGCCTGACGTACAGCCCGATGGGGAACGGTACACTGGTGGGTGTTCACACCTCGAAGCGCACGAACCTTTATGGTGTTGACATCACGAACGGCTCTGCAGGTGGCGCTGCACTTTTTAACTATGGCCTTTCGGGCGATTATGCGGATATGTATGTAGCGGCTGTTACCTATATGGGGACGGAGGAGGACGAGGATGGAAATGTAGTAAGCTACCTGTTCTATGTCCTTGCCTACAACGAAAGTGGCACCGCCACGATTTGGGAAGTTCCGATGACATCTGATGGAACCACAGTGAGCGCTGCCGGTAACGCTACTTTGCTGGGTACTTATACGGATATGACGGTATCTGCCCAGACATACAATTCCATGTTTTACTCCAATGGATATCTGGTGATTGCCGCCAACAACAGCAAGGGAACCTCTCTCTACGCGGTTCCGGTGACGGATGACGGCCTTGGTGAAGCAGTTTCGCTGGGCAGCATTACCGCGAATGTGGTCGGCATCCTGGCTGCGACGGTTACGGTAACCGAGAGCGGTGATGACGGCGACGGCGATGAAGAGACATCCGTTGACAAGACGGAGCTTGCGGATCTCCTTGCGGAGGCTGCGACAAAGAACGAGGCGGACTACACAGAGAAAAGCTGGGGCATGTTCAGCTGGGCTGTGGAGTATGCGCAGGGCATCTACGACAATGCGGATGCGACGCAGGACGAAGTAGACACCGCAGTGATGACTCTTTCCTATTACATGAGTGAGCTGAAAGAAAATGTAGATATGACCGAGCTGCAGGCGCTCTATGATGAGGCAGACGCCTTAAGCAGCGCCGATTACACCGAAGACAGCTGGACCGCACTTCAGACTGCCATGGATAACGCCTACGGCTACCTGAACGGTGTCTGGGAAGCAGACGACCAGGATGAAATTGATGAAGTTCTGGCGGCACTTCAGGCGGCGATCGACGCGCTGGTTTCCGTGAACGGAGAGGATACTTCTGTCGATTTAAGCGCTCTGGAAGCGCTCGTGGCTGAGGCGGAAGCCCTGGACGAAGCTGATTACACAGCAGCGAGCTGGTCACAGGCGTATATCTCCTATTACCTGCAGACAGCAAATTATATTCTTTCCATGACAGAGGAGGAGCTTGCAGAGGAGGAGATTGATCAGGAATATGTAGATCAGGTTGTGACATGGCTGCAGAAGGCCATCGACAGCCTTGTGGTGAAGATTGACGTCAGTGCGCTGGAAGCCGTTGTGGCGGAAGC
>JAJQBQ010000039.1 GCA_021203205.1 Lachnospiraceae bacterium | reverse complement strand
GCCGCACGGTATGGATTCTCGGAGAGCAAGGTCAAAACCACGCTGCACCGTACGCGGGAACATCTGCGAGAATTTCTTGAAACAGAGGGCTTTGAAAATATGGATATCAAAAAAGCATAACTTAAGTTATTTTCGGTGCAGAATGCTTTTTCAAATGAAAAGATTTCAGACTTGATGACAGCGATCATAATCGAGTCGCTTTCGGTGCGAGACTTTTTCCCTGATGAAAAATTTTGAGCATGTCGGCAGCCGTCATAATCGAGTCTCTTAAATTAAGGAGTGCTCTCCGTAGGAGATAAGGCAGACCGTGAACAGACAGGGACATGAGGATACAGTATAAACTTCATAGTATGATAAACCAATTAGAATATAGAGGATGGAGGAAAGACCTGATATGAGCGGAGATTCTTTACTGGATGTAATGGAACAAATAGATGCTGTCTACATAGAAGAGGCGGCAGGATCCCCGGAAACTGTTCCGGGCAGGAAAAAGGAGGTGTTTCCCGTGGCAGAAAATTATAAAAGTAAGAAAAAACTCTCTGTCGTAATCGGCATAGCTGCGTGTCTGGCAGTTCTGCTCGCGGCGACATTCATTGCGAATCAGGCAGGATGGATTTCCATCGGCGGAAGCGGGCAAAAAACGCAGATTTCCAGCCAGGATGCATACTGGTTTGCGAATGCCGAAGAAATGGTGGCACAGGCGGATTTGATTTTTACCGGAGAGGTGACTAAAATTTCGCAGGAAGCGGGCGAAAATGATCTCCCTTATGCGATTTATAATGTAGAAATCGATACGGTGTACAAGGGAGATACGGGCGGCGACACCATACAGGTTCGGATTTTCGGTGGCGAATCTGACAGCTATTCGGTACAAAATGACCTGACGGTGGCAGAAGGCGGCAGCTATCTGTTCTGCATGGAGACCTATGAAAGCGAAGCGCCGTGCATCTTAAATGATACGCAGGCGGTGTTTGATCTGACCACCGGGCAGGCGGCGACAAGCAGCGAACTAGATCCTGGATTTGCGCTGGAAGATGTTATGGAGGCGCTGGAGACACTGAATGAATAAGCCAGCCGGTAAATTGATGCCGCTGGCAAAATAGTTCATGGGTTGGTCCACCGTAAAATGTTTCTCGTTGCTTAAGTCAACGTTGATGCCGGGTTGAAAACCATAACACTACGAAATAAAATAGTTCGAGCGACAAAATGTTCATGACACAAGGGTTCCCCAAGATCATGAATTCGAATGTAAACATTCGATTCAGAAGTCAACGCGTAAGCACATGAGTTCCGCTTTGCGGAAATCGCGACATTTTGCTTCGCAAAAGTCGTTCACTTCAGACCTTCTTGCCCCTTGTGTCATAAAATTCTATGACACCACTTTTAAGGGCAGGGGAAAATTCCCCTGCCCAGCAACATTTTATGCACATTTTGTTTGTGAATAACAACAAGCCCTCACATCACCCACTTTAGTAGAACAGGATATATCTCAATAATAAAATGAGGTTCATTCATGTCCGTCGATGGATGTGATTCCGCAATTTCCACAGTCACAGAACCAATGTCAGTCTTCGCAAAATCATCCGGCTCTCCACAAACGACATATTGAGGCCCTGCATATTCTATATAACCATTTTCATCCGGTTCGAGAGGCATTGTCTCAAACGGTTTTTCAATATCAACACCGAAAGAAAACAGATATTCGGCAACATTCGGATATGTGGATTTGATTTCTCTGACATAGTTTTGACAATATGCACAGTCACATATGTCACTGCTGTCTATTTGCTCATAATAATGTCTCGTTCGGTCAATATTCAAGCTCAACACCTCTTCCTTTTCTTTGCATGCTGCATACTTCAGAAAGGAATAATCTTCAAAAGCATATTACAGGCACATCTTATAGATATTCACGACATCCTCCACCCCCAGCGGCCGGAGCCATTGTCCTGCTAATTTTGATACAATGCAACGAATAAATGCCGTCTTGTCTGTACTGTTATAACCAGCTTTCCTGTAAAAAGTCAAAATCTTCGCATCTTTTGCACCAGTCAGCAGCATCATCTTATAACCGTTTTCACTCCTCCTCAAAAATCTTGAGTCGCTTAATAATTTCCTCTGGCTCCGGAAGCAATTCTTTCATATTATCAGGCAGTGAATCACTTATTTGATATGTGGCAACTCCTATCGGAACTGTAGACCTTTTTAATGCGTATTCCACAAAAGTCTTATCCTTGTCTTTACAAATAATGATTCCAATGGATGGATTTTCATCCGGCAATTTTACTTTTTCATCCAATACGGTAAGATAAAGCTGCATCTTTCCAGCGTGTTCCGCTTCAAATTCTCCTATCTTCAAGTCAATTGCAATCAGACTTCTAAGACGACGATGAAACAGAAGTAAATCAATATACAGATCTTTTTTCCCCGCTGTCAGATGATACTGATTTCCAATATATGTAAAATCTCCTCCCATTTCAGTTAAAAACTCTCTGACATGATTAACCAACTCAAGCTCCAGCTCATGTTCCGAGTATTCAGGCGATAATTCTGCGAAATCGAAAGTGTATTCATCCTTGACAGCAAGTTTGGCCTGTACTCGTCGTTCTTCTGGAATCGTAAGGTCAAAGTTTGTCTGATTCAACAAATACTTTTCATATGTTTTTGCCTCAACAAAATTCGTCAGAACTCGCTTCGTCCATCCATATCGTTTTGTCATCTGTATATAAAATTCTCGTTCCAAATCATCTTTACATTTCTCCATGATGACAATATTATTGCTCCAGCTGATTTCTCGCACCAGTGGTGCGAGTTTTTCAGAATTACAATAAGTCAGGTAAAAATTTCGGATACGCCAAAGGTTGGCCGCCGAATAGCCTTTTGCACCTGGAAATTCAAGCTGCAATTCTTTTGATAATACCTTTACAATAGATTTTCCCCACCCATGTTCATTTTGCTGACGACAAATCTCCTCACCTATTTCCCAATACAAATTGATGGTTTCTGCATTCATAGCTTTCAGAACCTGATATTGTTTTTTGTGAATCAGATTCTTTACCTGCTTCACTAATGGTTCATACTGTGTAATAACTGATAAATCATCCATTAACGTTCCTCCCAAAACTCGCACCAGTGGTGCGAGTTTTAATCGCATACCCAAAATGGCTCTCTCCATAGTCTGCTATTCCATAAAGCATGCTCTATTGTTTGTACTGTATCCTATAACCGTTTCACATATTTTATCTCGATATCATACCCCAGAGCTTCCACCATATTGACGAAGGTCTTATTGATCACGGTATCGCCTTTCTTAATAATCCGGTTAACATAAGGGCTAGTCGTGCCAATTCTCTCCGCAAGCTGTGCCTGCGTCATACCTTCTTCCCTGCACTTCACTTTGATATCGATTTCCAAATTATTCCTGACCATCATATAGCTCCTCATCATCTGTACTGCTACACAAATCAGATAATTTATTATAGCAAAAATCAGTTATTGCGCAATCCCTAAAATCAGAAAAAGGCACCCGGTCTTTACGGACCGAATGCCAATCTCAAAAACTAAAGCAACTGCTGCCCAGAGAACTGCAAAGCCAGCGCCACGCCGGATAAAGCAAATTACAGGCACATCTTATAGATATTCACGACATCCTCCACACTCAGCGGCCGGAGCCCGCTGATCCCGGTTTCCCCGCAGGCATGTTCCGCCATAGCCCGGAAGTGTGTTTCATCTATGCCGAGTTTTGACAGGGACGGCTCCAGCCCCAACGTGTCGAAGGCGAAGCTGCCGACCGCTTCGATCGCTTTTTTCGCTCCGTCTATGACATCGCTGCTCTTTTCAAGGCCAAATACTTTTTCTCCCAGGCGGCAGATGGCCGGGGCCGTGTCCTCGTTTAAGATATAGGTCAGCCATCTCGGCGTCAGGATCGCCAGGCCATGTCCATGAGTGATGTCATAGTAAGCCGACAGCTCGTGCTCCATGCCGTGGCATGCGCAGGCGTGTACCGTGCCGGCATCCAGGACAGTATTCAGTGCCATGGAAGAGGCCCACATCAGGTTGGCGCGGGCTTCGTAGTTCTCTGGCTCCTTTAAGGCGACCGGCGTCCACCTGACCACCGCACGCATGACCGCTTCCTGCATATCCAGTATCAGATCAAAGGTTGCATCCCCCGCCAGATAATAATTGTCCAGCACGTGATTGAAAATGTCAAAGGCCCCGCAGGCGGTCTGATAAGGCGGCAGCGTGTAGCTGAGTTCCGGGTTCTCAAATGCCGCCTTCGGAAGCAGCGCGTCTCCGCCAAGAGCCATTTTTTCGTTGGTTTCCATGTTGGAGATCACACTCCATGCGTCCATCTCCGAGCCGGTGGCCGCGTTGGTCAGAACGACCACGATCGGCAGCGCATCCTTCACCCAGACACCGCCGGTGATGATGGGCCACACATCGCCGTCCTCTGTTTTGGCTGCCGCAGCGATGCCTTTGGCGCAGTCGATGGTGGACCCGCCGCCCACAGCCAGGATGACATCGATGCCTTCCTTCTTACAAATCGCCGCTCCCTTATTTGCCGTGGTGTGGCGCGGGTTCGGCTCCACGCCGGACAGTTCAAACAGCTCCATGTCTGAGCCTCGAACCAGCGAGACGATCTGATCATATAATCCAGTCCGTTTGATAGAGCCGCCGCCATAGACCAGCAGAACCTTGCGGCCGTAGTTTAAAAGTTCACCGGGGAGATTCCCCATCTGATTTCGCCCGAAATATATCTTGTCGGGGTTGTGAAATATAAAATCGTTCATTCTAATCTCCATTCCGCCGTCAGATCGACGGCACAAATCGTTATGAAAGTTCTACGTTCTTTCACAGTGCAGCGTCCTCCATAAAAACCTCTTCCCATTTCCTGGCAGGTAAAGATGTCGTTATAAAATCGTTCCCGCCTCATCGCACTCTGCAAGCCGTGCCATAGGAAGGATCGTTGATGTTCTCGCATTCTATCATTATTTCAAAATCCCATACTGGCTGTCATCCACGGCTTCCAGCCATTCATTCGACCCGTTCTCCCCCGGCACTTCCACCGCCAGGTGGGAGAACCAGCTATCCGGCGCGGCGCCGTGCCAGTGCTTCACGCCAACCGGAATGTTGATGCAGTCTCCCGGCTTCATCTCCACCGCTTCTTTGCCCCACTCCTGATAATAGCCGCGGCCGGCCACGCAGATGAGGATCTGACCGCCGCCCTTGTCAGCGTGGTGAATGTGCCAGTTGTTGCGGCAGCCCGGCTCAAAGGTCACGTTGAAAATGCCCACCTGGCTGGTGGATACCGGCGCGAGATAGCTCTGGCCGATGAAATACTGCGCAAAGGCATCGTTCGGCGCACCGATAGGGAAGACCATCTCGGCGGCATGGGCCGCCTTCGCACTGTCGGCTTCTGCCAGGCTTTCTTTGGATGTCTCCCCGGCCTCCGCTGTGCTTTCTTTCGATATCTCCACGGCTTCCGCCGTGCTTTCTTTCGATGCCTCTGCCGCTTCCGCCCAAACTTCCTTCGCCATATTGAACACAGCCCAGCCCTTCGGCCAGCCCACATAGAAAGCGACATGCGTAATGATCGCCGCGATCTCTTCCCTGCTCACGCCCGCATTCTTCGCGTTCTCCAGATGATATTTCAGCGAAGAATCCGTGATGCCGGAAGACATCAGCGCCACCACCGTGATAATACAGCGGGTTTTGTGGTCGATATCGTGATTATTCCAGTTCTCGCCGAAGAGAACGTCGTCGTTAAAATGTGCGAATTCCGGCGCGAATTCACCAAGGGCATTCCGCCCGGCTGTCTGTACAATTTTCTCCATGTCTAAGCCTCCGTAATTTTTAAATATAACTGCACAGGAACGAAAAACCGGCGTTATCATTCCGGAATTCCCGTCCCTGCGCTTTTTAATTTTAAGATGTTCAGGTCAAAAGTAACGAACACGATAATTACTCCGGAAAATCTTTCCTGCGAAGTCTACGCGGAACATTTACTTCAACCCTGTGTCAATTCAGATAAGTTCCAAAGAATTCCACCATCTTGTCAAAGGGAATCACATCCATCTGATCGTACAGATCCGTGTGTACCGCCCCCGGAATAATCATGAGTTCCTTATTATCGCCAGTGAGCTTTGCGAACGCGTCTTTGCTAAAATAGCAGGAATGCGCCTTTTCGCCGTGGATGATCAGAACGGCGTTGCGGATCTCCTGGCTGTACTGCAGGATCGGCATGTTCAGGAAGGACTCGCAGCCGGTCACATTCCATCCGCCGTTAGAATTCAGGCTGCGGGGATGATAGCCGCGCTTCGTCTTGTAATAATCATAATAATCCTTCACAAAGAACGGCGCATCCTCCGGAAGCGGATCCACCACGCCGCCGCCCAGGGCGTAGGTGCCGTTTTTGTAATCCACGATCCTCTGTGCGCACATCGCTTTGCGCTTTTCATAGCGGGCTTCCTCGCTGTCCTCACTGTCAAAGTAGCCTTTGGCATTCACGCGGGTCATGTCGTACATGGTGGAGGCCACCGTTGCTTTGATGCGGGTGTCCAGCGCCGCCGCGTTCAGGGCCATGCCTCCCCAGCCGCAGATGCCGATGATGCCGATTTTTTCCGGATCCACATTCTCCTGCACGGACAGGAAATCCACCGCCGCCATAAAGTCCTCGGTGTTGATGTCCGGGGATGCCATATAGCGTGGCTGCCCGCCGCTCTCGCCGGTGTAGGACGGGTCAAAGGCGATGGACAGGAATCCTCGCTCCGCCATCGTCTGGGCGTACAGGCCGGAGGACTGCTCTTTCACCGCGCCGAACGGGCCGCACACTGCGATGGCCGGAAGCTTTCCGGCGGCATTCTTCGGCACATACATGTCCGCCGCCAGCGTGATGCCGTAGCGGTTGTGGAACGTCACCTTGCTGTGATCCACCTTCTCGCTCTTCGGGAACACCTTGTCCCATTCTGTCGTCAGATTTAATTTTTCTTCCATGATCATTTCCTCGCTTTCTGTCATAGATATTCTTTGTCAACTTCTTTCCTGCGCAAAAATTGTTAATCAATCCAGCTTGTGTCTGCCCGTTGAACCATTTGGTTGAAACATGTGGTTGTATCCCTGTTAGCTTTTGACGTCAAACAAATCACATATAATTGTCACCAATCTGTTCTCTCATTATTTTAAGATTTTCCCAACATATTTTCTGGTTATCTAAGTTCATCATCTGCCTGAAAGTTTCACTGCCTGCTGCTCTCTTTTTTCTTCAGCCAATTCACCAGATAGTCCAGACAGTCCAGCTTTTTCTGCTCCGTGTGGATATTTGCCAGCAGATCCCGACGGCTGCTCTGCAATGCCCCCAGCAATTCTCTGTTTCGGCCTTCCTTTTGTAGCAGGACAAAGTGGGTTATCATTTCATCGCTAAAGCCAATGTCCATCAGGTTCTCGTAAAAGCACTGCGCTTCGTTGTTTGCCTCCGCCAATTTACCACCTCCCTCTGCCATTTGCGGCTTTCCATTTCCTTTTGTCGCTTGAGTCATTTATATTGTACACACGGTTAGCGAAAATATCAAATACTTCATTTCTATTTCTAATTATTCTTGATTCGCATAACTAAGATGTGCTATAATCGCCATAAAGGTTAATTCCGGAGGTAAATGCAACACGGCAAGTTCTAAATGCAACTTTTTCGATTTTCCAAATTGTAATTGCAACAGCCAAGGGGTAAATGTAACAAAATCGGTTCTTTTTCCAAGTTGTAATTGCAGCAGTCAGGGAGTAAGTGTACTGACATTAAAATATTTTTCATTTTCGAGTTCACTGTAATTGACATTAATAAGACAGGAAAGCTCGTGTTGAAAAATTAGTGTAGCCACTGTGGGGTTTTTGCACAGCGAATGGAGGATATCTCATGGAACTGCGAGTTTTACGATATTTTATTGAAGTGGCCAGAGAAGGCAGCATCACAGGTGCCGCCAGAACGCTGCACATTTCCCAGCCCACGCTGTCGAAGCAGCTGAAAGAGCTGGAGTCGGAGCTGGGCTGCAAATTATTTGTCCGTGGAAATTACAATGTGCACCTGACCGAGGAGGGTATTTTGCTGCGCAAGCGGGCAGAGGATATCCTGGATATGGCGGATAAGACGCTGGATGAGTTTCAGTCCTTAAACGATGTGACCGGCGGAGATGTGCGGATCGGCTGCGCGGAGTCCTGGCTGATCCAATATCTGGCGGACACCATCCGGGATTTCCGGCTGCAATATCCGGGGTTGCGGTTTCACATCACCAGCGGAGATACCCGGGTGGTGGTAAATGACCTGGAGCAGGGGCTCTCCGATTTCGCGGTGATCGTGGAGCCGCCCGACCTTTCAAAGTACAATTACCTCTCCCTGCCGGGTGGCGACACCTGGGGCCTTCTGATGCGGGCAGACAATCCTCTGGCGCAGAAAACGGAAGTGTGCCTGGAAGACATCAAAGAACTCCCGCTCATCATCTCACCTCAGTCCATCCGCGCTGACCTTCCCAGGTGGTGCGGCGAGGCCGTGGATCAGCTGAATATCGTCGGCACCGTCAACCTGTTCTACAACGGCTCCGTCTTTGTCCGGGAAGGGCTGGGATGCCTGCTGGTCTTCGACCGACTGGCGGATGTCAGCCCGGAGAGCGGGCTCTGCTTCCGACCCCTGTTTCCGAAGCTGGAGACAAAAATGTTCATCATATGGAAAAAATATCAGGTCTTTACGCCGATCGCGGAGAGGCTTGTTGAGTTATTAAAGGAGCGGTTTTCATAAATACAGCTGAGCATCAATGTCGTAGCGTAATAAAAAGGAGCCATCAGAAGAATTTGGTTCTTTCTCGCTTTTAAGCATATCTTTTCGCATGGGAAATCGTTCTCTTATAGAAGATCCTCTCTGAAAATGAATGATACCCGAAGTCAGGAAAGAACCAAAAAATTTTTTCTGTGGCTGCCCCTTTTGACATTTCAAAAACGTTTCTTCCACTCGATAATAGAATAAATTTTAGGCATCGCCTCTCACTTTCTCTTCTCATCTTCCCCATGAACCATAACTCCCGTATACTGCGGGACCTGAAAATTCCGGCAAAACATTTCGCATTTGCAGAGGAAGATGAAGTAAATATTCTCCCCGCAGAGCCGCAGGGTCTCATAGTTTCCCTGGCCTTTTGCAATGATCACATCCGCTTCCTCCCAGATCGTTTTCGCCTGCGGGGACAGCTCCGGCAGCCAGGTTCCCGCGATCCCGTTGCCGTTATCGTACACCTCGGCTACATCTTGCAGGCCGATCTCCGTGGCATCCTCCATGGTCATGTCATTTAAAACAGACTCGCCCCGTACCATCACCTTCACATTGAGATGCGGATAATACTCCCGGATCACTTCCAGAAACAGCTTATCGAGCACACCTTCACCCGCATTGTCCGTCAGAAACAACAAATTCCGCAAACTTCCCAGATCATGTTTCAATCTGTCCCAGGCATCCCCCGTGACACAGCTTTTCTCCACTTCTTTTAAGAGCTTTTCCAGGTATTCCTCTTCCACGTTTTCGACCGCGGAAAAATCGATATAATTTCCCACCAGCGAAAACTGCATGGCAGTTAGCAGTGAGTCTTCCGCAGCGTGGATCTTCTCCCGGATGCCCTGCTCCTTTTTCAGCAGGAGATGATTATAGTAGGATTTTTCTTCGGCGTAGTCATGTACACTGCCGAAGATTTCCCTGCGCAGCTCATTGATCTGGTGCAAAATCACCGGGGAACATACGTCCCTCGGTGCAGCAGACAAAATTCCGCACATTTTCTGTAAAAATTCGAGCTTCTGCTCTTCCCTCGCATCCTTCGGAAGCGAGGACAACTGCTTCTCTGTCAGGCAGCGGATGCACTCCGACCGCAGTAATGTACTCATTGATTTACTCCTCCATTATAACGTGACACTTGTCCCGCAATGCTTTCCATGTCTTATTCTCCCGTCACCGCCCACAGATATCCATCGACCATTTTCCAGACCTGCGCCTCCCCGTACACCCAAGTCTCCGCGTCATCGGTATTTTCCACGAAAATCATCCACGTCCCGTCGCGGTCGATCTCGAAGGTATGGTTAAACTCGCTGTAGGTCAGCACATATTGCATCTCCCCCTCCGGGCTGCATACGCCGATTTTTAACGGCGACTCCGCTTTTGTCTGACCACTGACGGTAATCTTCATTCCGGCTGTGGCCTCGAACTCTGCCACCTGACGGGTCGCGTTTCCGGCAACTCTGCACAGAAATGTTCCCGGAAGCATCTCCGCCCCGCGCTCCTTTACCCGGGTGATTTTCGCGGCCGCCTCTTCTTCCCTTACAGATGCCATATGGTTCCAGTTTTCCTGCTTTGTATAGGAATACGCCGCCTCATACAGATTTGCCGCGCAATACGTGGTTCCGCCTGCGCAGCACAGACACGTCAGTGTCAGCAGAAGGAACGCTGCGCAGCGGGTCGGCACATTTTTCGAACCGATACGCTGCACGCGGAGCGAACGTTCGACGCGCTTCCTTAAGTCGCTCTTCTTTTCTGCCAGCAATGCCAGAACACTGCTCGAACAGTACTGCTCACTTCGAAGCGTTGACCACCCGCTTCGCGTCATTTTCTGCCCGCTTCGTGTCATCTTCTGCCCGCTTCGCGCCATTTCCTGCCAGCTTCGCATCATTTCCTGCCAGCTTCGCGCCATTTTCAACCCATTTCGCGCCATCTTCTGCCTGTATCGCATCATTTTTTGCCAGCTTCGCGCCGTGTCCTGCCTGTCACGGGTCATGGCGAGGATCGCGCCAAAGTAATTCTTGGGGCCGCCCGCCATTTTTCCAGCGGTTTCATCACATGCAAACTCGGCCCACTGCCCGATCAGGCGCTGGTAGATCCAGGCAAATGGATTGAACCAGCCCACGGCCTGCAGAAATATCGTAAGATATTTGACCGCGATATCGCCGTGGAGCTTATGGGTGAGTTCGTGGAGAAAGATGACATCCAGTTCCTCCGCCGTATAGTCCTCGGCAGGCAACAGAATGCAGGGGCGCAAAACTCCCATGAGCATAGGCACCGGCACCCGCAGGCTTTCATACAGCCTCACCCTGTTCGGGGCAATACCAAGCCTTTCACATGTTTTTTCATACTGCTCCCGAACGGATAGTCTGGCCGGGCAGCGCTCCTTCCTGATCTTAAGCGCAAACCTCGCCATTTCCTGTATCCGAAACAGAATGATCAAACCTGCCACCGCGGCCCAGACTTTGATGCCCACGGTGCAGATTTTGCAAATAAGCGGTGTCGGCCAGAACAGAATCCCTCCCCACAGGGACAGATCCTTATCTCTCGCGCAGAGCAGGGCGAGAAACGCTGCCGGCGCCAGAAATGTGGCCGAAATGCATTTTAAAAATGGATATAAAATTTTCTGACAGCCCAGCCGTTCCAGTAAACGCCTGAAAATCATCCAGCAGATCAGGCATACGCTTCCGGTGGCCTGCGTCAGGATCAGCGCCGAAAAGAACAGTACGGCCGGTCTCATTGCAAGAGTTCCCGGATCTTTTCCCACTCTTCCTCCGAGATCTGCCGGCTATCTCTTAAGGAAGCTATCATGTTCGAAACCGAACCCGCAAACCAGGCATCAGCATCCCGCTTCGCCACCCGGGCGCCATACTGGGCGCGGCTCACCAGCGGATGCAGGATCACCTGCCCGTTTTCCTTGTGGCTTTCGAGAAAACCTTTGTACTCCAGCCGGAGGATGACCGGGCGGATATTCGGATCCTTGTAATCCCGCCCGCCGCGCTCGCGGATCTCCTTCATCATCGTCTGAAACGTGATGTCTTCCTCGTGATCCCAGAGGGTCATCATGATCAGGCTTTCCACTTCTGTGAGAACTTCTTTATTCGTCATATTAATCTCCATTCTGCTGCCTTTAAGCTGGCGGCACAAATAGTAATGAAAGGTCTGTGTTATTTCACAGTAATCTCCATTCTTCTGCCGAACCGGCGGCACAAATAATGAACGTTCTGCTTTCTTTCACAGTGCTCCCTGTTCCGGAGCATCAAAATGCGAAAAAACAACTCATCCGGGTGATTTTTCATACATTTCCTTTTTCCGTTTTCAAATATTTCAAGCCACGCTCGATATTCAAACGAATCGCAGCTATTGTACTTTGATTTTTTGCTCTTTTCGATATAAAATAAGCATGTATTCCTTATCTTCGGAATGAGGTGCCAATTTTTCCTGGCCCATCCCGTTACCAGGTTACCAGTCACACATCTGAAGCTGCGTAGACTTTTGTGTTTCTTTGAAGGAATTTTTACTATATTATCAGCGAAAAATCAAGTCGTTTTGACTATCTGTTGCCTCCTCTTATAGGCCTTTTGTAGTCAAGTTGTTTTAGCTTTCAGTTGCCGTCTCTCCCATTTATCGTTGCCATTCGCAAAGCAATTTCTTCACTGTACGTAAACTATGACAAACCTGTATGGTCGGTCTCCGTCACAGGAAGAAGAATATCCTTCCATGAATGATAACCATTTATCTCATTATTCAGCCACACGGATCCAGCCCTTTTTGGTACACCAGATACACGCCGCCATCAGCACCGCGCAGATCGCCGCCATCTTCCACACGTTCACCGCAAAGTCATATGTCCCGTTAAGGTACTCCGTGAGGCTGACCCAGGCGAAGGGATTGAGCCGAAGCAGCGAAGTTCCCAGATAGCCGTCGATCTCGCCCATGTAATCTACCGCGAGCACTGCTCCCACCATGATGACCGCCGCGATATGCTTTCGCGTAATGCCATTGATCAGGAACGAGGCCATTCCGACCATGGTTCCCAGCAGAATGCAGAGCAGCATCTGCTTGCCCATGGCCTCCGCCGGTGTCATGCCGGATATGATGGCGGACTTCACGGTGCCGTAGCCCGCGTAGCTGTACAAAAGCGTCGTGTTTTCCGCCGCCGTCCGGATGACCGTGCCCCAGCGGCTTCCAAAGGAGACATGAGGAAGAAGGGTCAGCACCTGCGCAGCCAACATGACCGCCAGAAAAATTACGTTTGCGAGCAGAATGTAGAGCATCTGACCGATACACCAGGCCATCCTCCCGGTACGCTGGACGGTGAACAGCCTGTCCTCCGACAGGAACGGTGCCTGGCAGGTGAGAAGCACCAGCAGCAGGCGCCCCTGTACGCGGAAGGTGCCGCTGCCAAAGAAATGGGGCAGCAGATACGGGGGCACGCCGTAGCCCAGGTCGGCCGCCAGCTCCTTTATATTGTGCCCGAACAGGTACCAGAAAACGAGGGTGAAAAACAGCAAAACATAAAATGACGTGCTGCGGAACATCTTTCGCACACTGTTTTTCGCCACGCGAACTGAAATCAGTGTATTTCGTTTCAGGCTCCGGCCCCATCTTTTCTCGTTGCTTTTTCCTGTATCTCTGCGTTTTTTCGTATCTTCCGGTTCTGTTCGGGAACTTCGTATTATTTTCTCATCTGGAAATTTTCCCTTCCGATTGTGGTTCAGCGCCTTGTTTGCAAATACTCTTAATCTCACTCCGTTTCCACCACCTTTCGGATCCTTCGGACAAATATACATGTAAATATCGCAAATGCAACCAGCGTGAGCAGCCCCGTCCGGCAAAACGCCATAAACTCCGTGTCCTGCGCGGTACCAAAATGAAGGCGAAAGAAAACCGATCGAATGGTCCACACAGTGTTTCCCGTCGAACCGTTCGGATACCAGAGGCCGCCGAAGTAATCCAGGCAGAAGAACAGCGTCAGCGGCATGGCAAGCAAAATATATTTGTTCCGCAAAAATGCGGACAGCATCATGGTCAGCGAGGAAAAGAACACGGCGGCAAAGCAGTTAAACACACTTAGCAGCAGGTAAAAGCCCGCCGCATGCCCGGCCGCCAGCAGCGTGTATTCGGCGATATACTGGTTATGCTTTTCGAGCAGCGGAAACCCCAGCGCCAGCATCACAATCAGATACAGCATTTGCGACAAAAAGACCGCAGCAGCTGACAGCAGGGCGTTTGTCACCATTTTAGCGGTTCCGTAGGCGACCGACGATGTGCGGATCAGACGGTATTTTGCCGTTTTGGCGCTGTACTCATCAAAAAACGAGCAGCCATAGGGCAACGCAAACAGGCAGAAGCGGAGCCAAAACATGTAGCTATATCCCAGCATGGAGTTTAATGCCAGAGAACAGATGTCACCCATGTAAGAATCCTGAAACAGCGCAAAACAGATTTCCGTAGCGGAGTCCAGCAGGAGCATGGCCGTGAAAGCGGCTGCAGTTCCCAGAAAGCGGCGGGTTAAGAGGCTGTGACATGTCTCATAACTACATACTCTGAAAAAACATTTCATAAAATAATCCTTTCTGGAAGAGTCAGCATTTCTCGATTCTGGTGCAGGATTTATCGCTGCCCCGGACCTCATCTTTCCTGCGCTCCCCCGCTTTCATTTTGCCGTTCCTTACGTTTCGCCATTTTCCGTTTCAACGTTCCCCGTCTTACCATCTCCCACTTCGCCGTTTTCCGTTTCATCGTTCTCTATCTCGCTGTCCCCGCTCGATGAAACCGCTTCAAACGCGATCCCATTCTCCGCCGCATAGGCCTCAGCAGCCGAGCCGCTTTCTCCATGAATGGTCACCTTCGGCGACTCATCAAAGATGTCCTCCCCAAACCTTGTTACACTCGCAGGGATATAGACATCCTCCAGATTTTCACAGCAGCAAAAGGCATTGCTTCCTATGGAAATAACCGATTCCGGGATCACCACGGTCTGCAATTCGGTGACTCCAAAGGCGTTTTCCCCCACAAACAGGATGCCCTCCGGCAATTCCACTTCCTGAAGATTTGAAGATGAAAACAGTCCCCCGGCCAGAACGGTCATGCCCTCCGGCAGATGGATCGTTTCCAGACCGCACAGCGAGAATGCATTCGCCTCGCAGACCGTGGTATTTCCTTCCAGCACGATCTCAGTCACTCCCCTGCAACAGAAGCTGTCCCCCGCGATCCCGCGCACGCCGGCCGGCACCACCACTTTTTTCAGGGAATCTGATGTGCTCCCGCTTTCTTTCCCGAAGGCACCGCCGATATATGTGACCGTGTCCGGGATACGCACCTCCGAGTCACTTCCGTTATATTTAATCAGAACATTTTTCCCGACAGCGACAAAATAGTCCGTCTGCTGCTTCAACCAGGGCGTATCCGCAAAGGCAAAAGCGCCAACCTTTTCCACATTTTGCCCGCCCCGCACCTCTGTCAGTGCCGTACATCCGTCAAAGGCCTTTTCGCCGATTTCCAAAAGGCTCTCCGGAAACTCCACAGCGGTAATCGAAGTGCAATTGCCAAACGCCCTTGTCCCGATGGACTCCAGTTCACCGCCAAAGACGATGGATTTCAAGCGGGTGCAGCCGAAAAAAGCACCGCGATCAATCTTCTTTAGCCCCGCCGGAAGTTCCATCTCCCTCAGCGCGGTACAGCCCTCAAAGGCATTCCTGCCCAAAACTGTCATGGATTCCGGCAGGTTCACACGGCGCAGATAGGTGCAACCATAGAATCCGCCGACGATCTGTGTGACGCTGTCCGGCAGAGTCACCTCCTCGATGTCTTCATTCTCTCTGAAAGCCTCAAAAATTCCTTTCACACCGTCCGGAACCGTCACTTCGTAATCATCACCGTTGTACAGGATCAGGCATCCGTCTCCCACGATGACGAACTCCTCCCCGCTTTCTTTCAGCGAACGGTACCAGGGAGTGTCGGTTACGCCGTCCCCGAAGGCATCCATGCCAATGCTGCTGACGCTTTCCGGGATCACGATCGTCTGCAGCTGTCCGCAGTTTGAAAATGCGTAGCCGCCGATGGTGGTGATTCCCTCGGAGATGATGACCTCCTGCACCCTCGTCCCCCGAAATGCCTCATAGTCATACGTGCTGTTTGGCGCCGTTCCGCCGATCTGCGTCACCGGCAGGCCGTCCAGCTCGGCCGGCACCGTGACTGTGGTTTCCGAGCCGACATATTTTGTGATCACCACGTGGTCTTCGTATACGTCATACTCAAATTCTTCATTCGCACGCACATCGGAGGGCATCTCGTCGTAAGATACGACGTTTTTTTCTGACAGGTCGGACGCCTCCACCGCATTGTGCCAGTCCACGGTAAATCCGCCGCCATCCAGGTTCACCACGTCCGTCTCCGGATTGTCCGTGGAGTATGTGTAAGCGGTTGCTACGGTCTCCCCGTCCGATGTATCCCCTCCGGCCGTGGTTCCCCGGATGGAAAACGACGGCAAATCGCCTGCAGGCTCGTCCTCGCCTGCGGAAGCGCAGGATGTAGCTGTCAGAGCAACTGTACCGAATAGCAAAACCAGCATCAAACCTCGCAGAATGTGCGCAGAAAATTTTCTGATGTTCCTGTTGACGCAACATGTCCTGATTCTTTTCATCACAGATTTCATAATCTTGTTCCTCCTCCATTTGTTTGCTTCTGAAAATTCTTTCTGTCATAACATACAGGCTCGAATATTCGTATGTTTGTATGTTCGTATATATTATCATACTTTTCGGTTTTGTCAATTTTTTTATTTGAAAACTTCTGTAGATTTTTGCAAACCAATTAAGGCAGACGTAAGAACGTCTTGACTTAAGAAAAATGCCATGCTATACTCTATCTAGTTAGTTAGATTTCATGTCAGGGAGGTTTTTATGTTCAAAAGATTCAGACAATGCATTCGAATGCTGCTCATTCCCGCTCTTATTTTATGCATCTTTACCGCGCAGTTTGCGGGCTGCACCTCTACCGAGCCAGATGAGAACGCGACCACGAAAGCTGCCGGAAGCGATTCGGAAAACTCTGCCAGGAGCAGTGAGACCGTCACAGACCCGAACATGGCGGTCAGCGGCAGCGCGGAGGATGTGGACGCAGTGAATCTGGACGGCGGAGGCTTCACCGTGGACTGGCACGAGGAGGCAGATCTGACGGATAATCTTACTCTGCCGGAGATGGAATTGCCGGTAAGGTATGCGCAGACGGATGAGTATCTTTTTGCGGTCTACGAGGATTATGTGGCCGTATGCCTGTATCTGGGCGACGATACGAGCGTGACAATCCCGTCCGAGTACGACGGTCTCCCGGTGACAAGGATCGGCGACCCGAAACCCGGTTGCGGAGAATTTACCTGGTACGAGCCTTTCTGGGCTACGGACATTGAAGAGGTCATCATCCCCGACGGTGTGACGGAAATCGGCAGGCTCTCCTTTGCGGACTGCGTGAATCTGACAAGCGTTGTGATCCCTGACAGCGTGACAGCCATCGGCCTGGCCGCTTTCCGCGATACCCCCTGGTATGAGACCCTCTCGGACGAATTCGTGATCGTGGGCGACAGCTGCCTGATCAGGTATAACGGGACAGATACGGTGGTGGCCATCCCCGACGGGGTGAAAAACATCTGTGGTGCATTTGAAGGAAATGAGACTCTGACCTCTGTCTCCATTCCGGATACGGTCACGCAAATCACCTCATCCGCCTTCTCCGCGTGTACGGCGCTTGTGGAAATCACGATTCCTGACAGTGTAACACTGCTGGGGAACAGCGCCTTTGCCGGATGCAAGGCGCTGACTGCGGTGAACGGGGGAACGGCAGTCACAGAAATTGACAGATATGCGTTCTACGGATGCTTTTCTCTGACATCCGTTTCCTTTGAAGAATCCCTGGCAGAAATTGGCTATTGCGCATTCTACTGCTGCACGTCGCTTACGGAAGTGGATTTTCCGGACAGCCTGCATATCATCGGCGACCAGGCGTTTCAGGGATGCACTGCCCTGGTGGCGGTGAAAAACGGGAAAAATGTCATCGCGGTGGGCTCCCTGGCATTTGATGCTACGCCCTGGTTTGAAGCTCTGGAAGACTACTACGTGGTAGTGGGAAAGAACGTGTTGATCGGTTACAACGGGTCGGATAAGGAGCTGGTCATCCCGGATACGATCACTTATATCGGCGGGGCATTCAGCTTTGACAGTGAGGTATATCAGCTGACAAAAATCGTTATCCCGGGCAGTGTGCGGGGGATCTGTGCAAACTGCTTCAACATGCAGAAGTCGCTTGCCTCCATCACCATCGAGGGGGAGGGCGTGGCGCTCGGAAACAGCAGCCTCGGCTGCGATTCCCTGACAGAAGTGACGATTCCCTCTGACACCGTGGTGCTTCCGTATCATGCGCTGGCATGGTCAAACTTCACGGAATTTGACATCCCGGACTCGGTGGTGATCGTCGGCGAGGGCGCTTTTTTGTCATGTTCCTATCTCACGGAGATCGAAATCCCGGAGTCCTGCATCGCAATTGAATCGCAGGCATTTTACTACTGTGAAAAGCTGACAGATGTGACCATATTAAACAGCGATGCCTATATCGGGGAGGGCGTATTTGAGGGCTGTGCGGAAAATCTGACGATCCACGGGTATGAGGGATCCACGGCTGAAAAATACGCGGAGGAATATGGGATTGCTTTTGAGGCGATTTCGTAGGGATTTTTGCTAATTGACTGTGGCCAGGGAATCACCCTTTCAATCGATTGTCTATGGTTACAGGTTGAAAATACCTCGGAATTCTTATTCTGCGATCCAGGACCTGTCGATAAGTATCTGCTGCGCCTTGCGCCGCCCGATGTGTAAAACACGATTTACAGGCCGATTCCTTAATATGACACCAGGGCCCAACCTGGGTGCCGTGACTTTTGACACCAGCATCTTAACATAAAGCAGGGAGAGTTATGAAAAAATATGTAAGGTCTGTTTGCATGTGCTTAAAGCGTGCCCTGGTGAGCCGCCGTTTTGCGGCAGCAGTGCTGATGACGGCGCTTCTCATCGCGCTGGATCTTTTTCCTGTTTTTCAGTCCGGCATCCATACCGCAGATGGGAAGACGACTTATTCCTATGACCTGGTGGAACTCATCGGCTTCAGTGGGTTCACCATGTTTCTTGGCTTTTCCCTGATCACGGCGGTGCTGCCTTACAGCGGTGCCTTCTGCGAGGACGCGCAGAACCGCTTCCTGATCCCGTTTGTAAAAAGAGGATCGCCAGGGGTGTATGCGGCTGGGACGGTGGCCGCCTGCGGGATCAGTTCTTTTCTGTGCGTGTTCCTGGCGCAGGCATTGTGCCTTGGCATTTATGGCCTGTTCCTGCCGGTCGTGGGGGAGAATTTTGTGCCGGGAAATTATACATATTCTCTGATTCAGGAGGAGCATTACGTGCTGTATCTTCTGGTGCAGACTTCCCTCTACGCACTGCGGGGCGCGTTTTTCGGGCTGATGTCACTGCTGGCCTCCACTTTCGTGAGGAATAAATTTGTCATCTACTCTGTGCCATTCATTTTGTACTATTTCCTGATGAAGTTCGGCTACAGCGTCTTCGATCTGCCGATGACATTGAACGTGCGCGGCATTTATTTTTCCTTCGTGTTCGGGGAAGCGTATGAACTGCGAAGCCTTGCATACACACTGCTAATCACGGTTTTGGTGGGCGTGTGCGCGGGAGCGGCCGTGGCCCGCGGGTTCAGGAGGTGCGTATGATTATGGGACAGGATCTGGAGGCGAAACAGACATGGCAGGAAGACCCGAGTATGCAGATAGAGCAAAACGAACAAGCAGGACAAGTCGAGAAGTTTAGACAAACTGGACAAACCAGGCAAATCAGTCAAACTGGTCAAACCGACCTAACCGGACAATTCGGTCAAACTGAGCAAAACGGGCAGACCGGCCAAAACGATCAAACCAGACAAGGCGGCCGATCAGGGAATATGTGTCTTCGGATCATCAGGCAGATTTTCCGGCTGACGGCGGCAGATCTGAGGCGCTTCGTCCGCTCACCGAAAGCCGTGCTGATCCTTGTATTTTCAATCTTCTTCGCGTGGGATTTCGTGAAACTGGTCGTCCCATACGCAGAGGGACAAAATGTGGCGGTAACGCCTTTCGTTTATCCGTTTTTTCTGAATGAATGGAGCGGCTGCCTGTACACGCTTCTGCTCATCTGTGTACTGATGAGCGACGCGCCTTTTCAAAACGGCAGTGAGCTGTTCCTGCGGCTGCGGGTCAGCAAATATGTCTGGCTCGCGGGGAAAACGCTCTATATTCTCGCAGTTTCCTTCCTGTATCAGGTGATTCTGGCCATCCTCTGTGTGCTGGTATTTGTGCCGGAGACGGGCGTAGGCTTCAGCACTTCCTGGGGCTACGTGCTTCGCAGCTACTATATCGGATCCGGCGGCGCGGTGGACATGAACGGAAATGCGACTACAGGGTCACTCCTCTCCTACGCGCCGGTCACCGCCATGCTGCTGCAGATCCTGCTGGCCGCGTTGGTCAGTGCGATGCTCGGCATGCTGATGCTCCTTTTGAATGCCCTGTTTCGGAACTATACCGGGACGGTGCTGGTGAGCGTGGTATCTTGCGCACACCTGCTCCTCGGCAGTCTTGGAATCTACGGTGCCATCTCCTTTGATTCCATGGTGGTTCCGACCTCCTGGATCAACCTTGGAAATCTGGCGGAAGAAATGTCGCCGTACCTGGCGGCGGGGATTCTGGCGGGGATCATGGCGGTGCTGGCTCTGGCAGGAGCGGTGCTGTTAAGGTTTCGGAGGATCGAGGTGTGGGAGTAGAGTTATCTCGTCGTTGGCTGCCGCGCCTGTCAAAGTAAAATTTTTCTGCTTCCGCACCTTGATTCACCAGAGTTAAATTTGAGGCAAATCAGGGTGGGAAGCAAAAGCCGGGATTCTACACGGAGTATCGCATAACTTACGTGTGTTAATTTCAACTTTTAATCCCATGAGCATAGGGGTGTGAAATAGAAGCGAAAGGAGCTCGAATATGGAAAGGAAAGCAGAAAACAGGGAACCGGTAACCGTTCGAACAGATACCACGCCAACGGATACGGAACCTGTGAAGCCAGTGTCGGATTCATCTAAGTATATCATAGAAGTGAAAAACGCGAAAAAATACTTCCGCGAAACAAAAGCGCTGGATGACGTCTCTGTGCGCTTTGAGCGCAACCGCATCCACGGCATCATCGGCAGAAACGGCAGCGGCAAGACAGTGCTTTTAAAATCCATCTGCGGACTGATCCCGCTCACCGCAGGCGAAGTGATCGTGGATGGCAGGCGGGTGGGAAAAGATGTGGAAATTCCGAAAAACATCGGCGCCATCATCGAGAGTCCCGGCTTTATCGAAGAATTCAGTGGACTGGAAAACCTGAAATTTCTGGCGGGGCTGACCGGAAAGGTGGATATGCCGAAACTCCGTGAGCTGATGAAATTTACGGGGCTCGACCCCTCCTCCAAAAAGAAAGTGCGCAGATACTCCCTCGGTATGCGCCAGCGGCTGGGCATCGCGCAGGCGATCATGGATGACCCGGATATTCTGCTCTTAGACGAGCCGACCAACGGGCTGGACAACCGGGGCGTGGCGGACTTCCGGGAAATGCTCTTAAAAAAGCGGGACGAAGGAAAAACCATCCTCATCGCCAGCCATAACAGCGCCGACATCGAACTGCTCTGCGATACGGTGTGTGAACTGGATGCCGGGAAGCTATTATAAATGGCTGCTACCGGCTTCCCGTTCCTACACTCCGCGAATTCCTTAACGATGGACAGGTTCAGGTCGCAGCTGTTCTTCCTCCCCCATTTTCCCAAACATTTTCCTGATCTCTTCCGGCATAGCATGCAAAATCATTCGGACGGCGTGATCTCCTTTATAAAAATCCGTTAATCGGCTCTTACTGTATTCCCTTTCTGTCCTACGAGTTTCCTGCACCAGCAGGGAAGTAAAGAACCTCTCCCAGGTAACGTAACATTCACTGTCCACATAATCATATGTATTGCTCAGTATATCTGTCAAATCAGATACTTGTATCATCCCTGATTTTAAAATCAGATATTCAAAGGACTCCGGCAGAAAAATAATACTGTCGCTGGCGTAGTGATTCATAAAACTCACACAGTCATCCATAAACGGACCAAATACGGCTCCGTCTACCACATACAGCACATTTCGATCCCGATTTGCATGCATAGCCTTTATCACATTGGTGTTTCCTCTTGCCGTTTCACACAGTAATCCGGATCTGCTGCATATTATTTGATAAAACTCATATCCGGCCTTTTCATCTTCTGTCACAACCTTTTCCGGCATCTGATCTGACAGCCTGTGAGTCACATAGTATTGCTCCAGACAGTTGAAAACTTTTTTGGTTCCAGGGTATTTTCCTTTTTCGATAAGTTTATACACTTCTTCCACTGAATAAGGCAGATTTTTCAGGCTCCACCTTGTTACAAGAACAAAGTAGCTTCGAGAATGTCCCACATATTCGGCAAATTCCGGGGTTTTTATAAAAGAATTCATCTCTTCTATAAATATGATCCCACCTTCCATTTCCTCCAGCTGTGTTTTCCAGTTTCCCCGTCGGTTGTCTGTAATATATACCTGCACCGGGACATCACATTCCAGTTGAATACCGGAATCCGCTCCATATCTTAAGCAAGTATCTATCATCTCCAGGAGAGTTGTCTTTCCGGTCGCACTGTCGCCACAGATAATCGTGATATTTCGTTTTATCGTCAGCTCGTATGCGACTCTGTTCCCGCTTACCCTTACCGTATACTTTCCCCTCATGTTGCCGCCCCTTCCCCTGATTTTAAACCTGTATCCACAAATAGTACCAAACCTTATCCTGCCGGAATGCGATTCACTCAGGCATAAAAATACCTTTCTCTTTCCCTGATTCGTTTCTTCTAAGCCTGTTCCTGTTCTATCTGCATGTCAAAAACCACATCCAGCAATTCCCTCATATTTGTCACTTTCTTTCCGTTGTTTAAAAAGACAGCTTCGAATTCACCTTTACCAAAATCCATGTTATGCTGAAGGCAAATTGTCAGATCTTTCCGTCTGGCAATCTCGAGAATCCACTTTGCGCAGTTGTTCCCACAGTTTGTGGCGTTAAAGATATGCTCATTATCTTCATACATGAGTATCAGAGTTTTCACCCCGCCTGACAGATTCCTGGGACCGATTGGCCCTAACACCGGGCTTTCGATCAAATGTGGGCTTACGACTTCTGAACGATCCACTGCCCTGATCATTTCCTTTACAAAATCATCCTCAAGCCACTCATCCTCGTAAGTGTTGTTAAAATAAATTGCACTGTGATTGATGACATTCTCTCTGTCCCCATAAAAAATATATAGCATGGCCTTACCTCATCTATTTCTACTGATTCTTTCTCACCGGCTGAATTTGAGTGAACTACCCATCGTCTAAAGTCTATGGGATTGCGGTCGACTTATTTCAATTCCGCATCTTTTTTATTTTCGCACAGTCGCCTCTACAGCACGGCCTTGCTCTTTCTCCCTGTCCATCCCTCTGTTCTGGCCCACGCAAGCAGCTCGATACGTTTTTGCTTCGCCTCCGCGGACTTTCCTCCGCCGTTTACCGCAGCCAGAAAATCGCGCAACCCAGCCACGCCTCCGACGTTTTCTACCGGATTCAGTCCGTCCACCGCAACGCAGCGCGGTCTTCCCTTGACATCAATCTCTGCCAGAGTTTTGCGGAGTTCTTCCTCCACCTCTCTGTTCCCACTGTCACGGTAACGGAACCGATCAAGCGCGGTTCTCTTATCCACCATGTTCGAGGAAATAACCTCCTTCATGAGATTGTACTCGCACGTCTCTCTGTAGATTCGGTAATTTTCGTAGTCTGCATCCTCGTCATTTTCATCACAGTCGTCTTCGTCGAAGTCATCGAAATAGTCGTCTTCGTAATCATCTTCATAATCGCCTTCGTCATAATCGTCATCCTCGTAACTTTCGATATGACCAGAGCTTTCATTTTCTTCGCCCGCCCTGTGAAGCGAAGTTTCTTCTATCCAGTATTGCTGATGATAAGTATCGATTTTCCCCTTCAGGCCATAAGCTTCCCGGATGGCATCCGTGCGGCGCTTTCTTTCCTTCTGGTCGCCTGTAAGCGCGTAGACCTCGGCCATTTCTTCCACAGCCTTTCTGTCTTCCGGCGTTCCATGGAATACCGTATCGCATACATACGGAAAACGTTCATACTCCTCCGCTACCGTGATGCGGAACTCCCACCCGTCGCCATAATCATACAGGTAGCGCAGTTCCCCAAAGAAAGGAATCGGATGGACATCGTATTCTTCAAACAGGAAGGCCAAAAGCTTCACGTAATGCTGCTCCTCCAACTGGTAAGAGCGAAGAAGTGCCGCCACCGAGATATCCTGCTCGTTCATTCTCTCCGCATATGTCCTGTCCTGACGCAGCTGCTGCAGGGTATTTGCATAGTTCAGCCTTGCCGACTCAAGCGCATGGTAGACTTCCTCAATCTGCCGCTTTTTCTTCTCAAGCTCAGAAATGTTTTCCATTCCTGCCGCATGTCCTGCTGCAGTTCCGTCCCCGTCTATCGCCGTACTCTTTGATGCTCCGGCCACACCTGTCGGCATGGACTTTCGGACTTCGTCCCTGTCCTCTGGCAGTGTCTCCGGGGCTTCAACGCCATCTTCCTTCATAGCCTCCGAAGTGTCATCCTCGCTGCCTAAGGGTGCCCGCCGCGCCCTGCAATCCAGGTCAATCAAATCACCGTCATATTGCGACAGGTGCACTCCCATCCGGTGAAGCCTCGGAATGGTCTCATCCATCAGCGTAATGTTCAGGATCGATGAGGTCATTTTTTCACGCCCCAGTATCTCCGCTTTCCAGGCATAGATATCCTCCAGACCGCGATTTTCTCTCCCGATGAGCATGAGATCTTCCAGCGTCAGATCCTCCGCCAGGAAATTTTCCGCCTGAACAAACGGAAGCTTGTGTTCTGTCATCAGGTCATCCAGAAAATCATCATCCTTCAGATCCGGATGTTCTCTGACAAACTTCTCCCGCTCCCTGACGTTCGCAAACCAGGTATCCCCGATGGAATCTGCCTGAAACGGTGCGCAGTACTTTTTGCGCTCCCACGCCTTATAGCTTTTCCTCGCGTCATACTCTTCTGTACGGATGGCATCCCCCGGCCAGATGTCCGGGAAACGAAATAGTATGCCGCACAGATCCAGATAGCCGCCAAGTCTGCCCGCAGTCACCGACGCAAAATCCTCTTCCGTCAGCGCAAAATTATGATGATGTTGATCCATAAGGCCAAACACTCTCTGGATCGCAAAATGAAGCGCCCTCAGCGTCATATTGCCGGGGACCAGAATATCCCTCGATATTCCTTTTTCTGCCTTCGCAGTTTTCAGAAAAGCGGCAATATCCGGATCCACACCAAAGGTGCTGCTCCCGTTCTGCGTCTCCGTTTGCATCTTGCCCCGCATCCCACTCTGCGTCCCGCTCTGTTTCCTGTTCTGCATGTCGTTTTTCACGTCGTTCTGTGTCTGCCCGATTGGAGACAGGTCCAGCTCTATGTGCAGGCGATATACTTTCGGATCGCGCTCTGCCGGAAGCAGATGATCCGCCCATATTTCTTCCGGGTGTGTCATAAAATAATCGTACGCATCCAAAAATCCCCTGATTTCTTCCTCTTCGCTTTCTCCTTCTTCAAGGCTTTCAAAATCAGGCACCGGCTCATCCACATACTTATAATCCAATCTCGACACCTCATATCCCATGCAGGCATTCACTGCTTCCTCCGATGGCCGCAGCGCATTCCACAGCTTTTCCGATTCCATTCGCATACTTTTTGATTCCTTTCCGTAAGTAGTCGCAAATCGACTCTTCAGCGTCCCGCATAAGTTTCGAATTTCCGCTTTCACTTCGATTTGGAAAATATTTTAATGCCTTTCTCTCATCCGGCAGCGCCGGTTCTTAAATTTCTGCTCTCACTTCGATCTGACAAAACTCTGTACACAGGCCTCATGCCGGTTTCGTTTAGCATGCTAATATTATGCAATTTTCTTTCTGGAATGTCAAGCAGATTATAAATAAAGTTTCCACCTCCTGGTCTTTCGAAAAGAGTTTTCTTTTTTTCATTGTTTTATGGATGTTTTTTCAAATCCATATAGCCCAAACCTCACTCTCACAGTAAACCACCCATCCACCACCTCTGCCTCCATCTTCCCACCCATGCGCTCCGCGATTTCCTTCGCGATGGACAGGCCAAGTCCGGTGGATGTGTGCGTTCTGGCGGCATCGTTTTTATAAAAGCGATCGAAGACCCGCGCCGCATCAATTTCCTCCGGGTTGTTTACCCGGTTTTCACAGGTAAACACTGCTTCAGGTCTGCCCTCTTTCCGACTATCCCCTTCCTGTTTTCTTTCTTCCTGTCTTTTCCCGTCCTGTCTTCCTTCTTTCTGATCGCTCTTATCCTGCCCATTCCTTTTCTGACAATTCGTCTCCTGACTTATCTCGTTCTGTCCCCTCTTGTCCTCTCTATCCCCTTCCCGGCTGTTCGACTCCTGATCTTTCTCTTCTCTGCCGCACTCTTCCCTGGCAAGTGTAAGCCGCACGGCAGACTCCCCGTGCACCAGCACATTTTTTATCATATTTTGCAGAATGCGGCGCACCGCCTCCTCGTTTGCCTGAATCGGGAGTGCCTCTTCACAAAAACAAATCTCCGGCTTGATTCCCTTTTCATTGAAGTTGTCATAGAATGAAAACACGGTATCGTAGACGCTTTTCTTAAAATCCATGGGAGCCGTTTCCAGCACATAGTCCTCGTCTGTCAGCCGACTGAAAGTAAATAATTCTTCCAGCATGTCATCCAGACTGTCGATGCGGGAACGTATGACAGAAATATAGTGTCGGCGCTGCTCGTCATTTCTCTCCCCGTTTTTCTCTCCAACCTTCCCTTCCCCATAGCTTCCCTCCAGTAGCTGGAAATATCCGCTTAAAGAAGTCAGCGGCGTGCGGATGTCATGAGACAGCCCCGTGATCACCTCTTTCAGCGCTTTGTTTCTCTTTTCGGCCGTGCGCTCGCTCTCCCTGGCCTGCGTCACGCATGCATTAATGCGGTCCGTCAGCTCGTTCAGCTCCGAATAAGGCAGTTCCGAGCCCAGAAGAAGGTTGGTCTTCTGCTCCTCGAGAAACGCCATCTGGCGGCAGATGTTTCTGATCTGCCGCCGATATGCGCGAAATATGAAAATCAGTACCAATAATAGTACGGTTGCAACCACAGCCCACACAAGCATACGAATTTTCAACCTTTCTCAGGACGGGTACAGCAGGTTCCTGAACACTACTGCCGTACCCGCCAGCTTTCTATTTCCCTGTAACACGGCATTGGACTAAGGAACATTCGTGATAAGGGACTTTCATTTGTCAGTTAACAACACCGTCAATGAATTTCTTTCCGGTCATCCTGCACTATATCTACACTACGTCTCTCTTCTTCATGACCCACGCAGCCACCGCAGCTGCCAGCGCACCGTAGATCAGCGCCACCGCCACAGCCTTTGCCGTGTCGCCGGACGACGCGCCTGCGCCGTAGCTTCCGAGGCAATACTCGATCGTATACAGTGAGCTGTCAAAATTCGCGTTCGGCAGTACCTTTTCCACCAGCAAATTAATCATCGTGTAGATTACGGAGAGCATGTTGGCGTTGACCAGAATGCCGACGATCACTCCCGCCGTGGAGCTTCGTGCAAGGATCGTGACCATAAGGGTCACCAGCGAGAAGGCCACCAGCAGAAGATAATATATACCGATCAGTTTCATCAGTTCGCCGAAAGAACCGATGTGCAGGCTGCTGCCCCAGATGATTTTTGCCCCGATCGTGACGGTCGCCACACATGCCGCCAGAAACACCAGCACAGCCACCGCCGTCGCCGCGCATTTTGCAAGCACCAGCTTTTCTCTGGAGGGGTACTGCCCCGCGATGTTTTTCAGATAACCGTTTTTCTGGTCGGCGTAAGCATAGGTTGCCGCCAGGATCACACACAGGATCGAGAATAGCCCACCCTGCAGCACGGAGGCGAGAGTCTCCGCCAGATCGGCTTCCTCACTGTTCCAGTCATCCTCCGCGTTCATGTAAATTTCTGCCGTCACGCCGTTTCCCGAGGAATTGTTTTCGGACGCATCGTCCCATGACAGATCCTCGCCTGACAGATTTTCGCCCGACGCATCCTCGCCTGACGCATCCTCATTTGACACATTTTCCTCAACTTCCGCAGCCAGCACCTCAGTGCCATCTTCCGTCTCGCCCGCGAAGCTCACGAGCGCCCCGGTCAGCGCCATCAGCGCCGCAACGCCTGCCACCGCAACCGCCAGGATCACCCAGGTGGATGTGGCATGGCAGAGCCGATACAGTTCCATTTTTATCAGGTTATACATAGGAAATCTCCTTCAACATATTCTAAAAAACTTTTTCGATGATGTCATATTATGTTCGTTACTTTTGACTCCAACATCACCCTATGATATTTGGGACAAAAGTCATGACACCACAAATTCCTCCTGAAGAAAATGTAAAGCATTTTCTTCAGTTACGCACTCTCGGACTCTGGTGTCACTATATTTGACAGGCCGTATCATATTCTCGGATTTATCAATTCCTTTCTCCACGGCTTTTTGCGCCGGCTGTCATATTAAGATAATACTGCTCCAACGCCTCCTGCTTCACGACAATTTCCACGGTTTTGATCCCCTGCTTCGCCAGCGCCATGGTAATGTCCCCGGTGTCCTCCAGCCGCTCGAAAATCTGGATCAGGCTGCCGCCTGTCACCTTGTAATTGTGGATGCCCATGGATTCCAGAACGGTGCAGGCGAGCTGTGGCTGATCTGCTCTCAGCTCGATACGCTCGCTGCACTCTTTCAGCAGCTCCTCCCTGGAGAGTTCCTTTAAAAGCATGCCTCCGTCGATGATGCCATAATGCGTCGCGAGTTTGGAAAGTTCTTCCAGAATGTGGCTGGAAATGATCATGGTAATGCCGTACTCCTCGTTCAGCCTGGCAAGGGTCTCGCGCACCTCCACGATGCCCTGCGGGTCGAGACCGTTGATCGGCTCGTCCAACAGGATCAGATCCGGGGCGCCCACTAACGCCAGCGCGATGCCGAGCCGCTGCCGCATACCCAGGGAAAAGTTCTTCGCTTTCTTGCTGCCCGTGTTCCCCAGCCCGACCGTATCCAGTAGCTTCGCCGGGGTGTCCTTGTCCCGCACACCCATGGCAATGCATTTCACCCGCAGGTTCTGCTCCGCCGTCATGTTCGGGTAAATGCCGGGTGCCTCGATCAGCGAGCCCACACGGGTGCGGCAGAGCCGCGCATCCCTTCCCGTCTTGCCAAAGAGGCTGATCTCGCCCGAGGTCGGCGCCGCAAGCCCTCCCGCCATCTTTAAAAATGTCGTCTTTCCGGCACCATTCTTCCCGATCAGGCCGTAGATTTCGCCCTGACGCACGTGCAGATTCACCGCGTTCACCACCGTGTTTTTGCCATACTGCTTCGTCAGGTTTGCTGTACTTAATATGTAATCCATCGCTCTTCCTTTCTTCACTTATCCTGGGGCAGAGTGATGCCACAGATTTTCCGGAGCCTCTTAAGTTAATACTCTGTATTTATGCCGGTTCTGGAAATCCATAAAACATTCAGATTTGTGCAAATATATTCGTTCAGCTTCGCGGAACGTATGCGCGCCGATTTCTCTGCGAAAAATGGTTACATCCTCATGTTTACCGATCATCGCACCCCTGTTTTACCGGAATACGTGTCGTACTATAACATCCCTGAATCAAGGAATCGCAAAGAAAAGTTTAAGAATTATTAAAGATTCAGCCATCAGATAATCGACCGCGTGATCCGTTAAGAAAGACCGTTGTTTCTGTGTTCTATTATCTTCACCGTGCCAGCCGAAACCCGATCCCCCAGACCGTCTCGATATACTCCGTCTCCGTGACTGCCTTCAACTTCCGCCGTATGTTACTAATGTGAACGTTGATCGTCTTATCCTCTCCGAGATAAATATCGTCCCATGCGTAATCGTAAATTTCCTGTTTGGAAAAGGCCCGTTTCGGGGAAGACAGAAACAGTTCCAGTATTTTATATTCCTGCTTTGTCACCGTCACAGGCCGGCCGCCCACAGTGACTGAAAAATCATCGCGATTTAACACCATGTCCTTATAGGTGAGCCGGTGGGCTTCCGCCTCGTCTGCGCGGGCGAAGCGGCGGATCTGCACGCCCACCCGCGCCACCAGCTCCTCGATATCGAAGGGCTTTGTCAGATAATCTTCCGCCCCGCCGGTCAGAAGGCTCACCTTGCTGTCCAGACTGTCCTTTGCGGAGACTACGATCACGGGGACATCCCGGATGCTCTTTAGCTGCGGCAGCAGCGCCTCCCCGTGAAGTCCCGGCAACATCAGATCCAGAATCACAAGCGAAAAATCGCCCTGCTCCATAAGCAGCCGCCCTTCCGTACCGGAAAATGCCTGTGTGCAGGCGTAACCCGCCAGGCGCAGAGCCTCGGCGGTCATATTGTTAATGTCGGTGTTGTCTTCGATAATCAGAATCTTTTTCATTTTCATCTCCCAATGTCAGTTTAATGTTGTGGCAGTATGAAATCCACAAAAAGCCAGGAAATGAATAAATGCCCCTTAAGAGTTGCCGCTCTTAAGGGGCGTTATTCCTTATTCGGGCGGAATATGTTCCCCAGGCTACCAGCTTACTGCTTATCTAACCATTTTTTGTGTTTTGTTTTACTACATAACATTCTGGCTTAAATGAACGCAAAGATAATTGCCACTACAATACTAAATGCTGTTACAATAATGGATATAATATTAATAAAATTGCTTCTTTTAGAATGACTGCTCGCAAACAATATTGCCTCATTAGAATCAACAAGAAAATCTGAGAGTTTTTTATACTTATCATATGTGTTCTCATACATTTGATACAAATTCTCTTCCGAAATATTTCCCCTGATTTCCGAATTTTTAGCTGCTATATATGCAGCCCTTGCCTCATGCTCAAGTAAATCTAACTTTGGCAGAAATTTTCCATTATCCGCTATTTTCAAATCAACTTTTCTGTACGCATTCCGAAATTGCGTTATTTCCTCTGCATATGAAACACACATGTATTTAAAGCAATCTAAAATTGCTCGCTTTACGTGCCTTTCAGCCGACATTAAATCATCTTCACTCTCTTGTATCTTATATCTCGAAAGATGTGTAAATATGGCTCGTATCTCATTAAAAATTTCCACTGGATACTCGGTATCTCTTACCTCCAGTTCAACAATAAAATAAGCGATTACATTCTGATATTGCTCATATATACTCTTCTCTCGACTATTCATCAAAGTAGCAGGCACTGTACCCTCCTTCTCTCCACAGTTTCAATTATACCCCAAATAACTTCTTGCTCTTTTTTTGAAGATCATCCATAGTTCTTATCTTTCTTCGCGCCAACAGTGGATTTCCTCTTCCGATGACACCTTTTCGTCTTTTATTGCCATAAAGAAGTTTTCTTCCTGTTCTGCTTTCTATCCACTTTCTTTCCTCATCAGCAGACATTTCGTCAAAAGCAGTGAGGGACATTCCGAAGGAACTTTCCAGATTTTTTCTTGTTTCATTCGATAATCTATACACTGTTTCCTCCCCCTTAATATTATTTTATACAGCAATTTCAGTAATATCTATGCCGTTTATGCTTCAAAGAATAAATCTGGTCTTTTCGTTTGTCAAGCAGAATTTATTGTTTGAAATGTTACATGCATTCACTAGGCATATCCAAAAATGCAGGAAAATGACAGGAAATCGTCCAAAAATGACACAAACCATGTCAAAAACGCCAAGCAGATTGAATAGTCAGACTTTTTTGAGGCATACGCAAAAAGCCCGGCACGAAACCGGGCTTTCTCTTACCTTTAATTAATTTGTCGATCCGGTTTGTGTAAGCGGCTGGAACTGGTAATTCGAACCGATTTTGGGACACTAACTCTACCTGACGTTACCTCAAGATCATTCACCGGCTCTTTTCTTTTTGCCGTAAGCTTCTATGCTTACAAATCCCACACTGCTAAGTAACAACAGAACCATCCAAAGGAGCCATTTGCTGTCATCACCGGTTCGGAGCGATGACGAACTGTCAGAGCCGTTCACTGTGTCTGTAATCGGGCGGGGAACCCCTGCCGCCACGCCAGCCCGCGTTCGGCGTTCGCCTGATATTTTCCGCCGCGGCCCATGCGCACAAAAAAGGCGCGTCCCGTACATGGATATACCACGGGCGCAACGCACCTTCAAAATTCGCTCTGTTCTTTTTAAGACAGCAAAAAAACGGACAGAATTATCCTGTCTGTCTGTCTGTCTGTCTGTCTGTAAAGATTATGGCATCGGCTCTCATTTTATGTCAACCTCTTTCTGCGGCAGATTTGCTCGTCTCTCGCTGCGGCGAAATGGTTCGCCGGGTGTTATTTACTTCTTCCGCGTTATGTTTCGACATCCGCCACATACTTCTGTTTATACCGCCGTTCACGTCGATTTTATGCGCATGAACAGTATAACATATCTTTTTCCATTTGACACCTTCCGTTTTTGCAAAAAAATGGAAGGTCCGTTTTTGCAAAAAAATGGAAGGGTAAACGGATGTTCGGTGTGGATTTCATGCAAAAATCATGTAATTTAGGCAAATCTTGTTTTCCGGCACTTCCGCTTTTCGGATATTATTCCCCTGTTTCAGAAAAATTATTTTTCAAAGTCAAAATAAATATTGATTTGTCAGCTGTTTCTGGTTATAATAGAAAAGAAGGAGGTATTTGCGTTATGTTATGTCAATTTTCATTTGAAAACTTTATGTCTTACAGAAGCGAAACCGTTTTTGATTTTCAGGCGGTAAACATTCCGGAATTTTCTGATAGTCTCATCTGCCGGGATGGCTGCAGCAACCTGTTGCCGGTGGCTGTGATTTATGGCCCAAACGGGGGCGGAAAATCCAATCTGCTCCGCGCCCTGGGATGTCTGATTTGTACTGTAGTAAAGCCGATACACGATTTGGAGAAGAACCGGCTGGATTTTATCGTGCAGCAAAAGATTTCCTGCGAACCTTTTCTCTTTCATCCGGATGCCCCAAATGCCCCAACATCATTTCAGATTTATTTTCGAACCGGTGGTTACGAATATCGCTATTTTCTCTCTGTTTTAAGAGAGGAAATTGTCGCGGAGACATTGGACCGCAGGAAAATCGGCGGGAAAAGACCTGCCCATATTTTTTCCAGAGAAGGAAAAGATATAGAGGTTGGCGCAATTCTGCGCAGTGAGAATGTGAATACGAATGTAAACAGCAAAATGCCCTTTCTCTCTTTTCTGGCGATTAATTACGAAATTGCGGTAATCCGTGAAGTACAGAGCTGGTTTGAATCTTGTATTGTCCGAAGCTACGCCAGTCCGGCGGCGGAAATGAGCGTTCTGTTTTCAGACAATGCCAAGTTCAAGCAACGTATACTGGAGTTCTTAAACGACTGTGGAATTGACGTCACAGACTATCGCCTGGATATGCAGGAGAAGCAGATTTTTCTGACACGTGAGATTGATCATCACAGCTACGAATTACCGTACTCGCATGAATCGGATGGAACCAAAAAGCTGATTGCCCTGCTGCCGATTATTTTGCTGGCATTGCAGGAAGGGCGGCTTGTTGTGATTGATGAACTGGACGCGAAACTGCACCCGAAGCTTCTGCGTTATGTCATTTCTTTATTTAAGAACACAAATGTCAACCGGAACGGTGCACAGCTGCTCTTTACTTCCCATGATATGGCTACCATGAAGAACACCGTGTTTCGCAGGGACGAAATATGGTTCGCGGCACTGGATGCAGACCACAGCAGCGAAATTTATTCCCTCTACGATATTCGCAGGGAAGATAACGAACGGGTGAACAGTACAGCCGCATTTGACAAACAGTATATGGAGGGACGTTATGGCGCGGATCCTTATTTACAGAACATATTGAGCGGAGGCGACTGGTCATGAGCATGAAACCGCCAAAGAAGAGTGATAATGGAAAATCATGGATGAAAAGCCGAAACGGAAGGTCAAAAAAGATCCAGCCAGAATACCATCTGATTGTTACTGAGGGAACTGATACGGAACCGGCATACTTTGGAGCAATGAAAGAAGAAATCAACCGGCACTATCATGATCGAATTGACCTCACGATTATAGGCGAAGGCGATAATACTCTGAACCTCTTTCAGAAAGCACGCCAGAGAGCAGCTTCTAACCCGAATGGATATCGCCATGTCTGGATCGTCTATGATACAGATGATTTTCCGGCTGAGCATGTGGATCAGGTTCCACAGCTGGCGAAAGACTGCAGTAATGAAGAAACGGAATATCACGCCATATGGTCGAATCAGTGCATAGAACTGTGGTTCCTGCTTCATTTTAGCTATATGCAGTCGAATTTGCATCGCAGTGAATATTGGCCCAAGCTAAGCGGATGTCTGGAACAGCTTGGGTGCGGAAAGTACGAAAAAAACAGAAAAGACATGTATCATATCCTGCTGCCTTTCATGGAACAGGCTCTGGCAAATGCGAAAAGACTGAACCAAGAAAACAGGGGCAAACGTCCATCCGAATCGGCACCAGGGACGAACGTGTATGAGCTGGTGGAATGGCTTAAGCCATGGTTAATTTAAACATATTTTATGCAAGCATCTGAAACAGCGGCCCCCGATTTAAGATTTCTCCTGAATCGGAGGCCGTATTTCATGGCGGCTTCATCTGTTCTGCCGCCTTCCGGTGGCTAATTCTACCCGGCGCTAACACCGATAATTCTCACCGGCTCCCGGGTGTCAACTCTTCCTGACGTTACCTCTGGATTATTCACCGGCTCTTTTCTTTTTGCCGTAAGCTTCTATGCTTACAAATCCCACACTGCTAAGTAACAACAGAACCATCCAAAGGAGCCATTTACTGTCATCACCGGTTCGAAGCGATGACGAACTGTCAGCGCTGTTCTCTGTGGTTGTTGTCTCGCTGTCGGCGGTTGTTTCTGTGGCTGTCGTCTCGCTGTCGGCAGATGTTTCCGTGGCTGTCGTCTCACTGTCAGCGGTTGTTTCTGCTTCTGTACTTTCCGTCTCGTCTTCCTGATCCGGTTCCGTGCTTCCGGTGGCCGCAATCACCTCCGTGCAGGTTTCTCCGCATTCCGTGCAGGTGTAAGTTTTTACTCCATCGGCAGTCTCCGTCGCTTCCGCTGTGACAACGCCGTCATCCCAGCTGTGGCCGGTCGCAGGAACGATAATGGTCTCACGACTCAATTCTTCTCCGCACTCCGTGCAGTATACCACGTTGTCATAGGAGCCGTCTGTCGTGCAGGTTGCTTCTTCTTCATTTTCTATCATAGCTTCGCCTGGTGTATGGCCGGTCGCAGAAGCAACCGTGTCTGTCAGGCTGATTTCTGTAGTTCCGTCTGCATCGCTAAAGTATTTTCCACAGGTCTCGCAGTACCAGTATTCGATATTCCCGTCTTCTTCGCAGGTCGCCGCTGTCGCGTCAACATGCGTCAGGCTGTGACCTGTTGCCGCGATGGCTTCCGTTCTGGTTTCACCGCACGCCGTACAGGTATAGGTTTTCACACCATCTTCCGTACAGGTCGGCTCCGTTGTAACAACACCGCCATCCCAGCTGTGGCCGGTCGCAGGAACTGTCACCGTTTCACGGCTCAATTCTTCTCCGCACTCTGTGCAATAAATCACGTTGTCATAGGAACCGTCTTCCGTGCAGGTTGCCGCCACTTCATTTTCCTTTACAACTTCTCCTGGCGTGTGTCCCGTTGCCGGAATCGTGATGGTCTCCCGGCTCAGTTCCTCTCCGCATTCCGTGCAGTAAACCACGTTATCATAGGAGCCGTCTTCCGTGCAAGTCGCTTCGACTTCATTTTCCTTCATTACTTCGCCTGGCTTATGCCCCGTCGCAGGAATCGTGATAGTCTCCCGGCTCAATTCCTCGCCACATTCCGTGCAGTAAACCACGTTGTCATAGGAACCATCTTCTGTACAGGTCGCTTCCACTTCTTTTTCCTTTACAACTTCTCCTGGCGTGTGTCCCGTTGCCGGAATCGTGATGGTCTCCCGGCTCAGTTCCTCTCCGCATTCCGTGCAGTAAACCACGTTATCATAGGAACCATCTTCCGTGCAGGTCGCTTCCACTTCATTTTCCGTGACCACTTCGCCTTCAATATGACCGGTCGCCGCGATTGCTTCTGTCTTCGTCTCGCCGCAGATTGTGCAGGTGTAGGTCTTCACGCCATCTTCCGTACAGGTCGGCTCAGTCGTCACAACCCCGTCATCCCAGCTATGGCCGGTTGCTTCGGTTTCGCTGTCGATATAGCTGTCGCCGCAGACCGTACAGGTATGTGTGGTGTAACCTTTCTCTGTGCAGGTCGCTGCAGTTACAACTGATTCGTAATTGTGTCCGGTCGCAGAAATCGTGATTGTCTCACGGCTTAATTCCTCTCCGCATTTTGTGCAATAAACCACGTTGTCATAAGAACCGTCTGCCGTGCAGGTCGCTGCTACTTCATTTTCTTTCACCGTCTCGCCAGGCGTGTGGCC
>JAJQBQ010000015.1:9015-36752 GCA_021203205.1 Lachnospiraceae bacterium | reverse complement strand
TTATGTACCTGAACGAAGTAATATATATGATAGAAAGAAATTTGTTGAGCTACAAGTGAAGGATAGTAAAATATGGAGCCGTTCACGAATTACAAAGTTAATTTGGGAAGCATTATTCTATTCTTCTAAGAAGAAAGGATATGAACTATTTTCAAGCTTTCTAAACACATATGCTTCGTTTACTCGTGAATACAATTCCATAGAGGAACTTAATAATGATGTACCACCAGCTGATTTATATATCACAGGTAGCGATCAAGTTTGGAATACTCAGTGGTCTGGACAAGTTGACTATCCTTATTATTTAGAATTTGTAAAGGATAAGAAGAAAAAAATTTCATATGCTTCAAGTTTTGGAAGAGACTATTTACCTGACGAAGTTAAGCCAATCATTAAAACATTACTGATGGAATATCGAGCTATATCTGTAAGAGAGAATAGTGGAAAACATATTCTCTCTGATTTGGGATTGAATTCAACTGTTGTTATTGATCCGACCATGCTTTGTGAAAAATCAGTTTGGGAGAATTTAGCACATGATATAGAGGCTAAGAAGAATTATGTTATTTTGTATCAAATAAAGTATGATTTCACTCTATTTAAAAAAGCAAAGGAATATGCTAAAGATACTAAAAAAAGGCTTATAGTTATTTCTCTTGAAAAACGAAAAGATTCTATAAAGATGTTTGGCACCAAAGTGATTATGCCTGAAGTTCAGGAGTTTATTTCTTACATAAAAAATGCTGATGCTATCATAACGGATTCGTTTCATGCCTGTGTTTTTTCATGTATTTTTCATACTGCCTTTGCGGTGTATATTTCTTCTCGGAAAGAAATGTCATCAAGGATTACTGAATTACTTCAGTTGTGTAATTTAGAGGGTCAAATTGTAGAAGCGGCATCCTCGTTAGAATTAAAAGCGGCGCTTAATTCAAATGTCAATTGGAAACTGGTAGATGAGAGAATAACCAACCAGAGAAAGTTATCTCAGGCGTGGTTGGATAAACAGTTGAATGAAACTTATAATTGAAGCTGCTTTCAAAAGTACATATAATGAATTTCAATGGTTTGAAAGGAGGCAGGATATTGTGCTTAAAAAAGCATTTGAAAAATATAAAGCACTTCCGGTTCAGGTAAGAGCATCTTTTTGGTTTTTGATTTGTGCCTTTCTGCAGCGGGGTATCTCAACCATTACAACCCCTATCTTTACGCGACTGTTGTCTACAGCCGAATATGGACAATATAGCGTTTTTAATTCATGGTTAGGTATTATTACTGTTTTGGTAGCACTAAATCTTTACTCTGGTGTTTACACGCAGGGACTTGTGAAATTCGAAGATAGAAGAAAAGAATATTCCAGTTCACTGCAGGGTTTGGTTTTTACTTTAACATGCGCTTGGACCGTTATTTATCTGTTGTTTCACAATTTTTGGAACGCACTGTTCTCTTTGACAACAGTTCAAATGTTGGCGATGCTTGTTATGATATGGGCGACAGCTGCGTTTCACTTTTGGTCAGTTGAACAAAGAGTAGACTTCAAGTATAGATCACTTGTCATTGTTACAATTATTGTTTCAATTGCAAAACCAGTTATCAGCATTATATTTGTCCTTTTAGCAGACGATAAGGTGACAGCTCGTATTCTTGGGCTTGCATTGGTAGAGTTAATAGGTTATTCGTGGTGCTTTATCCTTCAAATGTATCGTGGGAAAAAGTTTTTCTCAAAAGAGTTTTGGATATATGCGTTGAAATTTAACCTTCCTCTAATTCCTCATTATCTTTCTATGACTGTTCTTAGTAGTTCAGATCGTATTATGATTAACAATTTAGTGGGTGAGAGTGAGGCGGGGATATACAGCCTTGCATATTCAATTTCGCAGATTATGACATTATTTAATACCGCTCTTATGCAGACCATTGAGCCATGGCTTTATAAAAAAATAAAGGCGAAGCAAATTGATGATATAAAAAAAGTGGCATATCCGGCTTTTTTTCTGATTGCCGTTGTTAATCTGCTGTTGATTGCCGTCGCACCAGAAATTGTGTCTATCTTTGCACCGGCATCATATCATGAAGCAATATGGGTAATGCCACCAGTAGCAATGAGCGTATACTTTATGTTCTCATATACGTTTTTTGCAGTCTTTGAGTTTTATTATGAAAAAACTTCATACACAACGATTGCTACGACATCGGGAGCTGTTTTGAATATTGTACTAAACTATATCTTTATTAATATATTTGGATATATGGCGGCAGGGTATACAACGTTGGTATGTTATATGTTTTTTGCAGTATTCCATTATTCTTGTATGAGAAAGATTTGCAGAAAGAAATTCAAAAATCAGATGCCGTATTCGACAAAGATTCTGATGAGTATTACAATAGCGTTTATGCTGGTAGGATTCCTGTTTATGGCTACATACAATTACACGCTAATGAGGTATGTATTGGTTTTTGTGATTGCTGTATTTCTTGTTATTTTCCGTAAAGAAGTTATAGATATAGTAAGGAACTTGTTTAGCTTAAAGAAGCAAGATTAATTTCAGGAGGTTAGAATGGAGACGAATTATACAAATGAACGCAATGTTCAGATAGTTATTTCCCTGATGAAAGCACATAACATAAGAAAGGTCATAGCCAGCCCAGGAACTACAAATATAACACTGGTGGCATCCTTGCAGCAGGACTCTTTCTTCCAGGTGTACTCATCTGTAGATGAACGTTCCGCAGCATATATGGCTTGTGGAATGGCAGCTGAAAGCGGTGAGCCCGTTGCGTTGAGCTGTACAGGTGCTACGGCATCAAGAAACTATATTCCGGGCTTGACCGAAGCTTACTACAGGAAATTGCCTGTATTAGCTATTACGTCGACCCAACATTCGGGTCGCATAGGACAATATATGCCGCAGGTTATTGATCGTACAGTTGCTCAAAATGATGTGTACAGACTTAGCGTACAAGTGCCAACAATCTATTCAGAGGAAGATGAGTGGGCCTGTAATGTTGCCGTAAACCGTGCAATGATTGAACTTCGAAGAAATGGAGGAGGACCAGTACATATCAATCTGGCAACAAATTACAGCAAAGATTTTACTGTAACAGAGCTTCCACCAACGAGAGTGATTAAAAATGTATCTTATGGTGGAGAATTCCCGGAACTTAAACCAGGAAAAATAATTATATATGTTGGTGCGCATACACGCTGGGATGAAGATTTAACAGCAGCTGTTGACCGTTTCTGTGCTGCATATGATGGTATTGTTCTTTGTGATGAAATTTCTAACTACAAGGGAAAGTATCGTATCTATGCTTCACTGCTCACCAGTCAAGATGGTTATGTGGCCTCTTGTCGTGAATGTAATATCATGATACATATTGGCCAAGTAACGGGGGCCCTTATGACGCCAAAACCAAGGACAGTATGGCGAGTTAACCCCGATGGTGAAATCCGTGATACGTTCCAAAAGCTGAGCTATGTGTTTGAGATGGAAGAAGTCGACTTCTTTAACCATTATGCAGACATCGCAGACAAAACAGAGGAAAAGAGGGCGTATTACGATAGCTGGAAATCAGAGTGCGATAAGATAGCCGCTAAGATACCCGATGATTTGCCGTTCTCAAATGCCTGGATTGCTCAGCGCACAGCACCACTTCTGCCAAAAGGCTGCGTACTGCATCTTGGAATTTACAACTCCCTTCGGAACTGGGCTTTTGCTGATGTTGACGAAAGCATACTCGGGTATTCAAACACAGGCGGCTTTGGAATTGATGGTGGTGTGTCATCAATGATAGGCGCGTCACTTGCAGCACCTAATAAACTGTTTTTCTGTGTAATTGGGGATCTTGCTTTTTTCTATGATATGAACTCTATCGGCAACCGCTTTGTTGGAAATAATATAAGACTAATGATAATCAATAACGGACGTGGCATGGAATTCCGCAATTATAACCATCCGGCGGCTCGGTTTGGTGAAGACGCAGATGCGTATATGGCAGCGGCAGGACATTTCGGAAACCAGTCAAGGAATTTGGTCAGGCACTATGCTCAGGATTTAGGATTTGAATACCTGACTGCCGATAATAAAGAGACCTTTCTGGAAAATCAGAGTCGTTTCCTTACTTCGGAGATTACTGACAAACCTATTTTATTTGAGGTATTTACGAATCCTCAAGATGAAAGCGATGCTCTTCATATTATGCGAAACCTTGAAACTTCAGCGACAGGTGTAGCAAAAAAGGTGCTTAAGAATGTGCTTGGAGATGAAGGGGCTAAAACGATAAAGAAGTTTCTGAAAAAGTGATGGAGGTGCGGTTAATATGAATTTCTACTATACAGACGAATGTAACATTCTGATGCTGATTTCACTTTTGAAAAAGCACCATATAAAGAAAATCGTTGTCAGCCCAGGCGCTACGAACGTGACTTTTGTCGGAAGTATTCAGCAGGATGATTACTTTGAGATATACTCATCAGTTGATGAGCGGTCGGCAGCATACATCGCAACTGGCCTGGCGGCAGAAAGTGGTGAGCCGGTGGTATTAAGCTGTACGGGTGCAACTGCGTCACGCAATTATATCCCAGGTCTGACAGAAGCCTATTATCGCCAGCTTCCTGTTCTTGCGGTGACATCAACACAACACACCGGACGTGTTGGACAGTACGTTCCGCAGGTAATCGACCGGTCTGTTGTACAGAATGATATTGCAGTTAAGACTTTAATGCTGCCAACACTTAATAAGAATGATGATACATGGGAATATGAGGCTTTGTTGAATGAAGCTTTTCTCGCACTTACCCATAAGGGCGGCGGACCGGTACATATCAATCTTGAGACGCTTTACAGTAAGAACTTTACTGTACGAACTCTTCCTGAAATCTCCGTGATAAATAGGGTCTCCATTCATGCGGGGGGGTATTCCTTGCCTCGAACAATGCCGCATAGGAATAGTTGTCGGACAGCATCGAGAATGGGATATTGAACTTGAAGAGTCAGTTGAACGATTTTGCGAAATGTATAACGGAGTTGTGGTAACCGATATGCTTTCCAACTATAAGGGTAAGTATAAGCTATTGCTTCCATATGTGAATGCCGCCGTGAGTGCGAGTCAGTTCACTTTTGATAAACTTGTATATATCGGTGGCACAGTGTCAGAAAGATGGCTTCTTAGCGCGAATGAAGTATGGACAGTTGAACCTGATGGGAGCATTACACCAGCATATAGGAATCTCCGATATGTATTTGAAATGACGGAGAGTCAGTTCTTCGATAGATATAATAGTGCTGCAGGTGAAAAGAAATCGAACACTTCAAATTACAAAGTACTTAGCAGTATATGTAAGAATGTGCAGGATGCTCTGCCGGAACTTCCGTTTTCTGCTGCATGGATTGCACAGTACATCTCGGACAAATTGTGTAAAAACAGTCGAGTTTATTTTGGCAGTGCTGATTTAGTCGATAAGTGCAGCATCTTTGAGCTGCCGCAGACGGTGGTGTGCTCCGCAAATGTCAGCGATGACAGTTTCAGCGGTGTTCTCTCTGCTCTTGTCGGCGCAGCACTTGTATCTCCTGCCAATATATATTATCTGATCATTGATGAAGATGCTCTTTATATAGAACTGTCGTCTGTTCCTGTGGGGTATCTCAGCAATAATGTACGAATTGTTGCGATTTCCCAATCTGAAAATGATTCAGGCAGAATCCGAACAATGGCTACTGCGCGGGGAATGGATTATTATAGTGCATCAGACAAGAATTCTTTTCTTAAGGCGGAGCAGCTTATGCAGGATGAGAAAACGTCATCCAAACCAGTGGTTGTGGAGGTTTATATAAGTGAGCAGGATGAGAGAACATCGGACGATATTATAAAGAAGACTCTAAAACCGGAAGGATTGTCTCCTGACCAGAATAAGAAAGGCGGAAGATTCTTTAAGAGACTATTTGATTAAAGTGAGGATGGTGAAATGGGTTTCAAAAAGAAAGTGAAAAATGGAATACGTTCCGTGATCCAGATGACGAAAGAGGAAAAATTGTATCCAGTGCCGCAGCCAACAAATGTTCAGCAGGTGCTGTCGGGAAAAGTGGCTTTGATCACAGGAGGGACAGGCGGTATTGGCTTTGTGATTGCCGAGGCATTTATACAAGCGGGCTGTAAGGTTATTATATGCGGAACCAATGAGGATAAATTGGACTCCTGTGTAGAAAAAATTAATCGGGAGGAGGTATTGCTCGGCTTAGTGCTTAATGTACTTGATGTGGATTCAATGCCTGCCAAGATTGAACAAGCCGCCGCAATGTTCCATGAAAAAAGGATAGATATCCTTGTGAATTCAGCTGGAGTGGTTGCTCATTCCTCTTGTTTGAATATGACGGAAAAGGAGTACGACACTATTATGGACATAAATGCGAAAGGTACATTCTTCATGAGTCAGGCTATGAGTCGTTATATGATAGAGAAGGGCATAAAGGGTCATATCTTGAATGTAACGTCCTCATCCGCGCTCAGGCCGGCTTGGACTGCATATCAGATGTCAAAGTGGGCTGTCAGAGGATTTACAATTGGTCTTGCGGATGTGTTGTTACCGTATGGCATTATTGTAAATGCGATTGCCCCTGGCCCAGTTGCTACCGGGATGCTTGGAAAGCAGGAAGGAGATAGTATTGCAAGTCCTATGCAACCGTCTGGCAGATATGCTGTCCCAAGCGAAATTGCTTCGATGGCGACATTTCTGGTTAGTGATATGGGAAATCTTGTCGTTGGAGATACTGTATATATGACAGGCGGCAGCGGAGTGATTGACCTGAAACATTAAGATGTTGATTGGTTTTACAGACAAATGACTGTGAGAGGAGGATGCAGCAGATGACCGAAACAGATAAGGTGTTTCTTTCGATTTTAAGAGATGCGTTGCATCCAGGTAATGAAATAACAGATTTTGAGACTGACTGGAAGGCTGTGCTTGACACAGCGAAAAAGCAGAATCTCTTTCCATTTGTATATGATGCTGCATCCACATATCACTCTTTCACATCTTTCGAGGATTCGTACCCTGAATACTTTACGGCTGTTACAGCGGCCATGACTGCTCAAATGCAGAAGACGGATGCGTTTCTTTCTCTGTATAGGTTATTCTTGTCTGCCAGCTTATCGCCGATTACTTTGAAAGGCATCATCTGCCGCAACCTTTATGGAGATCGAGGAGAACTTCGAGCATCCGGTGATGAGGATATTCTGATAGAGAAGAAAGATTATATGAAAGCGGTGTCAGTTTTGGAATCCTGTGGCTATCAGAAGGAAGCAGATCCGGATAAGAACATGGAGGTCATTCAAGAAGTCACATTCCACAGTGAAAAGCTGACCGTGGAGCTGCATCTGAACCCGTTCGGTATAAATTCTACCACAAGGGGAAAAATGAATGGCTGGTTCAGGGATGTGTTTCGTAGTGAAGAAAAGGTTGAGATAAAAGGTGTACCGGTAAGGACGATGACACCCACAGATCATCTCCTATTTCTGGCGTTCCATGCATTTAAGCATTTTACTGGCGGTGGCTTTGGTGTAAGAATGATGTTGGATATCTTGTTGTTCGCTGAAAAGTATGGAGAGCGGATTGATTGGGAGCATATTGAGAAAGGCCTGAGTGATGTTGGAGCAACCGGATTCATGACTGATCTCGTAGAGATAGGCAACCAATACCTTGGCTTTGATTTTTTACAGCATTTTGAGCCTGTTTGTCCAGACGAGCTGTTGGACGATATGTTCAGCAGGGGTACGTTTGGAAATAGCGGTAGCGCTGACCGGACGGCTGGAAGGATTGTGGCTGATACAGTGCAGAAGGGGAAAGGTAGTGAAAGCAGATTAAAGTCGTATTTTCGACTATTGTTCCCGTCCTGGAATACATGGTATGTGCGGAAACCCTATCTGAAGGACAGGCCTTGGATGGTGGTGTGCGAGTGGTTTCGGAGAGTCGCCCGGTATCTGCGGGGCGAGACATCTTCGAGTAATCTGAAAGAGTTAGATAAGAGCTACGAGATCGCGGAGGAGAGAATGGCGCTGCTGGGGAAATATGGAGTGCTGTGAGCGGGGCTGATTCAGTAGGAGACTGCTGATAATCCTGGGAGGGAGTATCATTGTGGATGAAAAAGAGTGGCAGGGAGAAACGGATCAGGAATACGCGAAGGTCTACGGTTGGCGATTGTACCAGAGAAACTTACGAAGCGGTGAGAATTGTATTAGAAAAATTGCGGACAATCTGCAACAAATTGTCCGCAACTTAACCCTGTCAACAACAATACGGTTTTGAGATTTCAATTCTGTTACTGGTCAGTTCTTCCGCTAAATCAGAGAAGGTTTAAAAGATAAATTTTGCAGGAATATTTGTAGCTTGGCATGGTGTCATTCATAATCATTTTATAAACGATTTCATTTTGCCCGTGGGTGGCCAATGCGCTGAATACCTGTTTTAAGCCAACCTCGCCAGAAGTAAGGTGATAGTCCGCATCTTCAATTGCGGCAACCAGGCGCGAGACGGCCTCATCTTCATTCTCATCCAGATAAATGCCGCTGTAGAGTACGCATCCGTAGCTGGATTGTGTTCCGTTCCCATAGAGGTACTCATCGTTGTAACAGGTGGTATTTTCATGGAAAGCAGTCTTTATATTGGCAGCCAAAGTTTTGTAGCGCATGACATCGGCATCGTTTTCCATGAGATCAGCAATATTGGCCATGCAGTTTGCCAGGCGGTAGTAGGCGGTGCTCTCCACGAGAACTACGGGAGTAGTTCCATAATCTGTCATTTCTCCCCATTCGCCCATCTGGCCGCTGTAGATCAGGTAATCTCTCGCTACATTATTATCAAGATAATCCATGTAACTGTCCATGGTTTCGTACAGTTCATCGGTGAAGATCGTAGCGTCTTTGTATACCTCGTAATATTCCCACGCTGTGAAGATCAGGGAACCGTTCCAGTTCAGATCTTCATAAAGAGTTCCAATCTTGTAATATTCCGGCGCAATTGCGGAAAGAAGTCCGCTGTCATACTGAGAGTCCGCCATATTCTGCAGAAGCTTCGGAATCCACGACCGCAGGTCATATGTCTGTGACATCGAGTAAAACATAAGGTGAGCGGTTTCCGTCCATCCGAGTTTTTCAATCTGCGGGCAGTCCGTAAATACGCTGTACATGTTGCTTTCAATGGAGCGCTCTGTCAGCAGGTTGATTGTATTCAGAGTTTCGTCCGAGCAGGCGAACGATCCGTTTTTGTCATTCTCCGTTCGCAGAATGTAACCTTTAAAGTTTTCACTTGAAAGTGTGATTTCCGATGAAACCACAACCTCCAGATAGCGGTAGCCGTGGTAGCAGAACGTGGGGTGCCAGGTCTGAACGCCGGAATCGTCCGTGGTGTAGGTGTCGTAAATCAGATTTCCGTTGTCGCTGTCGCTCTGCGTGCAGGAAGCCTGGTTGATATGTCCGTTATAACCGGTCATGTCAGAAACTTCTGCCGGATACATCGTGATTTTCAGCCCGGCGGTAGCCGTATTTACGGTAATTTCCGGGAAACCGACACCGTTTCGGCCCATATCTACCAGATAGGTACACATGCCATCTTCCTCAGAAAGAAGCGTCACAGTAATGTCTTCGGATTCGATGGTATCGCTTTCGATAATTCCAATTGGTTCAAATTCGCGGGCGGTCAGTGTGCCAGTGGGGATGTTCTCTGTAACTAGGCTTGCATTTCCCCATTCCGAGCGCGGGATTTCAGGTGAAATGTCGTTCCATCCCTCAATCAGGAGAGTGGCATCATAGTCCTCGCCGCCGTACCAGCTGTTTTCCGTGATGGGACTTTCCACAAAGGACCAGGTGTCGTCAGTTCCAATTACTTCGATTGTACCGTCAGTGTAGGTGATGACGACTTGTGCCAGCGCCTTCACTTCTCCGTACTCTCCTTCAGTTTCTGACTCCGAACGTGCATCGTCCGTCTTGTAATAACGTCCGCTTTGTCTGTGAATCGAATAATTCGTGTACTGGCCATTGCCAAGGAGGATAGTAACTGCATTTTCACAGTCAGTATCCGAATCGGTGTTTAACAAATCAGTAATATCATAGGTAGCATAGTAGACTGTTTCGCGGACATCGCTTTCGCCTGGATTGAAATAAGTTCCCTCGCCGAGGACGGATCCATTAACATAAGCTTTCTTCAGTGGAAGAAGCAACAATGCGGTAGGCGGTCTGCGTCTGATTTTGAACATCCGATTCCAGCTTCCAACTGAGAGACGGCTGTTCGGTGCCTAGTCCGATTGGAGCCTCCAGCCCCTGAACTCTTAAGTCGTAGATCTGCATGGTATCTGTTCCGTCTGAATCCTTTCCTGCTTCTGATACTGTACTTGTCTCATCTTCTGTCCCGGAAGCCCCGCCGCCACAGCCTGCCATTCCGAGCAGGGCAGCTATGATAAGCACTAGACAGGACGAAAAGAGCAACATTTGTCTCTTTTTCAATAGAAATACCCCCTTTTTTTGATAAATAACCAGATTCGGATATCTGAAAAATTTGTCCTTGTGCCTGAATCGACAGTACGCGGCCGCCAGATTGTCGTTCTGACATGAGAAAACATTTTCAGATGTCACCTTGTTGCAGCTTGATTTTTCTGTCGGTTAAAAACAGTAATCCGCAACCCTGTACTATGTAAACAAGTTTTACAAAAGCCAGGCTGTGCCAGAAAGGCGGACAGTAGCGGCTGTTTTTCACGATGGCAACACCGGCATTGTCATCCGGAAACCAGCCTTCTTCCGGGAAAAATGTTTCAATAGGTGTGGGAGCCAGTTCTGGCAGAGTCAGTTTATTAGATGTGCTGTTTTGCCAGGAAAGAACAAAATCGCCCCACGAGGAAACAGGTGTGTTATACGGAGAAGGGTTTTGCATATATAGCTCCCTGTAAAGCGTTTCCTCTTGTAGCCCGGTTTTCTGAAGGTGTTCCATTACGCGGAGGGAAGATGGACTCTTGTTAGAAAGAACAGGTCTGTTCTCATAGATTTCTGCCTCCGGTTTTCTGCTTGAACATTTTGACGTTGCACATTCAAATTTCATAGAGATTCCTCTTTCAGAATTATCTGCAATTACGTGAGTTTTCACAGTTTTTTGTTGCAAACCTAAGAAAATCTGTCCCTAAATTTAAACAGTATGTAGGGGATGGAGAACTCGAGGTTTTTATAGTTAACTCTTTGCCTGTCAGGACTTTTAATATTATACTCGATTTTGTCAGAGAGTGAAAGAGCTGATTTCAATACAGAATTCCGAAAAAATTCGATTGCATTTTATGTATCAGGGATGCATAATTCAAAATCGAACAAATATTCGACAATGTAAAACAAGGTTTTTGTTAACACATGCAGGCTATGATATGAGTATTTGAAGGGGAAGAGCAATGGATTATAAGGTTTACGTTGATGTAGTGGCAGAATTTACGACAGACGGACAACTGAAACCGAAAAGTATACGCTGGGAAGATGATCGCGTATATGAGATTGACCGCGTAAAAGACATGCGTCGTGCAGCCAGTTTGAAGGCTGGTGGTATTGGCATGAGGTATGGAGAACGTCTAACTTCATGACCCGTTTTTGTTATTCGATGACAACAGGGTCAAAGTCCACGAATCGGGTGGCTGATCCCCGGATTCATTGAATTTGGGATCAGCAATCCTGCGTGTCATATCTCTTGCTCCAGTTTATGTAGTAATGATTAAATCATGGAAATCTTGTCTTACATCTGCAGCAAGATGAAAAAATCAGGTAATTGATGCACAAAACACGATAATTTGCCCTTTATAACGCCTTATTAGTGAAGCATTGCAGGAGATGGACAAGAAGACGGTGCAGTACATGATTGAAGAGCAGCGTGAGCAGATTGAGAAACTGACGGTTGGGAGAGCAAAATATGAAAAAATGCACAAAAATGTCATATAAACAATAACAAAACACGAAATGTTACATGTCCATGTCACATATTCAGAAACGACTATGTTGCATCACATGTAACCTATAAATATTAAGAGAATATTAATAAATGATATGTAGACAAGTGCGAAAATCCGTGATAGTATTGCTCTCGGGCCGGTCAGATTTGCTTTGTGGCTTTGTGGCGTTAACAGGGCTGAAATTGCCCAAAGAAGCGAATCAAAAAATAAAACACCAGACCGAACAAAGAAAGGAGCAATCGTATGAAAAAATCAAACCTGAAGCAGTATTTTCCAGTGCTGCGTACCAAAGCGGAGATCTTGACGGAAATCGGAGGAGATCCGCACCTGGATGCCATTTTTAAAAGCTGGGAGAAGGAACAGCAGAAAGAGTTCCTGAACTTTTGCACCGGAGTAAAAGGCTGTAAGATCCTGTATGACGCTTTCTTTAAGAAGATCATGAACCCCATGGAAAATCCAGAACGGCTGGAGAAATTCCTGTCCGCAGTACTTCGGAAGAAAGTAAAAATTGTCCAGGTCTTACCGAACGAAAGCCGCATGACGGCGGAATCCTCGCTTCTGATCATGGACATCGTGGTGGAACTGGAGGATGGGAGCATCGCGAATGTGGAGATGCAGAAGATTGGCTACGCATTTCCCGGGCAGAGAACCAGCTGTTACTCTGCGGATCTGCTTTTGCGGCAATATCAGCGCGTGAAAACAGGCATGCAGACTGCGAATAAGAAATTTTCCTATATGCAGATAAAGGATGTATACACTATAGTTTTATTCGAGAAGAGCCCGCAGGAGCTGAAAGCCATGCCGGATCACTACATCCATCGCGGCCGCGTCACTTTTGACACGAAACTGAAGATTCGGATGCCTCAGGAATTTATCTATATTCCGCTTGACAATTTCCGGGCAATTCTGCAAAATAAGGGCATAGGAAATGAATTTGACGCATGGCTTACATTCCTGTGCGAGGACGAACCGGAGATCATAGAGAAGCTGATTCAGAAATATCCCTATTTCCGGGCTCTCTACAGCGAGGTGTATAAGCTCTGCGAGAATCTGGAGGACATTATGGGATATTATACGGAAGCATTGCAGGAGATGGATAAGAATACGACATTGTATATGATTGAGGAGCAGCAGGAGCGAATTGAAGAGCAACAGGAGCAAATTGAGGGGCAGAAGGATACGATTAAGGAACTGCAGGCGGGAAGAGAGGAAGATAAGGCGGAATTGACTCGTAAAGATGCCGAGCTTAGCCAGAAGGATATGGAGCTTAGCCAGAAAGATGCCAGAATTGCCGAACTGGAAAGACAGCTTGCAGCCTTGGGAAAATAGAACTCTGGTAAAAAATTCAGAAGTATGGATATTTGCGGATATGCAAAAAGCTATTGGTCACGTATCCTCACGAAGAATCTTCAGGTATTGCTCGTAAGAATAGACTCTTGCTTTCGTCCTTTTTGTGTTCTCCAGAAGAATACCAAGACGGCAAAAGTCTGCGACATATCTGGCGGCAGTATTGTATGCCATATTAAGTGCGGCAGCGGTTTTCTGAATATCTATGATAGGATTTTGCTCAAGATATGAAAAAAGCTGCATGGCGTTTTTCACGGAGCGGGTTCCAAAGGAATCAGTGACAAGCTGCCGGTTGCTGTTGTGAAGCGCAGACAGTTGATCGATGGTTTGAATGGCATCTTCGGCAGAGGCAGCAACTGCACGGAGGAAAAACCTGACCCACTGCTCATAGTCACCCGTTCGCCTGACTTCAGACATTCGATCATAGTACTCAACACGATTCTGTTTGAGGTACCAGGAGAGATACAGTGTGGGTGAGGAAAGCACATGGTTCTCCATCAGATAGAGGGTGATAATTAACCGTCCGATACGCCCGTTTCCATCCAGGAATGGGTGAATCGTCTCGAACTGGTAATGAATCAAAGCAATACGAATCAGATGATCTATGGAGTCTTCCGCATTGATGAACTTTTCCAGGTCAGACATAGATTCAATCATATCCTGAGGATTCGGTGGAATATAGCGGGCGTTTCTCAAGGTGCTGCCCTGGCCGCCGATCCAGTTTTGGGAGCAACGGAATTCACCAGGATTTTTTTCCTGACCACGAACATTTTCCATCAGGACAGCATGTGTTTCGCGGACCAGCCGGTTGCACAGCGGCAAAGACTGAAGGCGATGTATGGCAAAATCAACAGCTCGAATGTAATTGACGACATCAGCTACATCACGATTCACGTTCTCTTCTAACAATGGGTCGAGAATATCATCTAAGGTAGCCTGTGTGCCCTCAATCTGTGATGAGAGCAGAGCTTCTTTTCGAACATACATAGACACAAAAAGCTGCATATTGGGGATGCGCTTTGTGAGGCCGTCCAGAAGCGTGAGCTGGCTGTGAGCAGAAATCAAAAGCTGTGTCATTTCCTCATCGATGTTTATCGGAGGGACAGGAGGAAGAGAGGCAGGGAGAAATGACTGGTATGCCATATCCCCCGACAGGTTTGTAACAAATTTTCCGGCACGGATTTTATTCTCCATTGAGATACCTACCTTTCTGCGAATTTGAAATTACCGATTTAATTTTAGTTGAGACATTTCAAAAAGTCAAGAGAATTTGAAATATAGAGAGCCAACAATTTCAAATTCAAGCAAAAAGCAGAAATATTGAAGATGAATTAGATCATGAGATTTCAATTTCGCACAGAAAGAGCGCTGCTTTTTACAGAAACGTAAAGCAGCGCTCTTTTTTTTCTCGCCTGAACAGGAAAGTATTCCGGAAACCGCTTTTCCGAATTCCGGGAAACCGGTATTTCGGAAAAGCGGAAACCATTGCCGCGGATTTTTAAGTGCTGCGTCTGCGGGGGTATTGATTCGACATCTGCATATGCCGTCCCTGAACATTTAAAGAGTCGCGATCTGCGTATGCTGGGTATTCCGGGCCATTTTCAGTATGCCGTTCTTCGGCCTTTAAAGGTCCGTGATCTGCGCATGCCGCTCCTGGAGCGACAGGATTTCTCCGTTTCCGTGCTCTTTCACGTAACGAATCCCCTGTGCCGTGACTCTGGCCGCCGCCATGGTGGTCATGTAAGGAATCTTCGCCTTGATGGCTGCCTTTCGGAGGTAGCTGTCGTCGTGGACGCTGGTTTTTCCGGCGGGGGTATTGACGATCAGGTCAATGTCGCCGTTGGTGATCAGGTCGAGAATATTCGGCCGGCCCTCGTACAGCTTCTTCACCTTCTTCGCGGGGATGCCGTTTGCAACGATCAGGTCGTAAGTAGTGCCTGTCGCGAGGATGTCGAAGCCGTCGTCGGAGAAGCTCTGAGCGATCTCTGCCACCTCCGGCTTATCCTTCTGGCTGACGGAGATCAGTACCGTGCCGCTTAAGGGCAGCCTGGTCTGGGTGGCTTCCTGCGCCTTGTAGAAGGCTTCCCCGTAGGACGGGGAGAGGCCCAGCACCTCGCCGGTGGAGCGCATTTCCGGCCCCAGCAGCGGGTCCACCTCCGGGAACATATTGAAGGGGAAGACGGCTTCCTTCACGCCGTAGTTCGGGATGTTCTTTTCCTTCAGATCCGGGATCGGCGACGGCCGTCCGGTGAGCTCCGAGGTGATGATGTCGGTGGCAAGCGGCACCATGCGAATGTTGCAGACCTTCGACACCAGCGGCACGGTGCGGGATGCCCGGGGATTTGCCTCCAGCACGAACACTCTGCCGTTCTCGATGGCGTACTGCATGTTCATCAGGCCGCGGACATGCATCTCCTCGGCGATTTTCTTTGTGTATTCCTTGATGGTTTCCACATTTTCCGCCGAAATATGTACGGACGGGATGATGCAGGCGGAGTCGCCGGAATGGATGCCGGCCAGCTCGATGTGCTCCATCACCGCCGGGACAAAGGCGTGGGTGCCGTCGCTGATGGCATCCGCCTCGCACTCCAGCGCGTGGTTTAAGAACCGGTCGATTAAGATCGGCCGGTCGGGTGTCACGCCCACCGCGGCGGCCATGTAGTCCCGCATGCTTTCGTCATCGTAGACTACTTCCATGCCGCGGCCGCCCAGCACGTAGGAAGGGCGCACCATGACCGGATAGCCGATGCGGGCGGCGATGGCGATGGCTTCATCCACATTGACGGCCATGCCGGATTCCGGCATCGGAATGTTCAGTTTCTCCATCATGGCGCGGAACTGATCCCGGTCTTCCGCCAGGTCGATGACCGCCGGAGAGGTGCCAAGGATTTTTACGCCGTTTTTCTCCAGGTCTGCCGCCAGGTTCAGCGGCGTCTGCCCGCCGAACTGGGCGATCACGCCCAGGGGCTTTTCCTTGTGGTAAATGCTTAAGACATCCTCCAGCGTCAGCGGTTCAAAGTACAGCTTGTCGGAGGTGTCGTAGTCGGTGGAGACCGTCTCCGGGTTGCAGTTGACAATGATGGTTTCAAAGCCCAGCTTCTTCAAAGCCAGCGAAGCGTGGACGCAGCAGTAGTCAAATTCGATGCCCTGGCCGATGCGGTTCGGGCCGCCGCCCAGGATCATGATCTTCGGCTTATCTTCCGAAACCGGATTTTTATCGGTCGCGTTGTAGGTGGAGTAGTAGTAAGCGTTATCCTTCGTGCCGCTTACGTGGACGCCTTCCCAGGCTTCCTCCACACCCAGAGCCAGGCGGCGCGCCCGGATATCATCCTCGGAAACATGGAGAATCTGACTTAAATACTTGTCGGAGAAGCCGTCCTTCTTGGCGCGGATGAGCTGCTCGTCGGACAGGCGCGAAAGAATTCCGGATGAATTCGTCTGTCCGTCAACCGGAATAACGCAGTCCCCGGTTTCACCTGACTGTCCGTCAGCCGAAAGAACGCCGTCCCCGGTCTGACCTGACTGTCCGTCAGCCGAAAGAACGCCGTCCCCGGTCTGACCTGACTGTCCGTCAGTCAAAAGAACGCCGTCCCCGGTCTGACCTGACTGTCCGTCAGTCGGAAGAACGCCGTCCCCGGCCTGACCCGCCTGTCCATCGGTCGAAACCGCCCCGGCACACGTCCGGATCAATTCCTCCTCTTCCTCCACTAGCTCTTTCATCTGCTCGATGAAATATTTCTTCACTTTCGTGATCTCATGAATCTCATCCACGGTGGCGCCCTTGCGCAGCGCCTCGTACATGACAAAATGCCGCTCGCTGGACGGCGTGATCAGCAGGGAGAGGAGTTCTTCCTTCGACTTCTGATCGAAATCCTTCGCGTGGCCCAGCCCATACCGCCCGGTTTCCAGGCTGCGGATGGCCTTCTGGAAGGCTTCCTTGTAGGTCTTGCCGATGCTCATGACCTCGCCCACGGCGCGCATCTGGGTGCCCAGCTTATCCTCCACGCCCTTGAACTTTTCAAAGGCCCAGCGGGCGAACTTGATGACCACATAATCGCCGTCCGGTACATATTTGTCCAGCGTGCCGTATTTTCCGCAGGGGATATCCGACAGCGAAAGGCCGCAGGCCAGCATGGCGGATACCAGCGCGATGGGGAAGCCGGTGGCCTTGGAGGCCAGAGCCGACGAGCGGGAGGTGCGCGGGTTGATCTCGATGACGATGACCCGGTCAGATACCGGGTCGTGGGCGAACTGCACGTTGGTGCCGCCGATGACCTGCACGGACTCCACGATCTTATAGGCCTGTTCCCGCAGACGTTTCTGCAGCTCTTCCGAGACAGTCAGCATGGGTGCCGCGCAGAAGGAATCTCCGGTGTGCACACCCATGGGGTCGATATTTTCGATGAAGCAGACGGTGATCATGTTGTTGTCCTTGTCACGGATCACCTCCAGCTCCAGTTCTTCCCAGCCCAGCACGGACTCCTCCACCAGCACCTGGCCCACCAGGCTTGCCTGCAGACCCCGGGCGCAGACGGTCTTTAACTCTTCCGTATTGTATACAAGGCCGCCGCCGGCACCGCCCATGGTGTAGGCCGGGCGAAGCACCACCGGGTAGCCCAGCTCATCCGCGATGGCCAGCGCTTCCTCCACGCTGTAGGCCACCTGGCTGCGGGCCATCTCGATGCCAAGCTCGTTCATGGTGTTCTTAAACTCGATGCGGTCCTCGCCGCGCTCGATGGCATCCACCTGTACGCCGATGACCTGCACGCCGTACTTCTCCAGAATGCCCTTTTGGGAAAGCTCCGCGCACAGGTTTAAGCCCGACTGGCCGCCCAGGTTCGGCAGCAGCGCGTCCGGGCGCTCCTTCGCGATGATCTGCTCCAGCCGCTCCACATTCAGCGGCTCGATGTAGGTGACATCCGCGATTTCCGGATCCGTCATGATGGTGGCCGGGTTCGAATTGACCAGCACGATCTCGTAGCCCAGCTTCCTGAGCGCCTTGCACGCCTGCGTGCCGGAATAGTCAAACTCGCAGGCCTGACCGATAATGATCGGGCCGGAGCCGATGATTAGTACCTTGTGAATATCTGTTCTCTGTGACATACTACCTCTTTCCGGAGCATGTGAAAAAGTAACCCATCAGAGTGTATTTTCACATATCTCTCTTTCCGGGAGAAGGAATCTCCCTGATTTGTGCGTTTCAAATTTGTTTCGCTCACACATACTCCTAAAATCCGTTTTATGCGGATTTTGATTTTACGCGAAACGGAATACTTCAAAGCTCCGCGGGGCGGAGTCTTTGTTTTTTTAAAACGGTGCCGCCATATTATAGAGGAGCATTTGCAGAAAGTAAAGTGAAATTTATAAACATAAAATGCAGCAGGCCGGGTGACGACTCTTCATGAACGGGTGGCAAAGTGGGAGATGGCGAGGCAGGCGTCTTTCAGGTTTCTCTGCTCCCAAATACCATTACAACACCCGATAGGGTATAAATTTAAATTGTCATGTTGAAATTATACCCGAGAAGGTATAAATATAGATTATTCTACTAATATTATACCCGAAAAGGTATAAATGCAGACCATCCCGCCAATACTATACCCGATAAGGTATAGATAATAAATTCTCCATTGACATTATACCCGATAGGGATTAAAATAGAAGAGCTGATTCAAAAATCAAAATCAGACTCTCCAAAAACTCGCAGTGAAACATCAGTGTAGTCGCTGCAGGGATTTGGACAAAGTGAGGTGACGAGAATGAACAAGATCGCTGTATTTATAAAGGAGAACCGGAAAAAGGCCGGCCTGACGCAGGAGGAATTTGCCATGCGCTCCGGTCTGGGACTTCGTTTTGTCCGGGAGCTGGAGCAGGGGAAGGAAACGGTACGGATGGACAAAGTAAATGTGGCGCTTTCGATGTTTGACATGGAAGCGGTTCCGGGCAGGAAAGAGGACGAATAACGGAGATATTCTAAAAGCATAAAAAATGTGTTGAGAACCGTCGGAAAATCGTTTATAATGCGGGCACCTTTGACACCATGGGAGGTTTTACATGAAGATTTTATTTGAAAACAATGTTCCGATCCCGGAACAGAAGTATGTCGTGAGCGCAGGCGAGTGCTTCGCGCAGGTGGAGGTGCCGGACGGCGCATATATGCTGCGCGTCTACGCGGGCGACCCGAATGACAGCGGAGATATGAACGTATATGTGAAGATCAACGGCGCGGACATGCCCCCGATCTGGGTCGGCGACCGCACTGTTTCACAGAGGGAATACGAAGCCCACACGGTGGACGGGAAGATTTCCATGGAATTTTCCGGTTCTCATGTGATGCTGCATAAGGTTGAGTTTGCGAAGAAGATTGAGACCGCGCCGGTCATCACCGGCAGCGAGCCGGAATTTCACGCGGACATCCGCGGCTGGGAAAATGAACTTTCCTGGTCCAGGAAAAACGGCCGGAGCTACGAGAATGTACATATTTACAAGTGGGAGCCGCAGGGCGACGGAGACCCGGAGATTCTGGAGACGGAGAACACCGGCTGCTATATTGACGATGATGTCCGGCTTTGCAGAACCTACGAGTATAAAATCTGCTACGCGGATGAGCTGGGCTTTGAGGGCCCATGGAGCGAGCCTCTGATCTGCGAGATTGCGGATGAGAGCTTTTTTAAGGCCCGTGTCCGCGAACTCTATATTTGCGGGGAGACGGCGGAGAGCGTGACGCTCGCCTGGCAGATCGACGGGAACGCGACCTGCTGTAATGTTTACCGCAAGTCCGCCTGGGGAAATTTTAAGAAAATAGCAACGATTCCGGGGGGCGGTCCGTCTGTCACCTGGAAGGATGAGCATGTATATACCGACCACCCTTACACATACTATGTGGAGGCGGAGAGCTTCGGCGGCGTGTCGAAGGGCGCGAAGGTCACGAGCATCGTGATGGCCGAACCCCGCCGCAGGCAGATGGAGGCGCTGGACCGCGGCCTCGTGGCGGTGCGCACCGCAGACGGCGTGTTCCTAAGCTGGCGCATGATGCCGCGGGAGACAGAGGAAGGCATCGGCTTCCTCCTGCGCCTGAACGGGCAGCCCTGCTTTGCACAGCCGCATTACGGCGCGTCGAATTATTTCCTGAGTGATGAGGAGATTCGGGGGATTCTGAAATCAAAACAGGCAGAGTCGGATCCCGAAAACGGGACGGAACCAATTTTAGCGAAAATTGAAGAAGAAAAGAGCAAAACAGGAGCTGAGACAGAGAAAAGAACGGAAGCGGATTTGCAGGAACAGAAAGCGGGAAGTTGCACGGAAGCGGATTTGCAGAAAGTTGAAGCGGGAAGTTGCGCAGAAGCGGATTTGCAGAAAGTTGAAGCGGGAAGTTGCGCAGAAAAGGATTTGTGCGATATTGAATCGGAAAGCTGTACGGAAGAAGATTCGCGGAAAGCCGGAACGGAAAGAGAAGAGCTTATTTTTGAAATCCTGACTGTCGACCGCACCGGCCGTGTGCTCACCCCAGCCGACTACGACATCTCCGACATGGGCATGTACCTGGACCGGGGCTGCACGGCCTCTGTGTGGGAACACAACTTTCTGGAGATTCCGTTAGATAAGCCGGAGCCGTACCTGGCGCCCGACGGGCAGCGGTACGAATATACGGCGAACGACGCCTCCGCGGCTGACCTGGACGGGGACGGCGCCTACGAGATCATTTTAAAATGGGACTGCAACGGGAAGGACAACGCGCACCGGGGCTATTCCGGCATCTGTCTGCTGGATGCGTACAAGCTGGACGGCACCAGGCTCTGGCGCATCAGCTTAGGCCCCAACATCCGCTGCGGCGCGCATTATACACAGTTTCTGGCTTACGATTTTGACGGGGACGGCTGCGCCGAACTTATCTTTAAGACGGCGGACGGAACCGTGGACGGCACGGGGCAGGTCATTGGGGATGCGGCGGCCGATTTCCGCAACAGCGACGGCTACATTCTGGAAGGGCCGGAATACCTGACGCTTTTCGACGGCCGTACCGGCCGGGCTCTGGACACGGTGCCCTATGTGCCGGACCGCGGGACCGTGTCGGAGTACGGAGATTCCTGGGGGAACCGGGTGGACCGTTTCCTGGCCTGCGTGGCCTATCTGGACGGCGTGCACCCGTCTGCGGTCATGTGCCGGGGCTATTATGACCACGGACGCCCGACCAACCTGGCGGCCTGGGATGTGCGGGAGAAAAAACTGCACCTGCGCTGGACTTTCCGGGCGGACGCCGCGCAGAATATCCGCTACACGAACCAGGGGTTCCACAACCTGGCGGTGGCGGACGTGGACGGCGACGGCTGTGACGAGATCATTTACGGCGCCTGCGTGATTGACGACGACGGTACCGGCCTCTACAGCACCGGTCTGGGCCATGGGGACGCCATGCACGTGGGCCGCTTCACCGCGGAGAGCGAAGGCTTTGATTACTACGGCATCCACGAGCACGCGGAGTGCCCTTACGGTATGGAAGCGCATGACGCGGGAACCGGGCTGGTCCGCTGGGGAAAGTATACCGGCAGAGACACCGGCCGCGGCCTGGTGGCGAAGATCGACCCGCGCCGCCCGGGCTGTCAGATGTGGGCCATGCCCGGCGACGGCCTCTACAACTATAAAGACGGCGCCGAGATCTCCGCAAATTCGCCGGAGTCGGTCAACTTTGCCGTCTGGTGGGACGGCGACCTCCTGCGGGAGCTCTTCGACCACGAATGGCACGGTTACGGGAGCGGCATCAGCATCCCGCGCGTCTATAAGTGGAACTGGGAGCGGGAGTCTTTAGACACGCTCCTCTCCGCCGACGAGTGCGCCGCCAACAACGGTTCCAAGGGAAATCCCTGCCTGCAGGCATCTCTGTTCGGCGACTGGCGGGAGGAGCTCGTGCTGCGCACGAAGGACAGCACCGCGCTCCGCATCTACACCACCACCAGCCTCACGGAACACCGGTTCTACACCTTCATGGCGGACGAGACCTATCGGCTTGGCATCGCCTGGCAGAACACGGCCTACAACCAGCCGCCGCAGACCTCGTTTTACATCGGGGACGACATGGGAGAGCTGCCGGTTCCGCGGCACAGGTATATTCAGGGCAGATAAGAACGGAAATTTAACAATATATGTTCGCTTTTTGTACTTCACGGTTACTCACGGGATTCCTCCAGGAGACAATAATTCCCTTACTGAGCAAAAACTTCGTGAAATGTAATGTTTTCATGAGATTTTGGCCGAAGTTTTTGCGAGTGAGAGGGGCCGTGAATCAGTAACGTTTCACGTAAATTGTGTGTCTCTGGGCAGAGGAAGATATGAGCTCACGGAATGAGGTACTATGACGGAAAGCAACACAGCAGGCGGTAATTTTGCAGGCGAAATGGGTGGTTAATTAGGAAGTGAGGTACCGGCATGATGTATGTCATACAGGTGGAGACCGGCCAGGAAGCCGTGACCATAAAGCTGATCGAGGAGATATTTCGCATGGGCAATGAGGGCGCTCTGATTGAGGAAGTCTTTTTCCCGCAGCGGGAGCGCACCATGAAATATGAAGGTTCCTGGAAAAAGGTCACGGAGAAGCTGTTCCCCGGCTATCTTTTCTTAAAAACCTCCCACATGGAAGAAGCCAGAATCCTGCTTCGCCGGGTTCCGCGCCTCACCAAACTTCTTGGGGTGGACGAGGATGCCATCTATCCGCTGTCAAAGGAGGAGATCGACCTGATCTACTCGCTCTGCGGAAAAGAACACCTGGCGCAGATCTCAGATATCGAGATCAAAGAAGGCAACAAGGTAAATATCCTGAGCGGCCCGTTAAAAAACCTCGAAGGAAAGATTGTAAAGATCAATCTTCACAAGCGCGTCGCGCTGGTTCGCGTCCGCTTCATGAAAAACGATGTGACATCTACCTGGGAATCGAGATTCTGGGGAAAAAAGAAGAAGAAAAACCGTAAAATAAACGGTGAATGTTCACAAAAAAACGGTTGACAAATCCGAATTAATGTGTAGAATAAACGAAGATAAGAAAAACCGTTGAAGCGGAGATAACGGCGAAAGATGCGCTCACAGAGAGCGGGGGTGGCTGAGAGCCCCGCAGAAATGCAGTTCGTCAAATGGACCGCTGAGGGTGCGAGGAAAGCAGATTCGGTGCTTTATGATTCGCAGTCGCTGATTCCCGATTTTGGACACGGGATCGGAAAGCCAAAAGCCGAAAGCGAATGTCGAATAGCAAAGCAGGCACATGCAAGTATTTCGCAACGTCCGGCGCGCGTTAAGTGCTGTGGATATGTTAGTATCTGTATGAGAGTGCGCGAGTTTCGCGCAAAGCAGGGTGGTACCGCGAGCTTTAGATTTATAGCCCGTCCTTGGCAGTAAATGTCATGGACGGGTTTTTTGATGTTCAGGGATCGTGAAGGGAATTCATTCGGTTTGCACCGAACTCGGTTCTGCGCGGACAGGCTGAGGAGATGTTCCTGCCCGATCGGATACGGGCTTTGCAGGGAGTTTACTCTGTTCACATCGAACGTGTCCCCGCGCAGGCAGGGAGATGCTCCCGGTTCAATATATGAAGGAGTTAAGTTATATGTTCAGACCATCATTAGAGGAAGCAGAGGCACTTGCAAAGGATTATGGCAGGATCCCCGTCAGCTGCCGCATGCTTTCCGACGTGACGACGCCGATCGAGGTGATGCGGAAGTTAAAAAAGGTAAGCAGTCACTGCTTCATGCTGGAGAGCGTAGAGGAGCAGGAAAAATGGGGCAGGTACACCTTCCTGGGTTACGACCCGGTCATGGAGTTCGTCTGCACGGATTACGTCTGCACGGTGACGAAACAGGGGGAAAAGAGCACCTTCGAGGTGCGCCACCCGGCGGAAAAGATCCGTGAGATCATGGAAAACTGTGAGAGCCCGAAGCTTCCGTATCTTCCGACCTTTACCGGAGGACTGGTAGGGTATTTTTCCTACGATTATATCAAATACGCCGAGCCTGCCCTGCAGCTGACCGCGCCGGACGAGGAAGGCTTTCGGGATGTGGATCTGATGCTGTTTGACAAGGTGATCGCCTTTGACAACCTGAAGCAGACGATCATCCTCATGGTCAATATCCGGACGGACAATCTGGCGGAGAATTACGCGAAGGCGGTGGAAGAGCTGGCCCGCATGAAGGATCTCATTCTCCACGGGGAACCGGCGGATATCCCAAAAGGCAGGCGCACGAGTGAATACCGGCAGCTGTTCGACGAGGCACATTACTGTGACATGGTGGAGCGGGCCCGCCGCTACATCTATGAGGGGGATATTTTTCAGGTGGTCTTAAGCAACCGCCTGGACGCGGATTTCGAGGGAAGCCTCTTCGACACATACCGGCAGCTGCGCGTCATCAACCCCTCGCCGTACATGTGCTATTTCAGCAGCAATGACATTGAGGTGGCGGCCGCCTCGCCGGAAACCCTGGTGAAGCTGGAGGAAGGCGTGCTCCACACCTTCCCGCTGGCGGGCACGAGGCCGCGCGGGAAGACGTACGAGGAGGATCAGGAGCTGGAGCGGGGGCTTCTGGCGGATGAAAAGGAGCTTTCCGAGCACAATATGCTGGTGGACCTGGGGCGCAACGACATCGGAAAAATCAGCGATTTCGGGACGGTCGAGGTGGAAAAATACATGCAGATCGAGCGTTACTCCCATGTGATGCACATCGGTTCCACGGTGCGCGGGCAGCTACGCAAAGACTGCGACGCCCTGGACGCGGTGGATGCCATCCTTCCGGCGGGGACGCTCTCGGGGGCGCCGAAATTCCGGGCCTGCGAGATCATCAACGAGCTGGAGCAGAACAAGCGCGGCATCTACGGCGGGGCCATCGGTTATATCGATTTTTCCGGAAACTTGGATACCTGCATCGCCATCCGCCTGGCGTTTAAGAAGAACGGCAAGGTGTTCGTGCGCTCCGGCGCCGGCATCGTGGCGGACAGCGTGCCGGAAAAGGAATATCAGGAGTGCATCAACAAGGCGAAGGCCGTGCTCACAGCGCTGGATCAGGCGGGTGAGGAGGATATGTAAAATAGAAGATGCCTGAAAGACGGAATTCCTGAGAGGAATATGGAAGATTTCTGAAAGACGGAAGTTTTAAGAGAAATAAAAGATATTCCTGAGAGACGGATGTTTTGAGGGAAATGCAAAAGACTCCTGAGAGACGGATGTTTTAAGGAAAATAAAAGAAAGTCCTGAGAGACGGATGTTTTGAGGGGAATAAAAGAGACTCCTGAAAGACGGATATTTTTGGAAAAATAGAGATTTTCCTGACAGACGGAAAGTCCGTCGGAAAAATCGTAAAAGAAATAAAGCAGGCAGAATTTCACTGCCGATGCGAGGAGAGAAAATGATTTTACTCATCGACAACTACGACAGTTTTTCCTACAATCTCTACCAGCTGATCGGCTCGGTGCGAACCGACATCTGTGTCATCCGAAATGACGCGTTGACGGTGGAGGAGATGGCAAAGCTAGAACCAGACCGGCTGATCCTCTCGCCTGGGCCGGGAAGACCCGCCGACGCGGGGCGCATGGAGGAGGCCATCCGGTACTTCGCCGGAAAGGTTCCCATCTTTGGCGTCTGCCTCGGCCACCAGGCCATCTGCGAGACCTTCGGGGCTGCTATCACCTACGCGAAGGAGCTGATGCACGGGAAAAAATCCGACATCCGGCTGGACACGGACTGCCCTGTATTTCGGGGCATGGAGCCGGTCATCACCGGGGCACGCTATCACTCCCTCGCCGTGGACGAGGCGACTCTGCCGGAGTGTCTGAAGGTCGTGGGGCGCACGAAGGACGGCGAAGTCATGGCGGTGGCCCACAGGGAGTACCCCATCTACGGGGTGCAGTTCCACCCGGAATCCATACTGACACCGGCGGGGCGGGAGATTCTTGTGAATTTTTTATAAATACGGGGTTTTCAAGAAGGTTTTCATGTGAATATCCAGCAGGTATAGTATTTCATGAAGGGTTTATGAGAATATCCTGTAAGTGTAATATTTTATGAAGGGTTTATGAGGAAGTTCTGTAAGGATATAATTTCATGAAGGATTTATGAGAAAGTTCTGCAAGGACAGAATTTCATGAAATGTTTTCAGTTGAAAACAGTAAGAATTTGCAGAAGAAGAGTGGGAGCGGAAAGAGTGATTTTATAATAATCAGGCAACAATAATATCAATATATACATGAAAGGACAAAAAAATGATTAAAGAAGCCATCAGCGAACTTGTTAACCGGCAGGACTTAAGCGAGGAGACCGTGGAAGCTGTCATGCAGGAAGTGATGTCGGGCAACGCGACCCCGGCACAGATCGGCAGCTACCTCACCGCCTTTGCCATGAAGGGCGAAACGATCCCGGAGATCACCGCCTGCGCGAAGACTCTGCAGCAGTTTATGACGAAATTTGAGCACGATGTTCCGGTGCTGGAGATCGTGGGCACGGGCGGAGATCGGGCGAAGACCGTGAACATCTCCACCATGGCGTCGTTTGTGACGGCGGCCTGCGGCGTGAACGTGGCCAAGCACGGCAACCGGGCGGCTTCCAGCCAGTGCGGCACGGCAGACTGCCTGGAGTACATGGGCGTGGACCTGCTGCTGGATCCGGCGAAGAACAAAGAAATCCTCGAAAAGACCGGATTCTGCTTCCTGTTCGCCCAGAAATATCACCCGGCCATGCGCTTCGTCGGCGGCGTGCGCAAGGAAATCGGCTTCCCGACCATCTTCAACTGCCTGGGGCCGATCTGCAATCCGGCCATCCCGGAATACCAGCTTTTAGGCGTGTACAAGGAATCCCTCGTGGAGCCGCTGGCCCACGTGCTGCACAACCTGGGCGTCGGCTCCGGCATGGTGGTGTTCGGCCTGGATGTGCTGGATGAAATCTCCATCAGCGCTCCCACGAAGGTTTGCGAATTTGTGGGCGATGAATTTTCCACCTACGAGATCACGCCGGAGCAGTTCGGCATCGCCAGAGGTCTGAAGTCCGACCTGGTGGGCGGTGACCCGGCCCACAACGCGGCGGTGTTAAAGAGCATCTTAAAGGGCGAGAAGACCGGCCCGCAGCGTGACGCGGTGGTGTTAAATGCCGGTGCGGCGGTGCATATCGTGAAGGGCGTTTCCATCGAAGAGGGTGTGCGCCAGGCGAATGAGGCGATCGACAGCGGACGCGCGTACGCGAAGTTTGAGCAGTACATGGAGGCCATGGAGCAGGCGAAGGTGGAAGCGTAGGGACAGGTTTCGAAATTTTCGGCAATTATATAAGACGGAAATTTGTATCGGAGAATACGGGAATGAGATCATGAGACGGGAATGATGAACCGGAAATCATGGAAAAGAAATCATGAGACGGAAATGGTGAACCGGGAATCATGGAAAAGAAATCATGAGACGGAA
>JAJQBQ010000015.1:0-8915 GCA_021203205.1 Lachnospiraceae bacterium | reverse complement strand
TGAACCGGGAATCATGGAAAAGAAATCATGAGACGGAACTGATGAAACAGAAATCATGAATCAGAAACCATGAATCAGAAACCATGAATCAGAAACCATGAAAATGAGATTATGAGATGGAAATGATGAACCTGAGATCATGAAAATAAGCCCATGAAAAGAAATCATGAGACGGAAGTGATAAGACCGGAATCGTGAGGAAAAAGTTTAATTGTGGAGATATGTAAATGATATTAGACGAAATAGCCGAAAAAACAAGAGAGCGTGTGGCCGAATGTAAGAAGAGCGAGCCGCTTACAGCCATGCGTAACCGGGCCGAGGCGGCGTTTGCGGACGAGCTTATGAAAAAGACCCTGACCGGCGGGCGCATGTTTCCGTTCCGGGAAGCCCTTGCCGCACCTGGAATTACGTTTATCTGCGAGGTGAAGAAGGCATCCCCGTCGAAGGGGCTGATTGCGCCGGACTTCCCGTATCTGCAGATCGCAAAAGAATACGAGGCCGCGGGGGCCGGGGCGATCTCCTGCCTGACCGAACCGTACTATTTCCTCGGCAGTGACCGGTATGTGGAGGAGATTTCGAGACAGGTCTCCGTTCCGGTTCTGCGCAAGGACTTCACGGTGGATGAATACATGATCTATCAGGCAAAGGCCATCGGCGCCTCGGCGGTGCTTCTGATCTGCTCGCTACTGGAGCAGTCTCAGCTGGAAGAGTATCTTGTAATCGCCCACGGGTTGGGACTCTCCGCCCTGGTGGAGGCCCACGATGAGGCGGAAGTGGAGATGGCGCTGCGCGCCGGTGCGGGCATCATCGGCGTCAACAACCGGAACCTGAAGGATTTCACCGTAGACACGGCGAACAGCGTGCGCCTGCGGAAGCTGGTGCCGGAAAATGTCCTGTTTGTGTCGGAGAGCGGCATCAAAACCGCAGATGACGTGGCGGTGCTGGCAAACAATGGCACCAACGCGGTGCTCATCGGCGAGACGCTGATGCGCAGCCCGGACAAGGTGGGGGAGCTTAAGAAACTTAGAAGTAAGATTTGAAATGAGGTAAGCATGAGTAAGGGAAGATACGGAATTCACGGCGGTCAGTATATACCGGAGACGCTGATGAACGAGATCATTCATCTGGAAGAAGCTTATGAGTATTATAAGCACGATAAACAGTTTAACGAGGAGCTGGATCGCCTCCTCCGCGAGTACGCCGGGCGGCCGTCGCTGCTCTACTACGCGGAGAATATGACGAAGGATCTGGGCGGCGCGAAGATTTATTTAAAGCGCGAAGATTTAAACCACACGGGTGCCCACAAGATCAACAATGTACTGGGTCAGGTGCTGCTGGCGAAGTATATGGGCAAGACCCGCATTATCGCGGAGACCGGCGCCGGTCAGCACGGCGTGGCGGCGGCGACGGGCGCGGCGCTTCTGGGCATGGAGTGCGAGATCTACATGGGCAAGCTGGACACCGAGCGGCAGGCATTAAACGTGTACCGCATGGAGCTGCTGGGGGCGAAGGTGCACCCTGTCACCACCGGCACCATGACCCTGAAGGACGCGGTCAACGAGTGCATGCGTGAGTGGACGAACCGGGTGGACGACACGCTCTACGTGCTGGGTTCGGTCATGGGACCCCATCCGTTCCCCATGATGGTGCGGGATTTCCAGAGCGTCATCAGCAAGGAGGCCAGAGAGCAGATTCTGGAGAAGGAAGGCAAACTTCCGACGGCTGTGCTGGCCTGTGTGGGCGGCGGCAGCAATGCCATGGGCATGTTTTACAATTTCATCAATGATAAAGATGTGCGGCTCATCGGCTGCGAGGCGGCCGGGCGCGGCATCTCCACCGGGCAGCATGCGGCGACCCTCACCACAGGAACCCTGGGCGTGTTCCACGGCATGAAGTCCTACTTTTGTCAGGATGAGTACGGCCAGATCGCGCCGGTTTACTCCATCTCGGCGGGGCTGGATTACCCGGGCATCGGTCCGGAGCACGCGTACCTGCACGACATCGGCCGCGCGGAATATGTGCCCATCACGGACGATGAGGCCGTGGACGCGTTCGAGTATCTGGCACGTACCGAGGGCATCATCTGCGCCATCGAGTCCGCCCACGCGGTGGCTCAGGTTCGCAAGATCGCGCCTGGCATGAAGAAGGACGACATCATCATCGTATGCCTGTCCGGGCGCGGGGACAAGGACGTGGCGGCCATCGCGAGATATCGCGGGAAGAATCTTTATGAGTAAGATTCACGCCGAAAGATTTCGTGAACGCTGCGAGAGCCGGGGGAGATTCCGAAAACCTGAAGTGAATGTTTTGCAAGAGCAAAACGTGGCATATTTCTGACGATCAGAGTCGGATCGTGAGTACATCCACATGCTTCGCGCAGAGGAAACTATGGTGTTACAGCCATTTCGTCGGCTTCGTGAGATATGAAAGGAAAAACATGAACAGAATAAAAAATGCGTTTAGTAACGGAAAGGCTTTCATCGCCTTTCTGACCGGCGGCGACCCGGACTACGACACTTCCTTAAAGGCCATCCGCGCAGCCATCGAGGGCGGCGCGGATCTGATCGAGATCGGGGTCCCATTCTCCGACCCCATCGCGGAGGGCGTGGTGATTCAGGAGGCGGACTTAAGGGCACTGGCCGGCGGCATGACCACCGACAAAATCTTCGATCTGGCCGCCGAGGTGCGGGCCCAGTCCGAAGTGGCCATCTGCCTCATGACCTACTTAAACCCGGTCTTCCACTACGGTTATGAAAAATTCTTTGCAAAATGTGCCCAGGCCGGCGTGGACGGCGTCATCATCCCGGACATGCCTTATGAGGAGAAGGAGGAAGCAGCTGTGGTGGCCAGAACTCACGGCGTGGATGTGGTCTCACTCATCGCGCCCACCAGCGAAAACCGCATCCGCACTATCGCCGGGGAGGCGGAGGGCTTCCTGTATGTGGTGTCCTCCATGGGCGTCACGGGCATGCGCGCCGAGATCAAGACCGACCTGGAATCCATCATGGAGGTGGTAAGGCAGGTGCAGAAGGTTCCGGCGGCCATCGGCTTCGGGATCAACACGCCGGAGCAGGCGAAAAAGTACGCGGCCATTTCGGACGGCGTCATCGTCGGCAGTGCCATCGTAAAGATCGTGGAAAAATACCGGGAGGAAGCGCCGGAACACGTGTATGAATATGTGAAGAGCATGAAGGACGCGATCCGGTAAAATAAGTGCAAATGAGCCCCTTGACGGTTTGTCTGTGATTTCAGAACGGAGTGCCGACAGGGGGTTTTCATTTCTTACGGGAATCCGGAGTAATTTATTCCGCATAGCGTCTGTTCAGGGGGCATATATTTCACGAATGGTAATGTTTGAACGCACGAATGGTCAAAATGGCAGGCAAAAAATCTGTTATACTAATTTCGTTTGTGTTCGTATGAGCAGGAATAAGACACAGAACATAGAATACAGAGAACAGAGGACTGTAACAAAAAATATAGAACACAGAAAACAGAGGAATATTATGTAGAATCCGGAATACGGAAGACAGAAGACAGCGGAATAAAAGGTCAGAATTCAAATGCAGGAATCCGAATTCCTGATGTTGGTGATCGCGCATCATCCTTTTTGCCGGGCCGAAACGGCAAAAAGCTTATTCCGGTTTGTTCGGGGGGGGGTATGGCGGAAATGCCATTATTCAAAAACAACAGGGAGTATTACACTTCAAACAAGGGCGGCGACACATCCCTGTGGACGGGGAGTGCGCCTCAGGATACAGGAGGGGATACCTTGCGAATCGCAGTTTGTGACGACAGCATGATAGATCGGGAACAGCTGGCAAAAACTCTGCGGGCCTGTGATTCCGCGGCCGAACCGGAGTGCTATGGCAGCGGGAAAGACCTGCTTGCGGCAGCCGGAAAAATGCCGCCCATAGATATTGCATTTCTGGATATTTATATGCCGGGAGAAAACGGCATGGAAATTGCGGGAAGTCTGCGGGCGCTGTCGCCGACCACTGGCATTGTGTTTGTTACCACCAGTCCGGATCACGCGGTGGATGCGTTTTCTCTGGATGTCCTGCACTATCTGGTAAAGCCGGTATCGGCTGACGGCGTAACGGAAGCCCTCCGGCGGCTGTCCGTGCTGCGCACGAAAAACCGTCCGCTGATCGCATTTTCCTCCGGCGGCAGGAGCCGCACGGTTTATCTGGATGAGATCATCTACGTGCAAAGCATGGGCCACGCCAAAGAGGTGAACCTGACAGGAGGCAGACAGATCCGTGTGTGGATGCCGTTGGAAGAGCTGGAAGCGAAGCTCGGCCCCACGTTCCTTAAACTGAACCGGAGCTTTCTGGTAAATATGGAGCAGATCGAGCAGATGGGTATGGATGCCTGTATGCTGCGGGACGGAACACGGCTGGAATTTGCCCGCAGAGAGCGCTCTGCCATTCGGGCAGCTTACGACAGCTACCTGTTTGACCGCCTGGGCGGACGGGTAGAAGCGGGGAAAATATGAGAAGCGTACTCTTAAGGAGGCAACGGAATGGCTTTTTACTTACGGCACTCTGTCGGATTTCTGATTCAGTTCGGAGCGGGGATTGTTCTCTGCCTGTTGCCATTTAACGCGGCGGCGTTCCGCTGTTCCCGCAGATGGCTGGTGGCCGGCAGCATCGCGCTGGCACTTGTATCCTCTCTGATGTTTCCGATTGCCATAGGAATGGAGAGCCCGTCGTATGTGGCTTACCAGCCGCTGATTGCCAACATGTATATGCTGGGGGCGATTATTGTATTTGTGGCTCTTTATTTTTATGTTCTGCGGGTGGAGCTGATCAAAAAAATGGTCGCCTTGATCCTGACGCTGCTTTACGCAGCTGCCCAATATCTGGTGGTAAACTTCATCCTTGCGCTTAACCCGGAAGGTATCCGGGCGGAGATTTATCCGCCTCTGACGCTGGCTCTTTACGCGATTACGGCTGCGGTTATGCTGCCGGTGTTCGGAATTCTCATGTACCGGGCGGTGCGGGAATATCTGGCGGAGATGGAGATGAAGAATATCCGAAGGGAATTTGTCGTACTGCTTGTCGTAACGTTTCTCTACCTTGCCATACTGATGATTTACGGATCCAGCACGGCCGGCATGATCCCGACCTACTGGTGGTGGATTGTTCCGCCGCTGCTGCTGGCCACGGCAATCCTGGGCATCTTTTACTGGTCCCTGTTTCGGGAATCCATACGCCGCAAGCGGGACAGTGAAGAGCGCAAAACCCTGGAGATACAGAAACTGCAGTATGAAAGCATCAGCCGTGAGATGGAAAATGTCAAACGCATGCGCCATGACATGCGCCATACCCTGAACCATCTGTCCGATCTGCTGGAACAGGGAGAAGAGCAGGCCATGCAGGAGTATCTCGCCGACATGACGGTGCAGATCAGCCACCGGGAGACGGTTCAGTACTGCAAAAACACCACAGTCAACGGGCTGCTGCAATATTATGTGAGTATGGCTGCAGACCGGGAGATCCGCTGTACCGTGCGGGCGGATTGCGATGAGCTTCCCATAGCGCCGGTGGACTTGACGATCGTGCTGGGCAATCTGATGGAAAACGCCATCCACTCCTGTGAACAGACAGAAGAAAACCGCTGGATCACCGTGGCAATCGGCGTCATCAGCGGTTCCATGTTGATACAGATCACAAACCCCTGTCAGGGAGTGCATCTTTCCGGAAAATATCGTCAGAACGGAGGCTTCCTGCCTGCGGAGGCGTTTGTAAGCGGCAGGCAGGGCGGCGGCTACGGGCTGCACAGCCTGGAACACACGGCGGAGAAATACGGCGGCAATGCCCGATTCCGCTATGAGGAGCAGACAAAAACCTTTACAACGCGCGTGCGGCTGAATATTTATCCGGCGACGGTGTGAAAATGCAGGCTCTTCATCTGTACCGCAGAGAATTTTCAATATTCTCCGCCTCCGCCGCCATCATAAAACAGTTGTACAGCCTTGTCTCAAAAATGCGGTTGGAAATCCGCATGTAACCATCCACATCTTTTATGAGGCCGGTCATGGCCAGCTGACTTGTCACGGGATCATCGACATTGTAGGGGATGGTGTGGCGCCGGAACAGAAGCGTATAGATGCGGTTTTTCATTTTCGGGTGGCAGTTCAGGTTCTCCCACAGAGAGCCGAACAGAGGATTCTCCTCCCGGAGAAGTATTTTCACTGCTGCTTCCAGGCCCTTTTGCGTCCATACATCACCCGGTTCCGGGAAACCGGGCGTACCGGGGAGCAGTTCATCCATAATCTTGCAGAGACCTGAGACAAGCACGGGATAACCGCAGGTATAGTCATAGAGAAGCCAGGCAATCTCGGGAATATTCATCCCGGTGTGGGAGTCGTTTTCATACTCGCGCAGCATTCCGCTGATCTCATTTGTGCGGAGATTCAGCTCGAACGGAAACCTGGCGGCAATGTTCCACGGGTAAAAATCTCTGTGCTCCTCCTCCGGGGAAAGCGTTCGTTTCACATGCCGCATGTCGTGCGAACCTGCCAGGATGACGGACTGAAAGGCCGGTGTGATATCGCTGTCCAGATAGGCAGCGCGAAGCTGCGCCAGAAAATCCGTAAAAATATGATTATTCACAGCCGCATGCACCTCATCAATCAGCAGGACAACCGGCTTTTCGGATTTACTGCACCAGTCAGACAGAAGGCCAAACAGGATCTGGAGGCTTTTGACCGTGCCCGTCTCATCCCGCAGCTGCATAAGCTGTACCCGAACATCAACCGGGAGATTTCCGGCACAGTCCAGGAGCAATCTTGTAAAAGCATCTACAAAAAGAGATTCATGTTCATAAGTCTGTGAGCCCAGCCGCTGAAAATCCAGTGATACCACTTCGTAGTCGGCTTCCAGATACACTGCCAGAGAGCGCAAAAGCGTCGTCTTGCCGCATTGTCTGCCGCGGTTGATCAGAAAATAGTCGCCGCGGGCGACCATTTCGCGGATCTTTTCCAGACGCGGAGTAAGATCCGCCATGTAGTGTCTGTTTGGTCTGCACACGCCATTCACATTAAAACTCTTTTTCATGGAAGCCTCCGTCTTCATTTCTTTATCTCAAGTGCCCGGGCAGCAATTTCCAGCGTGACTTTACACGGATTTTCGCAACAATGTTACTCATCTGCCCGCAGGAACTGCAGATGCCCCGGAATTTAAAATATATGCAGTCTTTCGGCAATAACCGAAGATGATACTTTCTGTTAAGACAATATCTGCAGGTGTTTCCTAATGCATGGTGCTTCAATCGTCGATATCCTATCATACCCGCCTCCGTTGATGGTGTATTTGAGTGAAAACTTCATTTAAAATATACAAATGATATGATTAACATACGAATATCTTTGAAATTATACCAGATTTTTCCTGCGTATGGGACACCATTCGTGCGTTGAAACGGTACCATTCGTGAAAAATATTTGCCTGTTCGGAAACAGCAGGCAGATGGCTGAACTAAGTATCCTGGAAGTTACATGGAATGGTCAGCGGAGACAGTAAGCCGACCTGAGTGCGGAATTGTACGGACAGTACAGGCCATCCGGTTTAAAGTTGCATGGAATGGACAGCCTGAATGGATCGGCTGATAGGTAGATGATACCGTTTTTCAGGTTTGAACAGCGGAAAAAGTAACGAAAAATGCACGAATGGCGGAGAAAAAATGCACGAATGGTTTGGCAGAAAGAAAAAAGTCTGGTACAATATCGAATCACAAATCCGGTCGATGTCCTGGTTACGGATAAACAGGAGGTCGGTCGCAGAACGGAATGCTTAAAGGGCAGGAAAGGAGACGCTTTTACCGCTATGGAAAAGAAAAAAACAGGCCTTAAAGATGTATTATCCGTCATGATCGACTTCATCACAACATTTATCACCACGGTCGTCGTGATTGTGGCGGTCGCGTTCGTGGCCGTGCGGCTGCTGGGCTGGGAAATGTACTCGGTCGACAGCTACAGCATGACGCCGGCGTATCCCATCGACTCCCTCATCATTGTTCAGACGGTGGACGCGTCGGAGATCGAAGTCGGCGATGTCATTACATATGTATTGAACGAGGAGGGCACCCTGGTCACGCACCGCGTTGTGTCGATCGACACATCGGCAAGTACTTTCACGACGAAAGGCGATGCGAATGAGTCGAACGACGCCTCACCGGTGCGCTGGGAGAACGTGGTGGGCAAAGTAGTGCTCGGCATACCGTTTCTGGGAAAACCGCTGCGCTATCTGACTGCGGAAGAAAACCGGACAGCGGTCATTGCGGTGATCGTAGGGCTGTTGGCGATTTCTTTCTTATGGGATCGAATTTCGGCTGTGAGAAGGAAAGGAAAAGAGAAGAAAATTACAAAGGAAGTTGGGGAAGAAGTAAGAGGTGAGGAAATAAAAGAAATCGAAGTAGACTGAAAAATGATATGCGAAATGGGAAGATCTGCAGAACGATTGTGAGATAAGAACGGTAACTTCACGAATGGTAAGCCCTGAGTGCACGAATGGTCGAACAAAAACGAAAAAATTCTGATAAAATATCAGCGTGAGCAGTCGAAAGGGCAAGACTGTTCATGAAACATTTAGTTACACTCCAGGGGTTACAGGTGTTTAAAGTGGGTATGCGGCTGTGCGCAAGCTGTGGCTGGCAGGCGAAAGTCAAAAGCCAGGCTTGACGCACACGCAGCTGCCCTGCCTGTACCTCGAAAAAGAAAGAGTTGACCGGAAGCGCATAAGGGAAAGGATTCGGGTATCAGCATGAGTTATCATAACAAGAGCTATACATATACGAACAATATATATATATATATATGCGCGAGCGCGCGACAAATAGCAGACTGGAAACCTCTTTTAAAAAATACGGAATGGGGCATGGTGTCTTATTGTGTTGTCAGTAAGAAACCA
>JAJQBQ010000030.1:17042-96086 GCA_021203205.1 Lachnospiraceae bacterium | reverse complement strand
GGCCAGTCGCCGGAATTGTGACCGTCTCACGGCTCAGTTCTTCTCCGCACTCGGTGCAATAAACCACGCTCTCATAGGAACCATCTTCCGTGCAAGTCGCCGCTTTTTCATTTTCCTTTACAGCCTCGCCAGGCGTGTGGCCCGTTGCCGGTACCGTAATCGTCTCACGACTTAGTTCTGCTCCGCATTCGGTGCAATAAACTACGCTCTCATAGGAACCGTCAGTCGTACACGTCGCTGCTACTTCATTTTCCTTCACGGCTTCACCTGATGTGTGGCCTTTCGCAGAAATCGCTTCTGTCTTAGTTTCGCCACATACCGTACATGTATAAGTTCTCACGCCTTCTTCTGTGCATGTTGCCTCTCTTGTTACTTCACCCTCATTCCAGCTGTGGCCGAGTGCTTCGGTTTCGCTGTCGATATAGCTGTCGCCGCAGACCGTACAGGTATGGGTCGTATACCCACCCGTGATACAGGTTGGTTCCGTTACGACTGATTCATAACTATGGCCCGTCGCTTCGGTCTCATCCGCCGTGTAGCTGTCTCCACAGATGGAGCATGTGTAAGTGGTGTAGCTGTTCTCTGTGCAGGTCGGTTCCGTTACCACCGATTCGTAGTTGTGTTCCGCTGCCGGGACTGTGGTGTTACTGTAAATTGCCTTTCCCGAACAATCCGTACCGTAGTATACTGTACCGCTGGAGCTGTTCAGGACCGGGTAACTGTCTGCGGTCTCGTCATTGTCAATGTTTTGATACCATACGATGCTACCCTCAGAAGTGCTTCCGTTCAGCAGGTATGTTACCTCACCGCTCGCCAATTCGTCTGCTGTTTTCTCAATGACATCCGCTGTCACGCTGCTGCCGTTTGCCGCAATGCCGTCCAGATCGCTTTTCAGATAATAGCAATTCGCGACCTCTTTGACATACTGGTTAATCCTGCCGATGACCGCACCGGTGTAACTGGTGAAACCTGAGCTGTCAGCGCCCGATACGGTGCCGACGTTTACGCAGTTTGTCACAACTGCGTTTGCGTTATTTAAGTAGCCTACAATACCTCCGGTGTAAATGGCGGTTAATGCTGCTGCTGTGCCGCCGTTCGTGTCGACCGTGCCATAATTTATACAATTTGTGATCGTCGCCGCGTTCATATAACCTGTGATACCGCCCACGCAGTCGAGGACACCGTTTGCCCTGACCGTTCCGTAATATGCGCAGCGCTCAACGGTAGAACCGGCTGTGCCGTTGTCCCCTTCCACCGAGGCCACAACGCCGCCGAAGATACCTTTTTCGCCGTCATATGCGGTGACATTTACATAAGATGTCAGTCCTTGAAGCGTTCCGTTTTTCACCGTGCCGACTATGCCACCCACATGCATCGTATTGCCGCTTACATTTATATCGCCCGATACCGTTAAGTCCTTTACCGTTCCCATGACATAGCCGAAAAGTCCGACATAATCCGCCGCTGTGGTGATTTTCAGTCCCGCTATCTCATATCCGTCACCGTCGAAGGTGCCGGTATATGGCTCGGATTCTGTGCCGATCGGCGTCCACTCCGTGTCCATGTGAGTGGTTGTAGTCACGCTCAGATCAATGTCATCTGTCAGAACCGCACATGCATCCGGAACCGCCGCCGTGATATCCTCCTGCGTCGTGTCACCGTTTACGAGGCACGCGAACCAGAAAAGCTGTCCGGCGTTGGTGATTTCGTAAACGCCCTCGCTGTTCTGCGTTGCGGGCTGATAGCCGTAGCCGCAGCGAGTGCAGAAGCCGTTGCTGTCATAGCTACCACCTACATGGATCACAGCGCTGTTGTTATTGCTGTAATATGCGGAACTATTATCACATGCCACACAATACACCGTACCATGGCTACTGTCCAATACGGGATAGCTATCCACAGTTTCGCCATTATCCAGGTTCTGATACCATACCTGCGTGCCGTCCGTCATGCCGCTGTTCAGCAAATATGTCACTTCGCCGGAAGCGAATTCTTCTGCGGTTTTTACCTCAACACTTGTTGGCGAACCGTTGTCCAACCCGATCGCTGCGGTTGCCATGCCTTCCAGATAGTAGCAATTCGTGACGATGCCGCTGGTTTCATTTCTCCCGGTCACGCCGCCATGATCTGATGCGTTGCTGGAGACTGTACCAATGCTGTAACAGTTTATCAGAGTCGCAGCGTTGTAGCCGACTACACCGCCAGCAACTTTTTCGCCGCTGACTGTACAATTGGCATAGCAATTTGTCACAGTTCCATGATTCAGACCAACAATACTTCCTACCATATCATAACCGGTTACGCTCCCCTCCACAGCAAGGTTCTGTACCGTGCCACCAGGTGCCAGGTATCCGAACATTCCCAGCATCGCTGCTGAACTGTTGTTAATGTACAAACCGGAAACGGTATGCCCCAGCCCGTCAAACGTTCCACTATAATTGCGAAAAGCTGAGGTATTCCCAATGGGTGTCCACTCGGTGCTTGTATGAGTTGCCGTTGTCACGCTCAGATCAATATCTGCAATCAACACCGCATCCGCATCTGCAATCGCCGCCGTGATGCCTTCCTGCGATGTGTCACCGTTTACGAGTGCCGCGAACCAGAACAGCTGTCCGGTGTTGACGATTTCATATACACCGTCGGTGTTCAGCGTCGCGGGCTCGTATGAGCCGCAGTTGATGCAGAAGCCGTTCGTATCATAGGAATGGTCATGCGATACTTCAATTGTAGTTGTAAACGGCGTAGCTGTAGCATAATCAGTTAAATACGCATCGTTCCAATCCTCACCGTAAACTAAAAGAGTATATGTTCCATCTTTCAATGTCTCCGGTATTGTAAGGATGCTGCTTGTGGCAGATGTATCACTGTTAACCGAACCGTAACATATCAAGTTTCCGTCACCGTCCAGGAGTACCGCTGTTACATTTGTATAATCAGCCGAAAGACTTGAAAGCGCAACATGGGAAACTGTTAATTCTGCTCCTGCTAAAACAGTAGTTCCGCTAATAGTCGTATTCGTTGCAAAACTGTTGTTGTCTGCAAGCGTCAGTTTCCAGTCGCTGCCGCTGTAATCCTCTGTTACGGAAAAGCTGTTATGCCCGCTGTTGTCCGCTGCAGAAGCAAATATAACCTTACTTGTATCAAGGTTAAAGGCGGGGCGAGCGGCACAACCATACGTTATGTTTGAAGCACTGACAAAACTTTTAGCACCGGAGACTGCGCCTACACCAGCCGCCATAGAATTTGATGAGCCAGAACGCAGCCACCATGTTCCTATTGCATCCCCATAATAAGCAAACCACGACGAGGAAACCCATGAATCAAAACCATATTTCGCAGTTTCGGCTTCCTCTGAGGATAGGAAAAATACTTTTTCACTACTCAATGTCCCCGCTGAAAACTCAAGATCTTTTAAACTTGTATATGCAGAATCACTTTTTGTTGTTAACAAAATTGCATTTAACTCGCTGGTCGTAAATGCATCCGTTACACTATCCCCTTCAATTCCGGCGAAATCCCTGCACCAGGCTTGTGCATCACTTCCCTGCCATACGTTACTTGATCCATCTTTTTTAAAGAATACATCCCCGTATGATGACGAACTGCCGTACAATGCATCCGTCAGCAGAAACAACCCTGTGCTTCCAGTGTTGGTTTGAGTATCAAGCACACGCCATTTTATGGCACCGCTTGTTGTATAGCTGTCGGGTGCTGTCCAGTAACCATAATAGATATAGTCATAACCTTCCACTTCGGAATATCCATTAATATCTCCTGTGCCAAATTGGACAGCTTTTCTATTGTCTTTGTCTGCGTCATCGGTATCATCGGTATTACCTGTATCATCAACCTGCAACACATAGCACGGATATGCCTCTGAGTCTTCGGTGGCATAAACCACACAGCCATCCGCAACAGCGCATTCGTACACTGTGCCATCTTCACCCGCCGTATAGTTGCTGTCAGCAAAATATCCACCGGTAATGGTTATATTTCTTGCTTCACCGCCATTCCCGCCGCCTATATATGACGCTTTGCTTCCTTTTGAAAGCGTAATATAGCCTCCGCTTATCGTTATGTTGCTGCATTTGCCTCCGGAACCTCCTCCGCCGATTGCTGCACTGCTGAAATTTCTGAAGGTTGCGCCGCTGGCTGTTACTGTGCCGCCTGTGATAGTTATATTACTGCCTAGCCCCCCATTGCCTCCTCCACCGATACCGGCACCTGTGGCGGTTCCCGATGCTGTCACGTTACCGCCATTAATGGTAATGCTTCCCGTTATATCAGCTCCGCTACCGCTGCCAATTCCTGCTCCAATCGATGAGGTAGCAGATACCGTGCCGCCATTTATGACAATATTTCCGGTTAGGTTGCTCTCACTTTTACTGCCTATTCCCGCACCAGAGTAAGCAGAAACGGATAGACTGCCAGAGGTTTCATTATCACCATCCGCACTTGTAACTGTAAGTGTACTGTCTGAACTCAACTGCAAAGCAGCATATTCAGTTACTGACCATGAGGATGTTGCTGTGAGCGTATTTAAACCGCTTAACATTATTGTAACGTCGCCGTTGCCTGATATTTCAATCGGGGATGTGCTTTCACTTGATATGCTCACCCCAGAAAGTATGAGTGTTACATCATCTTCCGATGTGACCTTTATCGTATCGGTCGTGGACGAGCCATTTATTTCGTAGTTTCCACCGCCAGTTATAGTAAGCAGGTTATCAGCGTAGCTGTAACCGCTGCTTGTAGTTGTGATCGTAAAATCATCCGTATCCTCTGCCGATACCAGGTGTGAAAAACCCAACAGCAAACATATCAACACCACAAAGTTTATAAACAGGACAATAAATCTTCTATAATGTTTCATCTGCTCTTCTCCTCTCAATTCATTATGTTTCTATATAATATATAGATGAGCAAACACTTTAACAATCATTCACCTTTTACGCTGTAATTAAGCATATAATTGACCCTCTTTCTTTTTTTTCACGCTTTCTCCTCCTCGCTCTTCGCCGGTTTTCATATAAACCAATCTGCACGTTGCTCCACCTCATCTGCGTTTTTATTCGCCCACATTACCTTCTCCTGTCGACACACGTCAATTTGCAAACATGGCCATACATACAAAAATGCATTCGACGTTCGCTTAAAGTTCCCTTGCGCGACCGGTGCGCGCAAAAAGGCGCGTCCCGTCCATGGATATACCACGGGCGCAACGCACCTTCAAAAACCGCTCTGATCTTCTTGAGACAGCAAAAAACGGACAGGGATACCCTATCTGTCTGTCTGTCTGTCTGTCTGTCTGTCTGTCTGTCTGTCTGTCTGTCAAGATTTTGGCGCCATATTTCATTTTGTCAAGCCCCTTCCATAAATTTTTGTTCTCCCCGTACTCCCGCTCCGTAATATAGGGCATCTCCCGGATGAACATTTTCACCTCTTGTCCTTCCGCACAACCGTACCGCAATTACCCGACCTCCCCCTCCTCCAGGTACCGAAAGATCCCCGCGATGGTTTCCTCCGCGATCTTCTTAAAATCGAACTGCTTCACGAAGGCCACAGCTTCCTCGATCTTCTCCTCCGGCACGCGGTACAGGCGGAGCGTATTTTCCAGAAACGCCCTCACCTTCATATCCATGGAAAACCAGATGTTGCAGCGGACTGTCATAAAGCCCCGCATGATGCCGCCCGTCGCGATTTCCAGCAGGTAGAAATCCTTCGTTTCCAGCTGTGGCAGCTGTTCCTTAAAAATATGCTCCATTTTGCCCGTGACGGTCTGCTGGATCAGTTCCGAGGTTTTCGGCAGGGAGTAGGCAGCCGAGTACACATCCCGGAGATTTTCGTTCATCTCCACAATATGAAGCTGCAGCGTTGTCTCCGCGGCATAGAGCAGGATTTTGTCGTCTGTCCTGCCCTCGGTCAGCTTTTCGGAAACCGAGAACTGCTGCCCCAGGACAAAGGTGACCAGATCATACAGCAGGTCCTCCTTTGTCCGGTAGTGGCAGTTAAAACAGCCCACGCTGACTCCGGCCTCGGTGGTTATCTTTCGAACCGTCGTGTTGGTAAATCCGCTTTTCAGAAAATTCTTCGCGCCGACATGCAGGATATGCCGCCGGACTCTTTCGCTTTCTTCCATAGTTACTTTCGCCATCTTTTCGCCTCCTGTAGTCGATGTACCAAAACCCCACATTTACTGCACTGCTTTTTCAACACGAGTTTTCCGGAGGTTTCTGGTTCTCATTTTAATGAGAATATAATTTTGTGTTTTATCAGGATGCATCTTCATCATTGTGGATATTAACAGAGGTTCTTCTGCATGTCAAGCACTATTTATTGTTTTTGTTTTCGTCATCTTTTTCTGATTCTTTAAAAAACATGTTGACGAATAAATATTTTATATGTATAATTTCAATATGTACGAAATAAATTTTGAATGGGATGAAAACAAGAATCGAATCAACAAAATAAAACATGGAATATCATTCGAAGAGGCTTCGAGTGTATTTTATGACGAAGATGCAATCGTGATAAGTGATCCGGATCACTCGGAGGTGGAAGAACGTTTTCTTATATTAGGGCTTAGTCGAAAAGCTAATCTTCTGGTCGTATGTCATTGTTGCAGGAATTCAGATTCTGTAATTCGATTGATTTCTGCCCGAAAAGCAAACCGACAGGAAGCAAAGCAATATGAAGAATATTAGAAAGAGGGTGAATTTCATGAGAGATAACTATGATTTTTCCGGCGGTCAAAAAAATCCATATGTAAAAAAATTAAAAAAGCCAATTACTATCAATCTCGATGTAAGCACCATCGACTATTTTAAAGATCTCGCCGAAACATGTGGTATTCCTTATCAAACTCTGATAAATCTTTATTTGTCAGATTGCGCTGCGAATAAAAAACAATTACAGATGTCATGGAGTTGATGCTAACCTGTTTAAATTGAACCCCTGCAGTACATGCATATTCCGTGTACTGCAGGTTTTTTCCCGCATATCAATTCCCGGCATCTCTATATACACACGCGCAACTTCTTACACATTCTTTCTATCTATCTTTCCCCTCAGTATTTCCACTTTACATTCATGTCTTTTTGATGAATCGTCCTTGTTATACGCAATCCCCACCGCCAGGATCCGGCCGGTGTACTCCGGCTTCTGGCCGATTTTCCCCTCAAAGCGCAATTCGTATTGCCGATCTTTGATCTGGGCAATTGCCTCTTCTGGCGTATGGTTCACCTTGAGTTCCAGAATAATCGCGTCATCATCCTTTTTAAATGGGTAGAAGATATAATCCACGTATCCCACGCCGGCCCGGTCTTCTCTCTCAATTCGATAGTAATCAATTGCCTGCAGGTATGCCCAGCGGATGATAGATGCAAGCTCTGCCTCATCGTTGTATACATTCAGAGGGCTTTCTGTATTATGAACAAACTGCAGAATATCGGCCATGGTTTTCGTATCACCGGCTTTGGTGGCACGAAGCATACGCCCGGATTCTCTCGCCAGGCGGTTGACATTTCCCATGGATGGCTCTTTCTGTACCATGTCAGCAAATTTTTCCATCAGCTCTCTGTTTGGAATTGATACATATCCATTTTCGGCGTTCAAAAAACCGTAAACTACCATCGCCGAGAAGATTTCGTCGCGCGTTGTCAGATTCATAGATGTGGCGGCATATTCGCGGACATTCGCCTGCACGGGGATATCCGCGAGCATCAGGCCGATATCATCCCGCACCTTGTCAGCATTTTCTCCTATATAATAGAAAATCTCATCGTATGGACCGGAACTGGTCCAGTAATTTCCAAGATTATTGTTCGAGAGGGCATGCACAACAGAGCGCGGGTTGTAGACGCGCGTGCCTCCCTTCGTGTGATATCCGTCGTACCAGAGACGCAGCCCCTCGCGGGTAACATTTCTCTCCGTCGTTCTCTGTTTCAGATACCTTTCGTAGAGCGCATCAACCTCCGCATCCGTAAATCCAAAATATTCCGAATACTTTTCTTCCGCCACCATGGTATACTCGCAGAACATATTCAGCTCCGAGCCGCTGGAATACTTTGCGATAGGGAGGATCCCTGTCATGTAGACCATCTCAACGTAGGGCTGGTCTTTCAGCAGGCCGCTCAAAAACTTTGTGTAGGAGATTTTATCCTCTTCTGTCACAAAATCCTGATGGTAGATATAATCCCACTCATCGAACACAAAGATAAATTCCACGTCTTCCTGAGATTCATATATATCATTTAAAATATCCCAGATTGCATCTTCGGAGCGAATGTTCTGATCCGGAAATACGTTTTTCAGGTCGCCTGTGAGCCTGCGCTTAATGCGGGCGATATACTCTGCGTAGGAGGCGCATTCGTCCGGCATCTCATTAAACGAAATGTAAACCACATTATGCCGGTTGAGGTGCTGCGCATATTCTGCCGCGCCACCGATCTTCAGGCTCTGAAAAAGCTTCCCCGTGTCTTTACCCTTTCCAAAATAGGAAGCGACCATGCTGGCTGTCGTGGTTTTTCCGAAGCGGCGCGGCCTGGTGATGCACAGATAGCGGATATCTTTTCCGCAGGCGTCTGTGACTTCCGGCTCATCGGAATCCATCTCCACGATGGGGATCAATTCTTTTAAAATATCTGTTTTGTCAATAAAATACAGCGCCTGTGCAGCCTTGCGGTAAATCGTTGAAGGCTTTTTGCTGTTCAGATAAACGCCCATCTTACATCACGCTCCCTTCTGTGGTTCATGCTTCGACTTTTGCCCCTGGTGTCCTATAAACATGCACAAAGTCTAACATGTTTCCCGGGTTTCTTCAACCGGAAATTTATATGAATCAATAACCATACAATGAAGCAGGGACAACAGCAACCGGAAAATATACAACGGGAAAATATGGCGCGGGGACGCTTACAATGAGCGCGGGGAAGATCAGTTAAGCGATTATCTTGACTATTATCACCTGGATAAGGGATATAACTTCGGCGGGATGCTTAACACATCCCGCCGTTTTTCTGCCTTACCCCACCATAAAGGTGAGTTCCGCCTTTGCGGCTACTTTTCCGTCCACCGTGGCGACGGCTTCGCCTACTCCCATCGGTCCTTTCAGGCGCAGGACTTTCATCTCCAGACGGAGCTTGTCGCCCGGAACGACCTGCTTTTTGAAGCGGCACTTGTCGATGCCGCCGAAGAAGGCGATTTTTCCCTTGTTTTCCGGCATGGATAGCACGGCAATGGCGCCCGTCTGGGCCAGCGCCTCTATGATGAGGACGCCCGGCATGACCGGCTGGCCCGGGAAGTGACCGGCGAAGAAGTCTTCCCGGTAGGTGACACACTTGTAGCCGACGGCGTACTCGCCCGGCACGTAGTCTTCGATATAGTCCACCAGAAGGAACGGGTGGCGGTGCGGCAGGATTTCCTGAATCTGAGCTGTAGTTAAACTGTTCATGTTTTCTCCCCGATTTCTTTCAGTTATCGCACGGGATTTTCTCCTGTTTCCCGTGATTTTCCGTTATAGATATTCCCATGAATCCTTTCGAAAGTTTCCCTGTTTCATATTTTCATTTTACTGCTGCCCGTTTGACGCCTGAATCATTTCTCACAGCAGCTCACGCTTCATACTTCTTCACCAGCAGCGTAGCGTTGTGTCCGCCGAAGCCGAGGGAGTTGCTCATGGCGTAGCGGATCTCGCGCTGTTTCGGCGCGCCGAAGGTATAGTCTAAGTCCATGCCCTCTTCCGCCTCCGAGGAGCCCACCGTCTGGTGGACGTAGCCTTCTTGGATGGCCTTCAGGCAGACGACGAATTCCACCGCGCCGGCAGCGCCCAGCAGATGGCCGATCATGGATTTGGTGGAGTTGATGCTCACTTTCTTTGCCGCATCGCCGAAGGCGGATTTGATGGCCAGCGTTTCAAAAAGGTCGTTGTGGTGGGTGCCGGTGCCGTGGGCGTTGATGTAGTCCACCTCGTCCGGGGTGATTCCGGCTTCCTTCATGGCATCGGTCATGGCCCGCGCCGCGCCGCTGCCGTCCTCGATGGGGGAGGTGATATGGTAGGCGTCCGCCGTTGCGCCGTAACCCACTACTTCGCCGAAGATCGGTGCGCCTCTTCCTATGGCGTGCTCCAGCTCTTCCAGCACCACGACGCCTGCGCCCTCGCCCAGCACGAAGCCGCTGCGGTCTTTGTCAAACGGGAGGGATGCGCGCAGCGGGTCGTTGGTCTTCGCCAGCGCGGTCAGGCTGGTAAATCCGGCGATGGCAACCTTCGTGACGGTGCTCTCCGCACCGCCCGCGAACATGACATCCGCGCCGCCCCAGGCGATCTCCCGGTATGCGTCGCCGATGCTGTGGGTGCCGGATGCGCAGGCCGTCACCACGCTGGTGCACTTTCCCCGGGCGCCCATGAGAATGGAGACGTTGCCCGCCGCCATGTTGGCGATCATCTTCGGCACCAGCAGAAGCTCCGCCCTGGCCGGGCCCCGCTCGTCGATGCGGTGCACATTGTTTTCGATGGATTCCAGACCGCCGACACCGCTGCCGATGATCACGCCCACGCGAAACGGGTCTTCTTTCGCCATGTCGAGTCCGGACTGTTCCGCCGCCTCGAGGGCCGCCGCGCAGGCGTACTGGGAGAACGTCTCCATGCGCTTTGCTGCCTTCGGATCCATGCGCTCCTTCGCTTCAAAATTCTTTACTTCGGCGGCGATCGTCACCTTGAAGTCCGTGGTGTCGAACCGTGTGATGGGACCGATGCCCACCGTGCCGCTCTTGACAGCGCTCCAGAAGGAATCCACATCATTTCCGATCGGCGTCACCGCGCCCATGCCTGTTACTACAACTCTTCTCTTCTCCATTGAAACCTCCAGGTTTTCTATTCCCGTGCCTGCTTCACCCGACTTCCGCGAAGCGGAATGTCGCGGAGTCAATGCGAAGCATTTACTCCAGTTACGCCATGCCGCCGTCGATGCTGATGACCTGCCCGGTGATATACCGCGCGTCGTCCGACGCCAGGAAGGCCACCAGCTTCGCCACATCCTCCGGCTCGCCGTAGGCGCCCATGGGAATCTGCTTTAATATCTCATCTCTCACGCGCTCCGACAGCGCCTGTGTCATGTCCGTGTTGATGAAGCCCGGCGCCACCGCATTCACCGTGATGCCCCGGCTGGCCAACTCCTTCGCCGCGGATTTTGTGAGGCCGATCACGCCGGCCTTCGATGCCGCATAGTTTGCCTGACCCGCGTTGCCGTTTAAGCCGACCACGGAGGAGAGATTGACAATGCGGCCGCCCCTCTGGCGGATCATCTGCCCCGCCGCGTGGCGGATGCAGTTGAAGGCGCCCTTTAGATTGATATCGATGACGCGGTCGAAGTCCGCCTCTTTCATGCGCATCAGCAGGCCGTCTTTTGTAACGCCGGCATTGTTTACCAGAATGTCGATGCGGCCGAATTCTTTGATCACGCCGCCGATAAATTCGCCGGTCGCCTCAAAATCCGCCACGTTGCACTGCCTGATCACAGCCTCGCCGCCCGCCTCGCAGATCATCTGCCTGGTCTCCTCGGCCTTTTCCTCCGAACCGCTGTAGTTTACCACCACCAGCGCCCCCGCCTTCGCCAGCTCCAGCGCGACAGCCCTGCCGATGCCGCGCGATGCGCCGGTGACGACGGCTATTTTTTTCGTTGTTTTCTGAGTTTCTTCCATATTATTAGACTCTCTTTCCCGGTGCCGGTACTTCCTGTACCAGCGTCTGTTCCTGTGATAATCATCCGATCTTTTTCAAATCCGCCACCTTCACCACATCCGCCACGGTCTGCACATTATAAACCGTTTTGGAGGAATCGATCTTTTTCATAAATCCGGCGAGGGTTCTGCCCGGCCCGATCTCCACGAAGGTATCCACGCCGTCGGCGATCATGGCTTCCACACTCTGCTGCCAGCGCACGGAGGAGGAAATCTGGATTTTCAGCAGATCCCGGATTTTGTTTTCGTCCGTCACGTACTCTGCGGTGGCGTTTGCCACGTAGGGGATGCTTAACGGCTGAATGTCCACGTTCCGCAATACCTCTTCCAGCTTTTCCCCTGCCGGGATCAGCATGGGTGAGTGGAACGGCCCGCTGACGTTGAGCGGCACCACGCGCTTTGCGCCCGCGGCTTTTAACCGCTCTGTCGCCTCCGGAAGTCTGTTCGCCATGCCGGTGATAACGATCTGTCCCGGGCAGTTGTAGTTTGCCACGGTCACCCCCGCGATCTGCCTTTCCGGGTTTCCGGCAAAACCCAGCTCCCTGTTTACCGTTTCCGGGGAGAGCCCCAGCACGGCTGCCATGCCGCCCTGTCCCGCAGGCACCGCCTGCTCCATGAGGATGCCGCGGGTGCGCACCGCCGTTATGGCATCCTTCACGCTCATGCCCCCGGCCACCTCAATGGCACAGTATTCGCCGAGGCTCAGGCCCGCGGCCACATCCGGGCGCAGACCCTCCGCCTCCAGCACCTTTTCCATTGCAAGGCATGTGGTCACCAGCGCAGCCTGGGTGTACTGCGTCTGATCCAGCAGATCATTTTCCTCAAAGCAGAGTTTCGCCATGTCGAGCCCCAGCCATTCGGACGCGTCGTCGAAAATCTTCCGGGAAATCCCGTATGTTTCATAAAAATCCTTTCCCATGCCGGCCTTCTGCGCGCCCTGGCCCGGGAAAAGAAAGGCTGTCTTACCCATATTTCTTCCGCCTCTCTCGATACTCTTTGCTGTTCGTCAATATTTCATTGGCCTGATTATTTTCTTATCGCGCTTTCGCAGCCAGCACCTCTTCGGTCTGACTCATAAGCTCCTGCATCACTTCAGCGCAGCTCTTTTTCTCTTTCACGAGGCCCGCGCTCTGGCCGGACATGAGACTGCCCGTCTTCACATCGCCGTCCACCACTGCGCGGCGCAGCCCGCCCAGGGTCATCTTCTCCAGTTCTTCGAAGGTAGCGCCCTCGGCTTCCATTTTCAGGTATTCCGCCGTCATCTGATTGCGGAGCACGCGCACCGGATGGCCGGTGCTTCTGCCGGTCACGCGGGTGTCGATGTCCTTCGCCTTGATGACGCTGTTTTTATAGTTTTCGTGGGCCGTGCACTCGTCGGTGGCGATGAAGCGTGTGCCCATCTGCACAGCCTCGGCTCCCAGCATAAATGCCGCCGCGATGCCCCTGCCGTCCGCGATGCCGCCCGCCGCGACCACCGGAATGTTCACCGCGTCTGCCACCTGCGGCACCAGAACCATGGTCGTGAGTTCGCCGATGTGTCCGCCGGACTCGGTTCCCTCGGCGATCACCGCGTCCGCGCCGCAGCGCTCCATCCGGCGCGCCAGGGCCACGGAGGCCACCACCGGCATCACGCGGATGCCCGCTTCCTTCCACATGGCCATGTATTTTTCCGGGTTCCCGGCGCCCGTCGTCACGACTTTCACGCCTTCCTCCGCCACAACTTTCGCCACGTCATCCGCGTAAGGGCTCATCAGCATGATGTTTACGCCGAAGGGCTTGTCCGTGAGGCGTTTCGCCTCGCGCACCTGCTCGCGCACCCACTCGCCCGGCGCGTTCGACGCGCCGATGATGCCGAGGCCGCCCGCCTCGGAGACTGCCGCCGCCAGATGATACTCTGCCACCCAGGCCATGCCGCCCTGGATCACGGGATACTGAATCCCCAGCAATTTCGTTATCTTAGTTTCCATGACTACGCACTTCCTCCATTTTTCTTCCATATGTACAAGCCCGCACAGCGGCCCATGACTTTCCTTTTAGTTCCGGCCTCCACGAAATTAACGTGAGGCTCCTGTTCCAACCAGCCTTCACGAAACATCACGAAGCAAACGCAAATCTACTGTTTCAACCGACTTTCGCTCCGGCACATAAGTTCAGCTTCGCTGAACTTGCGACGTCCTGCAAAGCAGGAGTCGGGAACATCGCGAAGTTAACTCGAAGCATTGAAGTTGACGCGAAGCGTTCACTTCTGTTCCGTTTGGCTTTACCACACCATATAACTGGCCCCGTAGGACAGCCCCGCGCCGAACCCTGCCAGGATGAGCTTGTCTCCCCGCTGAAGCTTTCCTTCCTTATTCAGCTGATCCAGCAAAATCGGGATGCTCGCGGATGAAGTGTTGCCCGTATCGTGAATATTGACCGGAAATCTGGCCTCATATTCCTCCTCCGATTCCGGAGTTTTCTCTTCTCTGACGTTTTCCTGCGCCTGTGCCTTATTTACAGACACATCAGGTTTCTTTTCGTCCTCCTGCTCTGTCTGATTCTCCGGCCGGTCTTTTTCCCGCAGGTGTTCTTCCCGCAAATGCCCTTCTGCCAAATGAAGAATCTCCGGTTTCAGCTTTTTCCGGATTCCCTGTATAATCCGCTCGTTTGCCTGATGCAGCACAAAATATTTCACTTCGGCCAGATCAATCTTTTCTTTTTCCGCAAGCTCCAGGATCACGGCCGGCACTTTGGAAACCGCAAATTTAAACACGGCCCGACCGTCCATCTGCAGATAAGTTTCCGGGGCATCCACGCCCGCATACTTTGCCTGATTGCGGCTGACGCAGGTCAGCGCATCGCCTTTCGCGCCGACGGAGTGCGTAACCTGCGCGTAGCGCCCGGGCGAAACGTTTGCCCCGGCCATGCCGCAAGTGCTGTTTCCGCCTCTAGTCCCGTCCACACCGCAAATACTGTTTCCGACTCTAGTCCCGTCCATACCGCAAGTGCTGTTTCCGTTTCTCTCTCCAGCTACTCCGTCCGAACGCTCCCGGGCATTTTCACCGTCGAAAGCGGATTTACTGTTCGAACCGCATGCCGCATCCGCTGATGCATCCGCTGCTTCATCCTGCGCCCGCACAACCGCCGCTCCCGCGCCATCCCCGAAGAGGATACACGTTGTGCGGTCTTCCCAGTTCGTCAGGTTCGAGAGCCGTTCCGCCCCGATGATCAGTGCCGTCCGGTAAATTCCCTGCGAAATATATGCCTGTGCCGTATTCAGCGCGAAGATGAATCCCGTGCACGCGGCATTTAGATCGAAGCAGGTGGCGTTTACCGCGCCGATGGCATCCTGTACCCGGCAGGATGTCGTCGGGAAAAATTCGTCCGGCGAGACCGTCGCCACCATCAGCAGGTCTATTTCTTCCGCCGAAATACCCGCATCCTCCAACGCCGCGCGGGCCGCGCCCACGGCGAGCGAGACCGTTGTCTCCTCCCCGGTCGCGATGTGGCGCTGCCGGATGCCGGTGCGCTCTCTGATCCATTCATCGCTGGTGTCCACCATCTGCGAGAGCCTGTCATTATCCCACACTTCCTTCGGAAGGCAGGATCCCGTTCCACATATTCTTCCTGTCATATTTTGTCAACCTTCTGACTCTTATTTAATTCTCTGTCTTAAAACGCCCGGAACTTCTCCTGCCGCTGCGCCACGATCTCATCCGGCGTTTTCTCCGCGCAGGATTTGAAGAATTCACGCATGTGGCGGTCGATAATCCGCGCGATCTCGCTTAAGTTTTCCGTCGAAGCCGGCTCATCCTCGCTGATGATCCGCTCGATAACACCCAGCTCATACAGGTCTTCCGCGGTCATCTTCATGACCTTCGCCGCCTCGCTTGCCCGGTTCGCATCCTTCCAGAGGATGGAGGCAAAGCCCTCCGGCGAGAGAATGGAGTAGGTGGCGTTTTCCATCATCCAGACTTCGTTTGCCACCGCCAGCGCCAGTGCACCGCCGCTGCCGCCCTGCCCGGCGATGAGAGAGAGTACCGGCACGCGCAGCGTCGCCATCTCATAGAGATTTCTGGCAATCGCCTCGCCCTGGCCGCGTTCCTCCGCTTCCATGCCCGGGTACGCGCCCGGCGTGTCCACAAAGCAGATGACCGGGCGTTCAAATTTTTCCGCCTGCTTCATCAGGCGCAGCGCCTTGCGGTAGCCGTCCGGGGATGGCATGCCGAAATTGTGCTGCGCGGATTCCTGGGATGTTTTGCCCCGCTCCTGGCCGATGACCGTCACCGGAATTCCGGCGTAGGTGGCGATACCGCCGATGATCGCCGTGTCGTCCGCGAAGTAGCGGTCGCCGTGAAATTCCGTGAAGTTTTCAAACAGCGCGCTGATATAGTCGCCGGCGGTCAGGCGGCCGAGTTTTCTGGACTGATGCACGGTATCCCACGCCTCCATCTGGCGCCCGGAAATCTTGTTCAGCGTTTTCTGCCGCATCACTCCCGAAAACGGCGCCCGGCGGCTCTTCGGCACTTTCGCATCCTCCGCCCGCCCGGCCATGCGCTGCGCCACCTGCTCCGTCAGTATGGACGGAAGCGGCCTTGCGTAGTTTTCCTCGGTCCAGTCACGCCAGCTCTGATTCGGCCGATGCATTTTTAATATCCTGCCGAGATATTCCTTCTGGCGGGGACGCTCCACCACCTCATCCACAAAACCGTGCTGCAGCTGGAATTCCGATTTCTGGAAATCCGCCGGCAGCTTCTGGTGGATGGTCTGCTCGATCACCCGCGGCCCGGCGAAGCCGATCAGCGCGCCCGGCTCGGCAAGGATGATATCGCCCAGCATCGCGAAGCTGGCGATCACACCGCCCGTGGTCGGGTCGGTCAGCACGCTGACGTAGAGCAGCCCCGCATCCGAGTGAAGCTTCAGCGCCGCAGAGGTTTTCGCCATCTGCATCAGTGAGACGATACCCTCCTGCATTCTGGCTCCGCCGGAAGCGGCGTAGATAATCACCGGAAGGCGCTCTTTCGTCGCCCGCTCCACTGCCCGGGTGACCTTCTCGCCCACATTGTGGCCCATGCTGCTCATCATGAAACGGCAGTCGCACACCACAATGGCGGTGTCCTCCCCGCAGATCTTTCCGCGTCCGGTCACCACGGCCTCATCGAGCCCGGTCTTCTCCTTCGCCGCGGTGAGTTTTGCCTCATACCCCGGGAAATCAAGCGGATTGACCGGCGCCATCACGGCGTCCCACTCTTCGAAGGTGCCCTCATCGATCACCATCTCAATCCGCTGCCAGGCCTGCACACGGAACAGGTTGCCGCACTCCGGACAGATGTAGAAATTATCCTTCACCGCCTGCACGCGGATGCCGCGCTCGCACTTATTGCAGCGGCGCCACTCGCTGTGGTCGATTTTCACCGGTGTCGCGACGGCAGCCCTCTCGGCAAGGGTCGCGGGCCTTCCTTCCGCGGTAATAGTCGCCTTTTCCGCCGGTGGACTCGCCGGTTTTTCTTCCTGTATATCTGCCTGTCCTTCTTTCGGCATGTCCGCGTTTTGTTCCGCAGGTGTATCTGCCTGCCTTCCCTCCGGCATATTCCCGATTTTTTCCGCCGATGTATCCGCCTGTCTTCCCTCCGGCATATCCGCAGTCTGTTCCGGCGGTGTATCTTTTATCTCTGCCGGTCTGTTTTCCGGCACATTTTCCGCCTGCCCTGAACGGGGCAGCACCACTGTTCTCCATTTTCGGTTCGAAAACGGGTTGATTCTCTGAAACATATTTCCTGGCATATTCTCTCCGTCCCTTTGACAAACCGCGATGTCTGTCAAAATGTTTTGAATTTCAAAATATCCCGCGTAGCATACAGGATTTCGTGCTTTTTGTCAAGAAATACTTTGTGCTCGTTACCTTGATCTCGTTACCTTGAATAGCTCACGGACTATATCTCCGGCTTTTCCCGTAAATTCTTACCTGTGTTAATAATTTATTACCCACCCGTGCATTATAACACCGGTGGGTAATAAATGGACAATATTTTTTCTCTGATTATATTACCGTGACAGGCGATAACTCTGCCCGTCAGTTTCCCGTCAGTTCCCGCATCAGTTCCCGCACCGTCACAATCCGGTCAATCCGCCCCACATTTGCCCCGCAGAAGATAAGTCCTCCTTCGACGTCACCCTCCACCGCCCGGATCAGCGCTTTCGTGATGCAGTAGGGCACCTCGGCGGGATGACATTTTTTGATGCAGCCGTAGCATTTGCGAATCGGGATGCGGCCCCGTTCCTCGAGCTCACGCAACAGCCCGTTATAAAGCGCTCGCCCGGGCATACCCACCGGGCTTTTTATGATGCGGATGTCCTCCGCCCCTGCGTTTATATAGGCCTGCTTATAGGCATCGGCAGCATCACACTCCTCGGTCGCCACAAAACGGCTTGCGATCTGCACCGCGTCCGCGCCCAGCGCGAGCGCATGGTCGATGTCCGCTCTGTCAAAAATGCCGCCCGCCACCGCAGCCGGTATCTTTCGGCCGTATTTCTGCCCCCATGTTTCCAGGCAGGCGATGATTTTTCGGATTTCCTCATCATATTCAGCATCGCTGATTCCGGCACCGGCAACATCCTCCTCTTTAAAACCCAGATGTCCTCCGGCCTTTGGCCCTTCAATCACCACCAGATCCGCCGTCCGCTGATATTTGCGATCCCAGGTTTTGAGAATCAGGTCCGCCGCCCGCGCACTGGATACGATCGGGGCGATGGCGCAGTCCGTACCCTCCACCAGCAACGGCAGATCCATCGGCAGTCCCGCGCCGCAGATCACCAGGTCCGCGCCGCTCCGAGCGGCTGTCCGCACATGCTCTTTATAGTTTTTCAGGGCAACCATAACATTGACTCCGACAAGGCCATGGCTTTTTCCCGCAACGCCCCCGGCGATTTCCTTTGCCAGCCGTATATGTTTTTTCAGCGCCCGCAGATTGCACTCCTCCGGGTGCCGTTCAAATCCGTCCTCATCATAACCGATCTGGGCACTCGAGATGACCCCGATGCCCCCCTCTTTCGCCACCGCTCCGGCCAGGCGCGAACGGCTCACGCCGACTCCCATGCCGCCCTGAATGATGGGAATGGCCGCATACTTATCTCCGATTTTTAAACCTGTCATCTTTTTCTTCTCCTGACTGCCTCTGATGATGCCCCTGGCGCGAACATGGTCGGATGTCAAAAGATTGATGACACCCGGAAATTTATTTTGATTTTCAAAATATTTTCGCGCTTTTCAGTGGATACAAGACACAATTTTCCGGTATCATACAGCATCGCAGACATTATGTCAAGATGTGGAGTTATCATTTATTCTATTATGTGGTTTTTGATACTATGTCAGATTGCATAAAGAGTCCAAATAAGGCAAAAATAAGCGGAATTACTTGTGTCATACCCTTTTGTCGCTTGAATCGGTCAAAAAACCCCGGGACAGGAGATTCTCTCTCCGTCCCGGGGAATCCGGATTTTCGGCTTCTGTCGTTTTTTACACATACCCCACTGCCCTGTACCCTGCATTGGTACAGCGGCACGTCAACCCCCATCAGTACAAGGGCACGCTAATCCCCGTCAGTACAAGGGCACGTCAATCTTCATCAGTTTCTCCACCAGAATATCCTCCTCGGTCGGCTTATCCTCGGCCGCTTCGATTTTCTCGCGGAGGGCAAGCATTTCCTGGTCGATCGCCGCGATGCCGTTCGCGCAGTGCTGCAGCCTTGCCGAAATTTCGCCCTGATCCGGAATTTCCTTTTTATACTTCATCTGATGTTCCAGGCTTGCCCAGAAATCCATCGCAATGGTGCGAATCTGCACCTCTACCTTCATATTTCTGCGGTTTTCCGCGAAAAACACCGGCACGCTGACGATCATGTGGTAGCTGCGGTAGCCATTCGGCTTCGGATTTTTTATGTAATCCTTGACCTCCAGAATTTTGATATCGTCCTGCGCGCTCAGCGCATCCGCCAGCAGGTAAATGTCGTCAATATAAGAACAGATCACGCGGATCCCGGCGATATCGTTGATGTTCTTCTCCACGTTTTCCAGGCTGAACGGGATATGCCGCCGTTCCATTTTTTCCAGAATGCTCTGATTGCTTTTCAGCCTCGATTCGATATCGCTGATCGGATTTCTGCGGTAACGCACCTTGAATTCCGTGTCCAGTACTTCGAACTTCGTCTTCACCTCCTTGATGGCACAGGTGTACATCATGCGAAGCTCCTTAAAATCCACCAGCATCTCCAGCATTTCCTTCGAGCGCTCGAAAGCGAAACTCACGGTCTCCTCCGATAAAACAGGCAATTCCATGTAATGTCCTCCTTTCCGATGTAGATATATTTTCCGGCCTTCGGGTCATAAATTCTGATTCGCCGACCGATAATACCTCGGCACACGTTTGTTGATATCACACACAAATTCGTAGTTAAACCGGCCCGACAGATCACCGATCTGCTCCGCGGTAATCGTTTCCGGGCCGTCGCTTCCGACAAGTGTCACTACGTCTTCCACACAAACATCCGGGATGCCGCTCACATCTGCCATAAACTGATCCATGCATACCCGCCCCAAAATCGGTGCCCGTCTGCCGCGGATGAGGACGTACCCTTTCCCGGACAGGGAACGGGGGTAGCCGTCGCCGTAACCGGTGGATATGGTGGCGATGCGCTCGCCGCCTTTCGTCACATAGGTTGCACCGTAGCTCACCCCGAGCCCCGCCCCGACGGTTTTTACATCCACTACGCGCGACTTCCACGCCATGGCTGGCCTTAAATGCAGTGCACCGGCATTCACTTCGTCGGAGGGAAGCAGCCCGTAGGTGACAATGCCGGAGCGCACCATCCGGCAGCGGTGGTGTGTGAATTCCATGATCCCGGCACTGTTTTCCATATGGCAGAGCGGAATGTGCACGCCGTGCTCACTTAAGTCGGCCGCAAATTTGTCGTACACCGCCATCTGTCTTTCCGTGTAGGTCTTGTCCGTCATATCCGCGCAGGAAAAATGGGTGAAAAGCCCCTCGATCTCGATTCCTTCCATGGACGCGATCTCGCAGATTGCATCCACGCTGTCCGGCGTAGGCGGAAATCCGATCCGCGTCATGCCGGTATCCAGAGCAATATGGATTTTTGCACTTTTCTTATTTCCCACTCCGTTTTGACGCATTCTGCAGCCGCAAGCATCTCCTCCGGCGGCTTTTTCTGATCCTTCGGCACTTTCCTTCCGGTTCCAGGCTTTTTCTGATCCTCCGGCGCTCTCCTGCCGGTTCCGACGGCTGCACACCAGCTCCGAAAGCTTCCTCGCATCTTCCACATGATAAATGGTCGGGCGAATGTCGCCTTCGATGACACGGGTGTAATCCGCAGGCGAAGTATACCCCAAAATCAGAATCGGCAGTGCCACTCCGGCACCTTTAAGCTCCTCCGCCTCATCGATCTCAGCCACCCCGAAGAAATCCACGGCGGATTCCAGCGCTTTCGCCACCGCGACGGCACCGTGACCGTAGGCATCCGCCTTAATCACAGCCATAATTTTTACGCGTTCCGAAGAAGTGTGTTCCTCCGGGACATGCGGGTTTTCCAATGCCGCATCCCGACGCTCACATTTCCCGTCACGTGTTTCTTCCTGTTCGGAACGCAGATTTTCTTTCTGTTCTGTCCCGTCAATTCTCCGCCGCACGGCTCCGATATTTTCCCTGATTGCATCCAGGTCAATTTCCAGCCAGCTTCTCTCATATTTTAAATCTGAAATATTTCTCATCCCGGTTTCCACTCTTTCCATAACTTGACACCAGGGGCAAAAGCACATGACCAGGATGCCTGCATCCTGAATTCCGGAGTAAATGCTTCGCATTGGCTCCGGATTTGGGCCCCGCAAAACATAACCAAAACTTTTCAGTTGGCGCCCGCGGATATTTGTGCCCCGAGCATCTATACTAAGTATGGCGGCTCATAAACATAAACCGCTCAATCTGTCCACACTGATACCAGAGTCAAAAGTACGGTGTCACGAACCCCAATCCGGAATCAATATGAAGCATTTAAACCATTTTATTTACTGATCACACGCGAGGTACCACGCATGTATATTCAAAATACTTACCTGAGAACCGCTTACCGCTCTCTGACCGCCGTTTTCCTGACCTGGGGAATTCTGCTGCATTTCTCCTGCACCGACGGCGATACGACCGCGCATAATTTTTCTTTCTTTACCGTCCAGAGCAATCTGCTGTGCCTGATCTGTGTACTTTTGCTCCTGCGGCAGGATTTCCGGAGAATCCGTACAATTCGCGCTGATCCCTCCGTCCAGTCATCCGTTTCAGATTCGTCACCGCACAGCTTCAACGCGAATTCGACAGCTGTCAGCTTCGACTCAGACCCGACGGCTGACCGCTTCGACCATGCTTCGACCCTCGGCGGCTTCCATGCAGATCCGGAACCCCCGTATCTCCCAGCTTTCCATGAACTCAAATTTACCGCAACGCTCTGCATTCTTGTCACTTTTCTGTGCAATCACGCGGTTGTCCTGTTCAGCCGCACGTTCACCGGTGGGGTTCTCGGCCTGCCGATGAAAAGCTTCCTCGCCCACTATGTGGCGCCGGCTCTCATCACTCTGGACTGGCTTTTATTTACCCCAAAGGGCCGGCTTCACGCTTACAGTCCCCTCCGGTGGATGCTCGCGCCGGCCTTCTACCTGCTGTTTACCGCTCTCCGCGCCCTGTGCTGTGAGGAAGAGGTGCTCACACGCACCGGAAAATATCCGTATTTTTTCCTGAATGTCGATCTCGTCGGCGCACGCGTGTACATCTATATCGGCATCTACTTCGCCTGCTTCCTGGCCGTCGGCTATCTGATCTTTTTCACCGACCTGATTTTAGGCAGAATTCACCGCAGAGAGCATGAATACATCGCTGCCAAATAAACGGCACCGCTCGTCAGACCATAAGATACCCATTACGAGCAGGCCAGGCGGTTCATCTGACGAACCTGACAGGCGGCTGTGAACCGATTGGCTTTTGTCAATAACCGAAAAAAGGCTGATGCTTTCGCACCAGCCCCGGTGTTTTACCGCATACTGTTTCCGTTCTCGAAACAATCAAAAACCGGAACAGCTTTTTTTCTTCCATCAGCCCACAGACTGCCAATGTTCTACTCTTCAGCAACCGTTGTCTCAGCTTCGCTGTCCGCCACGGAAAGCACATAATTGCTGATTCCTTCCGCGACTGCCGCGGCATACTGTGTCTTATAGGTGTCATATCCTTCATTATCCGTGTCGGAGGACATATTTCCGAGAATCAGGACACATGTGGTGATATTGTTCGACATGGCCGCTGTCACCACGGAATAATCACTGCCGGAATTCGAGATGAAGCCTGTGTGAACACTGTTCACCGTGATGCCTGTCCCTGACGCGTCCAGCGCGCTTAAAATCGAATTGCCCAGCGCCGTTCCCTCATCAGAGCCCGCGCTCGCCACATAAATGCTCGCGCCCGTCTCGATCGTGGCGTCTCCGTACTCGGAATCGCTCGTCCGGTGGATTACCACCATGGCCTCCGCATTTGCGTTCGCGGCAGTCGTTGCCCGATCCTGATAGCCCGGATTCGTGTCGTCCGAGCGGGTCAGCACCACCGTGTACCCCAGTTCTTCCAGCGATGCCTTAATCAGCGTGGCAATCTCCAGGTCTTCCTCTTTTTCCGTGCGGTCACCGACCACCTCGCCGGTCGCATCGCCGCCGTGGCCCGGATCCAGACAGATGACATGACCTTCGCCCACCAATACGGTCGACACCGTCGTCGTCTCCTCCGGCTCTGCCGTTGTCGTCGTATCCTCTTCCGTCGTATTCGATGCGCTCTGTTCAGGATCTTCCTGCTTTGACGCCTCGCCGGATTTCAGCTTTATCATCGTGATCAGCACCGCAACCAGCACGATCGCCACCGCCACCATGAGCCCGATCGCCGTGACGTTCAGGATAAAGTTCTGACGTTCTCTTTTTCTTCTTTCCGAGACTCTGCTCTCCCCACCGGTTTTTTCTTCATTGCTCATAAGTAGACCTCCATCCATTCTGTGCAGTAACCACGAGGCTACGTAAACCCCAAACTTTAGTTATTATAATCGCTAATTCAAAAAAAATCAATTCCTCTTGCGTATAAAAGCGTAAGTTTTGTCGAAAAAAGTTGCCAAATCACCTCTGTCCGATCGATTCCCCGATACTTCTTTGGTTTTTCTCTCTGACTGTTTCTTTCGTCATTCACTGTTTTCTTCCGGACATCCCGGATGCCGGGAACAAAAATATGAAACGCAAGTCATATTCTGTTGACCCCGAAGATTACGTTTCTTCCTTCCCCGCTTTTTCAATCCACCCCAGGAACACGAAGAGGAACGGTGTCGTGATCGGCTGCGCGAGGCTGAATGCCGCCTGTCCCGCATAGGCGGCCACGATGGCCAGCCCGAACATCAGGCAGATCTTTTTCTCCTCAGACAGCGCCCTTCCGAGCGCGCGGAAGCCGCGGAGAAATACCGAACCGAGGAAGCCCGCGTACGTCACAAGTCCTGCGATGCCGGTCGTCACCAGATACTGCAGATATTCATTGTGCGCGGCATCATAGACAACTCCCGTCAGCTCCTTCATCTCATCGTAACAGTAATCGTTCAGCAGAGTTTTGACCGTGCCCGGCCCGCTGCCGATCAGCATCCGCACAGGCGAAAAATCGCAGAACAGCTGCCACAGCCTGGTCCAGACAAAGCCGCGGTAATCGCCCCAGGTGTCGTTAAAGGTGAAAAAGGCCGCGATCTCTTCCATGCGGCTTGCCACGATGAGGAAAACGGCCGCAAGCAACAGGATGCAGACAGACAGTACATGAAAGCAGATATCCGCCGCGCATTTTTTCTGATCAGAATCGCTGTTTTCACGCTCCCTGCGGGCCAGAATCAGCCGGTACAACACCCCCACTGCCACGCACACAGCCGCACCCACAGGCAGCAGGCCGCCGTGGGCAAGCAGTTCTTTTGATATGCCTTCCATGCTCACCGCGTTCGCCGCAAATTTGTCCTGCAGAATATAAAACAGGCAGTAACCTGCGAACACCACCGCACCCCCGTAAAACAGACGGGGCATCGATGTTTTTTTCTTCCATGAAACGGCGAACAGCACGAGCACGGTCACGCCGAGCCCCGCATAGCTTAAGTCGCTGTTCCCCGCCAGATGGCCGAGCGTAGCCAGAAGCAGCACTCCCCAGAGAATCTGTTTCGACCGTTTCTTTTCAAAAAGGAACAGGACAAATACTCCGGCAAACACAAGACACATGTAACCGGCAAACATATTGATGTTTCCGATCGTTCCCATAAACTTCGGAATCTGTGCCTCCTTCATCCGCTCATAGAAGCCAAGGGGATCCACCCCAAAGTGATTCAACACGCCAAGCAGCGCATTCAGACAGCCCGGAGCCAGAAAAATATAGCAGAATATTTTTTCGATCTCCACACAGCGCGACATGATGTAATAAGCCAGGGCATACAGAAATACCGCCAGCAGCCCCTGCCACCTGGCGTCCGCCCCGGAAACGGAAGCGGCACGATCGACCGAAGCAATGCAGCTTACAATACTTACCGCCACCCAGGCCAGCATCCAGTAATCCGCCGCCCCGGACGGTTTCAGCACTCTGAGCTGCGAGAGCATGTCGTCCTGAACCAGAAGACTTAAAGCCGCCAGCGAAAAACCGACAAGCGTCACAACCGCAAAAAAGAGGTATTTTGTTTTCGTGATGTCAAAAAAATAGTCATGAAAGAAAAGCGGGAAAACCAGAAGCATACATACCACATACAAAATTCCGATTCTTTCCGTGATTGTTCTCCCGTTCAGGTTTGTTTTCATGCGTGCTGTCAGATGTTCTGCCTGATTTCTGTTTGAATTTGATTTCTCCCGGGTTTTTCCGGTGGATTTTTTGCTCATTTGCTGCTCCCGATATTTTGAAAAGTGTGAATACGGATGGCCGTCGAGACGCCGGAGTTCATGCTTTGTGATAACCCCGAACGATGGACGGTACTTTTTGCTATATTTCAAACGGGCGGGAAGCCGCAACCTCCCGCCCTCTCTTACTTCCGATTCGATTTTCTGCACTGTGATAACACCGCGGATTCTGACTTTCGCGTAAGCACATAAGGTCACTAAGTTCCGCCTTGCGGAACTTCAGCACTCCAGTTTTTCTTCGAAAAATGGCTGCATCCTCATGTTTTGGCGGGTCTCAATCCCCTGGTGTTCCGTCTTTCGCGTAAGCGAAATGTCGCGAAGTTCCTCTCGGCGGAACTTCAAATCACATCAGGTCATCCACCATGCCGATGATCTTTGCGCCGAGCTCCGCGCTCTTTGCGTCCGCATCCTCTAAGGACGCGCCCTTCACACCGTAGTAGATCTTGATCTTCGGCTCGGTGCCGGACGGACGCACGCAGATCCACGCGTTGTTGTTCAGATCATAATACAGAACATTGGACTTCGGCAGTCCGGTCGGCGTCACTTCACCCGTGGCCATGTCTTTGATGGTGTCCAGCTTGTAATCGCGGGCGGACAGAACATCGTACTCGCCGATCTTCGCCGGGGTGTTGGCGCGGAGCGCGTTCATGATATCCTGAATCTTCGCGAGACCCTCGATGCCCTTTAAGGTAATGGACTTCACGGCATCCTTATAATAGCCGTACTTCTCGTACATGTCGATCATGGCATCCCAGAGGGTCTTACCCTGGGTCTTATAATATGCAGCCGCCTCGCAGAGAGCCATGGTCGCCACGATAGCGTCCTTGTCCCGGGCGTGCGTGCCGATCAGGCAGCCGTAGGACTCCTCAAAGCCAAAGAGGTAGGTGCCCTTGCCGGACTCCTCAAAGCCCAGAATCTGCTGGCCGATATACTTGAAGCCTGTCAGCACCTCGATCAGACGAATGCCGTAGTTCTTCGCGATGGCGTCCGCCAGGTTCGTGGTCACGATGGTCTTCACCAGCGCGCCGTCCTCCGGCAGCTTTCCGCCGTTTAGCTCTTTGATCTGGCTGATCTCATATTCCGCAAGCAGGCAGCCGGACATATTGCCGGTCAGTGTGATATATTCGCCGGTCTTCGCGTCCTTTACATACACGCCGAGACGGTCCGCGTCCGGGTCGGTGGCAAGCACGAGATCCGCATCCTTTTCCTTCGCCAGCTTTAACGCCAGTTCGAAAGCCTCGGCAGCCTCCGGGTTCGGGTAGCTGACGGTCGGGAAATTGCCGTCCGGAAGCTCCTGCTCCGGTACTACATAGACATTCTCAAAGCCCAGCTCTTTTAAGATGCGGCGGGCCGGAATGTTGCCGGTGCCGTGCAGCGGCGTGTAGACGATGGTGAGATCCTTCTGCACTGCGTCGATGCTGTCCTGATGGCGAACCTGCTTCTTCAGCTCCGCGATGTAAGCGTCATCCACCTTCGCGCCGATGACTTCATAGAGACCGGCCGCAACGGCAGCGTCCTTGTCCATCGTCTTCACGTTCGCGAAGTCGGTCACCGCTTTCACCTCGTCCATGATGCCGGTGTCGTGAGGCGGCGTGATCTGCGCGCCGTCCTCCCAGTAAACCTTGTAGCCATTGTACTCGGCCGGGTTGTGGCTGGCGGTAATGTTAATGCCCGCGATGCAGTGCAGGTAGCGAACCGCGAAGGAAAGCATCGGGGTCGGGCGGAGAGACTCAAACACATATGCCTTGATGCCGTTGGCCGCCAGGCACAGCGCCGCCTCATCCGCGAACTCCGGCGACATCCTTCTGGAGTCGTAGGAAATGGCCACGCCCTTTGCCTGACCGTTCTGTTTGATGATATAATTTGCAAGGCCCTGGGTCGCCCGGCGCACCGTGTAGGTGTTCATGCGGTTCGTGCCCGCGCCGATGACGCCGCGGAGCCCTGCGGTACCGAACTCCAGATCCATGTAAAAACGGTCTTCTTTTTCCTTCTCATTATCTGCGATGGCCTTTAATTCCGCCTTTGTCGCTTCGTCAAAATACGGATTGTCGAGCCATGACTGATATGTTTCCTGATAGCCCATTGGTCAAAAACCTCCTTAATATAAATCACTCTCACCGGTGAAAGCAGGCAGCCGCCGTTTCTTCACCTTATACCTTCTCACTGCCCCGACGGTGAAATCCGCCCGGCCAAAGATGGGTGTATTATATAACACGATTGGATAAAATGAAACCCAAATTTTTTCTTTTTTGGTAAAAAGCGACCGTGAATTAGAGCGATACCGTGAATAATCTCATATTCCTTCCACGAACCTGACCCGCGCCTCTTCCTGCCGCACGAGTGTCGCCAGCTTTTCCGGATTTTTTCCGGGCAGCCAGGATTTGCTGTGGTTGCAGTAGTGGTTTACCAGCTTCCAGTACTTCTCCGGAAAAAGGAACAGGATCCTCAAAATTTCCATCTCATCCGCCGACATGGGCCTTTCGCGCCGGTAGCGTTCGATCAGGCGGTATCCAAGCTCCCTGTTCCAGGCATTCTTTTCCAGAATTTTTCTTATATAATCATAGACATCCGTGACCTGAAGGCCCACAGCCATCCTCTCAAAATTCACAGCCACGGCGACAGACCGTGCTCCCTGACTGCTCCGCTGTCTTCCGGACAGCCTTGTTGCGGCCGCCCTGCTTTCCGGGGTTGCGGCTTCCCTGCTTTTCGGTGATGCCGTTTCCCTGCTTTCTGCTCCTTCCCGCACACCGGCCGAAGCCTCCTGCCCGGATGATAAAATAAGAATGTTATGGTAGTGATAAGCTCCATGAACAATTGTCCCGTTCTCCATCGCCGACTCCCGCAGGCTTTCATAGCGCGAAGCCTCCAGCCTTCTCAGCGCTTTTTCCCCACAGGAAATATAATAATCCGCATGTCTTAGCAGCTCAGATTCGTAATCTGTCTTCCTGCGGCGGCCTCTCAAATAATTTCGCGCACGGCGGAGCTCGCGGATCCTTTTTTCAAAGATGACAGGAAGGTTTTCTGCTCCGATACTTCTCACCTTCCGGATTTCGCCGCTGTTTTTTTCCTCCACACTGCCAGCGTCATTCGATGCCTTCTCCGCCCTGCTGCCAGCGTCATTCACGGACTTTCCTTTTCCATTTGCTTCACCGTCCGGCTGCTTCTCACTTTCTTCCGGATGAAGATCCGCAGCAAACTCCGTCTGCTCCATCATCCCGTGCAGTTCTGCGAGCAGTTCCATACCCGCAAAGAGGTCTCCCCGGTTCTCCCGACTGCACTCCTGCCCCTCAAACCACTCTTTTAACACATAAACCGTCCCGTCCACATCCCGGGAGGAGAGTTCCCCCTTCTTCGAGCGAAGGAGCAGATCCGTCCGAAAGAAACCCTTCCCTCTCAGGAATTTCTGCAGCGTTTCCGCAGCCGTCAGCTTTGCGGTGCCGCCGCGATATTCCTGAAGCATCCGCAGACCATCCTCCGTCTCCAGGAGGAAGCCGCCACGTACTCTGGTCATTTTCTCCGGCTCCAATCCAAAATCAGAAAGCACCCGACTCAGCTTTTCCATATACCCGCACCCCCGCTTCCTATATACGTCCGGCAGTCACGCAAACGGATCTGCCGATCATGCGCCGCCATTTGCAGCATCCGTCCGCGTCAGACCACCGTGCATGTGGATTTCTCCACAACCGGCCGTCTTCTCAAGCACACGCTCTATAATTATGCGGGGGTTCCGGCTTCTATGCCCTGACTTCCATCTTTTTTCGTATATCACAATTCACTGAAGTTTACCTTACAGTTTCCGCAGAAAATGCTGACAGGGACTGCCTCATAAAACCGATATACTCTCGGCAAAACATCCATCCCGGTACTCTTAAAAATGTACACCTCGATCATTTCCGTCTCCGGGTCAATGATCCAGTATTCGCGGACACCTGTTTCCCGGTATTTTCTGCGTTTGACCGTTCGATCCCTCTTCTTTGTGGATGGCGAGAGAACTTCCGCCACGAAATCCGGTGCTCCCCGAACACAGCGGTCATCTTCGAGCTTGTTCCTGTCACACACCACCATCACATCCGGCTGGATCATCCACCGGTCATCCTCACGATCCGGCTGCACGTCACACGGCGCAATCAGCGGTACGCAATCTCCGCCTTGCTCCTTTATATATCGAAGCAACACATAATACAACCAGCCTCCGAGCCTCTGATGAGTAATTGTCGGCGCGGACAGGTAATAAAAGATACCGTCGATCAGTTCCGCACGCACATCATCCGGCAGAGCATAGTAGTCGTCTATCGTATATTCCCCCTCTGCCTTTTCCCAGCCGTACGCCGTCTCCGGCTCCCGCAGCCGTAAGGATTCTGTATCCCCGCTTGTCTCCGCAGGCATTTTCGAAATGTCATCTGTGATAATATTATCTTTTTCCACCCTTTTTCGTCCTTACTTCATCTATCTCCGTCTGGTAATCTTCGCAAAATCCACCTTGCAGTCTCCGCAGAAGATGCTGACCGGGACTGTCTCGTGAAACGGATACACCCTCGGTAAAACATCCGTCTCGGTACTCTTAAAAATGTACACCTCGATCATCTCCGTCTCCGGATCAATCATCCAGTATTCGCGGACACCTGTTTCCCGGTATTTCCTGCGTTTGACCGTGCGATCCCTCTTTTTTGTGGATGGCGAGAGAACTTCCGCCACGAAATCCGGTGCTCCCCGCACACAGCGGTCATCTTCGAGCTTATTCCTGTCACACACCACCATCACATCCGGCTGGATCATCCACCGGTCATCCTCGCGATCCGGCTGCACGTCACACGGCGCAATCAGCGGTACGCAATCTCCGTTTTTGTCCTCTATGTAGCGATCCAGAGTATTATACAAACGCCCGCTGATAATCTGGTGAGTAATCGTTGGCGCGGACAGGTAATAAAAGATTCCGTCGATCAGTTCCGCACGCACATTATCCGGCAGGGCATAATAGTCGTCTATCGTATAATTCCCCTCTGCTTTTTCCCAGCCGTACACCGCTTCCGGCTCCCGGAGCAAAGAAGTGTCCGAATCTGCAGCTGCTTCCATAAGTGTTTTTAACATATCGTCTGTTATAATTTTATCCATCTCCTTCTTTCCTCCCTGTAATCGCTGTTTTTAAATCCCTGCATCGACTGCACTAATTATCATCATAAATTTTCAACAAATAACCTTCTGTTCACAGCAACCGCAAGCAGGTATTTTTAATACAAATGCCTGATTCGACGATAAATTTGCGAAAAATCTATCTCACAGTCCCTCGCCGGTGTTTTGACGAGAGTACCGCTCATCATCCGGTTTGTCAAGCTTATTTTTTTGCTTGGGATGTTACATTCTGCCATGCGTTACTCCTCGAAAATGCACAAAAATGACACGAACTTGTTCAAAAATGACATGAAACATGTCAAAAACGTTAAATTAATTGAATAGTCTGACTTTTTCCGGTAAGATATCCGGCAAAACCCGTGTAATTTCCCCGGTTTTGTGCTAGACTATGTTTTATTGTGCGGCGACTACATAAGGAGTAAAACAGACATGAATGACAATAGAAACCACGCATTCCCGCTGACCCAATCTCATGAACCGGCATCTTTTTCCATCCCGTCCGGCGCCAAAAAAGTAATCGAGACGCTGGAGCAGGCCGGTTTTGAGGCTTTCCTCGTGGGCGGCTGTGTCCGCGATATGGTGCTGGGGCGCCCACCGAAGGACTGGGATATCACCACGTCCGCGAAACCGGAAGAAGTGAAACAGCTGTTTCGACACACCGTGGACACCGGCCTGAAACACGGCACAGTCACCGTCATGATCCACCGCGAGGGGTTCGAGGTGACCACCTACCGGGTGGACGGAGAATACGGCGACGGAAGACATCCGGATCACGTGGAGTTTACCTCCTCTCTCGAGGAGGATTTAAAACGACGGGATTTTACTGTCAACGCGATGGCTTACAGTCCGTCCGTCGGCATCATTGACCTGTTCGGCGGACAGGATGACCTGAAAAAGGAAGTCATCCGGTGCGTCGGCGAGCCGCGTGAGCGTTTCGGTGAGGACGCGCTGCGCATTCTGCGGGCGCTGCGTTTCTCGGCCAAGCTGGATTTTTCCATCGCTCCGGATACACGTCTGGCGATTGCGGAGCTTGCCGGAACCTTGAAAAAAATCAGCCGCGAGCGCATCCGCACGGAGCTGGATCTGCTCTTAACCTCCGACCACCCGGAGCGGCTTCGGGACGCGTGGGAGCTCGGCGTGACGAAAGAGGTGCTTCCGGAGTTTGATGAGATGATGGCGACACCGCAGAATAACCCGCACCACTTTACCAACGTGGGGGAGCACACGCTCATAGTGGTGGGCGCAATCGGCTCCCGCCGTTCTTCACCTTCCACCTTCGGAATCTGTTCTTCCGACGTGTCAAATGTCCCGACTGATTCCGGCGGTGCGGCAAACGTTGCGTCCGGAAACAGTTCCGCCGGCATTTCGAACAGTTCATCCGATGGGTTGTCTGACGGGATCTCCCTCCGCATCCTCCGCTGGGCCGCGCTCCTGCACGATGTGGGAAAGCCGGTCACGCGCACGACGGATGCGGAAGGCGTTGACCATTTCTACGATCACGCCCGCGTCGGCGCCGAAATGGCGGAACGCATCCTGCGGGATCTGAAGTTTGACAATCAGACCATCCGCCTGGTAACGCAACTGATTGCCGTGCACAGCGATATGCCTGCGGAAAACCTGAAGTCCGTGCGAAAAAGCGTTGCAAAAATCGGTCGGGATTTATACCCGTATTTTCTGGCGCTGAAGGCCGCCGATGCCGCCGGCAAGGCAGCCCCGTACGCCGAAAAAGGTCTCGCATACGTGTCTGCGCTCCGGGCGCTCTTTGAGCAGGTCGTGGCTGCAAACGCGTGTTTAACCATAAAAGACCTCGCCGTGAGCGGACGGGATCTCATGGAAACCGGCATTCCGGCAGGACCGGGGCTGGGGCAGACACTGAACCGACTGCTGGACTATGTGATTGAAAACCCTGAGGCAAATGAACGGGAGTCGCTGCTTTCGCTGGTCAGGAATAAATCTATATGACACAGGTACCATCCCCACCAACAGAAAGCGTCAACTCCCCTGTGCATCCCAACTCCTGTAATTTTGTTACGGGCGGCAATCCATGAGATCATATTCGCGACTGCTCATGTAATCAGCAGTATGAACAATCCCCCTCTATACACAGCAAAACGACCGGGCATCAAAGAAATACCTTCTTTCATGCCCGGTCGTATATAATTATATCTGTTTTCAGATTCCTCCGTGTTTCAGAAGTTAATGTGAAGCAGTAACATCTGCTCCCGGAATCCTGAAGTTATCCCGGGAAGAAAACGCCTTGTTTTTTCTTCAGAAATTCGCGCCTTTGCTCGAACTTCTAAAGTCAGCGCAAAGCGCTTACCGAAGTCAACGCGAAGCGTTCTCTTGAGAAATCAATGCGAAGCATTTATTTCACTTCCCCAGAATTCTGCGGATCTCCTCGAGCTTCTCTTCCGCGGCCGCCGCCTCTTCAATACGGCGGATTGCCTCAGCGTCCTCCGCCGCCGCAGCGGTTTTAGCGCTCTGTTCCGGCTCTTCCGCCACTTCCTTCTCCGGCATGGTGACCGTCACACGATCCAGATGCCAGATGTCCTTCACGTACTCTTCGATGGTACGGTCGGAGGAGAACTTGCCCACGTTCGCCACGTTGATGATAGCACTCCTCGCCCAGCCGGCACGGTTGCGGTAAGCCGCCTCGACGCGGGTCTGTGCCTCCGCGTAGGAGCGGAAATCCTTCAGGATGAAGTACGTATCCGCCTTCTGGGTGTCGATGGTGTTCAGCAGGCTGTTGTACAGCGGGCGGAACAGCTCGTGGTTCTCGTGGCAATAGGTGCCGTCGATGAGCTGGTTCAGCACACGGCGGATCTCCCAGTCGTTGTTGTAGATCTCCATCGGGTAGTAGCCGCCCTGGTTCTCGTAGCGGATGACCTCGTCGGAGCTCATGCCGAAGATGAAGGCGTTCTCGATGCCCATCTCCTCCACCATCTCCACAGTGGCGCCGTCCATGGTGCCCAGCGTCAGCGCACCGTTCAGCATGAACTTCATGTTGCCAGTACCGGAAGCTTCCTTGGAAGCCGTAGAAATCTGCTCGGAAACATCCGCCGCCGCGAAGATGATCTCCGCATTGGATACGCGGTAGTTCTCGATGAACACCACCTTGATCTTGCCGCCGATGGCCGGGTCATTGTTTACAACATCCGCCACGCTGTTGATCAGCTTGATGGTGAGCTTCGCGATGCGGTAGCCCGCGGCCGCCTTCGCACCGAAGATAAAGGTGCGGGGATAGAAATCCATCTCCGGGTGATCCTTGATCTTGTTGTACAGGTAGATCACATGCAGGATGTTTAAGAGCTGTCTCTTGTACTCGTGCAGGCGCTTTACCTGAACGTCAAAGATGGAGTGAGGATCCACATCGATGCCGTTGTGTTCCTTAATATATTTTGCCAGACGGACCTTGTTCTGGTACTTGATGTCCATGAACTCCTTCTGCGCTGTCGGGTCGTCGGCATATTTTTCGATGCCTTTGATGACCGGCAGGTTGGTGATCCAGCCGTCGCCCACCTTGTCGGTGACCCACTGAGCCAGCAACGGGTTGCCGTGCAGCAGGAAACGGCGCTGGGTAATGCCGTTGGTCTTGTTGTTGAACTTCTCCGGGAACATCTCGTAGAAGTCGCGGAGTTCCTGCTTTTCCAGGATCTCGGTGTGCAGGCGCGCTACGCCGTTCACGGAGAAGCCGGCCACGATGGCAAGATTTGCCATCTTCACCTGTCCGTCGTAGACGATGGCCATCTTGCGGATCTTCTCCACATTGCCCGGGTACTTTGCCTGAACCTGAACCAGGAAACGGCGGTTGATCTCCTCGATGATCTCGTAGCAGCGGGGCAGCAGGCGGGAGAACAGGTCGATGGGCCACTTCTCCAGTGCCTCGGACATGATGGTATGGTTCGTGTAAGCACAGCAGTGCGTCACCACATCCCAGGCCTCATCCCACTCCAGATAATACTCATCCATGAGGATGCGCATCAACTCGGCTACAGTCAGTGTCGGGTGGGTGTCGTTCATCTGGAATACCACCTTCTCCGGCAGCTTACGGACATCGTCATGCTTTCTTAAAAACTTCCGGATGGCCGTCTGGATGCTGGCGGAAACAAAGAAGTACTGCTGCTTTAAGCGCAGCTCTTTGCCGGCATAGTGGTTATCGTTCGGGTAAAGAACCTCCACGATGGTGCGGGCCAGGCGCTCTTCCTCGAAGGCCTTCTCATACTCGCCGCGGTCGAAACGGTCCATGTTGAAATGCTGGGTCGGCTCCGCATCCCAGATGCGCAGCGTGTTTACTACATTATTATTGTAACCTACCACCGGCATGTCGTAAGGCACGGCGCGAACTGCGCGGTAACCCTCCTGCACATAGTGGTCTCTGCCGTTTACGTCCTTCTCGACGCGCACATAGCCGCCGAAGCGAACCTCGCAGGCGTACTCATCACGTCGGATCTCAAACGGATAGTTGTGTTTGAGCCAGTTGTCCGGCACTTCCTTCTGGTAGCCGTCCTCGATCTTCTGCTCGAACATGCCGTACTTGTAGCGGATGCCACAGCCGTAGGCCGGATAGCCCAGCGTAGCCAGTGAATCCAGGAAACATGCTGCCAAACGGCCAAGACCGCCGTTGCCCAACGCCGGATCCGGCTCCCTGTCTTCCAAGGCGTTTAAGTTAAGCCCCAGCTCGTCGATCGCTGCCTTGATCTCCTCTCTGGCGGAGAGGTTGATGATGTTATTTCCCAGCGCGCGGCCGATCAGAAACTCCATGGACATGTAGTAGACCGTCTTCGGGTCTTCCGTGTCATATACTTTCTGTGTCTCAATCCACTGATCGATCACGAGGTTCTTCACCGCGTAGGCGACGCCGTTGTAGAGCTGGCGCTCATCCGCCTCAGCAAGATTCTTGCGGTAGAGCATGCGGATGTTGTCTTCCACATCGCGCTTAAAACGCTCCTTCGTGATCTCCTGTTCCTTCGTCATTCCTTACCTCCTGACATACATATCATGTCATTTTATTTACTTCTGAACCTTCACTCCGAGTTCCACTTCTTCTCCGTTAAGAACCCAGTGTTTATTATATCCCACATTTTCATCGGTTACAATGTCAATTGCTAACACTTCTTTTTTGATTTCGGCCTCATTTTTTGTCACAATTTCCAGAATCCTGTCGTTTCCGGTGACCGAGAGGACGATGTGATCCATCACTTCAAAATCGGCCTCCTTGCGCATGGTCTGCACCTTGCTGATGAGCTCGCGCACGAATCCCTCCTCGATGAGTTCCGGTGTCAGGTGAGTGTCCACCACAAAGGTGACATTCTGGTTCGACTCCGCCACAAAGCCCTCGGACTGAGCGGTCTCAATGAGGAGATCCTCCTCCGCCAGTTTTACCTCCTGGCCGTCAAAGTCGAAGGCGAGGCACCCCTCTGCGGTAAGGGTGTCCATGGCGGCGTTGCCGTCAAGGGCGCCCAGCGCCTGGCGGATCTTACCCACCAGCTTGCCGTACTTCGGACCCACGGTCTTTAACTGCGGCTTGAAGGTGTAGCTGGTAAAGGCCCGCACATCCGTCACGTACTCGATTTCCTTGATATTTAATTCCTCGCGGATGATCTCCGTGAAGTATTCGTCCAACGTCCAGTCGGCGCGGATGTAGGCCTTGCCGATGGGCTGGCGGTTCTTGATGTTCGCGGTGTTGCGGGCGGCACGGCCGGCCACTACGGCGGTGAGCACCTTTGCCATGGAATCCTCCAGGGCCGGATCCACCATGGCTTCGTCGCACGCCGGGAAATCGCACAGGTGAATGCTCTCCGGCGCGTCCTTATCCACGCCCACCACGATGTTCTGGTAGATTTCCTCCGTCATGAAGGGGATCATGGGCGCGGCGGCCTTGCAGATGGTCTCCAGAGCCGTGTACAGGGTCAGGTAAGCGTTTACCTTATCCTGCGGCATGCCGTTCGCCCAGAAGCGGTCGCGGCTGCGGCGCACGTACCAGTTGCTTAAGTCCTCCACAAAATCCTGCAGGGCTCTGGCGGCCTCCGGGATGCGGTAGTTCCCCAGATCGTCATCTGTTTCCTTCACCGTCGTGTTCAGGCGGGAGAGCACCCACTTGTCCATGACGGATAATTTATCATATTCCAGCGTGTACTGTGTCGGATCGAAGGCGTCGATCTCGGCGTAGAGCACGTAAAATGCGTAGGTGTTCCAGAGGGTGCCCATGAACTTGCGCTGACCTTCCTGCACGGCCTTCCCGTGGAAACGGTTCGGCAGCCACGGCGCACTGTTAATGTAGAAATACCAGCGGATGGCGTCCGCGCCGTAGGTGGCCAGAGCCTCGAACGGGTCTACAGCGTTGCCCTTGGACTTGCTCATCTTCTGACCGTTCTCGTCCTGCACGTGGCCCAGCACGATGACGTTTTCGTAGGGGGCCCGGTGGAACAGCAGCGTGGACTCCGCCATCAGCGAGTGGAACCACCCGCGGGTCTGGTCCACCGCCTCGGAGATGAACTGAGCCGGAAACTGCTGCTCGAAAAGTTCTTTATTTTCAAAGGGATAATGGTGCTGCGCAAAGGGCATGGCGCCCGAGTCAAACCAGCAGTCGATGACCTCCGGCACCCGGTGCATGGTACCGCCGCACTCCGGGCATGTAAAGGTCACGCCGTCCACGTACGGGCGGTGCAGCTCCAGCTTCGCCGCCTCCGGGTCGCCGCTGCGCTCCGCAAGCTCGGTTCTGCTTCCGATGCACTCCTTGTGGCCGCACTCGCACTCCCAGATATTTAACGGCGTGCCCCAGTAGCGGTTGCGGGAGATGGCCCAGTCCTGAATGTTCTCCAGCCAGTTGCCGAAGCGGCCCTTACCGATGGACTCCGGAATCCAGTTCACGGTATTATTGTTCGCGATCAGCTCATCCCGCACGGCCGTCTCCCGGATATACCAGGATTCTCTGGCGTAATAGATCAGCGGCGTGTCACAGCGCCAGCAGTGAGGATATTCGTGCTCGAACTTCGGCGCCTCGAACAGCTTGCCTTCGCCCGCCAGGTATTTGATCACCTCCGGGTCCGCCTTCTTCACGAACAGGCCCGCGAAGGGCGTCTCGGCAGTCATCTCGCCCTTGCCGTTGACAAACTGCACGAAGGGCAGGTCGTAATGGCGGCCCACATTCGCGTCGTCCTCACCGAAAGCCGGGGCGATGTGCACGATGCCGGTACCGTCGGTCATGGTGACGTACGTGTCGCAGGTGATGAAGAATGCCTTCTTACCCTGCTTTGCGGCAGCCTCGGCCGCGCAGTCGAAGAGGGGCTCGTACTCCTTATATTCCAGATCTTTTCCCTTGTATTCTTCCAGGATGACGTAAGCCTTTCCGCCCAGGTCATCCGCCTCGCGTTCTGCGGTCACGGCTTCGTCCGCTGCCGCATTCTTTTCAGACTTCTTCGCTTCGTCCGTCTTCGCCAGCTTTCCCAGCACCGTATCCAGCAGTGCCTTCGCCATATAATACGTATACCCGTCCGCCGCCTTCACCTTGCAGTAAGTCTCGTTCGGATTTACGCAGAGCGCCAGGTTCGAGGGCAGCGTCCAGGGCGTGGTGGTCCAGGCCAGGAAATATGCGTCCTCGCCCTTCACTTTAAATCGTGCGATAGCCGAGCGCTCCTTCACCAGCTTATAGCCCAGCGACACCTCCGCCGCCGACAGCGGCGTCCCGCAGCGCGGGCAGTAGGGCACGATCTTAAAGCCCTTGTACAGCAGGCCCCTGTCCCAGATCTGCTTTAAGGCCCACCACTCGGACTCGATATAATCATCCTCGTAGGTCACGTAGGGGTGCTCCATATCCGCCCAGAAGCCCACGGTACCGGAGAAATCCTCCCACATGCCCTTGTACTTCCACACGGACTCGCGGCACTTCTTGATAAACGGCTCGATGCCGTAATCCTCAATCTGATCCTTGCCGTTAATGCCGATCTGCTTCTCCACTTCCAGCTCCACCGGCAGACCGTGGGTATCCCAGCCGGCCTTTCTCGGCACATACTTGCCCTTCATGGTCTGGTAGCGCGGGATCATATCCTTGATCACGCGGGTCAGCACGTGGCCGATGTGCGGCTTGCCGTTGGCCGTCGGCGGCCCGTCATAAAACGTGTAAACCTCATTGCCCTCGCGGTTTTTCATACTCTTCTTAAAGATATCATTCTCCCGCCAGAACTGTTCCGTCTTCTTCTCTCTCTCAACAAAGTTGAGATCGGTCGAAACCTTCTTATACATGGTTACCTCCGTCCATCAATTGTTTCTTAAATACTGCCATTCACGCTTCCTGTAACAGGAGCTCGACATTGTCAATCGTTTTCTAAACCCGTCTGTCTGATTCTCATAGCTTACAGGTTCAAAAAAGGCCCCGCCCTGCAACCAGGACGAGACCATACAACACACCGCTATACACGCAGAGTAATGTATAAAACTCTCGCTATACCACCTGTTTACAACATACGGACGCGTGGCGCGTCTGTATATGCGTTTCCTGTAACGTGGAAAGGACGTCAAAGCCTACTTGAACTGTTCGCATTCCTCTTCTCGTTTTCGAAAAGAAGATATCCCGAAAAAATGCGTATATGTCCGTTCGGTTTGCTGCTCCGGAGTGATTTTCAGCGCAGCCCTACTCGCACCGGGCTCACACCCTGCCCCGGCTCTCTGTGGCTTTCCTGCCGCCTTACTGTCTCCATCTTAGCATTTATTTTGAAAGTCTGTGAAGCGGACAACCATAAGTCAGAAGTCAGCGCAATGCGATAACTTCTTTGCACAGAACGAATGATTGAACATATGACAGGCTTTCATTTCTTTATAAACACCCCGAGATTATAAAGAATTTCTTACTTTATGTCAAGCACGAAATCACATTGACATTATATCTGCTTCACCTCTTCCGACTGCCCCACCTGCCAGATGCCGTCGTAGCCCTGGGCTTTCAGGCGGTCGATGAATTTGCCGACTTTTTTGGGCTTTACAAAGACATCCGTGTCGTACTGCGCGCGGAGGGCGGCAGCCTGTTTCATGGCATCCATGCACTGATCCTCCCAGCAGAGAACCGCGACGCGCTGTTTCCGGTCGGGGATTTCGGCGCCGGTTTCCATAAGGATGGAGAAGATGCGCTCAAAGCCGATGGAGAAGCCCACGGCGGGGACGTTTTCCCCGAGAAATTTGCCGATCAGGTTGTCGTAGCGGCCGCCGCCGGCGATAGCGCCCTTAAAGCGGCTGTTTTCCACCTCGAAGACGGTGCCGGTATAGTAGCCCTGGCCGCGCACCAGGGAGAGGTCGAAGACAACATCGTACTGTCCGCCGGAGAGTTCACGCATCATGGAGAGAAGATGTTCCAGGTTGTCGGCAGCCTGACGTCCCTGATTTTCCTCCGAAGTCTGGTTTTCTTCAATAATTTCCCGCACTCTCTCGATCGAAACCGGCATGTCGCTCAGGATATTCCCAAGCTTCTCAATCGCCTCCACCGGATATTCTTTTTCGGCAAGCTCCTTCGCCACGCCGTCCGACCCGATTTTGTCGAGCTTATCCAGCCCGATGCAGACGCCGTCCAGCGTCTCCTCGGCGAAACCGCAGGCCAGCAGCACGGCCCTCAGGATTCTGCGGTCGTTCACCTTCATCTTAAAATCCGTCATGCCGATGCGGCGCAGCGCCTCGGCAGTCGTGGTCATAAGCTGCAGCTCGGCGCAGACAGAGGAATCGCCAATGATGTCGATATCGCACTGCACGAATTCCCGCAGGCGGCCCTTCTGTGGGCGCTCCGCGCGGTAGACGCGGTCCATCTGAATACACTTGAAGGGGGTCAGCAGCTTCGCGCGGTTATTCGCGTAGTAGCGCGAAAGCGGCAGAGTGAGATCGTAGCGCAGCCCCAGGTCGGCAAGCCCTGCCTCATCTCCTGCGGCCAGCGCCTTCTCCAGCTTTTCGCCCCGCTTTAACACCTTAAAAATAAGGTTCAGGTTTTCTCCGCCGTCACTCTTGTCCAGATTCTCCGCGTCCTCCAGAATCGGCGTACTGATGCGCACAAAGCCGCAGGACTGGTAGGTTTTCAAAATCACGTCCTGCAGGTAATCCCGCAGGCGCATCTCCTCGGGGAGGTAGTCGTTAGTACCTTTCACTGTATTGATCTTCATATATTTCACCGTGCCTTTCTTACACAATTCTATTTTTCGACACCAGAGTCAAAAGTCGAAGTCAACACGCAGGCATTTGAATTCCGCTGTGCGAAACTTAAGCGACATTTTGCTGTGAAAAGGTCGTCCACTTCAAGGATCGGAGATTTATTTCCAAATTCATGAGGTCGGAATCCAAAAAGCATGAGCGGAATCCAGATGATTTCAGGATTGCTTCGCGCAGAGCCGCATTCGGCGTAAACCGAAAAATTTTCTTACGTGGCCCGTGTACATAAAAAAAGCAGAAACCTTCCCGATTCCTGCTTCCAATAGAAAGAGCGCGAGACGGGAATCGAACCCGCGACCCTCTCCTTGGCAAGGAGATGCTCCACCGCTGAGCCACTCGCGCTTGTTTTGTTGACCTGTCATTACTCGACCGCCGCAACGAGCCGTATAATACCAGAGTCCGGGGCAGTTGTCAACCACTTTTTTTAATTTTTTTGCAAGTGGTTAGACAGGCACATGGATGACAACTAGCCCAAACGGATGCTCTACCGTAAATTGAGAAGAAGCCCCCGGAGTGCCAGCTCCGGGGGCTTCGCTTTGGCGTTAACCATGGAACTGGTAAACTTGGTCTCAATCTGACGACATTATAGCATATGAAGATTTTCTGTCAAGTATGCAAATTTTGTTTTTTTCTGATTTCTATTCATTTTCAATTATTTATTTATCTCTGGATTCATGTTTCTCACCTTCCTGTCATTATTATTTTACCAGTACAACTCGTACAGCTGTACTTTATTCTCCATTCTCTGCTTATATTTACACCTTTTGAACTGCAAAATACAGGATGTTACCACGAATGGTAACGAGCTTTTCATGAAAAGTCTTAATTTGTCCTTTTTTTCTTTGCAAAACACTGTGTTTCATGGTAAGATAACAGCATCTTTGGGTTTCTTTTCCGCAAACCGCAGCCGATACTGCCTGCAGTTTCGTTTTTATGGCGTTTCTGCCAGCCTTTGGAGGTTACTATCCACGGTCTGCCTTAAGTGAGCAGTAACCTTTTCAGCAAATGATCTGACGATCCAGGCTGCGGGTCAGTTACACATTTCGAGAATCGGAGGAACCCCTTAAGGAACCGTCGACAAATAACTTATATCGCCGGTTCCTAATTCCATGATAAGGAGGATTTCGAATGGAAGTTTATGTAATTACCGCGATCGCGGTGGCTTTTCTCGCACTGATCTACGCGATGATCCTGACTCACAGGGTCACGAAGCAGGATCCGGGCAATGAGAAGATGCAGGAGATCGCAGAATCCATCCACCAGGGCGCAACGGCGTTTCTTATGGCAGAGTATAAGATTCTGGCGCTGTTCGTCCTGGTTGTTTTTGTGCTGATCGGCGTGTTTCTGGAGAGCTGGGTGACTGCCTGCTGCTTTCTGGCCGGGGCGCTGCTCTCCACCATCGCCGGGTACTGCGGCATGGATGTGGCGACGAACGCCAATGTGCGCACGGCGAACGCCGCGAAGGATAAGGGCATCGCAGGTGCCTTGAAGGTGGCTTTCTCCGGCGGCGCCGTAATGGGCATGTGCGTGGCCGGCTTCGGCCTGCTGGGCGTGGCCATCGTCTACTGGAAGACAGGCAGCACGGACATGCTCTTCGGTTTCAGCCTGGGTGCCTCTTCCATCGCGCTGTTTGCGCGCGTGGGCGGCGGCATCTACACGAAGGCGGCCGATGTGGGCGCGGATCTGGTCGGCAAGGTGGAAGCCGGCATCCCCGAAGATGACCCGAGAAACCCCGCCGTCATCGCCGATAACGTGGGCGATAATGTGGGCGATGTGGCAGGCATGGGCGCAGATCTGTTTGAATCCTATGTAGGGTCTCTGGTCTCGGCGATCACGCTGGGCGTGACGACCTTAAGCAGCGATAAAGAGCTGGCCGGCGCCATGCTTCCGCTCATGTTGGGCGCCATCGGCCTGTTCGCCTCCATCATCGGCACATTGTTCGTGCGCGGGCGCGAAGGCAAGAGTCCGCAGAAGGCGCTGAACCGGGGCACTTACGTGGCATCGATCATCGTTCTGGCGGCAGCCTTCCTGTTGAGCTACGGGTTCTTTGAAAGCTTCGCCTACGCGGGCTCCATCATTTCCGGTCTTGTGGTCGGCGTGCTGATCGGATTCATCACGCAGGTGTACACCTCGGAGAAGTACCCGTTTGTGAAGAAGATCGCAAAGCAGTCCGAGACCGGCTCCGCCACCACCGTCATCAGCGGTATCGCGGTGGGCATGCAGTCGACGGTTCTGCCGATCCTGCTGATCTGCATCGGTATTTTTGCGGCATACCAGTTCGGCGGCCTGTACGGCGTGGCGCTGGCTGCGGTGGGCATGCTTTCCACCACCGGCATTTCCGTGGCTGTGGATGCCTACGGCCCGATCGCGGATAACGCGGGCGGCATCGCCGAGATGAGCGGGCTGGATGAATCCGTCCGCATCGTGACGGATAAGCTGGATTCCGTCGGCAACACGACGGCGGCCATGGGCAAGGGCTTCGCCATCGGATCGGCGGCGCTAACGGCGCTGGCGCTGTTTATGTCCTACGCGCAGACGGTGAGCATCGTCACGCTTGATTTGTTAAATTATAAGGTGATCATCGGCCTCTTCATCGGCGCGATGCTTCCGTTCCTGTTTTCGGCGCTCACCATGGACAGCGTGTCCGTGGCAGCGAATAAGATGATCGAAGAAGTGCGCGGACAGTTCCGCAAGCATCCCGGGATCCTCGAGGGCACGGAAAAGCCGGATTATAAGTCCTGCGTGCGCATTTCCACGAACTCCGCGCTGCAGCAGATGTTGGTTCCCGGTGTTCTGGCCGTAGTGGTTCCGATTCTTGTGGGCGTGCTGCTCGGCGCCCGCGCGCTGGGCGGCCTGCTGGCGGGCGCTTTGGTGACCGGCGTCATGCTGGCTATCTTCATGTCGAACGCGGGCGGTGCCTGGGACAACGCGAAGAAGTATATTGAGAGCGGTGAGCACGGCGGCAAGGGCAGTCCGGCCCACAAGGCGGCCGTGGTGGGCGACACCGTGGGTGATCCGTTTAAGGATACGGCCGGGCCGTCCATTAATATTCTGATTAAGCTGATGACCGTGGTGTCGCTGGTGTTTGCTTCGCTGTTTGGAACAGGGATGATTTGATACACAGCGTGTTACTATTCGCAGCCGCTCATAAGGTCCATAAGATGAACCTTCGAACTTGTTCGTAAGGAGCATCTTATGGACCTTATGAGCGACTGGAACAGTCACCTCCCCACACGCGCAAAAACTTCGCGAAATATAACTTTGTTTCATGAAATGTTGGTCGAAGTTTTTGCGCGTGCAGGGGAGGCGTCGTGAATCAGTAACGCGTCACTTTCGCGACTCCCCGGTTCATACTTCCCATCCGGTACCCTTTAAGGTCGACCGCGACATAGGAGAATCCATAACTTTTCAGCTCTTTCTCTATTTTTATTCTTGTTTTTTCTTCCAGAAGCTTTGCAATTTCATCCGGGCCGACTTCGATCCTGGCCATATCTCCATGGATGCGCACGCGCACCTGTTGAAAGCCCAGGTCGAGAAGAAGCTGCTCGGCGCGGTCTACCATTTGAAGGCGCTCTTCGCTGATGGTTTCGCCGTAGACGAAGCGGGAGGCGAGACAGGCGAAGGATTGCTTGTCCCAGGTTGGGAGCCCCAGCTCCTTCGAGAGTGCGCGGATTTCGGCTTTCGTGAAGCCGCAGGTGCGAAGCGGGCTTTCGATACCCAGTTCACGGATGGCCTTTAATCCCGGGCGATAGTCGCCCTCATCGTCCAGGTTTGAGCCCTCGCACACGTGAGGGATGCCGTGTTCGGCCGCGATCTTCATAATTTCATCGAACAGAGCATGCTTGCAGAGGTAACAGCGGTTTTTCGGATTGCCCCGAAAGCCCTCGATTTCCATCTCATTTGACGGGAAAACGACCTGGCGGATGCCTTCCTTTTTGCAGAATGCTTCCGCTTCGTTCAGCTCCCGTTCCGGGAAGAGCGGCGAAGCCGCTGTCACTGCCAGGGCGCGGTCACCCAGCTCGTCATGGGCCGCTTTTAGGAGGAAGGCGGAGTCCACGCCGCCGGAGAAAGCGATGACGGCGGAACCTGCATGGCGGAAATACTCCTGCAGACGATGGTATTTTTCGTGCAGTTCCTGTTCTTCTGCCGAAATTCTCCCTGACTCGGTTCCTGATAGTTCTGCGTGGTCATCTGTTTCAACCAGTTCCACAGCCCGCTTAAAACTTACGCCCTCTGCTTTTGCGATTCGCGCGAGATCCTCGTACTCATATTTGAACTTTTCCACACCGTAACCGCGAGATGTTTTCTGCCTGACCTGACCATAAGACGTCTCCACTGTCCGCAGTTCCCGCTCCAGAGTATAGCGGTTGCTGATTTTTTCGCGGATGCCGATGGTGGTCGTATGCTCAAAGATGAGTCGCGTCATGCGATCGCGGTCCGACTTTCGGCACATGACACAGATAAGCGTGCCCGGGCGCGATTTTTTCATGCCGATCGGAACCGTGTAGGCTTCGAGCGCACCGGCTTCGAAGAAGCGCTCCGTCGCGAAGGCGATCGCCTCCGCCGTCATGTCGTCCACATTGCAGGAGAGCTCGCACACCTCGTCTGTGGCGCCGCCGGTTTCCCCCAGAATGGCGCGGACGCAGTTTGCCGTCTCAAAGTCCTTCTTTCCCATGCCGTAGCCGATACGCTCTGTGCGCATGACTGGCATGTTGCCGAATTCTGTCGCAAAGTGTTTTAACAGCGCCGCACCGGTGGGCGTGCACAGCTCACCGCGCACATGCCCGGCATATGCCGGAATCCCCTGCAGCAAATACGCGGTGGCCGGGGCAGGCACCGGCAGAATGCCGTGGGCACACTTTACCTCGCCGTAACCGGTCGCAACCGGCGATACAACGACGCGCTGAGGCTTAAGCTCATGCATCAGCAGGCAGACCATGGTGATATCCGCCACCGCATCCATGGTACCCACCTCATGAAAATGAATCTCCGTCACCGGAACACCGTGCGCATGGCTTTCCGCCTCCGCGATCAGCCCGTAGACCGCGAGGATGTCGGCTCGGACAGCTTTCGGAACCGCAAGGCCGACCACAAGGCCTTCCAAATCGGCAAGGCTTGCGTGGTGGTGATGGTGGTGCGCGTGTGCATGCCCGGAGACGTTATCACTGTCATGGCCATGGTCGTGTCCATGAACATCATCGTGATCATGGTCGCAGCCATGTACATGTTCGTGACTATGATTGCAGCCATGTGCGTGTGGATCATCATGGTCAGAGCTGTGTTCACGGTCATGATTCCAGTTATGTTCGTGGTCATGGCCATCCCGGGAGGTCTCCTCCTCCCCGTTCACCGTCACTTTCAAATGTGTCCCCATTATGCCGCATTTAACGGATGCTTCCCGCTCGATCCTGACTCCGGGGATCCCCAACGCATTGATTCTTTCCAAAAAAAATTCCGCTTCCGGAAGCAGTTCCAGAAGCGCGGATGCCAGCATGTCGCCAGCGGCGCCCATATTGCATTCTAAATATAACGTTTTCATATTTCTATAATTACCTCCCTGGTAGATTTAGAGAAGCTTTGGTCTAACATATGATTTCATCAATCTTTTCCATCTCAGAAATTTAATTATCGTGTTCTCTCCCCTGCTCCCATATGGTTGATTCGGCTCGCCAGATACCCTGCGCCGAACCCGTTATCAATATTCACGACAGAGACACCGCTGGCGCAGGAATTCAGCATGGAGAGCAGCGCGGACAGTCCGCCGAAGGATGCTCCGTAGCCGACACTGGTCGGCACCGCGATGACCGGGCAGTCCACGAGACCGCCGATGACACTGGCAAGCGCTCCCTCCATCCCCGCGATGGCGATCACCACACTCGCGCTCATGAGGTCTTCCGCATGTGCCAGCAGCCGGTGAAGACCGGCAACGCCCACATCGTACAAGCGCACGACTTCATTCCCGTAAACTTCCGCAGTCAGCGCAGCCTCCTCCGCCACGGGGATGTCACTTGTGCCGCCGGTCGCCACCACGATCTTCCCCAGCCCATCTGCCGGAGGAAGCGTTCCGATCACGCCGATGTGCGCATCCGCATGATAAGCAAAGACGTGGTCGCCGGAAGAAAAATGTTCCGCAAGCACTGCTGCGGCATCCGCCGACAACCGCGTAATGAGCACCGGCTCCTGCCCGTTCTCAAGCAGCTTTTTCGCAATCCCCGTAATTTGTTCCGGCGTTTTCGATGCACCGTAAATGACCTCCGCCGCGCCCTGGCGCACCCTGCGGTGCATGTCCACTTTCGCGTAGCCAAGATCCTCAAACGGAGCTTTTTTCAGTATAAGTTCCGCCTCCTCCACAGACAGCGCGCCGTTTTTTACCTGCTCCAAAAGTTCTCTGATGTCCTGTTGCATAGCTCTTTCTCCAAAAGTTCAAATACAACACCGGGTGCCTGAATTTCAAAACATCGCAATAAAAATCTGCCACCGCATACGCAGCCATTCTATACTGCGTTGCTTCATAACAGTTTCCTTACAATAATGAGAAATTTCAGACCCCGGTCTTATTTTCTTACATGTCCTCATAGTGGCCTTTGCACTGCTCTACCATAATAATGTCATTTTCATACCGATAAACCAATCGATCTTCACCATTAATTCTTCTGCTCCACACCCCACTTAAATCGCCTTTTAGTGGTTCCGGTTTTCCTGTCCCCGCAAATGGCGTCCTCTGAATTTCTTTCAACAATGAATTTATTTTCTTCACTGTCTTTTTGTCCTGCATAAGCCAATATTGGTACTCTTCCCAGGCATCTTCACTGAACTGAATTCTACTCATCCAAAGCCTCCAGTTCTTCCAATGTCTTTTCCACCACCTGCCCACTCCGAATCTGCTGATCGGCCTTTCTCAGCTGTCTCATATTCGAGGCAGAATAAAACGGATCTTTCGATGCAGTAACTTCAAATGGGATACACCGGTCTCTCAGAGCTTTCTTAGTACATATCATATAAAATGTAGAAATGCTCATTCCCATCTGAGCACACATTTCTTCCAAATCCATCTTTTCATCGTCATCCAGCCGAATGCTAACCGTAGACATAATGTTCACCTCGCTTTCAATTATGCAGAGATTGTAACAGGATACAAAACAAATTGCAAGATGTTTCTTCGCATGAGTCAGTAACCCCGGAAAACAAAAAGACAGCGCCAACCCTGATCTTTGGCGCTGCCTGAAAGAGGAAAAAAGTATGAAAAAAATGAATGTTATCTTCTATGTTGAAGACGAGCGTAGTATATCCTGAATTCGTGAAGAAATTGTGTTTGATTCATGAATGCTTTACGAACAATTTGAAAAAGAATTGTAATCTCTTTCCGCCTTTTTCTAAGCATTCAACTCTCCCACACGAGCAAACGACTGACCGTTTTCCAAATCATAGCCGGGTACATTTGAAGCATTTTCGAATAAGGAAGCTGTGAATTGACTTTGTTTCAATCCGCGATCTGCCGTCCCGTGTGGTCCATGTGGTAATTTTCTCTTAGAATCAGTTCCGAAATCGGCACAAGCGTGTATCCCTGTGCCTGCAGCCCCTCGATGATGGTCGGCAGCGCCTCGTGTGTGTATTTCGCGCCGTTGTGCATCAGGATGATGGAGCCGTTCTGCAGGCTTTTGTGGTTTAAAACCGTGTTGATAATGGATTCCGTGCCGTAGTCTTTCCAGTCGAGACTGTCCACGTCCCACTGAATGCTGTAGTAGCCGCAGTCCGCGGCCGTGTTTATGACCTCGTTATCGTAGTCGCCGTAGGGCGGACGAAAGAGCTCCATCTCAATGCCGGTCAGTTCTTTGACCTTCTCGTGTGGGCTTAAGAGTTCGGAGGCGATCTCGGTTGTGGAGAGCTGGCTCATATTTTTGTGGTTTTCACTGTGGTTTCCCAGGTCATGCCCGGCCGCGGCGATGGCTTTTACGTCGTCCGGGTAGGATTCGATCCACCCGCCGGTCATGAAGAAGGTCGCCGTGACCTCATATTCCGCCAGAATGTCCAGAAGTATCTGCGTGTACTCATCGCCCCAGGCACAGTCGAAGGAGATCGCCACAACCTTTTCCTCCGTTTCCACGGAGTAGATCGGCAGGACGCGGCCTTCCGTGCTTGCATCGGCGACATCCGTGTCGGAATTTCCTGATACATTGTTTTCTTCCTCATTCACACCCGCTGCTCCCGCCATATCGGCATCCGATGAATTATCACCTCCGGAAGAAGCGTCCGCATCCACATTTGCCCCCACGGCGTCTTCCGTGCTCAGTATGTTTTCCATCATATCGCCGATTGGCAGGTACGCGCATACCACAGCGATCGCCAGCAGCGCCATCATCCACAGCAGACCGTTGCCGCGACTGCTTTTCTTTTTGATTCCCGTGAAAAAATTCTTTCCCATACACGTTCCCGTAAGCAGGCATACTGCCACTTTCGAATAAGGAGCTGTATCGCCCGACTTTCTTTGCCGATTATGGTAAGTATATGAAGAAAAAAGAATTGTCATGACCGGAAAAAGAAAATCCGGCCGTTCCGGCAGGCTGGCACCCTATGCCGTTCCGATAAGAAACTTCCGGAGGAAAGCAAGCTTTCTTCCGGAAGTTTCTTCCCGTCCCGGCGCACGGCTCGTAGTTTGTCAAATCTGTATATTTTTAATCGAATAACTATGTTTATTTTTGGACATTTTTATATTATAATCGCGACAACTGGATGTGGGTAGTAATTCGCTTGTTTGCCGAAGTAAAGCGAAAATATCCATCCCGATCGCATTCTATTTCTCAAAATCTGTCCGTTTCTGTATACGGGGTCAGTTCGCCTGACCTCCGCCTGTAACCCCGGATTTTGACAGTTCCTTGCCTTTTACGGATGGCACGTTTTTCGGCGGATTGGAGGCCCTATGAACAGTGATTTTTATGAAAATCTCGGACACCGGGTTCGCGAATTAAGAATCGCAAAAGGGTTAACGCAGGAGGAGGTTGCGAGGGAACTTCATGTAACCCCGGGTTACATCAGCAACGTTGAAAACAACCGCACCGCGATGACACTCAGGATGCTGGTTTTTTACGCCAAGCTGGCCGGCGTTTCGCTGGACGCGCTGATTGGCAGTATTGATTCTTCCTATAAGGAGACGGCGCTGGACAATGAACTGACGGATTTGATCCGTCTTTTAACACCTGAGGAAAAGGAAAAGCTCGTGAAAACCCTGAAAATCTGGAAATGTGGTTCTTAAACGGCCGTGAATGCTAACTAAATACGGTTATATCCCACGTGAAGTTTCACGGATGGATAAATTTCTGACGGCATGATTTCTTATAAGCCCTGCCCGCTTTGCGGGCTCTGCAGGAAATGTACGGCGACAGGAACGAGATGAAAAACCCGGCAGTTTATCAGAAACTGCCGGGGCTTTTCAAATCTCTTATCATTCTTCATAATGTCCTTTGCAGGCTATAATCCACAGATTCCCATTTGAGTCGATATTGTATACCAACCGATTTTCCAAATCAATTCTTCTGCTCCAGGCTTTCCTGTGCTTTAATGGCTCAGGTTTTCCAATTCCTTTTGACAAACCATTGCGCTCTACATCTTTGACAAGGTCGTTGATTCTTTTCAGTGTTTTTCTGTCCTGTTGTTGCCAGTATAGATAGTCATCCCATGCCCTGTCTGACCACAATTTATTCATCTTCCACCTCAATCAATTCATGTTGCTGTCCTCTGCCTGCTTCCAACTGAGCCAGGCTTCTGTCAATCATGGAAAGATATTCAATATTTCTTATGGCTTTCGTTATCTGGTTGTACTTTTCCAAACTAATGAGAACGACATTCTTTTCTCCTTTTCTGGTAACAATAACTGTCTCATTTCTGTCTGTGGCTGCGTCACAGTACTCTTTCAGGTTATTCCTCATCGTTGAATAATTAATAGCTAACATATAGATCACTCCTCGCTTTCATGATATAGTTCAAAACCATAACACCACAAATTTGCAAATCCGTAGTCAATGCAGACTTTCACTCCGAAATGCAGAGATCAGGCTTTCGAATCTTCAAATTAACATTTCACGTTATCTTCGACTTCCGGGCCTGGTATTATACGGTATTTCGTACTGATTTTTGTACAGTTTATGGTACATCCTTTTTATGAGAATGTCAAGATGTTTTAAAAAGAAAAGGCAGCCGGTGTTATACGGCTGCCTTCTCCTTTTAAACTAATTCACGACTATCTTCTGTCTTTTTCTGCTTTTACGCCTGCTCTCTCTTCCGTCCTTTCAGCAATGCCACGATCGCCATGAATGCCATGAGCATCATGATGGTGTACGGCACTACCGCTTCGGTGTCGCTGGTGGTCGGAACATCTTCCGTCTCGGTTTCGGTCGGAGTCTCCTCTTCCTCTACCGGGTTCTCCACGGTGTTGGTGTCGACCGCTTCCTCGTTGCCGATCTGCACGGAAGCCGTGTTGTCAACCTGCGTTACCGCACTCTCGTTTACTTCCACAGTCACGCTTACGCTGCCTGCCGTAAACGGTGCTACCGTCAGGGTCCAGGTTACCGTGTGGGTGTCCGCGTCGTATACACCGCCGTCGGTGGACGATACGTAGTCTACACCGTCGTCCAGCGCATCCGTAATCACCACGGTCGCGGTCTCATTCGTGTGGTTGTAGTATGTGATCTCGTAGGTCAGCTCATCGCCTGCCGCCACTTCGTCGCCCGCCGCCACACCGTCGGTGGTGATGGTCTTGGTCGGGTCTGTCGGGTCATCCGGGGTTATCGGATTCTCTACGGTGTTGGTGTCGACCGCCGCATCGTTGCCGATCTGCACGGCCGCGGTGTTGGTGATGGTAGCCTGGGTCTCATCGCCGTCGATCAGCTTCGCGTTCTCATTCACCTTTACGGTGAGCGTAACGGAATCTGTGGTGTACGGATCCACGCCGGTGATCGTCCAGGTCACGGTGACGGTGCCGTCTTCCGCGGTGGTTACTTCGTAAACTACCGTGTCTTCATCGGTGGCTTCGGAAGCTTCCACGCCGGAGGCATCCACGAAGGTAGCGCCCGGATCCAGTACGTCGGTGATAGTTACGGTGGTTTCGGTTCCGTAATGGTTGTAGTAGCTGATCACATAGGTGATCTCATCGCCCACGTTCACGGCTGCGCCTTCCACGCCTGCTTCGCTGTCCGCCGCAACCACTTTGGTCGGGTCAGCCGGCTGATCAACCGGGCTCACCACGACGTTTGTGTTCCTCTTGATCTCGCCGACGGTGACTTCCGCGTCGTTCCAGATCTCTGTATCTTCCTCATCGTCCGCTGCCGCGTTCACCTGCACATCCAGCGTTACGCTGCCCTCGGAAAGGGCCGCCGCTGTCAGTGTCCAGGTCACGGTATGGGTTTCCTCGTCATACACACCGCCATCCGATGCGGACAGGAAGTCTACGTTCGGATCCAGCTCGTCGACAATCGTCACGGTCGTCGTCTCGTTGTAGTGGTTATAATACGAAATGTTGTAAACAATGATGGAACCGACGCCTACCAGGCTTCCCTCTTCCGTGAGGTACACGGTCTCGCCTTCCTCATTGGTTTCCACGATGGACTTCACCGGAGTTTCCGGGTCGTCCGGATTCAGCGGGTTGATCACGATGTTTGTGGTATTCTTCACATCGCCCACCGTCACATCCGCGTCGTTCTCCACAACCGCGTACTCGTCGCCTTCATCCACGCTCAACGCCGACTCCAGCACTTCCACGGTCAGGGTCACATAACCTGCTGTGAAAGCATCTGCGGTTAACGTCCAGGTTACGGTGTGGGTTTCCGCGTCGTACTCGCCGTCATCCGATGCCGAGATAAACTTCACATCCGGATCCAGCTCATCTTCGATGACCACGGTCGCTTCCGTACCGTTATTATTGTAATAGCCGATCTCGTAGGTGATCTCGTCGCCGACACTTACCTCTGCACCCGACACGCCTGCTTCGCTGTCCGCCGCAACCACTTTGGTCGGGTCAGTCGGCTGATCAACCGGGCTCACCACGACGTTTGTGTTCCTCTTGATCTCGCCGACGGTGACTTCCGCGTCGTTCCAGATCTCTGTATCTTCCTCATCGTCCGCTGCCGCGTTCACCTGCACATCCAGCGTTACGCTGCCCTCGGAAAGGGCCGCCGCTGTCAGTGTCCAGGTCACGGTATGGGTTTCCTCGTCATACACACCGCCATCCGATGCGGACAGGAAGTCTACGTTCGGATCCAGCTCGTCGACAATCGTCACGGTCGTCGTCTCGTTGTAGTGGTTATAATACGAAATGTTGTAAACAATGATGGAACCGACGCCTACCAGGCTTCCCTCTTCCGTGAGGTACACGGTCTCGCCTTCCTCATTGGTTTCCACGATGGACTTCACCGGAGTTTCCGGGTCGTCCGGATTCAGCGGGTTGATCACGATGTTTGTGGTATTCTTCACATCGCCCACCGTCACATCCGCGTCGTTCTCCACAACCGCGTACTCGTCGCCTTCATCCACGCTCAACGCCGACTCCAGCACCTCCACGGTCAGGGTTACATAACCTGCTGTGAAAGCATCTGCCGTTAACGTCCAGGTTACGGTGTGGGTTTCCTCATCGTACTCGCCGTCATCTGATGCCGAGATAAACTTCACATCCGGATCCAGCTCGTCGACGATGGTTACGGTCGTTTCGGTACCATAATGGTTGTAATAGTTAATCTGATAGGTGATCTTCTCACCAACACTTACCGCCGCTCCGGATACACCGGCTTCACTGTCTTCCGCGACCTCCTTGGTCGGTTCGATCGGCTCTTCCACCGGGCTCGCCACGGTGTTCGTGGTATTCTTAAATCCGTCAACGGATACTTCCGCGTCGTTTTCGATCTGCGTATCTTCCTCGTCGTCCGCGCCCGCGTTCACCAGTACTTTCAGCGTCACGCTGCCGCCGGACAGGGCGGATACGCTCAGCGTCCAGGTTACCGTGTGAGTTTCCGGGTCATATTCGCCGTCATCCGATGCGGATACGAAATCTACGTTCGGATCCAGCACGTCTTCAATCGTCACGGTCGCCGTCTTGTTGAAATAGTTGTAGTAGGTGATGTTGTATTCAATGACAGAACCGACACCTACCAGACTTCCCTCTTCCGTGAGGTACAGGGTCTCTCCGGACTCACCGGTCTCCACGACAGACTTCACCGGAGGCTCCGGGTCGTCATCCGCCAACGGATTCACGACAATATTCGTGTAGTTATCTACCTCGCCCACCGTCACAGTCGCCTGGTTTTCCACGGTGGCTTCGGTTTCTTCACCTTCAAGCCCGGTCGCGGCAGAATTTACTGTCACGGTCACCGCCACGGTAATATCCTTGAACGGCTCCAGAGTGACGGTCCAGGTCACGGTGTGGTCTTCTTCTTTGTACTGTCCCTTATGGGATGCCCGGACGAAGTCCACGCCCGCATCCAGCGCATCGGTGATGGTCACCTCCACGGTTTCGTTCGTGTTGTTCTTATACCAGATCTCGTAGGTCAGCTCGTCGCCTTCCTTCACGTTTCCGTATGTTACTTTGTCTACCGTCTCTTCGGTTTCCTCATCCACCGTAATGGTTTCGGTTGCCGGATCCTCCGTATAACCCGCGCTGTCTGTCGCGAGAGTCTTGGTCGGATCATCCTCTTTGTCATCCTTAAGCGGGTTCACCACGATGTTGGTCTGGTGTTCCGCGCCGCCTTCGGTCACGGTGGCCTGGTTTTCCACGGTCGCCGCGGTCTCGGTTTCGGAATCGATGGTTCTCGCCGCGCTCGTTACCGTCGCTTCAAACGTCACGGTTACGCTCTCATACGGAGCCAGCGTCAGGGTCCATATAACAGTGCGCGTCGCTTCATCGTAGCTTCCGGTCTCGTCGGAGCCTTCCACCTTCGCGGAGCCGTCCACATATTCCAGACCCTCTTCCAGCACGTCGGTGATCACGACTTCTATGGTCTCATTCTTATAATTCGTATAGCTGATCGAATACCCGATGGTGTCGCCCACCGCAACATCCTGGTACGTCACCGTGCCGTCCGCAGCCGTGCTCTGCACCTCGGCCGTCTCGGCTTCGGCTCCTTCTTCAGAACCTGTGACCGTTGTCTCGGTCTTTTCCGGAGCTTCATAGGTGTCGTCCGCAAGCGGGTTGATCACAAGGTTTGTGGTGTTCGTATATTCGGTCTCATCCACGGTAGACTCGACAGTCACCGTCGCATCGTTCTCCACGGTTGCCGTGGTCTCCGTTGTGGTGACGGTCTTCGCTGCCTCGTTTACAGTGGCCTTAAAGGTTACCTCACCGCCTGTGAACTGATCCGCAAGGATCTTCCAGGTGATGACCGTTACTTTTCCGTCGGCATCGTACGTCAGAGCGTAGATGATCGGGTTCTCCTCCGTCGGCTCTGCAGTCAGGTCGGTTACTTCCGTGCCTGTCGCGGAACCTGCCTCGTAGGTCAGGCCTTCGTCCAGCTCGTCCGTAATGGTCACGACCGCCGGGGTGTTCAGGTGGTTGTAGTAGCTGACGGCGTAGGTGATCGTGTCTTCCACCTTCACCTCATCGTAGGTGTAGCTGATCACGGTTCCGTCTTCCGTGGTTTCCGTCTTTGTGGCTTCCCCTGCCGTGTACTCGCCGTTCGCATCTACCGTGCCCTCGGTCTTCTCCAGATACGGATCGTCTTCCAGTTCGTTCGTCACCGGATCCGTGTAAGTTTCGGTTCCGTTGCCGATGGTCACGGAGGCAATGTTCGTCACCGCCGCTCCGTCCGCATCTGTGCTGTCGATGGTCTCGGCTCTCTCTGTCACCAGTACGGTCAGGCTGACCGTGCCGCTGGTGTATGCCGCCACATTTTCAAGCGTCCAGGTTACGGTATGCGTTGCCGCATCGTACACGCCGCCTTCAGTGGCGGAATTTTCCACATAGTCCACACCTGCATCCAGGTAGTCGACAATCGTCACGGTTGTCGCTTCGCCGTAGTGGTTATAGTAAGTAATCTCATAGGTAATCAGATCGTCGACACGGACATTCGCCCCGTCCACGCCGGCAGAGCTTCCTGCCGCAACTTCCTTTTCCGGATCTCCGTCCTGGTGAACAGGATTTACTACCGTGCTGGTGTCGTTTGTCACTTCACCGACGGTCACGGTTGCGGTGTTTTCCACCTGTTCGTCGTCTTCTACCGCGGTGTAGAGTACCTGCACCTGCAGTTCCACGCTGCCCCAGGTAAGCGCCGGCGCATCCGTGATGGTCCAGGTTACCGTGTGAGTTGTTGCGTCATATTCGTATGTCACCGTGCCGTCTTCCGTCTCGGTGGCGCTCACGAATTTCACATCTTCATCGAGCTTATCGATGATAGTGACATCGGCCGCTTCCGCGTAATGGTTGTAGTACGAAATGACATATTCAATCAGGTTGCTCACCGCCACCTCATCATAGGTGTAGGTGTCGGTATCTTCATCATAGGCCGGCGTATCCGTGTAACCCTTGCTGGTCTCGGCCAGTGTCTTGGTCGGATCCTCCGGCACGTAGTTCGTCACCGTGTTGGTATCCACTTCCGCGCCGTTTTCGCCGATCTTCACGGTGGCGCTGTTGGTTACCGCGTTGTCGGTGTTATCCACCGCGTCCTCGGTTACGGTTACGTCGAAGGTAACGGTCACATCTGCCTCCGCAGCCACGCCGCCAAAGGTCCAGACGATCTTCGCCACGGTCGCCGCGTTGTCGGCGGTGATGGTTTCCGCAATCACTTCTCCTGCTGCGTCATAGAATGCCGCGGTTGCCGCAAGGGCACTGCCGTCTTCCGCAGTGGTGCTGCCTGCCGCCGTACCCGGCACGTAGACGGTTCCGGTCGGAATGATGTCGGTTACGGTGACGGTCTCTGCCGCCGTCGGGTTGCCGTCCTCATCCTTCGCGGTGTTCGTGAAGGTGACCTCGTAGGTAAGCACATCGCCCACTTCCACGCCTTCGCCGTCGATGTCGGTGTCAGCCGTATCGTAAACATCCTTCTCCGGCACCGTGTTCGTGGTTTCATTGGTCTCGACTTCCGTCGCCGGGTTGTCACCCACCTGAACACTCACGGTGGCCGTGTTGGTTACTTCATTGTTTGTGAGCGTTACCGCTTCCTCGGTCACTGTTACCTCAAAGGATACCGTGCCCGCCGCGTCTGCCGCCGCGTCAATCACCCACACGATCCTGTCGACATATGAAGGATCTGCGGTCTCGTCGATCGGCATGTAAATATTGCCAACCTGCGTGTACAGGGTGATTGTGGCTGTCGAATCGCTCGCTGCGCTGCCCGCCACATATACGGTACCGTCCGGAATGTCGTCCGTGATGGTAACCGTAGCCGCGGCCGGGTTGCCGTCCCCGTCGGTAGCGGTGTTTGCCCAGTAAACCACATATTCCAGTTCACTGCCCACGCCCACCAGCTGACCGTCGATTTCCGTAGTCTGGGTGTCTTCCACGAGGTATACGTCTTTTTCCGTCACTTTGTTCGTGACCGTGTTCGTCGTGTACTCGTTTCCGCCGATGGTGACCGTCGCGTCGTTCGTTACGGCGTAGCCTGCCACATCAAGCGCGTCTTCTGTCACCGTAACCTTGAAGGTTACCGTGCCGACAGCCTCCGCTTCCGCGTCGGTGAAGGTCCAGACAATATAGTCCACCTCCGCCGCTTTGTCGGCTAACTCAGACTCTGAGATTTCCGTGTTGTCTGCGGCAAAGTACCGAACAGTCGCAACGTCTTCCACCGCAACACCGGCTACGGTGATGGAGGAGCTTACGCTGCCCGCGATCAGCACGGTGCCGTCCGGGATGTAGTCGACCACTTCAATATCAGCCGCCACATACGCTTCGCCGCTCATCGCCGTGTTCGTGAAGGTGATCTCGTAGGTCAGCTCATCGCCGATCGCCACGGTCTCGCCGTCGATGCTGGCCGTCGGGTCATCCGCGTCCGCATCGGTTACTTCCTTCACTGTTACATAGTTTGTTACATCTACTTCATAGCCGTTGATGGCTGCCGTGTTGGTAATTTCCGTTTCCGAACCGGTCACGGTCGCCTCGAACCACACCGTGCCGCGCACGATGTCGGCAGTGTCAAGGCCTGTGAAAGTCCAGGTGATGGTTCTCGTCACCTCACCGGTCACCGGATCGGTCGTCTCCGCATACTGGCCCTGATGCGAGATGGTAGATTCATCTACCTCTATGCCGTCCGGAAGGGTATCCACGATGGTTACCGTATCCGCATAGTCGCCGGTAGCGTCGCCGTTCGCATCCTTGACCGCGTTGGTCCAGGAAATTTCATAGGTCAGCACATCGCCGACTTCCACGGTCTCGCCGTCGATGATCCGGTTGCTCTCATCGAGAACATTCTTCTCGTCGTCATCCGGCACCGGTACGATCACCACATTTGTATTGTGGCCGTCCACGACCGCCTGGTTCGTGATGGTGGAAGGCGCATCATCGCCCACCGTCACCGTGAAGGTGATGCTGACCACGGCTCCCTGATCCAGGTTCTCAAATACCCATTCCAGGGTCTGTATGCCGTCCGCGTCTTCCGTCACGTTTGTAGCTACTGCCGTTGTTGTCACGCCGTCGATCTTAATCACAGCTGAGCCGGTATTGTAGGTCACGCCCTCAGACAGCACGTCCGTCACGGTCATGGTGGCCGGGGTCGTCGGATCCGTCGAAGGCTCTGCCGTGTTCGTGTAGGTAATGGTATATTGCACCTCGTCGCCCGGCTGCAGGACGTTGGACTCGGATTCTCCGAGCACTTCCGCCGTCTTCACCGGAACGGTGTTCGAGGTCTGGTTTGTTGTGTACTCATTGCTGCCGACCTTAACGGTCGCTTCGTTGGTGATCGCATCCAGGGAGAACGCGCCCTCGGTCACTTTCACCTGGAAGGTTACGGTGCCGCTCGCGCCCGCCGCCGCTGTAAATGTCCAGACGATCATGTCGACATTTCCGGCGTTGGCTGCCGTATCGGCAAGCACAATATCATCGGAATCGTCATCCGCATCTTCGCCGGTGTCGTAGAGCGTCACTGTGAAGTTCGTCTGTCCGTCCACGGTCGCCGCACCGGTAGCGCTTCCCGCCACATAGTCCGTCCCGTCCGGGATGAGGTCTGTGATGGTGATGACCGCTTCCGCGTCGTCGGAGTTCTTCCAGTCGATGCTGTAGGTGAGGACTTCGTCCAGGCCTACCATCTCGCCGTCGATACTGGCGGTGCTGCTGCCGGAATATACATCCTTGTGAACCACGTAGTTTACAACCTCATTGGTCCACATCCAGCTGTTGTCGCCGATCTTTACGCTGGCCTGGTTCGTAACCGCGTAGTCCGTGTTTTCATACGCGTCCTCGGTTACCGTTACGTTGAAGGTGACGGTAATGGTTGCGCCGTATTCCACATCGGTGAAGTTCCATACGATTCTTGCGACATCCGCCGCGTTCGTATCCGGGTCGTCTACCAGAACATTATTCTCGTTGCGGTAGCTGATGGTAACAACGGTGCTGTCCGCTGTCACATCGGTTCCGTTCACGTACGCTTTCGCACTGCCCGCCACGTACTGTGTTCCGTCCGGAAGGTAGTCGCTTACCACGACATCCGCCGATACCGGATCGCCATTTGCATCTGTCTCTTCGCTTACGAAGGTAACCTCGTAAGTCAGCTCGTCGCCGACTTTTACGTCAGTGGTGACGTTCACGACATCTCCGTCAATGCTGGTGGCTGCGCTGCCGTTCTCATCGTAATCGGATGCCAGGTAAACATCCTTCTCCGGCACCGGATTTGTGGTGGTGTTCGTGTCGGTTTCCACATCCACAGTCGAATCGTTGCCGATGTCGATGGATACCGTCGCGTAGTTGCTCACGGTGTTTTCTTCCGTGGTGGCGGTGTCTTCCACATCCACCGCGTCCTCGGTCACTTCCACCTGGAAGGAAACCGTGCCGGTGGCACCGGAGGCCACGTTGGAGTATACCCACTTAATATACTTCACGTCGGAGGCGTTCTCCGCCGTCACTTCCTGAATCTCGCCGCCGTTTACATTATAGTAGATGACAGCAACTTCCGCTGTAGACACCTGGTTTCCGCCCGCATCCACAGTGATCGTGGTGACTGCGGTGGATGCAGCGGTGCCATATACATAAACAGTTCCCTCAGGGATGTTATCCGTGATCGTCACGGTGGCGGTGGAACCGTCCTCCGTCTCCGGGTTCACCCAGCTGATCACATATTCCAGAACGCTTCCCACGCCCACGGTCGTGCCGTCAACGTCAGTATTGCTGCTGTCGTATACATCCTTCAGCTGCACGTAGTTCGTGGTCACATTCGTGTCATACTCGTTCTTTCCGTCGTAAACCGTTGCCTGGTTTTCGATGGTGTTCTTCGTCGCATCCTCGGACACGGTTACCTGGAAGGTTACCGTTCCGGTGGCTCCCGCGGATACACTGGTGAAGGTCCAGACAATCTTCGCCACGTCCGCCGCGCTGTCTCCGTTCGCGTCCGCGGAGGCAATTTCCGTACCGTCCGCATCAAAATACTGAATGGTGCTGCCGCTCACGGTGCCGTCCACGGAAGCGGAGGCGCTGTTTGCCACATAGACGGTGCCGGAAGGAATCTCATCCGTCACGGTGATCTCCGTCGCCACGGCCGCGGTGCCGTCTGTATCTTCCGCGTTGTTTGTCCAGTAAATGTCGTACTGAAGGGTCTGTCCCGCTTCCACTACCGTGCCGTCGATGCTGACGGTCGGGGCAGCCGGGTCAGAGACCTGCTTATCCGGTACGTTATTTACCACTTCGTTGGTAACAACCGGGTCGCTGTCGCCGATGGTGACTTCGGCGTCGTTTACCACTTCGCTGTTCGTATTCTTAAGGGCATCGCTGGTGACGGTCACGTTGAAGTATGCCGTGCCTGTCGCGCCCACCTCCACATCCGTGAAGATCCAGACGATGTATGCCACCTTTGCCGCATCTGCGTTGGAGCTTACCGTAATCTCCGCATCCGATGCATCATAGAACGCGATGGTTACCGTGCTGCTCGAAGCGGTCACCGTTCCGTTCGCGTCGGTCACGATCACGGACGAGCCGGCGCTGCCCGCTACATAGACGGTTCCTTCCGGAATCTCATCCTTCACGGTGACAGTCGTGGTGGCGGAGGTATCCGTCTCCGAGTTCGTCCAGGAAACCTCGTAGGTCAGCTCATCGCCGACAGCTACGGTCTCGCCGTCGATGCTCGCCGCCGTCGCGCCGTCCGCTGCCGCTTCCGCGTATGCTTCCGCATCGTATACATCTTTCTTGATGACGTAGTTATTTACTTCGTTCGTCACGATCGGGTCGTTGTCGCCGATGGTGATCGTGGCTTCGTTAGAGATCGGGTTATTGCCGGTCTCGTAGGCATCTTCGGTCACGGTGACGTTAAAGGATACCGTGCCGGTCGCGCCTGCCGCTACGTTCGTGTATGTCCAGACGATCTTCGCCACTTCTGCCGCGTTATCGTCCGTGATGGCCTCCGTGATTTCCACATACTGGCCATTAGTGTAGCTGTAATAAGTAATGGTCGCCGTGCCGGTCGCTGCCGCGCTGCCCGCCACATAGACGGTGCCGGAAGGAATCTCATCCTCGATGGTGATCGTCGCTGCCGTGGCGGCATCGCCGTTTGCATCCTTCGCGGAGTTCGTCCAGTCGATCTCATAGACCAGCTCGCTGCCGATGCTCACCAGCTCTCCGTCGATTTCTGTCGTCGGGTCGTCCGCCGCGTAGACTTCCTTTTCATTCACATAGTTTGTTACTGTATTCGTATACAGCGCTTCGTTGTCACCGATCTTCACTGTCGCGTTGTTAGATACCGTGTTATCCACGTTGTCAACTGCCGTGTCAAGCACTTCCACGTTAAAGGTTACGGTAACATCTGCTTCTGCCGCCACGTTTTCGAATACCCACTCGATCTTCGTTACGGACTCCGCAAAGCCTTCCGGCTCATCCACCTGGCTGGCGGAATTGCCATTGTCATCGTATACGTAGTATGTGGTCACTGCCGCAGACGGGTCGGAAATGCTGTAAGTCTTCTCTGCCAGAAGCCTTTCCTCAGCAGTACCGGTCGCTTCATTTACCACAACACCATAATAATGAATCGTAACGGTTGTGTAAATGGTTTCCTCAACACCGCTTACGGTTTCGGTATAGTATGCCGGATCCACATCCGCTGTCGCCGTGCCGGACACATATGCCGTGCCCTCCGGAATACTGTCTGTCACAGTGATCGTATCAGCCGCAACCGACTCTCCGTCCTCGTTCGCCGTGTTCCGGAAGGTAATTTCGTAGGTCAGCTCATCGCCAACGGTCACGGCATCGCCATCGATGTCTTCCGCTGCCGCTGACGCTGCATATTCATCCGCATCGTAGACTTCCTTCTCCGGTACGTAGTTCGTGGTGGTGTTGGTCGTGTAACTATAATTATAATCATTCGACACAACTGCAACATCCGCGTCATTTTCAATCGCGTTATCTGCATTGTCAACGGCGCTGTCAGTGACATCTGCCTGGAAGCTCACTGTTCCGTATGCCAGTGCGTCCGCCGTGATGATCCACTCAATCTTCGCAACATCCGCAGCGTCTTCCTCTGTGTCAGACAGCAGGTTTCCTTCCGCATCGTAAAGATTAAGCCGGATGGTGTACGTCGTCTCTCCGTCAGGTGCTGCACTGGTCGCACTGCCTGCCACATACGCAAGACCCGTCGCAAGTTCATCCGTAATGGTGATTGTTGCTCCTACAGCTTCGCCGTAGGTTGCACTCTGGTCGTCTTCGTCCGTCGCCGTGTTCATCCAGTCGATGGTATAGGTGAGCGTATCGCCTACGCTGACCATATCGCCATCAACATCGGTGCCGGTTCCTGTGGTTGAATCATAATCCTCGCCGTAAACAACCTTGTCCGGATCCAACGGATTTTCCTCCACATTCGTGTAGACAGCCGTGGTGGAACCAATCACATAGACAGATGCCTGGTTCGCGATGGATGCGACATCCGTGTAGGTGAAGTCATACGGCTCCCCGGTCTCCGGGTCAACCGCAGTGTAAGTCTGCTCATCTGCTTTTGCAGCTTCCGTCACCCTGACGATCATAGCCACAGTGCCGGTGCCGTAAGGGAACACTGTGATCTGCCAGTATACGGAATTGGCCGGGACGGTAACTCCCTCTACGGTTATTTCCTCTGTTGTATATACACCGTTCGCGCCGATACTGACAACTTCCACGCCTTCGTCCAGCGTGTCCACGATCAGATAGTTCTGTGTGGTGTTGGTATTGTTGTAAACATTGGTACGATATAACAGCCGGTCACCCACAGATACAATAATGTTTCCGTATCCATCTGTTTCCGTCTGATTTTCATAGCCGGTGATAATCCCATTGTCATCATACTGAGGTTCACTGACATAAACCAGGTTTTTCTCCGGGTTTGTCGCAGTTTCATCCTCCAGCGGGTTGGTAACAATATTTGTCTCAAAACTGTTGCCCCCGATGGTGACAGTGGCCTCGTTATCCACGGTAGCTGTATTGACCCAGTCACTTGAGAGGCCGTCGCCCGCCGTTTTCGCTTTTTCATTGACTTCCACAGTCAGGGTAACGGTGCCGCGCTCAAATGCCGCCGCCGTAAACGACCAGGTGACCGTGCCGCCATAGGAATACTCTGTGCCATTCGAATCTGTAGCAGTGCTCTGTCCTGTGACAGAATAAGAGTTGCCGCTGCCAGTCCAGCTGTCCGGATTCGTGGCGGATACAAAGGTGGCGCCGTTATCCAGCACATCTGTGATGGTGACTGTGGCTTCCGTGCTGCCGCCATTGTAGTAGCTGATGGTATAGGTTATCGTGTCTCCCACCGCAACATCTTCGTAAACGGTATATTCCGTGCCTTCCGAAGTCGTTCCGTCCTCTGTGGAAGTGCTGCTTTCGGTTTTATCGGTCGTGGATTTCTCTTCCTCTCGGGTATTGGTGAAGTTAATGTAATAGGTGACATACGTGACATCGCCAATCACTTCTTCATCCGAGCCGTCGCTTTCCGGGTCTCCCGCCGTATAAGTGTATGTTGTGGTTCCGATGGTGACGGTAATCTCACCATTGGTCGTCTGCTCTGTCACGGTGTAGGTATAAGCCGCGCCGTTTTCATCGTACATCGGCAGACCATCGCCGGTGCCGACAATGGTATAGGTCCAGACCTCACCGTTCGCCGTCCCGGCCGAAGTGTCCTTCGTCCAGGTCACCGTGTAATCCGTACCTTCGGTAAGCTCGGTGCCGTTCTGGGTCACGATCAGGGTGATGTCAGATGCGCTGTGCGCCAGATTGCCGTCTACCCAGGTCTTCGTGCCGGCGAACTCAACATACTTCTGCGTAATGGTATTCGTTATCGCAGTATTATAGTTGGTGCTTACGCTGCCGTAGGTGCCATAGGTGGTGGTATATCCGTCGATCGTCTTCTCCACCACCTTATAGGTGTATTCGTTACCTGATGTATCGTACTTATACAGGTTCAGAATCGTCCAGTTCGTAGAGGTTGTCCATACTACAGTCGTGATATAGCCATCGCTGTCTACGATGCTGTCACCGTTCATGTCGGTTGTCACCTGCTCCCATACGGTGTCCTCATCTATCTCTGCGGCCTTATCAGTGGTGCGGTACAGCATCAGCTGTACTTCGCTGGAATTGGTGTGTGTCTGGCCGCCGTCCACCCAGGTCTTGGTTCCGGCGACAGAGGTCTCACCCCGGGAGAAGTCGTTGACTATAACAGCCATCGTATCCACGGTTGTCCCGTCCTTATTCCAGTCTGTGTCATTCGTGCTTGTCACGTCAGCGGTCAATACGCCGTTTCCGCTGTCCGAAACAGTCACCGTGACCAGATGGCCGTAGGTCGCGGTATCCAGCGTCATGCCGTTATCGTTGCTGGCCGAACTCTCCGAAATCCGGTAGGTATAGCTGCCGCCGATATGGGACTCATCCAATACCAGATTACCCAGCAGCCAGCTGGTGGAATAAACGGAAGACCCGTCCGCTGCCTGCGTATCCGTCAGATCGGACGAAACCGTAACTACTACCGTGTAGGTTCCGTCCGAATTGGCCGTAACGGTAACATTGTCATTTCCGTCTGCCGCAGTGAGTGCCGGGCTGTTCGAATCCTCCGGCGTCACCAGGAAGGTGAACGTCTCGCCTTCCACAAAGTCGCGGCCCCGGATCACCTTGATGACCGACAGGTCAGCGGTGCCGCTGGCCGTATAGCCGTTGGTGAAGGTCAGATCCTGAAGGGTAATCACACCATTATTGTCAACAAGCATCGAATATTCCGTAGAATCATCATCCGTGTGATACGTTACGCTTGTAACCTTTCTGGTGTTCGTGGAGGCGTCCGTTTCCACGGTCACTGTAATATAGTAAACGGTATCATCATATGACACGCCTGATTCCGTACCTGTTTTTTCAGTGACGGTGTAATAATATGTGCCATTTTCATCGTAAGTAATCGTATCGCCAAAGTAACCGGCGCTGCCGTTGTCTCTTTCCACGTGGTAACTATTTGTCGTGGTAAAAGTGTCGTCTGTATATCCCTGAATCACCAGCGTAAACTGGTTCGCACGCAGTGTGCCTGCAAAAGACTTGCGGGCCCGCAGTGTAAGGGACGTCTCATTTACATTGTATGTATTGGTAAAGTCTGCGGAAGAAGCCGATTCCGTCGAAGTCGTGCCGTCGTCCGCGGTGGTGGTTTTCGTCATGCTGGAGGAGGAAATATACAATTCTCCGTCCGTATTGACCGCTACCACGATCGTCAGGTCATAGCGGGCAGTATCATATACCACGCCGCCCTCGCTCAGGCTGGATTCGCGAATGATATACGTGTAGGTTCCCGCCTCATCATACGTGATGGATGCCGGAGAGAAGTCAATCGCAACACCCGTATAATTGCTGTTCGTAACCGTTGCGGTGCCGGTGGTGATCGTCTCACCGGTCGACGCATCCGTCACATAGTAGTAGAAGGTCAGGCTGGTGCCGGACGCGAGGTCATCTCCGTTCGTCAGCGTCTTTGTTCCGCTGAGATAGCTGCTGATATCGATCGTAAGCACCGTTTCCGTATTGGTAACATTCACCGCGATTTCCGCCCCATCGGTGCTCAGGACGATTTCATAATAGCCGTCCGAATCCGCCGTTACCGTTGTGCCGCCTACCGTCACCGTCATGGTGTAACCATGGCTGTTTTCACTGATCAGCTGCTCTTTCAGATAATAGGTACCAAGAGGCAGGTCTGAGAAGGTATGGGTCAGTGTATTCGTGCTCATGGTCAGCGTAGCGGTGCCCACGATATTCGTCTTCGTACTGTCATACAGCACAAAGCGGAAGTTATCCTCATTATCCGTGGCCGCAGCTCCGGTTGAGTCTAAAACCGTCTTGGTTACGACAATGCTCGCCTTGTCAAGTCCATTGCTCAACGTAGCGTAGCTCTCACCATCCGCCGGAGTGAGCGTAGCCTCAGTAAGCGTCGTCCCGGAATATTCCGTGTAAACAGTTTCCGAACTGCCAACAATGATGTAGTCGAGAGTGTATCCGGTCACGCCGGACACGGTCTCGCCGGATTCGTTCACACTGGACTCAGTGACGCTGTAGACCAGCTTATTCCCCAGCTCATCATATGCCGACACCGTGACCGTGCTGTTCCAGTAACTGCTGGTACTGCTGCCGCTCCACTGGCCGTCGCTTCCCTGGCTGTTGCTAATGGTATAGGTATAGGTTTTGCTGTCTCCATTTTTATCATAGCCTTCCGCCGTCAGCGTGACGGTAAAGTCAGTGCTGTCCGGACGCAGGCCGTTGGCGTTGGAGCTGTCCACCCAGTACTTGGTGACAACGATGGTCTCCTCGTCCGCAATGGTGTTGGAGATCGTGGATTCAGCAGTTTCGTCCGCCACCACAGTTATCGTTGCCCCGCTGTCCTTCACCGTCCAGGTGTGGCCGTTTGCGGTCACGGTACCGCCGGACTCACCGGATTCCGTCACGGTGTAGGTGCCCGCCGGAATTCCGGACAGGGTAACCGTGCCGTCCGCCGGTACCGTAACGGTAAGGCTGCCGCCGGATACGGTGTAGGTCGTCGTCTCAGTTGTCCCGTCGCTGTAAGTGACCTCAGCCGTCACAGTGGCTGTGGCATCGGCATCAAAGCCATCAATCACAAACGTAAAGGTCATGCCGCTGGTGTCAATGCTGCTGTCCGCATATACCGTTTTCGCCAGCGTCAGGCTGCCGGTGTCCACCGTGTTGGTGATGGTATAGCCTTCCTCCGCTGAGCCGGTAATTACCGACGTATAGCCGCTCACCGCAGTCTCCACGACTGTATAGATGATTTCATCTCCGCTGTTGTCATACCTGTCCAGATCCTCAAAGGTTCCCGTCCAGTTATTGCTGCTGTCAAGGGTGAGCGTCTGGCCGGTGGTCTCACCGCCCGCAAGCAGCGTCACCTCAACCTCTGCCGGCTGCAGGCCCCAGGCATCACTGTCGTCCTCCCAGGCCTTGGTGACAGACACGCTGGTTGTGCTGCTGACATAAACATTATAAATATTGAACACCGGTGTGGTGCTCGCATCGGTTTTCAGGATGCCGGTCATGCCGGTATCCGTCTCTCTTGTTCCCGTAGTTCCGGTGGACTCCAGTACGCCGGAAGAACTGGTATAGGTGGTGGAGTAAGTATATTCTTCGCCGTTCACCGTGATGGTGGTGCCGGCAAGACTGCTTGTATCTTCCACAATACAATAATACCCCACATCTTCAAATGTCATAAAGGTGTCAGACGAGTCTCCCGCATCCACGGTTAAGGTGCTGCTGGCGACAATTCCATCGCCTGAAGTGGTATCTATCACCAAATCCTCGTCCAGATCCTGATAGATATCAATGCCGTAAGCCACCGCCGAATCCACGGCAAGTTCATTGCCGTCTTCATCCACGATGTACTTATTCACTATGATGGTTTGCTGCTCTTCCTGGGCCAAAATACTGAAATCAAGACCGCTGCCCTGTACATAACCGCCGTTGGTCCACGCAGTTTTCGCTGTAGATGTTCCATTCCTCGTTTCATACAGCAACGGGCAGTCATTGTCCGAATCCCAGTAATTGAACCAGTCAGATGCGAAATCCATCGTCACGTCAAAGGTACTGGTGCTATCCGTAGTGCTGGTAAAGGTCACTATCTTTGACAATGTGACCTGATAATACACCGGATTTGCCTGTGTACCCACCGGATAGCTTGTTCCAATACGCCACTGGGATCCGTTCGATGCGCCGGAACTGTCAGTGACGCTGGAAGAATCGTACGTGAAATCGTCAAACGACTCCCCGTCCCACATAGCCGCCACTGTGACATTATCCACGAAATCATCTTCGGTCAGAGAAATCGTAGCAGTATACGTCACATTATCAATGACGAGCGTCGCCGTTGTAGACACCGCGATGTCAATGTGATCGGCCGTGAATACGTTGATGCTGGTGTCTCTTGAACTCCAGCCGCTGGCCGTCGCATAGGTCGATGTCGGTGTGAGGTTCAGAATCATGGCGACTACCATCAGCAGGGCCACGATTTTCTGTAATCTCTTTTTCTTCATATGCTCCTCCTTTTTTAAAGGTCTGCTTTCCGGCTGTCAGCCGGGGCCTGTCAGTTACTCAGGGATTCCCCCATCCCCCTCTTTCTTTCGTTTTTTCCCGGGCCGAAACACCGGTTCACAGATAGCCTTTCCGGACAAAACACATGTCCTCACATTTGGACTTACGTCCCCATATGTTCTTCCGAAAAGGTTATCTGCGAATCGCTGTCATCAGCTGCCTGGGGCTATCCTTCTGTATCGTTGTTTTTGGGCGGGCCGCATCTCTTAGCGTTCTTTCGTTTCAGGCTGTCCGCGTGTTTCTCTGTACCCGGGCCTAACCGCACCTCTCCGCGATCTGCCGCTCCAGGCTGTCCGCGTGCGGTACGATCCACACGCCGCCTTCTTTCCTCGCAAGCTGCGTGTAAAGCCTTGCCCGTGTGGCATCTCCCCGCTGACAGGCAATCGCCGCCCGGTAGAGCATGTCCACGCCGCTGCCTCCGCCTCCCGTGAGCCTGCCGTAGATGTCCATGGCCTTGGAAAATTCTTCCATAGCACTCTCCGCGTTCTCCTCCGGAAGCGGAAACACCTCCAGCAAATCCACATCCGGCGGCAGATATTCCGCATCCCGCGTCAGAATCTGAGACGGAAACACGGTCAGGTAGTACTCCGCCAGTTCGTAGTACATGTGCATCTCCCAGGGTTTCCCAAGAAAAGTGAATGCGGATACCAGCAGCTCCTCCCCGGTCAGATAGAGCACTTCCAGTTCCCGGCCCATGCGGTCCGGGTCATGGCCCAGTCCACGTATGACGTCGATGTTCGTTCTCGCGTCGTGCAGCGAGTCCGTGTAGACGGCCCAGTCGCGGTCCATATAACCTTCATATGCCTTCTCCAGCGCGGTCATTGCCGATCGTTTAAGCTTTTCTGACATCTGCACTCTTCCTTTCCGTGTGTATTCCGCACCGTATAATCCGGTACGGGAACCTTCTCCGGGGTCTTCGAACGATTTTTCACCTTCATGGAACAAATCCTTCTGTTTATTTTGAGCAATCTGCAAATATGCACAAAATTACACCCTTTTAAAGGTTTTACAAGGATAAATGAATAAAGTCTAAAATTATATGGGCTAACTGTCCCATTTTATTCAAATAGTATTTGTGCGTACTTGAATTCTCATTTAATATTATTCCCTTTTATTCATTTTTGTACATTTCAACAACACTTTATTGTTCTACTCAAATTTCTCATTCATGTCTGTATAGAACAATATTCCCATTTATGTAGGTTTAAACTTTGTCTTTTCTTCTTCGCTCACGGTTTTTCTTTCCGATTTTGTATTTTTTAAAAAACAGTTGACAACCGCCCTCCCCTTGTGAGATACTGATTTCACAAAATGGACACATTTTTGCCGCAATTTTTCACGGTTTTTTCGCAGATATTCGCAAATCTGCACTTTCTTTTGACATATTATTGCGCCAAAATATGCCCGATTTAAAGCTGTATGTTATACAGTTATTGCACAAATGACACGCTTAGACCTGCGGCCCCGCAGACGACATGTCATGCTGCCATCACACAGACTACATGTCGTGCTGCCATCACACAGACTACATGTCGTGCTGCCATCGCACAGACGGCATATTATGACCGATGCCTGACACACGGTATACTCCGCAGAACAAGCACAAACAGAAAGGACACACTGCCATGGAATATCTTTCTCATCCGAATCTCCTCCTGGAAGCCCTCGCCGCGCTCGGGCGCAAGGCTTCAGGCCGCACATGGGAGTATACGGAACAGCGCCTGCTTTTACGCCGGGCGGAAACAGACGAAATTTTTAAGAAAAGCTTCGCCGAACTTCGAACCCTCACAGACCGTCTCACGGCTGCGACCGATCCCGATGATACCGCAGATATTGAACTTTTTCAAAACATCGAAGGGTTCCCCTATAACGCCATCGGCTCCTGCTCCCCGGCTTTTTTGCTGTACTACCCCATGCTCGGAGAGTTTGAGGGCGAACTGGCACCGGTGACCGACCACATCGCCGCCCTTTCCCAGGAACAGGTGGCCAGAAATATTCTGGACACGCTGACCCTGACGGAAAATCTCCCGAAGGATACTCCGGTCTCCGGGACACTGTATATGAGCACGATTCTCGCGCTGGATATTCCGGATCAGAGCAAGCTCACGCTCTTAAATCTCATCAACGAATACCCGAAGATCGCCCGGCGGGCGGCCGCGCACATCGCACCATTTCTTGAATCGCTGAAAGCAGAGCTTCCCTCCATGATCAAACTGACCTCGCATTTCGCGAGTGAGATGCGCACCATCCCGCAGGAGGATTTCTTCGGACATCTGACAAGGCTAAAAGCCACGGACGGCATCCGCTTCCGCATTCACCCCTTTGTTTTCGGCATGGATACGGTTCTTGCCTTCAGCGCACCCGGTTCGGAGGATACCGTGGATATCTACTGCGGCTTCTTACGGGAACAACTGCTGGATATCGTGCAAAACCAGCCGGATCTCCGCGAGCGGACATTCGACTGTTACCGCATACTCGGCGACCGCACACGGTTCGATATTCTCTGCTTCCTGAAGGATCACTCCGCCTACGGGCAGGAGCTCGCTTCGGAATTCGAGCTCGCGCGCAACACCATCCACCACCATATGAGCAAGCTGGTGGAATCCGGTCTCGTGAGCGCCACCGTGAGCGGCAACCGCGTCTACTACGCGCTCGATGAAAACGCCTTCGCCGACTTCCTGAACGGGCAGCAGCGGCTGTTTCTCCCGGACGGAAATACCCCCCCCAGGTAGGAAAAATTCTCAACTGCGCCCCATCTTTCCGGCATCGCCAAGGTCATCCGGAGGAGGAACTTCAGTGCACTCAGTGACTTCGAAAACTCCCGCGCTTTCGGAAACACAGTAATGAAAACGACGCAAAAACCCGGCCACGAACAGAATTCAACCTGTTCGTGACCGGGTTTTCTAACATAACTATAAAAAATATGGAAATATAAGCCTTCTCTATACAACCGCCTCCACCAGCAGCCTATCTCCGAGTACAATCTCCTGTATCCCTGTTTTCTTATTTTTATTAAAATTAAAACTCAGCATATAGCCTTTCTTCATATGAAAATAATCCAGATATCCGGAAAGCTGCTTCTCGCCCCGCTCATTATACGCATTTCCCCGCCATAATTTCAGCTCCAGAATATTCTGTTCACCCCGATAAGAAATGACAAGATCCATCCGCTCGCTGTTTCTGGTCTGTGGCTCGATGCTGTAATTTCCGACCCCGTTAATAATCGGCTTCAGAAACAGAAGAAAATACTTTCTTCCAACCTTTTTCAGAAATTCCTCATCCTCATGTCCGTAAATCTCTCCAAAGGTCTCAATGAATTTTTCCAAAATCCGTCGAATATCCAGATGTCCGCTGACAATAAACCGGTTCTTCTCCTGTACACCGACTTCATACATTTTGTTTCCCGCGAACTCCTCTGAAATAAAATGATTGTAAAGCACGGTTTCAAAAATCCGGTTTGAAATTACCGCCATCCCGTTCTCATTACGAATAAAACCAAACATGGCTGCGTCTTTAATATAAGAGACCGTCGCCACGTAGGGAATCGGGTTCCCGTTGAAAAGCAAATTCTGCAAGATTGGGCGAAGTTCGGGGTATGTCTTCAATTTTCCAAGCAGTGAGGCGAACAGCGGGTTGTCCTCATTTATTACCTTTTTGATTGCTTCATGGATACCTTCCGATGTCCACGCATCGGATTTTTTCGGAAACATTTCAGTGCCTGAAATATCTTCATCAAGAAGCTTACATATGTCTGCAGTGAGGTATGGGTATCCATGCGTATAATTATAAATCAAATTTCCAAGCTGTTGTATGTCCATGCCCGTCTGATAATCTGACTCATACTCTTCCAACATTCCAACGATGTCATTTACAGAAAAATCCATACTAACCTGGAACTTTGCCGCAATATTCCACGGACTGTTCTCCTGATGTTCCTCCTCCGGGCGAATCTTCCTTTTTACACTTCTGACATCATAAACTCCAGCCAGGATCACCGACTGAAATGTAGGCGTCCCCGGCCTGTCGAGATAGTCCGCGCGCAGCTGCGCCAGAAAGCTCACGAACACATCATTATTCATGGCAGCATCAACTTCATCTATCATCAGGACGATCGGCCTGTCTGCCTCCGCACAGATATCTGACAGGAATTCAAAAAGTTCAAAGAGTTCGATATCCTCCCGCGACTCTTTCAGCGCCTCTTCCAGCGGTTTCAAAATTCCACGATCCAGCTCGTTCTCCGCCTTGATTTTCTTTAAGAAAAGCTTTGCAAATGCCACGGAAAACACATTTTCATCCGCAAATTTCGCCGCGCCAAGCTTCTGGAAGTCCAGACTGACAACGATATAATTCTTTTTCAGGTAATCGGCCAGCGCCCGCAGTGTTGTTGTCTTGCCGTACTGTCTGGCCCGGTTTATGGTAAAATAATCTCCTGCATCCACCATTTTCTTTATCTCTTCCAGTCTGGAAGTCAGATCTACCATATAGTGCAGCTCCGGCCTACATGCACCGTTTACGTTGAATATTTTTGCCATATATTTCCTTTCCTGTCCGGATAAATCCGCAGCTGACAACATTCCATTTTTTCCTTAAAATATAGAATGATTGCCGTGAAAAGTCAAGGTAAAAACTACCTTTAAAGCTGAAAAGCCGCAAGTCGGGTCAATGATCGCTCATAATTTAATCGAGCGGGGAGACTTGTCCCCGCTCGCCCGCGCCGGACCGCGTTCGGCGCAATCCGAAATATTATATAAGGATACTATGTCCAAACTACTTGTTGTTGCCTCCGTAACTTAACACCACTGAGAAAAAAGCCGGATACAGTACAGTTTCGCATGTCATCTTCGGCCATAACATAATTATAATGAACCGCTTTTACTCCTCCACTCTCATGCACCGCACCGTGACCCTCGTGCGCCCGCCGAGCGTGCAGGTGAACAGTGTCAGATCCCAGTCGCCGCTTTCCTGATCTGCCATCTCTTCCACCGCCGTCGGCTTTAGGATGACCGTCTCGGAGACCTCATAGCTGAACACGTTCCCCAGCACGTCCGTGAATGTGATCTCGTCGCCCGGCTCCAGGTTTTTCAGCTTTCCGAAATGCCTGTCATAGTTGTGTCCGCAGATGATCAGGTCGTCCGAAAGCACAGCAGATTTAACGAATAGTTACACGCGATGTTACTCGCTCATTTCATAATATGTGACTATGTTACCAGCCTTTGCAACTTATAAAAGATCGAGCATGTTGCATCGCAAGTTACGATGATAAAATGTTTATAAAATATAAGGTTTTGTATTGAATTATTATCATTTTGTGTTAATATTCTGTTTGTTGGAAGTTGAAATAGCTGAAATAGCTGAAATAGAACTTTAAAGCAGTTTGATGTAAAAAAGCTATAATGCAAACAGCACCAGGTTCTGTCGGAAATTATATTAAACTTTTTAGATATATTAAGCTTTTTCGCTTGACAGAGCCCTTTATTAATAATAAAATCCAATATTCACAGGTAGGGAGGATTTCTATGGCAAAAAATAAGTACTATGCAGTACGTAAAGGTACAAAGACTGGAATATTTGATAATTGGAATGAATGCAAAGCTTCTATTACGGGATACAGCAACGCAGAATTCAAGGGGTTTCCTACTTTGCAAGAAGCTGAAAATTATTTAAATTCTGACAATGCATCTATGATCGCTGAATCTTCTGATTCAACTAACATGGAACCAACAAAAGTTATTGCATATGTCGATGGGAGTTTTGATGAACCTTTGAGAAAATATTCTTTTGGATGCGTAATTATAACACCTTCAGGAGATACTATAAAAGAAAACGGAAGTGGAGACAACCCGGCATCTTTAGCAATTCGTAACGTTGCAGGAGAAATGCTTGGAGCCATGTATGCAGTAAAATGGGCTATAACCAATGAATATTCAGAAATAGAAATCAGGTATGATTATACCGGAATTGAAAAATGGGTGACAAAAGAATGGAAAGCAAACAATGAATTAGTAAAAAGATATGTAGATGCGATGGATATGTGGAAGAAGTCGATTAAAATTTCCTTCCAGAAAGTAGCAGCCCATTCCAATAACAAATATAATGATATGGCTGATGCGCTTGCCAAATCCGCTCTTAAAGACAGTGCCGGAATTCCTAAAATAAAAAAGGGCGACTTCTGGTTTACAGTAGAGGGCATCCAACGTCAGGATTTGCTTGCGATCATCGAATTAATCAAAGAACAATACATTTCCGACTTAACTGAAACGACCCTGGAAATCGCTCACGGAATTTCATACCGTTTGAGTTTAGGAAAGAAAGATAAAATTTGCATCACTCACTATGATAACAATAAATTGATGGTTCAGGGAAAGCCACAAACATTGTTTTCTACCATAACTTCATATATCACAGAATTGGTTGATATTGAAGAGATTCCAAGGATTTTTAATCAAACATACAGTTTAAATATAGATAAAAAGAATGTGCTTGATGAATATCAGTATTACCTGCCAAATTCTTATGGCAAGTTTAATCCAAAAATGGAAAGAGTATTGCATCAGGCAGTTTACAATCTGAATATCTCCGGCGATATGTTTGATGGAACCTTTTTAGCCCAACCAGCTATGAGAGTGCTTGAAGGGCATTTAAAGCAGATAGTTATTAATCTAAATATAGCTCCAGATAATCGGTACATTAAACAGAATGGTTTTGACTTTTTCAGCTTCAACGGTGCCAATTACCAGCTTAATGCTAATTTCACCGGAAAAGCTACCCAGAAAGAAATAGCCTACCTTGAAAAATGCTATACATTTTATCATAATAACCGGCATGTATTGGAGCATTGGGATGATCCAACAGCGCCACTTGATTCGACCAGACTTATTAATTGCAGCCAGGCGAAAGACCTAATCAAAAGAACGTTAAAAATCATAGATGAGTTCTATGCAATCTAAGTATTTTTAATCTGATGTTATAAAGGAGACAGTTTATGATGAAAGAATATGATATCATTAATTTAGAGGACTCCAAAATGCTTTTAATCATAATTCGTACATGTGAGTCTCCTTTTGATTATTTATCAGAAATCACTGCTGATTTGCAGAATATTAACTATTCTGGTAAAATAATTTTTGATGAATTGCTTCACAGTGGGAATAATGATGAGCGATTTATCAGCTGCTTTTTTGATCATGAATTTCAGACTGAATCATTTCAGTTTATGACAGTAAAAAAGCAATCTCCTCTTCGAAGTTTTTTATGCGAATATTTACAAAAAGAGAAAGATTATCTCCCGTTCTCAGGGCTTACATCTTATCAGCAAAAGCTTATAGAAAAAAATTGTGTTATCTAAGATGCAGCATAACAGAGAATACACTCTACTCTCATATCGTCGATTGCCTGCAGCGATAACTGATTTTTTACTTACTCCGGTTTTCCGGCTGTTTGATATTAAATCATATTGAAAAACCATAAAGCAGCAACAGCAGGTTATATTAAAAGTCCAGAAGCCGCGAGCCGGAATAGTTTCTCCCGGCTCGCGGCTTCTGTTTCAAATATATAATGCCACTGTATCATGCGCTGACCAAAAATCAGCGTTTTCCCCAAAGACGCATTTTTGTTTTATTCCGCGCTTCGCATCTGCTCCTCGAACTCATCCGCACACGCCTGTATCCACTCGCCTCCCTCTGTTCTGGCGAGCTTTGTATGGTAAAAGGCTTTCTCAGCTTCCCCCAACTGCCAGTAGATTGCGGCACGGTAGAGCTCATCTACCCCTTTTCCACCGCCGTCTGTGATATTCCCGTACGCCTTCATGGCTTCGGAAAATTCTTTCATGGCTTCCTCCGGATCCGTATCCGGAAGAGGAAACTCTTCCGTCAGACAGATGCCCTCCGGCAGGAACCTCGATTCCTTTGTCAGAATATTCGATGAGAACACGGTCATATAGTACGCGGCAAGCTCGTAGTACATGCGCATTTCCCAGGGTTTTCCAAGAAAAGTGAATGCGGTGACCAGCAGTTCCTCTCCTGTCAGATAAAGTACCTCGATTTCCCGGCCCATGCGATCCGGATCCCGGCCGAGGCTTCGAATTTCATCAATTTCCGTCCTGGCCACATGAAGCGAGTTTGTGTAGATCTCCCAGTCCCGGTTCAGATAGCCGGCATAGGCCTCCTTTAGTGCGGTCATAGTCGATCGTTTTAACTGCTCTGACATTCCGAATTTTCTCCTTCCCTGTTTCTCTGTTCCCGTAAGGGGCACGCGCTGCCCAGTCTGTTCGACATCCGCAGCGCGCACCGTTTTCCTGTAAAATCGCTTACCTTTAAGTTATTCTCTTTTGACATTCCCCTGATCTTCACAGGCTATTCCGATTATTTACTCCGGCTGTTTTTCTGGCCTTCCCGGACTGTTCCGACCGTTTGCTCCGTCAGTTTTCCGATTTTCGCAAAGTGTTCCGTCTGTTTACTCCGTCGGCTTCTGGCTGACAGCGGTGAAGTAGCCGATCTTGCCCAGATAACCGTCCACGCGCGCCAGGGTAATATCCGTCCCGGTATCGTCATCGAATACTGTACCGTTTCCGCCTGTAAGAGCGTAACATGCGCTGAACATATACAGCTTGTAACTGTTTGATGTCACCTTCGAATCGCTGCTCCAGTCTGCACCGTCCGCGACGTAGATGGTCTGAAGCTTCGTGCAGTCCATGAACATATACTGCATCCTTGTCACCTTCGCTACATTAAAGCCGCTGAGATCCAGGGTAAGCAGGCTGCTGCACTGAGCAAACATGTAGTACATATACGTTACGTTTGCGGTGTTAAAACCTGTCACATCCAAATTCTCCAGACTGCTGCATCCGTAGAACATATAGATCATAGTCGTCACGGCACCCGTGTAGAAGTTCGTCAGGTTCAACTTCGTCAGGCCTGAGCATTCGTAGAACATGTAACTCATGTTCGTTGTCTTTGTGTTCTTAAATCCACTGAGATCCAGTTCTGTCAGACTGCTGCAGCCTCTGAACATATTGGCCATCGTTGTCACGGAACTTGTGTCAAAATTGCTAAGATCCAGGCTCTCAAGGCTGCTGCATCCGCTGATGCTGGAAGAAGAAGTTCCGAACATTGCGCTCATGTCCGTCACATTGCTCGTGTTAAAACTGCTCAGATCCACACTTGTCAGGCTGCTGCATCCGGAAAACATCTGGCTCATGGTGGTTACATTCACGGTGTTAAAGCTTCTCAGATCCAAACTCTTCAGGCTGCTGCAGCAGTAGAACATCTGGGACATGTTGGTAGCGCTTCCTGTGTTGAATGTAGACAGATCCAGACTCGTCAGGCTGGTACAACTGCCGAACATGCCTGTGAAACTCTTCACGTTCGCCGTATTGAGACTGCTTACGTCCAGGCTCGTCAGACTGCTGCAGCCTCTGAACATGCCTACCATACTTGTCACATTCTCCGTGTTAAACATGCTCACATCCAGGCTCGTCAGATTACTGCAATCCTCAAACAGGCCTTCCATACTTGTCACATTACCAGTGTCAAATCCGGTTACATCCAGGCTCGTCAGACTGCTGCAGCCTCTGAACATATAGGACATATTTTCTGCCTTTGCAGTATCCAGACTGGTAACATCCAGCTCGGTAAGACTGCCGCATCCGCTGAACATATAAGACATGTTTGTCACATTTTCTGTGTTCATGCCGCTTACATTGAGTGACGTCAGGCTATTACAGTTGTAGAAAAGATATGACATATCTGTCACCTTTTCCGTGTTCCAGTTACTGAGATCCAGAAATGTCAGCTTCGTGCAGCTATGGAACATATGAACCATGTTGGTCAGGTTTCTCACGTCCCAGCCGCCAAGATCCAGTGTAAGCAGACTGCTGCAGCTGTTGAACATGTAAGAAGTATCCGTCAGGCTCGAAGTATCAAAACCGCTCAGATCCAGACTCGTCAGGACAGAAGACCCAAACATGTACGACATATTCGTCACGTTGGACGTATCGAATCCGTCCAGATCCAGCTCCGTCAACCCGTAGGCCTGCCAGAACATATAAGACATATCTGTCACATTTCCGGTATCAAAGCCGGTCAGTTTCAGGTCTGCAATATTATTATGTGCAAACATATACGACATATTTGTCACATTTGCAGTGTCAAAGCCGCTCAGATCCAGCGCTTTCAGTGCGGTAGCATAATAGAACATGTAGGACATATCCGTCACGCTGCCCGTATCAAAGCCGCTCAGATCCAGCGATGCCAAACTGGCAGTATTCGCAAACATGTAAGACATATTTGTCACGTTTGCAGTGTCAAAGCCGCTCAGATCCAGCTCCTTCACATGGCTGTAATAGAACA
>JAJQBQ010000030.1:0-16942 GCA_021203205.1 Lachnospiraceae bacterium | reverse complement strand
TTTGCAGTGTCAAAGCCGCTCAGATCCAGCTCCTTCACATGGCTGTAATAGAACATGCGGGACATGTCCGTCACGCTGCCCGTATCAAACACTTCAAAGTTCTCCAGTGTAAGGCCATATGCAGACGAACCACAATAATAGAACATGCCGGACATATTTGTCACATAACTCGTATTTATGTTATCAAAGACAACCAGCCGCAAGTTCGTGTTGTTCCTTCGTGCGCTCGAGTAATAAGTCACGTACTGATAGAACATGTAACTGCAGTCTTCCTGGAATGCGATCTTCTGATCGTCCGCCAAAATGTAGATCTCTGACACTCCCGTCGGTTTATAGAGATAAATCAAATCATCATCGTTCTCTCCAACGTGGTAGGCCGTAAGTCCGTCGATCTTATCTGCATAGTCACTGGTCTTTCCAAAATAAATTCGGTATATGGATGTCCAGTTATTGTCACTGATAACCCTCCACCACTTCTCATTGCTCAGCATGTACGAGTTGTCGTAGGTCTCCTGAATGATAGCAGTGTCCTCGCCCGTCAGAACAGTGACTGTGGTGTCTCCGCTGCTGCTTACTTCCACCGAATCCAGCAGGGCCCCGGCGGTGACGAGCTCGCGGATGGTCCAGATCGTGCCGGTTGGCACGTTGAAGACAGCGTACTGGCCGGCCTCCAGTTCAAACTCTCCGTTGCTGTCCGTGGTTCCGGTTCCGACTTTCTTCCCCGTAGAGATGCTGTAGAGCGTGTAGCTTAAGCCTGCCCCGGCCTCGGATTCCAGAATCTGTGACGCTTCCGTGATCGGGTTCTCGTTGGCGGAAAGGACATGCTGAATCTGGAAGGTAAAGCTGTCGCCTGTAGAACCGTCCGTCATGACCTTTGCCACTTCAAAGCTGTAGTCAGAGTCATTGGCATTGATGATGGTGTCCTCGTTCTGATCGGTTACCCGGTTGATGCCGTAGCCCCACAGCCATCCCCAGGCGCTGTCAGTCAGACTGCTTTCTTCAATGATCCTCAGATCTCCGTCCGCCATGCCTTCATAGACATTTGTCCTGACAATATCGTCCACAAACCGGATCGACGGGTAGCCGTTGTCTGTCTTCGTGAGCTGTATCAGCCCGTCCGAGCCGGTCGTCAGCACCCCGGATGTGGCGCCCGAATCATCCATTGTAATGTAACGGAGGCCGGATGCCGGGCTCCAGGTTCCCGAGCCCGCGTTGTAAACCTGTACGCGGAAGGTAATAACGCTGCCGGTGGCCACGTCCGTGGAATTCTCGGACATGGTCTTGTAGATCTCAGACTCGTTGTTCGCCGTGGAGATGTTGTTCACCAGGGTGATGATCCCCACGTTGTCATCCGTCACGGTGGAACTTCCTGTCTCGGTACCCCACTCGGTGAGCACATCGGTCGCGCCGATCTCACCGGCCGCGTACTGGGACAGTGTCAGAAGCTTCCGCTCCCATTCGTCGGTTTCCTTCGCGGTGACGGTGTAGCCCTTCGGCACACCGGCCACCACCAGCTGATCGCCGGGTTTCAGCTCGCTGGTGATAGAACCGCTGAAGCTGAATGTCTGAACAAATTCTCCCGCATCGTTGATATAGTAAAGAGTATAGCTTCCGTTCGTCACCGCGTTGCCGTATTCATCCGTCACGGTGATCTTCACATCGATGGCGTAAGCCGTCTCTGTAGATACGGCTGCGGTTCCGGATCCGTCGTCCTCACCGGCGATTGTGCTGTCTTCTCCCGAATCCAGCAGGAGTTCGTCGTTATCCGCTTCCAGGAGTTTTACAAAGGCTTTCCCCACATCATCCAGACCCTCCAGGTCTTTTTCGATGACGATCAGCCCGGCGCTTCCGTTGATGAAGAGGGATTCCTGATCCTCTTCCTGCAATACCAGAATATCATATCCGTCGGACGGGTAGACCAGTTTGTATTCCGCATTCTGATCCACAATCTCCGTTATGCGGTAGATATCCCCTTCGAAACCGATGTCGTCGAAGAATGCCTTTTCCCCGCTTTTCAGCAGGAACTTTCCGTCCGCATCCGTCTGATAAGCATTTCCTGCCCCGTCCGCCGCACTTCCGTTTAACAGATATGCCTGCGCCGTGACCGCTTCCCAGTCGGCCGGATCCGTGGAGGAGGCCGCATCCGCCGCAGTTCCGGTTCCCACATATTTCTCCAACAGGAATGTGAACTCCGCGTCCAGATAGCTTGTGCCGCCGGCACTGCTCTGAGCCGTCACCACTTCCTTGCTGACGGACAGATCCCGCAACAGATACTCGTTGGTTATACCGGATGAGAAGGATGCAACATACAGAGGCATCGTCACCTCAAACTCCTCATCGCCTCCAAAGTCAAAGATAAATCCGTCCGGAACATAGTTCGCAGACGTCTTATCCGCGAAATTGAAGGTATGGGTGTCACCTTTTTCGTCGGTGTAGCTGATGGAAATCTCCTGCACCCGGTACTGCTGTCCGGCGGTCAGATCCTCGATCACCACACGGCGGTCAGAACCGGCGCCTGTGAAGGAGAATACGCCGTCTTTGATCTCACCCGAAGTCCCGGCTTCCGTCAGTTTATTTCCGGAAGAATCTACCATGTACCAGCTTCCATTGAAGTCTTCCAGGATTTCATTTCCCGTCTTCTCATCTATACCGACGATCCTGGTTATCTTAAAGGTCCAGGTGGCATCGAGTGTCGCCAGGTCGCCGTCGTAGCCTTCCACGGTCTTGGTCAGATACAGTGTCCTGTTCTTATAAATATTTGTGATCGTGTTGGAGGTTCCGTATACCGCGGATGTCCCGGTGACCATGGCCTCGTTGCATACCCACAGGGTTTCATCAATATTTACTTCCGTGATCCTGTACGCGGTTCCCACTTCGCCAAGGTAAACGGCAGCGATGTCATCTGCACCGATGGTCAGATATCCGTTCGCATCGGTGGCCCCCGTGCCGAGTATAGTCGGGCTGGTGCCGTCAGTCAGCACTTTATCCACCAGGCTGTAAGTTTTGTTCGCGTAAGGCACATAGGCCCCGTAGGTTGTTACCGTATTCCCGGTTGCCGCATCCACCGTTGTGACTTCGACGGTTTCGTCCCATACCTCCACAAGAAACTTAAACTCGGCATCCGCGATCTTTACGGCATCGTCGGCGTCCGCATATTCTGTCATGCGTGTCGTCTTGTACAGGTAAACCGGCGAACGGTAAGTGTTGGTAAACGTATAGATCCACGTATAGACAGTCTCGGTTTCACCGGTCTGCGCATCCGTCGTTACCGTCTCGGTTTTTTCTTCTTTTTCTGCGTCCTGTTTCCAGAGGGAGCTCTCTTCCTCGGTCACTGTCACGTTTTTATAGTCCGCCACGTCCGAGAACACAGCCTTCTGGCCGGCTTTCAGTGTCAGCCGGCCGTTGGCATCTGTAGAACTGACCATGCCGGAGGCGACCCACTCGCCTGTCACGGAGTCATACTCGTACAGTGTGTACAGCTGGTTGGCAAAAGGCGCCTCATAAGCTTCCGCCACATATACGGTTTTTCCCTCACCGTCCACGACCGGATCGCCGTTGGCATCCAGCTTTTCGGTATACCGGTATTCGGTCGTCGCCAGCGTAAAGGTAAACGAAGTATTTTTCAGAGCCGACGGCACGCTGTCCGCATCGCCGAACTTCTTTAAAATTTCGATATTTCCGGCGTCGGAAAGCTTCACGCGGGTAGAGTTACTGGGCGTCGTTCCCTCTGTCACCTTACCGGTGCTGTCGACTGTGTGCGTATAGTAACTTACATTATTGAATGCATAAGTATATGTCTGCAGTGTGTCCGGTGCCTCCATGTGCACCTCGAAGCTCACCGAATCTCCCTGTTGCAGTTCATAGCTGCCCAGATCCACCGCCAGCGCCTTCACATCACTCAAATCATATCCAAGTTCCGCCCACCGTGCAGCGGTATACCAGCCGTTTGCCTCCGTCAGAACATCCGTCGGGTAAGTGATCACGCCGGAGCCGTCCGAAGCCCCCTCGGAAATCACCGCATCGGAGCTGCCGTTATAGTAAACAGTATAGCTTATTCCCAGCGAATCCAGTGCAGAGGTGTTAAGGCCGGTAAAAGTTCCCTGCCAGTACCCTTTTGCCTCTTTGTCATCCTCAAATACGGCATAGACATCCTCATAATCCCTTTCGGCGCGGGTATCATAGGCTTTTTCCAGGATGTCGTAGATCACGATATTTGTCATGGTGCCCGCGGTGTTATTCAGCGCAACCTGGTAGGTATAGCTTCCTCCCAAATCGACCACCGCAGTCTTGCCAAAGGATGAGAGCACATCCGAATCCGCCCTCACCAGCTTCTGAATATCCGATGATGTGCTGGTGGATACATCGTACGGGTTCAGGGTTCTGGAGTACAGAATGTTGTAAATGTCCGTCACTCCGTCCCCGTTGATATCTCCGACAGTGAACGGAGAATAATCCTGGCCTACCACGCTGGGCACGGTTCCGTCGTCCGGGTATACCAGCCCTTCCGAGAGATTCCCGGCAACAGCATCCGCATAGGGACCGTAAAGCGGGGTATCATCCCCTGCCTCCGGCATATAGGCGGCGATGTTATACTCCGTCTCCACCATCTCGATGCTTTCCCAGTCGTAATATGCCTCGAACTGTATGCCGTATCCCTGATACCACAGGCCGTTGGAAGTATCCAGAACACGCGGATCCGCACCGGTATATTTCACGTGGAAAACCACCATGGTACGGCCTGTGCCGTTCCAGTTTGCGATAATATCATCCTCGCCCACCGTCACCGAAATGTTTGTCGTTTCCCAATATGAAGTGTCTATCGTGTAATCCGTGGCGCCACTGAGCGTATTTCCTGTCGTAATATTCTGTATCTGTCCCGCTGTAACTCCGGCGGAAAGATTGAAATTAACACCGTAGGGCAGGAGATCATAGAACACTGCTTCGTCGCGGATATCCATGTCAAAGCCCTGGGAGAGAAGCGTATCCAGCGTATCCTGATCCGAAATCTCATATCCCTCAAATGCGGTGATCGTGTAGGTGATCACCACCCTCTCGTTCGCCGCATCATTTTCCAGAGTGCTCGTTTTGTAGGACTCCGTGTGGGTCGTCAGAGATGTAAGCTCCGCCCAGCCGCCGTCCCGCATGAGGTACATCCCGTACAGTCCCAGCGTGTAATCAACGATCCCCGGCTCCGAATAGTTTGTCACCGGATCATAGGAATTGTCATAATCGTGGAACCAGGCATGTTTTACCGTGCCGCCGTTCCATTCTACGGCTTCCCATTCATCATTCACCGAATCTCTCTTATAACTGAAGAGTTCTCCGGCTACGCCCGCCATGTTCTCAAGCTCGATATAAGTCGTGTCCTCCGTCACACACTGCGCCAGCGCCGGAGAATCGGCGCGAAGCGTCACATCAACCCAGATATAGCACTCCGAAAGATAGTTGACCGAGTCATGAACCACCATGACCCGGTACGGTTCCATGGCCAGCTGCTCATCCGTAAAGGTATAGGTCATCTCGCCGGAGGCGTCCCAGTCCACATGACCCACATAACTCCAGGTGCTGGTACCGGTGCCGTACTGGTTGTCAACATCATACAACTCGCCAGCCATCACGTAATTTTTGCTTGTATCTATAATACTGTAGTCAGGCTTCGCGTACATAGCGTAAATCGTGATGCCCTGATCGATCACATACTCACCGTTCGAAAATGTATTGGTACACTGTTCAATTACGTCGGATTCCGAATCCTCGAAGATGTCGTACCCGGAATCAACTTGCATCACCGTGACGGAAGAATAATAGTAATCCTCCTCGTCGAGAATCACATACTGACTCTGATCCCCATCCGGATACAGATACAACGCATCGTCCACCGTGGTTACTTCATAGTACGGCGTGAGGGTGTCGCTCCAGAGCGGGTCGCCGTATGTGGCAGAATCCATGGCGATCAGTTCTTTATATCCCAGGGTGCTGGCCGCATTTGTTACATTGTGGGTATAGATACCGCCGTAACAGGTGCTGATCAGATAATAGGAAATGCCGGAAGTGTCCTTTCCTTCCGCACGGTTGTTCCGATAAATATCCAGCCACGCGCTGTAGGTGGTTAAAGGAGAATCATACACCGGATATTTATTGACGCCGATGTACTGTTGTGGATAATTCCACTCGTAATCCACCCAGGTAAAATCGGCCGAGTCGGACTTTGTCTGTGACGCGTCGAGACCGTCGTCCGCATACATTGTCACCGTCGCCGTATTGCTCAGCACGATCTTATTGTTTGTATCTTCATCATAATGGACACTGCTGTCATATCCCAGATCTGTCTTTTTGTAAGCCGTCACTACATAGAGGCGAACCAGCAGCAGGGTCTGTGTACATGCTGAAATTGTAACTGTTCCGTTTGTATTGTAGGTAACTCCGTAAATGGTCTCATTTCTCCCGGTGCCGGTGGAATTGTTCCAGCTGTAACCAACCACGGTTCCGCTCACCTGAGTGACGCCGTCTGCCGCCGTAGCGGTGGGAGTATCTTTGATCTGAAGCGACCACTCCTGCGTCGCGTCGCCGCCGACATAAATCGTCCAGACAGCAAATACATAGTCGTCAAAATTATCGCCCGCATACTGGGACGGAATCTCCGTGTTGATATAATTTTCCACCTGAGCTTCCGTGTAAAGGCCGGGTGTATAGCTTGCGCTGCTGTCATTGTAGACGGACTTCACTACTGCGGAAAGCTCTATGCCCGTATCCACCAGGCCGGTCATGGTCTGACCGGTACCTGTATCGACAGTGCCGTTCTCATGGGTCACGCTGATGGTGGGCGTGATGCTCCAGGTCGTACCGTCCTTTACGTACATGATGTCTTCGACTTTGTAAAGCACCTGTACGGTCGAGCGGGAACCGGAGGTGATCTCTCTGTAGTTCCAGAAAACCAGCTCGTTCGTAGCTGTATCAAGGTAGTAGTTAAACGGCGATGAGGACGTATAGGTATAGTCCGCCGGAGTCCCCTCCGGTACACCGATATCATCCGGGAGCTTCGCAACTCCGTTTCTGTCCGTATACAGCACGGCCGGAATGCGAATTTCCACGGTCTGCGCCGCGCGGTCCTCATCCGTAGTATAATAGAACTGATATTTCAGCGTAAAATCGTTGGTTTCCGTGACATCATAGTTATCGTCTTCATTCAGATAATAGTTGCCAAAAGTCCAGGTAGAACTTCCGCCTGTGCTGGCAATCTTCGCGGTCATCCCCTCTGTTTCCGCGGAGGCCGTTTCCTCCACAGATGAAACATCCGCTATGGCCGATGTAAGAAGCGCGGATGTCCCGTCTCTCATATACGTGTATGTGCTGATGGCGATATCCAGATCCGCCGCCGGATCATCCTCATCCACATTCTCATCTTCCGACGCAGCGTCTGTCTCATCCTCTGAGCCGGACACGGCATCTGTCCCATCTTCCGCGTCTGCTTCCGGGGCGGCATCCGTTTCCTCTGCTGCTGTTTCCGCCGCGTCTGTCGCCGTTGCAGTCAGGCTGACGCTGTCGCCCGACGCCGTCACACTCACGTTGTCGTCCGAGACAGTCTGCGCGCTTGCCGTCATAAACAGGCTTTCCGTCACCAGCGAGAACAGCATGACTGCTGCCAGAAACAGGGCTGTACATCTCTTCCATTTCTTCATATAGCGCGCTCCTTTCTTCGTCTTGCCGCAAACAGCAGAACCGCTGCAGCCACCGTCAGGATACAGCCGCCGATGCAGACCGCAACAATCGGCCAGTTCATCGTACCGGCAGACGGCAAATCAATTAAAGCACTGTTCGTTACCGTGTATTCCACATCGTAAAAATAATAGATCTGGTTTTTCTCGTCATAGACTACGTTCCCGGATGTGTCGATTTTATTCGCATCCACAATAGCCTTGCTGGTTTCATAGGGAATTGTCACTTCCACATAACCGCTCATTCCCACATACCCGACCGGCACTTTCGTTTCCACGAGCGCATAGGTGCCTGCTTTCAGGTGGTTGAAGGCAGCCTCGCCTTTACTGTCCGTCGTCTGAGTACCTATAGCGGTTGCGTTCTCTCCGTTTGCTCTGTAATCCGTAAGATCGTAAAGGGTGAACTCTACTCCTTCCAAAAGCTTATCAAACTGATCCTTCTTCGTGATCTTCAGCGAACCGTACCGGCCGTTTACGTAGGAGAGAGTCTCCGTATCTTTCGAAACAGTAACTGTCTGCGCCCCTCCGTTGCTGTCCGTTACATTGGCCAACGCTCCGCCGGAGCTGCTGGAGGCAGATGCGAGAAAATACCCGGCACCATCCGGCACGATTTCCTTCACTGTATAATCTTCACCCAGCTTAAGATTATAAAACAGCGCCCTCTGTCCCGCGTCCAGAGTAAAGTTTCCGTTTGCATCCGTCGCAAGCGGCTGTGTCACCGCATCACCGTTTGCATCCTTTGTCACCAGATTTCCGTCACTGTCATAGAGGTAATATTCCTGTCCGTCGACCGGGTCGCCGTTACCATCCGTCAAAAGGAACCGGAAGCCGGTGTCCGTCTCCAGATTCACATCCTCCATATCCTTTTCCACAATCAGCAGGGTCGGCGCGTTGGTGAAGGTAAGGTAGACAATCGGAGATTCTGTGGCGCCCTCATCGTTCACTTCGCCGATGGCGTACCATCCGTCGGTGTCAGCCTCGGACACGTGATAATCGATCGGTACTTCAACGTCCTCAAACACCGCGTACTGTCCCGCTGCAATCGTAAACTGCCCGTCGGCGTCCGTGCGGTAGATATAGGTTGCGTTTCCGTCCCCGTCAAGGATTTCATTCCCGCTGTCATCGAGCGCCTTCACCGCGTTTGTATCGCCCGCTTTTGCGGTGATCTGATTGCCGCTCTCCGTATCATACAGGGTGTATACCTGATTCGCGTAAGCCGCGCTCCCGATTTTGATCGTGAAGGTGAACTCACCCATGTCAAAATCCGCCGGTATATCATAAGAAGAGCTCCACCGGATGTCCTTGCGGATGACCAGGTCGCCCTCTTCTCCGTCGTCATTTTCCGGGATGTAGGAGTTCTCGAAATAGACGATCGTGCCGTCCGCGGCGACCGTCCCGGATGCTGCTCCCCCCGCCGAAGGCGTTGTCTGGGAGAAGGTTCCCGTAAACTTACCGGAGGCATTCAGCTCCTCCAGATTCGTCTCGGTCACCTCGTAGGTGATACCTTTCCCGACATACGTAAACCTGGCGGTCTGACCGTCCTTCAACTCGAAGCTGCCGTCCGACCCTGTATACCAGTATGTACCTGTGGAGGGCGCGATCACCGTTCCGTCCACGTCATACAGCGTGTAAGGTCTTTTCGATGCCGTTTCCAGCTCCCCATCCTTGTCCAGATCCCACTTTAAGACGAAAGTGAAGGACACGTCGGGGACCGTATACCCCGCCAGCACCGTTGTCACAGTCTTTTTCACAAACAGATCCGGCTGATCATCCGATGTGTTCGTGAACGTAACCCGCGCCGTCTCTGATTCACCGTTGCCGGATGTGGCCGCGTACACTCCCGCGACTGCCAGCAGGATCAGAAACATCGCCGCCAGTGCGATCAAAACCTTTCTTTTCCTCATTTACGTTATCCTCCATTTCCTCAATTAATACTATACTTTTTTCGTATGTCAGATTGCACACCGCTTTCTTTCGTTCATAGACTTCGGGTTCCCATCCGAGTTCCTTTTTTTCAATCTTTCGAGTTTTCGCCTGATTTCTTTCTTCGTTTTTCGGGTTTTCACTAAGTTTCATGATGCCATTTATTTTCTTCACCCGTCCGTCCTCACACACCGTATGGCGCACCTTGCGCGGCCGCCGGTTGTGCAGGTAAACAATGTCATGTCCCAGTCGTCCGTGCCCGCAATGCCAGTCATCTCGGAAATCTGTGTGGGCTGCAGGGTTTCCGTCCGCAGGATTTCATAATAATAGCTGGTTCCGTGAACGTCTGTGAAAACGATGACGGTTCCGCCGTCCGCCCATTTCAGCTGCGAGAAATGGCGGCGGTAATTATGTCCCGCGATCACCAGGTCTTTTCCGGCGAGGGTTCCGGAGTAGCGCCCCGGCGCGGTGTCCAGGCTCTCCATGGTCCAGTCCGCCATCACCGGGATTTCCAGCCCCAGGGAAGGGACGCTCAGGTAGCCGATGTAAAGATAACCGTCGATTTCCACGGTATCCATCTCCGGCGTCTCAGCTTCATCCGCATCTGCATCTGTTTCCTGCCCGGAATCTGTCTCCTCCTGAACATATATAAATTCTTCTGCGCCTGTGGCATTGTCTTCGTTTTCCAGGGCCTGCAGCTCCTGTATTTCCTCTTTCAAACCCGCCAGCGCAGCTTCGGCTGCCAGATCGGCGCGGTACTCGCTTAAGGCTTCCCGCAGATACAGGGTCAGAACTGCCGCGATCAGCAGGACCCCCGCAAAAATCATCCCGTATCCGATTTTACGCCTCAGGGCGGTTCCTTTTCCTTTTTTATGCTTCATAACATTCTGTTCCGGTTTTATGCTTCGAACCGCTCCCTGTGGTTCCGTTTCAATTTTTTCTGTAAGCCGTTCGGTTTCTGCGTTCCATGTCCGTTTCTCATCGATTTTCACATTTCACACTTATTTCGATACTTTTTCCGATTCATGTTCAACCGGATCCGATTCTTTTACGCTTCCGGCCCATTATTCTTTCTCTTATCGCTTCTCACCATATAATATCCGGCTGCCGCTAAAATCAATCCCAGCATTCCACAGAGTGACAGTGGCCAGAGCACCGCTCCGGTCTGGGGCAGCCGTGTCGGCACGGTTGTTTCGTCCTCCGGAGTAGTCACGGGTTCCGTGGACGTCTCCCCTTCCGGGGTCGTCACGGGCTCCGTCGGCGTTTCACCTTCCGGGGTCGTCACGGGCTCCGTCGGCGTCTCTCCCTCCGGGGTCGTCTCTTCCTCAGGAGTTGTCTCGGGTTCCGTCGGCGTTTCCGTTTCTCCCGGCGTCTCCGTCTCAACTGCTGCCACTTCTACTTTCGGTGACGCGTCCACGTCGTAGATATATCCGCTGTCGCTTTCCATCGGTATTGTTACCAGAAATGCGTTGGCCTTTTCATACCCCGCAGCCGCTTCCGTCTGGACAATCAGATACAGGCCGATCGACAGTTCCGTGAACTCCGCCGTGCCGTCCGCCCCAATCTGTGCCTCCCGCAGCGGCGCCGGATTCTGCTCCGCTACGACCTGTGCCGCGGCAGCTGCCATGGACACATAGGCTGTGCCGTCGAGATAAGCCGCATCCAGGCCCTCAAAGCTCTGTGTATATACGTAGTTATACTCCCCTGCTTCCTGATCTGCCTCCAATGTCGCCACCGGGTAAAGGGCCAGTCTTCCCCCGCCCACCGCCGTTCCGTCACTCTCGTGCATGGTCACTGCGATAGAGCCTGTCAGATCCGGATCTATAATTCCGGAGACCACGGGCTCTGAAACCGTCGACGCAAATAGCTGCATGGAAAGTCCAGGCTGCCAGCAGACCGCCAGCGTCAGAATCACCGCCATGAGTTTTTTCCCTCTGATTTTCATTTTTTTCATAAATCTCTGACCTCCGATCATCGCCGGGGATATCCCGTATTTCTCATCTATATAGTTATCGGTTTTTCTCCGTTATACTTCCTCTTTTTCTTTATCCCATTCTTCCGGATTTTCATCTTCCCCGTTCTCCTCTTCCTGCCTTTTCGCGCCGCTCCCCAGGACAATTCCCGTTCCCATGAACAGGAGCGCCAGGCCCGTCATGCCCCCGAGAAGACTTACTCCCTTTGTGGATGCTATGAAAGACACATATTTTCCCATCTCCGGGATGATCAGTTTTACGATTCCCAGAACCTGCGTGTACGACACGGTCTGGTCTTCCGACGCATCCGCGCCTTCTGTCCGTGCGGTCAGGGTTTGTTCCTCCGTATCATTTTCGATCACCCACTGGAGGACGACTCCGCCGCCATCCGCGCTGTAGTACGCCAGCTGATCCCCGGCCTCAATGGTTTTCCCTTCGGTCTGATGGATGTACAGCAGGCTTCCCGTGGTGACCCCGGGTGCCATGTCATCGCTGACAGCCACATAAATCTGATACCCCAGCGTCCGCGGGATCGTGGCCGGGACACACAGGGCTGCCACCAGAATCAGCAGAATCACGCCGATTGACAGCAGGATTGTTCCCCGTCTTCGCCTCATATTTCTATTTTTTCGCCAATCCGACCCGGTACACAACAGCCCTCACGATCAGAATTCCCAGCGCGGTCGCCGCAAGACCCAGCAGCAAAAACAACATATAGTAATTCTGTATTGCCTGCAGCACCGCCTCCGCTGCGGTCGGCGTTTCCTCCTCCACATATTCCACCCTGTGTCCGCGCACCAGCAACCGGTGCGAATTCACCCCATAAGGTGTACAGGTAAACAATGTTACGTAATCCTCCCCTTCCACCGTTGCCAGTGCCTCGTAAAGGGTATCCGTATCATCCTTATCGACCATCGGCAAAATCTGATCCACCTCATAGGCCAGCGTTTCGTCCAATATATAGATATAAAACAGATCTCCTGCTTCGAGCTGATCGAGATCGCTGAAAAGCCTGGCACTCGGAAGACCTCTGTGGGCCGCGATTACCGCGTGGGTTCCCTCGCCGCCGATCGGCAGCTGCGAAGTAGCAAGATGTCCGGCGCCTGTTTTCAAAACATCCTCGCCGGTTCCGTGATAGATTGCTATCTTTACATTTATTTTGGGAATGGATATGTATCCCATGATTCCGTTCCCCGTTACATTTAACAAATTCCAGTATTCCGTGTCCTCCAAAGATTCCTCCTCCCCGTTAAACACATCGATCAGATAAATACTTGTACTGTCCAGATTCTCATTATATTCGCGGGCGGCCTCCCAGATTTCATCGAAGTCTTCCTCTTCCGCGGCTCTTTCCACACTGGTGACGTAAGCCGATATCTGCCGCTCCTGCAAAAAGGTGTTCCACTCGTCCGCGACGACCGGATACAACATGATGGCAAGGCCCGCGCAGAACACGATCGCAATCAGCACATCCCATATGCGCCCCAAAACGGATCGCTTCCCGCGCCGCCCTCCCACAGTTTTCATGTCTTTCTTCTCTTTATTATCTTTTCGTTTCTGTTTCTTTTCTCTGACTCTTCGGTTCGACTCTTCTGTTTTTACTTTTTTGTTCTGCGTCGTCTCTTCCTCTCCCCGATTCATCCCTTCCATTTTATCTTTTCCGTCCTGTACACTCTCTTTTTCCTGATTTGTCCCTTTCGTTTTATCCTTTCCGTCCTGTATACTCTTTTCTTCCTGGTTTGTCCCTTCCGTTTTATTCTTTTCGTCCTGTTTGTTTTCTTCTTCCCTCCGGTTCGACCCTTCCACCTTTTCGATTCGATCCAAATTTTCTTTCATTCTGCTTTTTTTCTTTTTTTTCTTTCATTTAGATATAAAACCGCGATGGCCAGGCCGGTGATGCATAAACCGCCTCCGGTCCAGAGACCGTAGCTGGTATAAACGCTCATTCCCGCAGTGCCTGTTTCCGCTTTCACAACCTCCGCCGTTTCCTCCGAATACTCCACGCGGTGGCCGCGCACCAACAGCCGATGCGAATTGACCGCGTACGGGGTACAGGTCAGCAGTGTGACCAGGTCTTCCCCCTCCGTCACGGCGACAGCTTCCGTGTCGTCCGGCTCTGTGACCAAAATCTGATCTACCTCATAGCAGAGGATTTCATCGAGGATATACAGGAGAAAATGATCCCCGACTTCCAGCCGGTCCAGGTCGGTAAACAGGGATGAACCGGGAAGCCCCCGGTGAGCCGCAAGCACCGCGTGCGTGCTTTCCCCGCCCACCGGAAGAGATGTCCCTTCCAGATGGCCGACTCCCTGTTTTAATACGTCATCATTTGTCGTGTGATAGATCGGAAGCTGCACCTCGATCTTCGGGATGTACAGATAGCCCATGACACCGTTGCCGGTAAGGTTCAGACAGTCCTCATACGCGGGGGGATCGGATTCTCCGGCGTATAAGGCTTCCGTGTCCTCTGCGGTGTCCGTGTTTTCTGCGGAAGTGTTCGCAACCTCTGCGGCGGTGTCTTTTTCCTCCGCAGCAGTGTCCGTTTCCTCCAAGGCGGTATTCGTATCCTCTGTGGAAATGTCCGCTTCTTCCGCAGAAATGTTCGTATTCTCTACAGCAGTGTCCGTTTCCTCTGCGGAAGTGCTCACGGATGTCCCGCCAATACTTAACCCTACGGTCACGGCTCCGTCCGGGAGAGCTTCATTGTAGGCATTTGCCTTGTCCCACTCAGACGAATAATCCGCTTCGCCAGTCTCCACAAGCTGCGTTGACTGCGTAACATAGGAGCTGATTCGGTTCTGCTGCTCCTTTGTATTGTAAATGTTCGCGACCAGAGGGTAAAGCATCAGGGCAAGTCCGGCCAGAAACAATATAATTGCTGTCGCTGCCATGAACCATGATCCCGGCAGTCCGTTGCCCTTCCGCTTTCTTCCCAAATCTGATTCCTCTCTTTTTCGGGTTCAACCACACCTGTTATTCCGTTCCGGCACACATTACGTGTCACCTTCGCGTTTTGCCATGCTCAGGAGCATTTCGACTGTCGTCTTTGTGTTTTGTTTCGCTCAGGAGCATTTCGACTGTCGTCCTTCGCGTTTCATCCCGCTCAGGAACGCTTCGCCTGTCTTCTTCTTCTCGTTGCGAAGAACAGGCCCGCGGCTCCTACCATAACGACGCAGCCGACGATCGTGAAGATGGTAGCGCCGATGCCGCCGGTGGACGGAAGAGCACCCATCTTGTAGTTCATGAGGGCAGTCGTAGGATCCGTTACCACGGTAACATCTTTTACGATCACTTCATGGGTTCCGTCCTCTTTGGACTTATAGGTAGCCGTATAAGTGCTGGTCGTATCCCCGTCGATCGTGATGGAATAAGAGGTAAGAGTTCCGTACTCATCGCTGGTCTTGTCGTCATTATAAGTAGCTGAGATTTTTACCTCATGCAGCGTGCTGTCAACCGCATAGCCCACCGGTGCGCTGGTCTCCTGCAGGTAGTAGATTCCCGCATCCAGCCCGGTGAAGGAAAGGTTGCCGTACTCGTCCGATACCGCATCCGCAACAACCGTCGTCTTGTCATCCGCCAGAAGCTGGAAGCCCGCACCTTCAAGGGAGGTATTGTACTCCCATCTGCCGCTGACAGTTTCCGTCAGACTGGTCTTCTCCCACTGATCGGCGGCGACCTTGATCAGCTCATGTGTATACTCTGACCAGGATCCGGAGGTGCTGCCGCTTAAGGTAGCATCAATACCGAAGGTATAGTGGTAAGTCTCGTCATCGTCTTCATAATAAGTGGCATCGCCGTTCTCGTCGTAGCCGTTGGTATACTTGTACGATGCTTTGTTGACGTTCGGGTCATAGTTGATTCCCGCAGTTTCATTCAGGCGTGCCTGGAATGTGATGATCACCTCTGCGCCCGGATTCGCCAGCACGAAGTCCGAATCAAAATCCGCGATAAGTGTGCCGCCTGCCTCATTCGCCTTCGGGGCTGTCACCGTAACATAAGCATCCTCATCTGTCACATCATTTCCGCCCACGGTGATCGTCAGATGGTTTCCTTCCGCATAGCTTAAAGAAGTGTCCATCTGATCCGTGATAGTAAAAACAACATCTTTGTAATAGGTCGGATCGTAAGTCGGGAAGTTCGTCTTGATCTGATAAGTGATCAGATCGCCGATCGCCACGTCGTCGCCGTGATCATTGCCCGAACCGGAGCCTACGATCGTCTTTTCAAACGTTGTCGTGCTGGACTTCGCGTAAGCCGAAGATGCGGCGGACGCGATATTCCAGTTACCCTTCGCGCTGACAGCGTCACTGCCGGACTCGATCTTCACCTGAGTACCGCTGTCATCGTAAGTGTAATAAGCACTGACGATCATCGGGTTGTACACCGTGCTCACATTCTCACTGCCCTGCACGATTACCAGCCAGGTTCCGGCAACCGTTACATCGGCGGTATAAATATCCGGATCGGTCGTAGACTCGGTAAAGGTGATCTTGTCAAGTGTGACGGTTTTGGCGATAATCTTTGCCGCAATGGCCGTGATCTCGTCGGATGTGGGCGCCGTCACGTCGGCGATGGCATCCACGTAGGTCTGTGTCGTGGTATCGTATACGCTTTTCTGAAGCGTCTCTACCTGCTGGTAGATCAGGTTGTCGTTGTCATCCCAGACAGCCTCAACAATCTTGTAACCGTACACGGTGAGTCCCGTCTCAAGACCCTCTACGGTAAGTGTTTCCGAAATTGTTGTCGGCCAGCCGCTCGGCGGAGTCGTCGTGGTTGCCGCGTTTGCGGACAGCGCCATGGAAAGCACCATAACCATTGCCATAAGCCAGGAACAGGCTCGTCTTAATGATTTTTTCATGTCGTTCATTTCCTCTCTTTCATTTTTTATACATTCACCCGTCCTTTCGGTCTCCTGTTACCAAAGAAGCGGGGGTATGCCAGCTGTGATACCGGCTCTTTCCTGTCAGAACCTGCCGGTATCGAAATAAATATACTTCGCGTTGACTTCGGCTTTTAACCCTGATGTCATGCTATGATGTGGATGAAAAAATTATGTCAGCGCTTTATTCTTTTTAACCGACCGGCGCGCCTGTCCGGACCAGACGCCTGAGATCTGTTTTTTCGTCTGTGCGCAGCACAAAACATTCCCAAAAGCAGACACGGAATATTTCACAGGAGTTCCTATTCCTCTTCTGCTCTGCCACACCGATGTCCTGCTATTTTCTCAATATGCAGGTTTTATAAAGAATAATGGATTTTTCTTTTGAAGTGTATGGGCTAACTGTCCCATCTTAATTAAATAGTGTAATTCTGCAATTATGTGTAAATAAA
>JAJQBQ010000031.1 GCA_021203205.1 Lachnospiraceae bacterium | reverse complement strand
ATTACACGGAAGCATTGCAGGAGATGGATAAGAATACGACGCTGTACATGATTGATGAGCTGCAGGAGCAGATTGAGAAAGAAAAGAAACAGAACGAAGAGCACGAGAACATGATTAAAGAATTACAGGCGGGGAGAGAAAAAGACCAGGCAGAGTTTAAGACGGAATTGATTCGTAAAGATGCCGAACTTAGCAGGAAGGATACGGAACTTAGCCAGAAGGATACGGAACTTAGCCAGAAGGATACAGAGCTTAGTCAGAAGAATGCCAGAATTGCCGAGCTGGAAAAACAGCTGGCAGCTCTGGGCAAATAGAACTCTGGTAAAAAATTCAGAAGTATGGATATTTGCAGATATCCGATTGCGAAGAAGGAGTTACTGCATTGTGGACTCTATATGAAAGACGAGATTGCGTCCGGGTTTCATGTAGAGTCTTCATTGCATACTTTGAACTGGGTTAAACCTGTTTCGGATACTGGGATTCAGAAAGAGACACCCTTTCGGGGGATGTCTTTTTTTGATGGGAAAATATTTCAAATATGGACCACAAAAAAGCGAGTTTTCAAACAGCCTGGAGGCGACCGGCAATTATATGGAGAATCCCATTATGAATCATACCGAAAAAATATTATTACAGCTGACCGCCCGGGCTCTGTTTGACAGCCCGACGGATTTTGAACCCGCATCCACAGACTGGGCGGCCCTGTACCGGGAAGCCTCGAGCCAGTCTCTGACCATCCTGCTCTGGGATGCCCTGACGGAGGAGGAGCGCCGGTTCCTGCCGAAGAAGGTGGCCTGGTACTGGGAGCAGGACATGCTGACTCATCTGTTGAATAATGAGCAGCTTCTCAGAGAACAACAGCAGGTCATACAGCTTTTGACAGAGGCGAAGATTCCATGTGTCATTTTAAAGGGAAGCTCTGCGGCCATCTATTATCCGAATCCTGCTTTGCGAACCATGGGGGATATTGACATTCTGGTAAAACCGGAACAGCAGATGGAAGTCGTGCATCTTTTGCAGGGACAGGGTTATGGGGATGCCGTTGGCGGTGAGCATCATTGTCATGTGGCGCTTCATAAGGAAGATTATGCAGTCGAAGTTCACAGGGAAGTGAACGGCCTGTTTTTGGGAAAGAAATCAAAGTGCGTACAGAGAATTCGGCGCTATCTCGAGGATGCGCTGGAGCGTCGGCAGTATATAGACAGTCTGCCGGGGCAGACGGACAGCGGTTCGGCTTTGTCTGACGGGCGTCCGAACAGTCAGACGGATCGGTTTGATGATCGGCAGAATAGACTGGAGAGTCGCTTGGACGGTCTGTCAGTATTGTCTGAGGATCAGCCGGACAATCGGTCGATTTCACTTGGTGATCGCCCCGACGATCTTTCAGTAACGCCTGAGGATCAGCCGGATAATCGACCGATTTTATTCGACAGTTCTCCAGACAGCCTTCCGGTTCTGGCCGACGACCAGCAGGCGGTCGTCCTGCTTCTTCACAAACTGGAACATTTCCTGACGAGCGGTCTCGGTCTGCGGCAGGTCTGCGACTGGGCGGTCTTTGTGAAAGAAAAACTGAACGCGCAGCGCCCAGATGGAAAGCGCCTGTGGAAAAACCTTGAGCCGTTGCTGAAAGATTTTGGCCTGCTCACATTTGCGGGTGTTATGACGAGGGTCTGCATAGATTATCTGGTTTTGCCGCGGGAGGCGGCGCCCTGGGCGATGGCGTACGATGGGCAAATTGCGGAGAAGGTGATAGAGCAGGTTCTGCGGGAAGGAAATTTCGGGAAAAAAGTAGACCGTTACGGGGAGCGGCTGTTTGCGGATCCGTATTCCTCAAACCGGGTGATAAGCTTCATCCGGGTTTTAAATGATGCCTGCAGAGAACACTGGCCGATATGCGACAGACACCAAATCCTGATGCCGGTCGCACCGTTTGTGCTGCTGGGAAGGTATTGTGTGCAGAGGAAAAAGGGCGAGCGCCCAAGGCTGCGGCTCATTCAAAAATACCGCCAGGGCGGGCGGGATCAGAAATTGTATAAGGAGCTGAAACCGTTTATCGCGGAATAGTTTGGCTGGTTCGAGGCAAATCATAGAACATCAGGAAGCAATTATTTTTCTTCTTTGGGGAAAATTTACAATAAAAGCACAGGCTCTCTCGAAAATGTTGGTGTGCGCTCAGACTGCCGGCAATGTTGGGGATGACAGTAAAGTTTAAGGAGAGGATGGAGTTGTCCGGCACAAAACTCATGGTGGAAAATTAGAGTAATCGATATGGGTTTGATACATCGACTACAGGGAGAAGTCTCTTTATTATAGAAAATTTTCCCGGCGGAAACGAAACATATCAAAATAAGAGAAGAAATTCAAAAAGGGCACCCATTTGTGGGATGTCTTTTTTTGATGGGAAAATATTTTACAGATGAGAGATTTACTTGAGAAACAAATCTCTCGGCGAAATTCTCGTTGCCCCGTTGCTGACGCTTCGGAATAAGATTTAGATAGCAATTCAATGCCGTGCAGGTCGGAGGGAGTGCTCAGCCTGCGCGAGTTTCATTTTAGGCACTTATAAACGATTTTTTGCGGAAACCGGCAAAAATTCTATTCCGGTTTACCCGGATTAAGGAGAAAAATATGTGTGGAATTACAGGTTTTAATGGAAATCACCCGGCAGGCCCGATTTTGCTGGACGGGCTCTCGAAGCTGGAATACCGCGGCTACGATTCCGCCGGTCTCGCCGTGCGCGACGGCGCGTCGCCGGTGGAGATCGTCCGGGCTAAAGGGCGGCTGAAGACACTGGCCGAGAAGGTGGACGGCGGCATGGCCATTTCCGGAAACTGCGGCATCGGCCATACCCGGTGGGCGACCCACGGCGAGCCCTCCGAGACGAACGCGCACCCGCACTTTTCCGACGACCGCAACGTGGTGGCGGTACATAATGGCATTATCGAGAATTATCAGGAGCTGCGAGATAAGCTCACGAAAAAAGGCTACCGGTTCTACTCCGATACGGACACCGAGGTGGCGGTGAAGCTGATTGATTACTACTACAAAAAGTACGAGCACACGCCGGTGGATGCCATGAATCATTCCATGGTGCGCATCCGCGGCTCCTATGCGCTGGCGGTGATGTTTCAGGACTACCCGGATGAGATCTATGTGGCCAGAAAAGATAGCCCCATGATTCTGGGCGTGAGTGGGGGCGAGTCCTACCTGGCCTCCGATGTCCCGGCCATTCTGAAATACACCAGACACGTGTACTACATCGGCAACCTGGAAATCGCGAAACTGGGTAAGGGCGAGATTACGTTCTACAACCTGGACGGGGATGAAATACAGAAGGAGCTCACGGAGATTCGCTGGGACGCGGAAGCTGCGGAAAAGGGCGGCTACGAGCATTTCATGATGAAGGAGATCCACGAGCAGCCGAAGGCGGTGGAGGACACGCTGAATTCGGTTTTGAGGGAAAATCATGAGGAAACGACCGGAAGTGCAGAAGCGATGGGAAGAACTCGTTTGTATGCAAATGCTGATGTGTTCGGGACGAAAAAGAATACTGCCGGAGAAAAAGCTGAAAATACGGATACGTCGGAAAGAATGTCTCTTCATGTGAATGGAGATGCGGATGCGTTCGGGACGATAAATGAAACTGTCGGAGAAACGATTGAAAATACGGAAGCGACGGGAAGAACGCATTCGTATGTGAATATTGATGCAAATGTATTTGGGTCGAAGAACCGAACTGCCGCAGGAAAGGCCGAAAAAAAATCATCCAGACGGATTGACCTTGCTTCGGTCGGCCTGACCGATGATGACATGCGCGCCATCTCCGAGATCCACATCGTAGCCTGCGGCTCCGCCTACCACGTCGGTGTGGTCGCCCGGTACGTTTTTGAGGACCTGGCGAGAGTCCCGGTGCGCGTGGAGCTGGCCTCCGAGTTCCGCTACCGGAACCCGATTTTGGATGAACACGCGCTGGTCATCATCATCAGCCAGTCCGGCGAGACGGCGGACAGCCTGGCAGCGTTGCGGGAGGCGAAGGAGCGCGGCATCCGCACCCTCGCCATCGTAAACGTGGTGGGAAGCTCCATCGCCCGTGAGGCAGACAGCGTCTTCCTGACCCTGGCGGGCCCGGAAATCGCGGTCGCCACCACCAAAGCCTACAGCACACAGCTCATCGCCTGCTACACGCTGGCCGTGCAGATGGGCTGCGTGCGCGGCCTGATCGGCGAAAGCGATTACGAAACATACATAGACGAACTCGCCGCCCTGCCGAACAAGATCCGGAAAATTCTGGAGGACAAGGAGCGCCTGCAGTGGTTCGCGGCGAAGCAGGCCAACAAGAAGGACATCTTCTTCATCGGCCGGGGCATCGACTATGCGGTGAGCCTGGAGGGCAGCCTGAAGCTGAAGGAAATCAGCTACATTCACAGCGAAGCCTACGCGGCAGGTGAATTAAAGCACGGCACCATCAGCCTCATCGAAGACGGCACCCTGGTCATCGGCACCCTCACGCAGCCGGAGCTGTACGAGAAGACCGTCAGCAACATGGTGGAGGTGAAGAGCCGCGGGGCGTACCTGATGGCGCTGACCACCTACGGCAACTATGAGATCGAAGAGCTGGCGGACTTTGTGGTGTATATCCCCAAAGCGGACGCGCATTTCCTCGCATCGCTGGCCGTGATCCCGCTGCAGCTGATCGGGTACTACGTCAGCGTGGCGAAGGGACTGGATGTGGATAAGCCGCGGAATCTGGCGAAGTCGGTGACGGTGGAGTAGTTTTGAAATTTATATTAGGAGACAGAACAATGAGTGGACTGAACATTGCGGTTGCCGGTACAGGATATGTAGGGCTCTCAATTGCCACCTTACTTGCACAACATAACAAAGTGACGGCTGTAGACATCATCCCGGAGAAGGTTGAATTGATTAACCAGAGGAAGAGCCCGATTCAGGATGAGTACATAGAAAAATATCTGGCTGAAAAAGAGCTGGATCTGACCGCCACGCTGGACGCGGCAGAAGCATATAAAACCGCAGATTTTGTGGTCATTGCGGCGCCAACAAACTACGACAGTAAGAAGAATTTCTTCGATACATCTGCTGTGGAAACCGTCATCCGACTTGTTATCGAGAACAATCCGGATGCCATTATGGTCATCAAGTCCACGATCCCTGTGGGGTACACGGCCTCGGTCAGAGAGAGGTTTCATTGCGATAATATCATTTTCAGCCCGGAGTTCTTAAGGGAATCAAGGGCACTTTACGATAACCTCTATCCATCCCGCATTATTGTCGGCACAGATGTGGAGAATGCCCGTCTGGTGAAGGCGGCGAACACATTCGCCGGACTTCTGCAGGAGGGTGCAGTGAAGGAGAAGATAGACACCCTGATCATGGGATTTACCGAGGCGGAGGCCGTAAAGCTGTTTGCGAACACTTATCTGGCACTTCGTGTCAGCTATTTTAATGAACTTGACACATATGCTGAGATGAAAGGCCTGAACACGCAGCAGATTATTGAGGGTGTCTGCCTTGACCCGCGCATAGGGAACCATTACAACAATCCAAGTTTCGGATACGGCGGGTACTGCCTGCCGAAGGACACTAAGCAGCTTCTGGCTAATTATGAAGATGTTCCGGAGAACCTGATTCAGGCGATTGTGGACAGCAACAGAACCAGGAAGGACTTTATTGCAGACCGCGTTCTGAACATGGCCGGATATTATGACTACTACAATCGCGGCGACTATGAAGCCGGTGCAGAAAAGACCTGTGTGATTGGTGTTTACAGGCTGACCATGAAGAGCAACAGCGACAACTTCCGCCAGAGCAGTATCCAGGGTGTAATGAAGCGCATCAAGGCAAAGGGGGCTGCGGTAATTGTTTACGAGCCGACGCTCGAGGATGGGAGTACCTTCTTCGGAAGTAAGGTTGTTAACGATTTGGAGAGCTTTAAAGAGCAGTCACAGGCGATTATTGCGAACCGTTATAACGCTGAGTTGGATGATGTGAAAGAGAAAGTGTATACGAGGGATTTGTTTCGACGTGATTAAATAAGAGGCTTGCATTATGGAAAAGAAGAATGTGAAGGTCTGTTTTGCTGCTTCTTCCGGTGGTCATTATGAGCAACTTGTAATGCTGAAGCCTCTTATGGAGAAATATGACAGCTTTATCATTACGGAAGAGACGCTTTACAAGACTACAGTAAAGGGAGAAAGAACTTATTATTTGAGCCAGGTAAACAGAAAAGAAAAGAGCTTTATACTAAGAATGGTTGCAAATACTTTCAAGTCATTAAGGATATTTCACAGAGAAAAACCTGATATTGTTATTTGTACAGGTGTACTTGCGATGATTCCAATTTGCTTGATTGCAAAAATTTCAGGCAAGAAGCTGATATACATAGAATCTTTTGCAAAAGTGACATCGGCAACGGAAACAGGAAAGTTGATGTATAGGTTTGCTGACCAATTCTATGTACAGTGGGAGTCAATGCTTAACATTTATCCGAATGCGATTTATCTTGGTGGCATCTATTAAGGAACGTATTTAGTATCTTGTCGAAAGGCACAGAGCCGTAAAACCTGGAGGATGGAGAGGAAGGCATTGATTTTTATAACAGTAGGATCGCAGAAATTCCAATTTAATAGATTGTTGATGGCTGTGGATAAATTGGTTGCATCTGGAGAAGTAAAAGATACTGTCGTTGCACAGATAGGATACAGCGACTATGAGCCGAAGCATTATGAATATAAGCAGTTTCTAAATCGTGATGAGTTCGCCGAGATGGAGGGGAGGGCTGACATTATTATCACGCATGGGGGAACCGGGGCAATAATCGGAGCAGTCAAAAAGGGCAAAAAAGTAGTTGCCGTTCCACGCCTTGCCAAGTACGGGGAGCATGTGGATGACCACCAGCTTCAGCTGATAGCACAATTTACCGGAAGCAATCTAATAAGCAGCTGTGAGAATTTAGATGAGTTGGGACAAGTTCTGGACGAAGTAAAGATGAAAAAGTTTGATCACTATCAATCAAATACAGATAAATATTTGAAGAGTATTACAG
>JAJQBQ010000061.1 GCA_021203205.1 Lachnospiraceae bacterium | reverse complement strand
TCGCTTCCGTCGCTTCCGTCGCTTCCGTCGCTTCCGTCGCTTCCGTCGCTTCCGTTGCTTCCGTTGCTTCGTCAGTGCAGTCTCTTTCGTCTGTTTTGTTCTTGTGTTTTGTAAAATTATTTTACTAATTGTGTTTACATAATACAAGATTTGTTTTCTTTCGTCAACCCGTAAAAAATCACAGAGTTATGCGATAATTTTTGTGCAATTTGCACAATTATATTTATTGAATCCCATGGTATAATCTGTTTTGTAAATTCGTTTTCATAATAAGAATCCATGAGACAAAAGTCTGAAAATAATAAAAACTCGTGAAGAAAAATTAGTGTCGTCGCTGTAAGGTTTTGGTACAGCGACTACCGAGGAGGTGCAACGCATGCCGGACAGCATTACGCCGGGTCAGATCCGACAGAACAATCAGAATCTGATTTACCGATATTTATACGCAAACAAAGCGGTCTCTCAGCAGGACATCTGCTCATCCCTGCACTTAAGCCGCCCAACAGTCACCGGGAATCTGGCGGATTTGGAGAAAAAGGGTATGATCTGTAAAAGCGGCCAGGTCAGCACGGAATACGCAGGCCGAAAAGCCTCCGCCTACAGCATCGTCCCCGATTACCGCATCAGTGTGGGCGTAGAAATTCTGAATAATGAATTGAAAATAATAGCTGTAGATTTGTATGGTAACATGATCGACCGACGTGTGTATCTCATGCAATACGCAAATGAGGATGCATATTTTAAAAACGCCAGCGCAAACATCCTCTCTTTCATTGACTCACTGGGAGTTTCGCAGGAGCGGATCCTCGGCATCGGTTTTGCGCTGCAGGGGCTTATTTCTCCCGACCAAAACCGGGTAATTTACGGCAAAATATTAAATTGCACCGGCCTTTCCGCCGTTGCTTTTTCCAGATATCTTCCTTTCCCGTGTTCATTTATTCACGACTCCGAAAGTGCCGCCGTATCTGAGCTGTGGGTTTCTCCAAATTTAAATGACGCATTTTACCTGTCGGTCGGCTGGCATCTTGGAGCCGCTGTCATCCGCGACGGCAAAATACTGTCTGGCAGGCACGGGCATAACGCTACGATCGAACATATCCAGATGCGCCCGACCGGCGCGATCTGCTACTGCGGAAAACAGGGCTGCATGGAAACCTTATGCTCCCTCACTGCCCTGCTTAATGACGGAGAAACGCCGGATTTCTTTTTTGAAAAACTTCGTTCCGGCTCGGCCGAACATACCCACCGCTGGGAAATATTTCTGACGGATCTGGCTGCATCCATCAATATGCTACACCTGGTCCATGACACCGACTTTATCCTCGGCGGATATCTGGCATCCTACCTGCGCGAAGAAGACCTGACCGCGCTCTATCGCAGGATCCGCCAGCTGACTCCTTTTCCTGAAGCAGACGACTTTCTTTCTATCAGTAAGATGCCGCAACACAGCATCACCATTGGTGCCGCACTGCCGTATATTCGGGATTTTCTTACTTTGAAAGAGATTTAAACAAAATGCATTTCGATTTGGCAGACGAGCATGAGGCAGCTTTTCGTCTCCTGCTCGCCTGCGCCGGGAGTGCTTTTTTGACATGTTATTCTGCAACGATTCCCGATTTTCTCATCATCAAAATCTCTTTGCGCATCGTCCCACCTTTCAGGCGGATCGCATCCGGGCGTTCTCTATTACACCCGTCTCTTTAATTTTTGTGTATTATATAATTATATGCACTCCATTTAAATATTACATCCCCCATGTCACATATTTCCACTGCAATAAGAGATGCGGCAGGTTGCATCGTGTGTGACATGTTTTTTTAATAAAGATATAAGAAATTTTTGCGGAAAATTGTGTTATTATAAATTTCCTGCCGTTTTCACCTACATTGGCAGGAGAAAGGAGATACGGACAGCATGGTTTCATTAATTATCTCCGTACTGGCAGGTATTATTGCAAATTATATCTGCAAATGGTTAGATGAATAGGCAATCTCCTGACCTGAGGTTTTTCTACCTCGCCTGAAACAGAAAACAAAAAATCCCCTAAGAGTGGCACCTCTTAGGGGATTTTTGTTTCACCTTTTCATTTCAGACAACATGGTTTCCCTGAAACTGCCGCTATTATAACATATCATTTTTTTCTGTCAAGAGTTCATTTAATTTTCTCGAAACCTCATAGAGTTCATTTAATTTTCTCGAAACCTCAACAACGATTTTTTCATAAAACTGATTGGTTCCAAGGTCGCGTCAGTCACATTCACAATTTATATGGTGCCTCCCCGATATTAGTAAAAAAAGCATCCCGGTACCATGATAAATTCGCCTCCATCATCCTGACATATCTTGCATAACTGAAAATCACACCCGGTTGATCCAGAGCCTTCGTATGACCAACACATGAAAACTCTTCTCCTTCCCTTCCAATGTACGTATCGATCGCCATCATCTCTCCGTTCTGATTTTTCAGTATAACATTCATTAAAGTTAATCCATCTCCAATATCATACAGGTCAACTTTATGTTCTGAAGCTTTGTACTTTTTCATGTTATCGTATCCTTTTTCAACTCCTCCAGCCTCCACATAAACATCTGCGCCTCTTCCACTCTGCCCCCAAACCAGCTGACATCCACCTCGCGCACCTGGCGAAGTCCTATCCGGCTGACCGCTTCCACTGCTACTTCCCGCTGTGTCATTCGCGCCGGGAATACCGTCAGGCAGTTTGCGCCGTCCGGCGCGTCATAGGAGAGAAAGCTCTGGTTGAAATCCATCAACGGGTGGAGGGATACGCATCGATTCGTGCGGTTATCCACGAGAAAGCCCCAGTTTTCCGGGTGACGATCCGTATTCCCGACCAGATAATCAAGAATATTCATGCCATAGTATGCAATCGGATCCAGAGTTTTGCACATTTCCAGCGTATCCAGGTCATGGTTTAGCGCGTAGATGTCAAACGCCATTTTGGTAACAATGGAGTACCTTTTTGATGTGAAGATTTCACTTTTCGAGACCAGCTGGTTTTCGAAAATATATGGTTCATACGCCACCTGCGGGATAGCAAAGCAGCGGCAGATGCGGCTTGCGAGGAGCTCGTTGCGGACGGCGGTCTCGCTGCCGCCTTTTAGCAGAAAAAGATTTTTTTCTCTGATCCACGCCTTCGGAAAGCACCCGCCCGTTGAAATGTCCTGCGCGAGTTCCCTGTTTGTCACGGTCATCTGCCGCCCCCGCAGCGATATTGCCGCAACCGCGTCATTTAGGGAATGGTCATAGAGATTTATCTCTTCAAACCTGGCGTTTTCGCCTTGTTTCCGCACCCAAAACACGTCGGTCAGCGTTACACAGTGGTACGAGAGAGCAATATTTGCCCGATCCCGGTCAGTGACTGCCTGGCTGGCTCCAATGCTGTTCAGTATCGCTTTCGCATACTGTCTGTCCAGCGTCAGCATGCGGGACGCACACCAGTGGTAGAAATTCTCCAGATTATTCATGCGGATGTCGATGTCGTTCTCATCCTCCGGCTCCAGATACAGGTCGTACGGCATAAAATCTTCCTGCATGATTTCTGCCTCGCCCGCGGTTGAAACACGGGCTACCGGTTCTTCCGTATGCATGATTTCATAGATAATATTCTGATGTTTCACCATAAAAACCTCTTTCCATACCAGTAGGTTTCCATTGTATAAAATCGGATGGATTTTTCGGTTTATTTCAAAAAATTTTTTAGAGTAACGCTTTTCTAAGAATCTGTCACGAAATAACCGAATCATCCTAATATCATGTTATTCTACAAACAGCGCGTTTCATGGATCGTACACATACACAAATAGTCCAGTCATCTTACACCATGTTATTCTACAGCAACTCCCAACTTTCTCATCATCAAAATCTCTTTCCGCATCGTCCCATCCCTCAGGCGAATCGCATCCGGGCGTTCCCCATATTGCACGAACCCCATCTTCTCATACAGTCTTCTGGCCCGCTCATTCCCCTCGAGATATTCCAGTTCGAGCTGCCACACCTGTCTGCCCTCCGCAATGCGGATCATCTCCTCAAACATCGCCGTGCCGATGCCGAGGCTCCAGTATTTTTGAAGAAGCCCAATCATCACCGTTGCCCGGTGTCGGGTTTTCATTTTGTCGCTAAATACGATCTGACAGTTCCCCGCGATTTCGCCATCCATCTCACAGACGATCATAAGGCCGTTTTCTGACCGGTTAATGTTTTCCAGATATGCGGCCTCCTGCACAGGCGTATCCGTGCATTCCTCCGGATAGCGGATGATAAATTCCGTTTCCGACGCGCAGGTGCGCAGGTAATCCATCATGGCTGCCGCTTCGGCTTCTGTGGTATACGGTGTGCGGAAGATGGCGGTGCGGCCGTCTTTCAGAGTTATCTTTTTTGTTTCATATATCATAATGGCTCTCCTCTCTTTCCTTAATATGACACCTGCATCTTAATATGATTCTGTATTTTCCTTTTGCCGCATTGTAGCATAAAGATTCTCATATGAAAAGCTGTTTTCAAATCATTCAGAAAAGGCAGTCCGCGAAATTTCATCGCAAGCTGCCTTAAACTGTCTGCTATTATTTCCTTCTGTCATCGAAAATTGAAACTACTTGTGTCTTCCGTCTCTGGAAATCGAGGCTGCTCGTGCTTTCTGTCGTCGTAAGCAGAAACTGCTCGTGCCTTCTGTCGCCGGAAGCTGAAACTGCTCATCTGCCACCGAAAACGGAATCCGCCCTTACTCCTCCGCCGGTATGTCGATATTCACTCTCGCCCCCGACTCCCCGGTTCCTTCGAGATTCACCCGCACATTGCGGTCGGTCTTCGCCTGGATCGTGCTGCTCTTCATCACATCTACCAGGTCCAGCCCGGTCGTCTCTTTTACGGACTCGATCGTCTTCTTTAAGATGCCCGGCACGTAGCCGCCCATGGATTCCACGCCCGTGGACTCACCGCCGCCGTCGATGATGGTGATCTTGTCGACAGATTCCAGCGGCTTCGCGATGGCTGCGGCCATATCCGGCAGCATCTTCACGACCATCTCCAGCATGGCGGCCTCGCCGTACTTCTTCATGGCCTCTGCCTTCGCGTCGATGGCCTGTGCTTCCGCGAGGCCCTTCGCCTCGATGGCCTGCGCTTCCGCCTGCCCGACCGCGGCGATACCTTTTGCTTCCTGCTCCTTTGCAAAGAGCTGCGCCTCCGCACTGATTTTCGCGGCCTGCGCCTCCTGCTCTTTCTCGAAGCGCTTTGCCTCCGCCTCTCTCTGGCGGCGGTAAAGTTCCGCCTGGGACTCCTGCTCGATCTTATACTTTTCCGCGTCCGCCTGCTTGCGCACGGTGGCGGCCAGTTCCTGCTCCCGCACGTCCGCCTGGCGCTGTTTTAACTCAATCTCCCGCTCCTGTTTGGCGATGTCCGCCTCTGTTGCGGCCACGCCGATGGTCCGGCGCTGGTTTTCCGCCTCGATCTGCCCGGCGGCGTTCGCCTCGGCGCTCTTGATATCGGCCGCCTTTTTCAGTTCCGCCCGCTTGATGGCAAAATCGTTCTGCTTCTCGGCAATGGCGGTCTCCGCGTTCACGCGCTCCTCGTTGGCCTCCTTCGCGGCCCGCGCCTGCGCGATCTGTACGTCACGGTCAGCCTCGGCCTTGGCGATGGACGCATTTTTCTGGATCTGCGACATGTTATCCTGTCCCAGCTGCGGGATCAGCTTCTGCTCATCCTCGATCTCCTGAATGTTGCAGGAGATGATCTCGATGCCCAGCTTCGTCATGTCGTCCTGCGCCTTCTCCTGGATACCGTCGCCGAACTTCTTGCGGTCGCGGCAAAGCTCATCCAGCGTCACCGTGCCCACGATCTCACGCATATTGCCCTGCAGGGAATCCGTCAGCGCTTCCACGATCTGCTGCTCATTCATGTTCAGGAAATTTCGCATGGCCGACTCGATGCCCACCGGGTCCGTCATCACGCGGATCTTTGCAATAGCGTCGATCTTCACACCTATGTAGTCCTTCGTCGGCACAAAGTTCCCTGTCTTGATATCCACGCTGATCTGGCGCACCAGCAGCGTGTCCTTTCTCTCCAAAAATGGGATCTTGATGCCCGCGCGGCCGATCAGGATCTTCGGTTTCTTTTTTAAACCCGAAATGATATACGCGATATCCGGCGGGGCCTTCACATAGCCGCTGGCGATGATGAGAAGGATCACCACCACGATGATGCCGATGATCACGGGGATCGGGTTTACGCCTGTCAGTAGTTCACTTACCATAACTCCTCCTTGCTTAAGTCTGCTTAAATCGTCTGTCTGTTTCACTCCATGCCAGATGTTCTGACGTTAGGCCGATATTTTGTTTCTGGTTTCGATTTAAGATATTATCAAAAGTGTAGGAAACTGTCAAGATAGTTTCCCCCGTTTTACAACTATTTTACAAGTCATGAAATATCGCTTTTCGCAGCCAATTATTTGACACCAGAATCAAAAATCCTGATGTTGACGTGGAATGCTATCCTCAAAAATGAAAGGACCTGGCGTATTTTTACACGCCAGGTTCTCCCTCGGATCTATGAATTCAGATTTCTGCAAACCTTCGTAGATTTATTCCGGGTCTGCTGAGTTATTCGCGTTAGTTTTCCTGCCAGCATCTTTCTGCTTCGGCTTCATAAAAATGCTTACAAGCGCCAGTACCGCACAAATCAGGCACCATCCGCCCCAGATGTTCAGATCCGCATAACTGCCGGCCATCGTAAGGCCGAAAAGTGCACCCAGACCATACAAAATGATAATGGCAATATTGCCACCATTTCCTTTTGAATTTCTGACCGCGATGGAGACAATCCCGCCAGCCAAGAGCATAATACTTACCAGCACTCCCGCTGAACCACCCACCTCTCCGTTTTCAGACAGAGTATTTGCCAGACCTGCCGCGCACGACTGAAACATTACCACCACAAAAAAAATGATGGACAAAATTCCTGACACCAATTTCCAGACTTTCATGACTTGCTTCCTCCTGTGATTTAAATCCCATTATCTGTACTGCTGACCTATATGTCTCTACATCTCTGCAATGCAGATAATGAAGAATTTTATCATTCAGAGGACAAATACTCCACCCCCTAAAAAGGGGGAAAAATCAAAAAACTTCACACATTTTTTGACTCTTCCGGCTTTCGCAATCTCTCAAACCCATGTGCAAGAAGCATTTCATTTACTTCGCCCAGATCATACACTCCCTGATTCAGCGCAATGATCAGCACCACATCGCGCGGCACCTTCGCGTAAAGTTCCGGCATGCCGTACAGCTTCAGTGCGCGCTGTGTTTCCTTTAACGTAAACTGCGCCGCGAGACAAAGGCGCAGTATATAGTCCCTCTGTTTTGTGGTTCTCTCCTGAGACAGCAGGCGATAACCAACTTTGTCCGTAAACTCTGCCCTGGCCAAAATGGACTGTTTTGTCATGCCTTTTTCGCGCAGCAGTCTGCGGAAATAATCCGCAAACGGGTGATCTCCCGAGACCAGCGCGTCTTCATATTCATCCAAATATTCTTTCACCTGCTCCGGCGAAGTGCTTTCCAGCACCTCATCGAGCATGTTTGTGGGGTAATCGTTCATTTCGTTCTTCCCTGCTTGCCGCGAACAGCAGCCTTTTCTAAGTTTGTTTCGATCCTGTACATTTTTTCGCTTGCCGGCTCTACCGATGTTAGCGTTGTTGGAGTCGGGTTAAAATAACCGATTATTTTCCTGAAAAATTTCATATGCCTTGCGCCTTACATAATTCGGCAGAAAATAAAATTTTCTCTTTTTTGTTTCCAACTCTTGTGGTATAGTCTGGCAATATCACAGCTGTGATGTTATTATTCACGGCCTCTATAAGTCAACAATTCCCTTATGAGCGAGTTCAACGTGGAATTATTGACTCATAGAGGACTTCCATGAATAGTAACACTGTGATTAAAATTCTATCATAGATTTGAGATTTTTAGTAGCTTTAAAAAATATTTTTGAGAAGGAACCGACATGCAACTATCCGACGAACTTGCCCTTTCCGTCTACCGCCCAGTCGCCGAGATCAGCGCGAAGCACCACGTGCAACTCGTGCAGCATACCGAAACGGGGAAATTTTATGTCAAAAAACAGCTGACCGTATACAGCGCGGAAGTTTTCCGGTCATTGATACGCAAGCCCGTGAAACATGTCCCACAAATTTTTGCGCTTTTTGAGGACACAGGAACGCTCACCGTGATTGAGGAGTATTTGCCTGGTTCCTCCCTGGCGGAACTGCTGGAACAGGACGGCCCCTGCCCGGAAGAACAGGCGGCGAACCTTGTGCTGCAGCTTACCCGGATCGTCTCCGCCCTCCATCACCGTACGCCCGCGATCATCCACCGCGATATCAAGCCGTCCAACCTGATCCTGTCACCGGACGGTATTTTAGAGCTGCTTGATTTTAATGCAGCGAAGTTCTCTTCCCCGGATGAATACAGAGATACCAGACTGCTCGGCACGACCGGCTATGCCGCGCCGGAACAGTACGGCTTCGGGGTTTCCTCTCCGCAGACCGATCTGTACGCGATCGGCGTGCTGTTTCATGAGCTGCTGACTGGGCGGATGCCTTCGGCTGGCTCCGGCAACGAAGATGTCGGAAGATTTTCTTCCATTATAAAAAGGTGCACGAAGCTCGACCCCGCGGACCGATTCGCAAGTGCGGATGAACTGTCAGAAGCTATCCTTCTGGTAATGAACAGTTCCGATACAGTCAGGAGTGCCGTGCAGGATTCTTCCACGGACACATCTCAAAATTTTCAAAAGGCCGGTCAGTCTTTCTCCACAGATGATTCCAGCCACCCTATGCGGGGTGCTTCTTCCGTCAGTCACCGCAACGATACGCCGCCGTATGCCACCACTGGCGATTCCGTGGGTGGCAATCAGGGCACTCCTTCTGACAGCTCCTGCAACATCAACCAGGGCGTTCTTGCCGATAATCCCCGCAGTGTCGCTCAGGATTCCTTTTCCGCCATCACTTACGCCTCTTCCTCCCGCCGTTTTCTGCCTCCGGGCTTTCGGCGCGGCGACCCTGCCCGCATGATTCCTTCAACCTTTGGCTATCTGTTCCTCTTTTACTTTGGTTTCACGCTGCAGGTAGATGATGCCGTCTCACAACTCGACCTGATACTAAACCGGATCGACTTCACGCTGACGATGTTTACTGTCGTATTTTTCTCCGCGAACTACCTTGGAGTCCAGCGGTTATTTCCTCTTGCCCGAAGCAAAAACAAGCTTGCACACATCATCGGGGTTATTCTGTGGGATATTATTTTTGTCTTCGCGCTGCTGATGCTTTTAAGTATTGCGGAGTCATTTCTATAAGGTTCGTCAAACCGTCTTTCCAAATAAAAATACGGCGTTTATAAAACCCCGGCAGCGGAGCGGCAAAGCGCTTATTCAGTTCCTGTATAATTTTGTCATTAACCATGTGTCCACATCGAGATACCGCCTGGCAAAATCCGAACCGATGGTGCGGATTTTGAAATGCATCAATCCATCTCAGCACATATTTGTATAAAAACACCAGGATTGAAACTTAGTGAAACTTAAATCAGAGCGTTTCAACCGCACAATCATGTTAAACAGCCCATTATTTGCGAGTTTTGGCGCGAATTCCGTTAAATATTGAAACTTAATGAAACTTAAATCACGCCCATGCCGGAATATACTTCATATATCTTGGCGCGGTATCCGGATCCAGCGGCTTTATCAGCCCCGCTGCTATGGTATCCTTAATAATTCTGGATGCCTTTACCTTGTCTTTCTCATCCAGATCAAACAACTCCCTTATATCCGAATTACTGATGGCGCTAAATTCTACATATGCCAGGCATGCCTGCATATAGCAAGTGCGAATCCGATCCTCTTTTGTAATCATGCTAAACGGAATTTTTGCGAACATAACCGTTTTCGTAAACTGATTACTCTGATTAATTACCATCGGTGCAAGCAGTTTGTTTTTTCCGGTAGATCGAATCACCTTATCATAACCGCTTCCTCTTTCCTCGCAAATACCACATTTGTGCAGAAAACCCGCGATATTTTCATTCCTTGATACTGGAACAGTATCTACCATACGGTTAATGTCTACCAACGGAGCTCCGGGATTAGAAAATTCAATCCGGTTGCTGAAAATTTCTACCATCGGGCTTGTTCCGCGCTGTTCCAGCGACTGGTGAATCATAATATTTGCAAGCAACTCACGAATTGCAATTTCCGGGAATGCATATACAGATCTGCGCACGGATCCTTCAATAACTTCTTCCTGTGGAATTACGGCCATAATGTACTGCACAATTTCCTCATGGGAAAAAGCGTATCCTGAACAGAATTCCCGTTCACTGATGCCATCCAGTCGGTCGCTGCTCTTATATCGGATAACACGGACAGCCCGTTTACCCAGCGGTTCAAATTCTTTGATATTTTTGCTGATTACCAGCGCACCCAGATTGGTGATATCATAATTTCCTGCCTCATTTCTTTTTATGAATTTTTCATGGCAAAAATCTTCCATAATACTTTCACGATTTCTCGGTATCGGAACTTGCAGTACATCATAATATCTTGAGAAATCCAACAGGTGTATTACTTCATCTTCAGAAATATTACGCTCTGCTATACGTAATTCAAAAGCGGTAGTATCAAACCTTTTCCAAAGCTCGCGTTCTTTTTCTGGATAATCAACAAGCGGTTTTAGGCTGCTGCCGATCCTGATCATAGCTGAGGATCCATATTTGACGGTTTCCTTTTCCGCGCAGGGAATTTCAAGCAACGTAATCTTTTTCCCATTTTCCATAAAAATATCATAAAAATGAAAGTTAATCTTCGGATTAATCATTCTGGCAAGCCATGCTTCCAATTCTTCATTTCCCTTACGTGCTTTCCGATACTCAAAATCTGTCCCGACGATCTGATGAGTATCATCTGCAACGCCCCAGACAAGATATGCATTTGGGCGCTCACACAAAGCTGCAGCATTACTTAGTCCCGAAATATATTTTGCTATTCTTTCAGTGTCTTTATTATTACACTTGAACTCTACCCATTCGTTTTCAACTGGTAGTTTCACAAGCTCCCTGACAATACTTCTTAGATATTCCTCCGTTCTTGCAGACACAGAATCACCTCCACGTTAGATCTAAGCTGAGTAAAACGATTATTACAGTCATTATTCCAATTTTCAGAACTATCTGATATCGTTTCACAATTAATTAACACAAACGGATGACATATAAAATCCCATGATGTTTCAAAAGCATTCCAATTCAAAGTAGATATTTGAATACAATTTTCAACAATATCATTGATTTCAGATGCTTTACCATCGCTACTAATAACGTTTCTATAAATTCAAGAAATGACTCTTTTCAAAATTTCTGCATTATTGTTGAAATTCACACCACCGATTCCAGCTTTTCAACATCCTGTTGATCATCAAGAATATGCATTCTGGCATGACAATTCGGACAAAGCGCAGCTGTATTTTCAATGCTGTCAGCGCCTCCCCTCGAAAGCCACAGGATATGGTGAACCTCAAGATATGGCTCGCCTTCCGTATTTAAAAACGGCGCTTCCTCTCCGCAAAGCTGACATCTCCCCTTTGCTCGTAACCTCGTTTCCCTTTTCACTTCTTCACTTCGAGTATATATCTGCGTCTGAACGGTTCGCTTTTGTGTTACTCCTGTTCTTTCCATGCGCAATTCTGACACAGAACCCTGTTTGTTTAACCATTCATCAAACCGTGATTGCTGTAAAATCCACAAAAAGGAATGTGCGTCAATCAGTCTTACCTCCTCCGGGTACCTAAGCGGAATAATCTCTTTCATCTCATCCCTGACTTCAGCCACCAGCTTGATAAACTCCGTATAATTATCCCAATTGCACCGTCTGGATGTTTTAAATGCTAATCCCAGTTTTTGAAAACTGGCATCAAACATTGATGACCGAATGGGTAAATACCTTTCCTTATTTTTAACAAAAAATAAGTACGCTATTGTATCATATTTTGCTCCGAAAACACCCACAGCGTTTTTAAACGCCTCAGCGTCATCATTTCCCCGGTAAATCTGATAGAGAACTTCTTCTCCGTCTGACTTATAATCCGGATGCGTCGAATCCAGACAATTTTTAAACTTTAGCTTTTGATTGCGATGAACCAGATTATTATCCACATTGTTCATCGCCAGTATTGCATATTGAGCAATTTTCCCTGTCCCTATCCATTTTGTGGTCCATTTATCTGCGCAAAGGTCTCTCGAAGCATTTACGGCTGCCTGAGTTTTATAATTTTCTTCGCGACCTAAAAAGCCTGAACTCTCCGAAAAGCTTATATATCCATCTTCTCTCTGATCTTCATGCCTGATAAATTCAATAAATTGTCCGATCATATAGTCCAGTTTGCCTCTGTCTATTTCCATACTTGCAATCCTCATTTCGCAAAGCTTATAATTTTACACGCCATTCTCCCCATTTTCAATCTTTTTCAGTTCCCGACCATTTCTGTCCTTCCAGGTCTGCGGCCCGCTGACGCTGTATCCCAGCACAAAATCCGCCGCCGCAGACGAACTTGAAAAAAGGATGTCCTCTGTGGTGGCCAGATTTTCCACCTTTCCCTCGGCGAATATTTTCTCCCTCTGTTTTACCATTCCCTGACTCAGCGATTTTCTGGATGTCCTCTCGTTGACCGTCGCACCCTTTAGCACGACAAATCCCTCCGATGTAACCATACCTGTCGCCATTGCGGATCCGATGGAAATATAGAGCAGGTTTTCATCATCGGCTGTATTTTCATCCGTGTGTGTCTGGAGCAATGGTTCCAGAACTTTGTATCCCAGAGCGTTGATGAGGATTTTCACATTATCTATGAACTCCTCCATCACCGCCACCTGTGATTCTTTCATTACCGTGTGGCCGTAGGTATTTTTTGTAAGCACCAGATAGCGTTTGCTGTTCCGCGCAAGCTCCACGAGACGATTTTCAAGATAACGAATATGCGCCTTGTTCAGATCACGGCCTATGAACACCACCGCCGTGTTCCAGTAGTATTTTTCTTTCTCGGCCTGATAATCGCGGAGGTGCTGAAGCAACCGTTCCTTCACATTTTCCGCCTCGCCTATGTACACAGAATCCGATTCATCATCTTCCTTGCAAAACAGAAAATATACACCCGGCTGGGTGAAGTCTTCCCTGGCGCAGGAGGCGACCTCGATTCGCGGAATTTTCAACGCTTTCCCGTTCCAGTTAGAAAGTTCCGCTGTAATGAGGCTGTCGGCTGTCCCGTTCACAAGAAATAACTCGATTGCTTTCCCATAAGCCATTCTTCATTCCTCCTATAATTCTATGCTATTTAATCTTATTCTGTCATTTTTTGTACAGTTTCATTAATTCCGCGACTCAAGCAGACTCTGTCATGCCTTTATCGGACGATTCCGCTTCCTCCGCACTTTCCTCCTGTCCTCACCCTTCCGGCAGCATAAACCGTTCCACAGATATATCGCCGAATTCCAGTTCATCTTCCTCCAGAAACATAATCATATAGATCGGCAGATAAGTAATTCCCTCTTTCCTCATGACATTTTCATTCATGAAAACGATTGCTTCCTCTATATGATACTCTTCGACCGACATTACCTGTGTGAGAGCGGAATGCTTTTCGTAATCTTTCCCACTTTTTACCTCGATCGGAAGAACTTTCCCATTATGTTCGATCACAAAATCCAGCTCTCCGAATTTCTTGCTGTTATAATAATTCAGTGAGTATCCATGTGCATTCAGTTCCTGGGCGATAACATTTTCGTAGATCGCGCCCTTATTTATGTCTGTCTCTTCATTGACCAGCTTCAGCTTTGCTGCTCTCCCGTATATGGTCGTCAGAAGTCCAACGTCTGACAGAAAAAGCTTAAACAGCGAGCTTTTTTCATTCAACATCAACGGCACAGTCGGTTCTGTAACGTTGAATGTCGGGATCGCGACTCCTGCTTTCCACAGCCACACAAAGCTGTCCTGCACACGGTCATAGCGCAGGCTCTTTTTCATGTCAGCTATCATAAACCGTTTGTTTTTTTCGTTCAGTTCTGCCGGCATCATTTCATAGATACGTGTGAGTAACAGTCTGCGGTTTTCCTCCTCATATTGCGTAAAATCCAGCTTATACTGTTCAATGATGGATAAATGCTCTTCCATCACAGCATTAATATCTGCCTGATTTCGGTATTTTTCTACTGCGGCCGGCATACCGCCAATGATTAAATACAGGTGAAACATCTCCATAAGCTTCTTATGGATGAGGGTGTCCACCGGTTTTTTCTCTTCATAACAATTTCGCAGGACGGATAACACCGAATCACTCACCTGGAAAATCTGCAGAAACTCCTCAAAATCCAGCGGATACATGGTCACGGACTTCAGATATCCCACCGGGGCAGATTTCAGGCTTGTGATTTCCACTCCCAACAGGGAGCCGCTCATAATATAACGGTATCTTCCGTCCTCCACCAAAAACTTAATTTTTGTAACAATATCCCGGTACTTCTGGATCTCATCAAAAAACAGAACTGTCTTCCCCGGAGTCATTTTTTTCTCACTTGCAAGGGACAGTCTCAGTACCAGATCATCTACACTGCCGGAGTTTTCCAAAATAGAAACGATTTCCGGCTCTCTGATCAAATTAAATTCAACATAGTCGCATTGCATTTCCTGCAAACATTTGCGGATAATAAATGTCTTTCCAGCCTGACGCACTCCATAGACCAATAAAGCTTTATCGCCATCCGTGATCCAACTCCTGATTTCTTTTTCAATCTTCCTTTCCAGCATTTTGGTTCCTCCGTTCCTGTTCTGTGCGTTTTCCATGCCTATTGTGGGCCAAATTTGACATTTTTGCACGGTTTTCAAGTATGGTTCCTGTACGTTTTTCATGCCTATTATAGCCCAAATTTGACATTTTTACAAGGTTCTTAGGCGAGATTTCTGTGCGTTTTCCAAAAAATCAAGCTGGACTCCTGAACGGTGCAGTAAATGCGCCGAAATTACCACTGTTTGGTGCAATTAATTCATCAAAATCATCGTGGTTTGGTGCAATTAATACCATGACAACCAGAAATTGCGTGCATGCGGAGCAATCCCTGGTGTCACGACTTTTGACCCAACATCATGCTGCAGGAGGCTGTGCGCATGCCTCTGACCGCCACCGCCACGGACACTGCCGGATCGCAGTACGGGATCAGCGTAGACTGCAGCGCATGGTAGATATCCGGCTTTCCCGGCCAGACAGTCTCCAGCTTCTGATTGTGCCGGTCCAGCTGATGGTACCAGCTGCCGTACCGATGATCCCGCACTTTCTCCTCCAGATACTGAAGAAAATCATGATAATAACCGGCGTACTCTGCCCTGCCTGTCACCCGGCAGAGCACAGCGGCTGTGTTGATGCCCTCCGCCAGTGTCCACTGCATTCGGTCATGGACTACAGGGGTGCCGTTCCAGTCCGTCGTATAGACGATACCCCTGGCCCCGTCCACATTCCACCCGTCTTTCACCGCGCGCATGAAGAGGTTTTCGGCCGCCTCCACATATTTTCCGTATTTCTCAGGCTTCCCGGGATATGTGGACAGCGCCCATTGCGTGATCAGCCTGGCCCACTCGATCCCATGACCCGGTGTGGCACCGTAAGGCTTAAACTGATCGTCCGGTTTTTCCCGGTTGCGCTCCAAATCGGGGACCCAGTCGCCGGTATAATGTTCCGGGAGCCGCCAGGCATTTTCCTCCGCCCACTTTACCACATGGCAGATGATCCGGCCCGCCCGGACCCGATACTTCTCCTGCCCGGTCACATCTGCAGCCGCCAGAAAAGCCTCCACCGTATGCATGTTGGAATTGAGCCCGCGATAGGAATCCAAAATGGTGAAATCATCATTCCAGGTGTCCCGGCACAACCCTTCTCCCTCACTCCAAAAGTATTTGTCAAAAATCTCCACTGCCCTGTCAAAAAGCTCTCCTGCTCCCTTAAGGTCCGCCAGCATGGCGGAAGAGGCGGCCAAAATCACAAAGGCGTGGGCGTAACACAGCTTATCCGGTGCCCCGGTCCCATCCGGGGAAATGCCGGTGAACCAGCCCCCGTGAACTTTGTCCTGCATTTCTCCGTTCAGGCTTTTCAGCCCCGCCTCTGCCAGCTCCCTGCCCCCCGCGAAGCCCAGGAAGGAACCGATACAGTAGCTGTGAACCATCCGGCAGGTCTCGTAATTATCCAGCGGTTTCTCCACCCACGGCGAACCGTCGTCGTGCAGATAATACGCGCTTCCCCCCGGGGACGGGAACCGGACCGCAAAGGCAAGAAGCTCCCGCGCCAGTTCCTTCAAATATAGTTTGTTTTCCTCTGTATTGATCGTGTATTTCATGAAAATCCCCTCTCTCACCTCTCCCAAATAGCTGTTTAAAAGATATCCCGCCCGAGCAGGATATCTTTGTGCGTTTTTCATACCCATTCTAGCCGGAATCTGACATTTTTACAAGGTTCTCAACCAGGATTTCTGTGCGTTTTCCCGTAGATTTCTGCGCAGATTTATGGCGAAACTCTGTGAATGAATCGTGTCTCTTAAGTTTTTATACATATTTGACAACTCATGGGTAGTATACTCGTGATTCGACACTTTTGCGAGTACATTTTTCTTACAATTCATGTTATACTGAAAGCAGAATCCATTATTGGAAGTCTTTCCATGACACAGAGACCACCAAAAAACGAAAGAAGGAGGCTCCTGCCCATGCCCGCAAATTTTCCTCTGTACCAGGACCTTGACATCTCTTTTCCCGTATTCGGCGCCGTTTTTCACGCGCCGAAGCTTTCCGTGGCGCGTATGGAGCAGATGATTCCGAGACACAGCCACGGTGCCGGGTGCTATGAAATCCACTATATTTCCGATGGATACGGCACCCTGCTCACGGAAGGCACGGCTTACCGCATCACGCCGAACACGCTTTTTGTGACCGGCCCGCACGTGGAGCACGCGCAGATCCCTCTCGCCAACGACCCCATGCGCGAATATTGCGTATATCTGAAGGCCGGCCGCCGAACTTCGAGATCCTCTGACCTGCTGAATTTATTTACTTCCACGCGCTTCTGGTTCGGAAGTGATTCAGGGCAGATTCCGGACATTATGGAGCATCTCTTTGATGAACTGGCCGGACAGCAGATCGGCTGGAAGACACAGGTCGAGACGCTGCTCGCGCAGCTTGTGGTCTCCCTGGTCCGCCATTACAGCCAGGAATCTGTGGCGGCAGCACCTGCAGGCTCCGGCAACCTTGCGGACAGTGCTTCACTTATCATCGAGGAATATTTTCTCTACCACTACCAGGATCTCTCCCTCGAGGAGCTGTCCGGGATGCTGGGTTTAAGTGTGCGCCAGACGGAGCGCTACTTTGCGGAGCATTACGGGAAAACTTTTTTGCAGAAGAAAATCGAGGCTCGCATGTCCGCCGCTGCGGTTTTGCTCTCTGACAGCTCCCGCAGCATTACTTCCATCGCCGATGACCTCGGTTATTCCTGTATTGAACATTTTTCCGCGGCGTTCCGCCGGTATTACGGGGTCAGCGCAAGGGAGTTTCGAAAGAATCTTCAAAAGCCGGTCTCAAATCTTCCTTCATCCCCGTGACATGATTTGAGCGACAAAAGGTCATGACACACGGATTTCTTCGGAGTCAACGCGAAGCGTTCACTCCAACTCTCGAAATCCTATAAACACTCGGAATCCGCCGATTTTTCTTCGAAAAATGGCTTCTTCCTCGTGTTTAGCGGTCCCCAAGGTCATGACATAAATCGGCCCCGGTATGTCAACTTCATACCGGGGCCTCTGTCAGGGGGAGCTGCGGACAGGATGATTTACAGTCTCATCCTGTCCGCCCAATATTATGTCGCGATGCTGTTATGAGCATCTGTATCTGTACATTTCCGTTCTTTCTTTACTCCAAAAACCGATTAAAATTCTTCAATTCAGTAAGAACCAGTCAAAATTCGATGCCGCCTTCGTGAACACGAAATACAGCGTATGCACTCCGTCCGCCTCCGCGCCAAGTTCCACCGTATACTCCTCATACGTTGACCAGCTTCCGGTATTCACCGTCTCGAATTCCGCCAGCAGCGTCCCGTCCGGCGAATCCAGCCGCACTTCGATGGACCCGCTGGTGCCGGCCAGTCTGGCAGTGATGGAAGAAGCGCCCGTCAGGTTGACCTGCGTGAAGCACACCCAGTCACCCACCGTGACCCAGCCGAGGTTCTGTCCGCCGGAACCGTCGGCGATGGTCTCGGCCGCTACGGTTCCGCTCTTTCCGTCGTAGCTCTCCGCCTCGATCTGGTCGCCTGGCAGGATCTCTTCCTCCCGCTGTGCGATTTCGGCATCGTCGCCGCTGCCGCTTTCCGAGGCGATCGCATGCTCCTCATCCGCGAACAGGATCCAGTTCAAATTGATCGCGTCTCCGACAAACACGAAGTACACGTCATGCACACCGGTCACGTCGCTGATGTCCTCGCAAATCGTCTGGTAATTATTGTACCCGCCGGTGGAGATGGTCCCCCCGGCGATCAGATTGTCCGCATCCATGCTGTCGATGTAAACCCGATACGCCTTCCCGGCCGCGCCCGCGCGGATCTGCATCTGCACGCAGTCTGTGCCGAAATCAACACACGAGAATACCACATAATCTCCGGCAGAAACATAGCCGAGGCTTTCTCCGCCTCCCGTGTCCGCGGTGGATTCCGCCTGCACGGTGCCGGATTTCGTGTCGTATCCGGCGGCGTCGATCTCCGTGTTCAGCTCCCTCTTTTCGATGAAGCGGTAACTGGAAAGCTCGATCTCGCCGGTAAACTCTATCCGGATATCCACGCGGCCGGTGATCCCGCTGCCGTCCGTTTCGTCCGCGTTTCCGGTTGTTTCCGCACCTTCAGACGTCTCTGAGCCATCCGCGTTTCCGGCCGCCTCGGTATCATCCAGTGCCACGGTGACCTGCCGGAAATCGCTGTCCGCATCCTGCTCCACCGTCACGGAAATGATCACCTCGCCCGTCTCATCATCATACACGGTGATGGTCCCTTGGGATTCACCGGACACCGTTACCTGGAAGGTACCGGCATTCAGCCCTGTGAAATCCAGACGCTGTTTCACATATGCGCCGTCCTCCGTGTTCACCACGGTATAGCTTCCGTCCTCGGTGGAGTGGCCAAGCTCGATTCCACTCGCTTCATAGTAATCCGACGGCTGTGTCACCGCGGACGCGTCTGTCGCCAGCGCCGGGATCTGGTCGTCCGCGAAGGTGATCTCCACCGAATACGGTCCGTCCAGCTCGTCCTGCGGGATGGAGATCGCGAGCCCTTCCTCCGTCTGTGTCCAGGTAAGTTCCACGCGGTCGTCCCCATCGATCAGGGCAATGCGCTCGATGGTCGACGCATCCCACGCCTCAAAGTTCAGGGATGTGATGACCATGGTATCCGTGGTGGGGGCCGCCAGCGCAGTGGCGTACAACGTGGTGTTGTCCTTGCTCTTCGTGAAGCGGATATCCGTACTCTGGAACACATAAGTGTCGCCGCTGTTGTTTGTCGGCCCCTCGCCGGCGATCAGCCAGGGCCTGGTGGCGTAAATGGCATCCCCATAGGTTTCAAGCCACGCGCCGATGGTCAGAAGCGTCTCCTTAACCTCGTCCGGGATCGTCCCGTCCGCTTCCGGCCCCACGTTCAGCAGCAGGTTCCCATTTTTCGAGACAATATCTACCAGCGCGCCGATCAGTTCTTCGCCGCTTCGGTAAATGTCGTCCGTCGTGTATCCCCAGGACTTCTGCCCGATGGAGGTATCCGACTGCCACGGCGTCGGATTGATGTAGGAGAGGGACGAGCGCTCCGACTCCAGCATCGCCTCGGCCTGCGTGAATGCCCCGTTTTTATAGCAGCAGACCACGCCGTCCGGGTTGTATTCCGCCGCCTGATTGTAATAATTCGCCAGCATCAGGTAGCGGTTCGCGTCATCGTACGTGTCGAACGCATCGTAAACCAGATCAAAATCATAATAAATCAGATCCGGATGGTACTTTTCGATGATCTCCATGGAAATATCGTACCACTTGTGCACGTGGGCAGAGGATTTCGTCAGCCCGTCGCCGTACAGCTCACCGTAAACCAGGCTTCCATCCTCATTTTTCTCCGCCAGATCTGTCCCGGCGCCGGAAGCATCGTCGAAGAACCAGTCATTTTCGGCAAAATGATTGGAAATGCCAAACTTCATGCCGTAGGCTGTGACTGCCTCCTGCAGATCCGCGATGTAATCCACCCCCGCCTGAGTGACGGAATTGTAGGTGGTCTGAACATCCGAATCGTACAGGGCAAAGGAATCGTGGTGGATTCCCACCGGCATAACGTACTGCGCACCGGCTTCGGCGAACAGCGCTGCCCACTCCTCAGCCATATTGTTTTCCTTGTACGCTTCCAGCCCCTCCACAAAGAGCGGGATAAAATCCTTATAGCCCCATTCGGACGCGCCGCCGTAGGTTTTCAGGTGGTGCGTGAAAATGTCGCTGCCGCCGTAGCTTACGGTTCCCTCCATGTACATCCAGTGGCCGTACCATTCATCCCCGTAGGCCGGGACGGAGTAAACACCGTAATGGATAAAAATCCCGAACTTTGCGTCCCGGAACCACTCCGGAACCTCGTACTCATTCAGCGTATCTTCCGTGAAATCGCTCTTTAACACAGTCGCTGTCCCTCCGTTTTCCTCGTCTCCTGCCTGCGACGCATCATTCGCGTCCTCGGTCTCGCCTTCCTCCGCAGATGCCGTACTTCCGGTGTCCGCGGTCGTCGTTTCGTTCTCCTGCGCTTTTTGACCGCCGCAGCCTGCGAGCATCAGCTGCAGCACCAAAAGAATCGCGCAGAGGAATGCTGTTCCTTTTTTCCATACTTTCATGTACAACACCCCCAAATTCAGTTTTGATGCTGCTATTATACGAAATAATCGGTTTTGATTTTATAGGAATCTGCGACAATCTGCAGTAGATTTTGTCGTGTTTGCGAATATTCCGGAGCGCTGTTTTCATGGCATATACACATCAGCCAGAACCGTGTGCTCATTTGCCTCTATCCATTTCCGTGGCGACATTGTAAAAGCATTAGCTCCAGCTTGTTTTCTAACACCCTCGAATTCGAGGGTGTTAGTATCCGGATTATGCAGTCTTTCCCACAAACCGGGAAATTCTATCACTTCTCTGCTCCTCATCCAATTTTGAATGGCTGCTGCAGAATCAGAACAACTTTTTCCCAAACTTTCCTCTCTATGGGTTTACAAAACCGGGAAAATCACATAAAATAGCATCCATGTGATAACCCAAGGGACAAGAAGGTCTGAAGTGAACGTTTCGCGTTGACTCCGAAACAAACCGTGTATCATCTATTGTCGCTTGAATCTTATGATAGCTGGAGGATTTTTACATGTATGATTATCTGATCGTCGGCGCCGGACTGTACGGCGCGGTTTTCGCGCATGAGATGGCAGCAGCCGGAAAGACCTGCCTCGTGATCGACAAGCGCGACCATATCGCAGGCAATATTTACACGGAGAATGTGGAGGGCATCAACGTCCACCGTTACGGCGCGCATATTTTCCACACTTCGAAGAAAGAGATCTGGGACTACGTGAACCGGTTCGCGGAGTTTAACAATTATATCAACTCGCCGGTGGCCGTTTACGGGGATGAGCTTTACAACCTTCCTTTTAATATGAACACCTTCAGTAAAATGTGGGGCATTAAAAAGCCTGCGGAGGCGAAGAAGATCATCGCGGAACAAATCGCGGATCTGAACATCGGTGAGCCGCAGAATCTGGAAGAGCAGGCGCTCTCTCTCGTGGGGCGCGACGTGTACGAGAAGCTGGTCAAGGATTATACGGAGAAGCAGTGGGGCCGCGACTGCAGGGAGCTTCCGGCCTTTATCATCCGCCGTCTGCCGCTGCGCTTTACGTATGACAATAATTATTTCAACGACCGCTACCAGGGAATCCCCATGGGCGGCTACACCGCGCTGGTGGAGAAGATGCTCGACATGTCGGGGATCGAGGTCCGCACGGGGGTGGATTTCTTCGAATTGTGCGGGACGGCTTCCGCTGATACTTCCTCAGATGTTGCCTCTGCAAATGATTCTTCCTGTTGCAAATGTGCTGCTGATTCCATAAATACCGCATCTGTAGACACGTGTGTTTCCGACTCCGTAAATACTTCATCTGCGGACACATGTGCTTCCGATACTATGAGTTCTTCAGGAGTATGCTATGATTTCCACAAGCTCGCTAAAAAGCTGGTCTTCACCGGCCCCATCGACGAATACTTCGGCTACCGCCTGGGCCATCTGGAATACCGCACTGTCCGTTTCGAAACGGAGGTGCTGGACGAAGAAAATTATCAGGGCAACGCCGTGGTGAATTACACCAGCCACGAGGTACCGTGGACGCGCATCATCGAGCACAAACACTTTGAGTTTGGCAAACAGGAGAAGACTGTCATCTCGCGCGAATATTCCGTGGAGTGGAAGCCAGGCATGGAACCGTATTATCCGCTGAATGACGCGAACAACAACGCACTGTATGAGCAGTACCACGCATTGGCGGAAGCCGAGCCTGATGTGATTTTCGGCGGACGGCTGGGGCAGTATAAATATTATGATATGGATAAGGTTATCGACGCGGCGCTGGCGGCGGTGAGAGACGAGCGGTAGTTTCCCAGGAGCAGTCCTTGAGGGGTTCTTCTTAAGCGAACGCTCGGCTAGCTAAGAAATTTCTCTGGCAGAATCGTCGGAACTGATGTTAGTGCTTCGCAGCAACTTCTAAAGCGCGAAACAATCCGCGAACCGCTTTTGACGCCTGAGTCGTGTTTTTGTAACGAAGTATGATACTTCCTGTCATGCCAAACATAAATTGTCCGAATTCCCCGTGAGTTTTCTGGAGATTTGGATGTTTATACAGATTATTTTGAGATAGTTTCTGAATAGGGATGGAAAACATGAGTAAATTTGAAGATTTCCGCGAGAAATATAAAACCTTCCTATATAAAGGATATGAAATCAACGAGACCCCGGAGGAGCTTGGCATCGTCTACCACTTTGAAGTGCCGGGACTGGGCTCGTTTGCGCCCACCTGGACGTTTCCGAAACAGCCGGGCGATACCCGCGTCTACCGGGAGAACGGCACGGTGCATAACATCGTCTTCTCCCTGGGCATGGTCGAGCTGGTGAGCTACTGGAAGACCGTCTGCCCGCCGCAGGTGATCGTGGAGGCCGGGAGCTTAAATTCCGAGCAAAGGGCCTGGTGGAAGAAGCTTTACTACCACGGGCTGGGGGAATTTTTCTACACAAACGGGATCGACCTGACGGATGAGCATTTTTTTGACGATTTCATGACGATTTCGTGTACACCAATCCGCAAAAAGGCAGAAAAAAACGTCTCTTCCGACGATTCCGCAACTTTTTCCGAATTGAATTCCTGTGCCATGCCTGCATCGGCCCCTGTTTCCGAAAACTCTTCAGTTACAGGTTCGGCTCTTACCGGCTCCATCACAGTCACAAAGCAAAATCCGGCGATGTTTCCGGAGTCCCCTCTTACGGGCAACACCCGTATCCTGATCCCGGTGGGCGGCGGCAAGGATTCCGCCGTGACCATTGAACTCTTAAAGAAGACCGGGCGAATGCTTGGCTGCTATATCATTAACCCTCGCGGCGCGACCGTGGGTACCGTGAAAACCGCAGGCTTTTCGGCGGATCAGGTCATCACGCCGAAGCGCACACTGGATCCGTTCATGCTGGAGTGCAACCGCAACGGCTGCCTGAACGGCCACACGCCCTACTCGTCTATCGTGTCCTTCTCCGCAACCCTCGCGGCCTACATGCACGGCTATTCCTACATTGCCCTCTCCAACGAGTCCAGCGCAAACGAGAGCACGGTGCCGGGCAGCACGGTGAACCACCAGTATTCGAAGAGTTTCGAGTATGAGGCCGACTTCCACACCTACGAAGCAAAATACGTCCGCAGCAACACCTACTATTTCAGCCTGCTGCGGCCGCTCTCCGAGTTCCAGATCGGCAAGTATTTTTCGAAATGCACGCAGTACCACCCGGTGTTCCGCTCCTGCAATGTGGGAAGCAAGGACGATGTCTGGTGCGGCCACTGTCCGAAGTGCCTGTTCGTCACCTGCATCCTCTCGCCGTTCTTAAGCCGCGCAGAGATCACAGAAATTTTCGGCACCTACATGCTGGACGACCGCGCCATGCAGACGACGCTGTGGCAGCTGGTCGGGCGTGTGGATGTCAAGCCCTTCGAGTGCGTGGGCAGCCGCGATGAGGCGAACACCGCCCTGGTTCTGACGATCGAAAAGATGGAACAGGCAGGCGAGACGCTGCCGGTCCTGCTGGCGGAATATAAAAAGACGAATCTGTATCCGGAATATGTTCGTCGCGGCGACCTCTTCTCCTCATATTTTAATGAGACGAATCTGGTCCCGGCGGATCTGATTGATATTGTGAAGGAAAACTGCGTGGGATAAATCGTTTTTGACCTACATCGGCTTTAAACTATTAGCAGTTCACATGCCATGGGAAGCCGCCTCGGATGAAAGATTTTTATTTCAACGACAAAACAATGAAAAAGCACCGGGGCAAAATATATGCTGTAGCTGCGCAGGAATCCATTTCCATGAAGCGGAATAGGGTTAACATGTATGATTTTTGACACAATCGATTCAGATAAACCGAGATCGTGTCAGCAATAAGGGAGGAACAGCTGTAACAGCGTTATGATTGATTTTCTAAGAAACCAGATAAAAGATAAAAGCGTGCTTCTGCTGGGCTTCGGCAGGGAGGGAAAATCCTCCCTGCGGATGATTTTAAAGGCAGGCGGGTATGCGAAGATCGGCATCGCGGATCAGGCGGCGCTGACGCCGGAGGATGTGCGGGCGGCCGGCGTTTTCCCAGTGGAATACATCGCCCTCCACACCGGCCCGGACTACCAGGATGCCATGGATGCCTATGACATCGTCTTCAAGAGCCCCGGCATCGTCCTGAAACGGGATATTTCCGAATACACTTGCCGCATCGTCTCCCAGACAGAGCTTTTCTTCGCGAGGTATCACGACCAGATCGTCGGCATCACCGGCACGAAGGGCAAAAGCACCACGGCTGCGCTGCTGCACCATATTCTGCAGAGTGCCGGAAGGCCGTGCATGCTGGCCGGCAACATCGGCATCCCGGTGTTTGATCACTGCGAGGAGATCACGCCGGACATGACGATCGTCGTGGAGCTTTCCTGTCACCAGCTGGAATACATGACGGTTTCCTCCGCCATCGGCGTGCTGATCAACATTTACGAGGAGCACCTGGACCACTACGGCACGATGGAAAAGTACACCGCCGCAAAGCAGCAGATTTACCGGAACCAGCTTCCGGAGGACGTGCTGTTTTGTAATGTAGATTTTCTGCCGGAGCCGGGCGCGGCAAAGAGCCGGATCGTGACTGTCGGGCTGGAAAAGGACGCGGACATTTCCGTGTATGGCAGCGAAGTTCGGGTAAAGGGGGAAACCTACAAAATTCCAACGGATGAAATCAGCCTGCTGGGCCACCACAATTATTTCGACATCGCCATCGACTACGGCATCTGTCGCATACTTGGCCTGTCGCCGGAAGAGTTTACCAGCGGTCTTAAGACCTACGAGACGCTTCCGCACCGCCTGAAGCTCATCGCCGTGAAGGATGGCGTGAAGTACTACGACGACTCCATCTCCACCATCGACCAGACGGCCATCGAGGCGCTGCACACGCTGCCGGACGCGGATACCATCCTGATCGGCGGCATGGATCGGGGCATCGACTACGGAGCGCTGATCGAGTACTTAAAAATTTCTACAGTACGCAGCATTATTCTGATGGAGGCCACCGGACGGAGGATTTATCGGGAGATTATGGATTTATCTTTCTTTCCTCACCCCGAACGTCTCCATCTGGTGGAGCATCTGGAAGACGCAGTGGCGCTGGCGAAAAAACAGACACGCCCCGGGCACAGCTGCATCCTCTCCCCCGCAGCCGCCAGCTATGGCATTTTTAAAAACTTTGAGGAACGCGGGGATAAATTTGCAGAACTGGTAAGGAGATGATTTTTCATGCCCTGGTCACAAAATAAATCTTATAATCAATCCTCCCTCATGGAGAAGCCCTTCGTCTCCATCGCGCTGGCCGTCATTCTGGTTCTGATCACCTTTGTTCTGGAACAAATCGGGAGTACGGAGGACACGGGCTTCATGCTGGCCCACGGTGCTCTTTACTGGGTCAAGGTGCAGGAAGGCGAATACTGGCGGCTCTTCACCGCCATGTTCCTGCATTTCGGCGTGACGCACCTGGTGAATAATGTCGCCATGCTGCTGATCCTCGGCTGCCAGCTGGAGATGCTGATCGGACACACGCTCACTGGCGTAACCTTCCTTGTGACAGGCTTTGCCGGAAACATCTGCTCCGTCTGCTACTATATGGCAACGAACCAGTACACCGTCTGCGCCGGGGCCTCGGGTGCCATCTACGGGCTGATGGGTGCGCTCTGCGTCATGCTTGCCGTCAGCAGTCGAAATCCACGCACCAGACAAAATCTGGCGGTGCGGATCCTGATCCTCGTGGTGCTGGTGGTATACGGCAGCGTCAGTGAAGGAAATGTGGACGTGATCGCCCACGCGGGCGGGCTGATCGCAGGGTTTCTGATCGCGGGGATCTACGTTTTATGCATGCGGATATCCGTCAAAAAAAGAAGAAACTAATCAGAAAAACAGAATTGAAAGGAGTCACTATGATTTATTTTAAAGAACGTTCCAACAGCTTTTTCGCAAGTATCGTCGAACTGGTCATCGGCATCCTGCTCTGGGTCAACCCGTACGGTTTTATTTCGGGCATCGTTAAAGTGCTGGGTATCGTCCTGCTGGTCGCAGGCATCTGGCAGATCATCGAACATTTTCGTGAGGCACCGGAGTTCGCTATGCGCGGAACCCGGCTTTTCTGGGGACTGATCCTCGCTTTGCTTGGCCTGTTCTGCCTGCTGCGCTCCGGCTGGTTTATGCACACGCTCTCCATTCTGGTGGTGGTCATCGGCATCGTGCTGCTGGTCTCCGGGCTGATGAAGGTGCAGTGGACCATTGACCTTGCACGTGTGAAAGCTCCCCGCTGGGGTGCCACCGCAGCCAGCGCGATTCTCTCCGTTCTCATCGGCCTGGTCTTCATCTTCAACCCCTTCAGTACCCAGGCGATCATGTGGCAGGTGCTGGCCGCGTTCCTGATCGTGGAGGCGGTACTGGACATCCTGTCGGTGGTGTTTGGGATGTCGGGGCGCTAACTCGCCTATGGTTCACGTTGACACGCAATATCAAAATGTGTTATAATGACTCTGTAACAAACGAAAACGTACACAACAGAAATGAAAACCATTTAAGGAGGTAAGTAATATGAATATGACAGAAATTGCCAGAATGATTACAGGCCTCCGGGCAGCCGGATGGTCAGAAAAAGCGATTAACGATTTTATGTTATGGATTGAAACCGGTGAGGAGCATTACAAGCCGGGGAACAAAAATTCAGCGCAGGAAGAAAACGAATAGTGAATGAAAGCCGCTTCTCATCCCAAAAATGGAGATGAGAAGCGGCTTGTTTTTTATTTCCTCACCATAAAATGATACAGCTTCGACGCCGCATCTCCCCACAGCCCCTTCACCAGGAAACCGGCCTTCATCAGCACATCGCCGGAATACGCTTCTCCGCTTTCCTCCAGCACATAAACCGCGCTTCCGTCCAGCCCATCCAGGCGGATTTTCCGGCTGTGGAGGTTCGGCACCGCCCGGGCCTGAGTGTAGAACATCAGCGCCTCGGACTTGTCCTTCGCCGCCACCAACACGCAGTCGTAAGAGCCGTTCTCCGCATAGGAGGCCAGGCGGTAATAATCGCCCTCGCGGACGAGGTCGTTGTACTTGTGGTACAGCGCCACCTGCCCCGGAATCATGGCTTTCTCCTCATCGGACAGCTTCGTGACATCCAGTTCATAGCCGAAGGTACCCATCAACGCCACGTTGCCGCGGGTCTCGAAAGGTGTCACGCGGCCCACCGTATGGTTCGGGCAGGCGGCGACATGCGCACCCATGGTAGAAAGCGGGTAGATGAGCGCCGTCCCCTCCTGAATTTTCAGCCGCTCCACGGCATCCGCGTCGTCCGAGCACCAGATCTGTGGGCTGTAGTAGAGCATGCCGGGGTCAAACCGGGCACCGCCGGCGGAACAGTTTTCCAGCAGCAAATCCGGGAACTCCGTGATGAGCCGCTCCTGCAGTTCGTATACCCCCAGAACATAGCGGTGGAACAGCTCCTGCTGCCGGTCGGGTGCCAGGTACGCGCTTCCCAGATCGGAGAGCGTCCGGTTCATGTCCCATTTCACGTAGGCGATGGGCGCGCTCCTTAAAATTTTTGCCACCGACTCATATACATAATCCCGCACTTCAGGGTTCGAGATATCCAGCACGTACTGCGCACGGCACATAGCCCCCGTGCGCCCGGGGATGCAGATGGCCCAGTCCGGGTGCGCCCGGTACAGGTCGGAATCCCGGGATACCATTTCCGGCTCGAACCAGATGCCGAATTTCAGGCCGATTTTATTCACTTCCTCCGCCAGATATTTCAGGCCGCCGGGGAGCTTCTCCTCGTTCACCACCCAGTCGCCCAGGGAGCAATTATCCGAATTGCGCCTGCCAAACCAGCCGTCGTCCATCACCAGCATCTCAATCCCGGCCTTCTTCGCCTCCCGGGCAATTTCCAGCAGCTTTTCCGTGTTGAAGTCAAAATAGGTCGCCTCCCAGTTGTTTAAGAGGATCGGGCGCTGTTTATTCCGGTACGGGCTGCGGATCAGGTGCTGCCGGTAAAAATCGTGCAGGGAGCGGGTCATCTTCCCCAGGCCCTCCGCCGAATAGGTGAGCACTGCCTCCGGCGCGTAAAAACACTCGCCCGGTGCCAGATGCCAGGCGAACTCCTCCGCGTTGATGCCCATCACCATGCGCACGTAGTTAAACTCCGTCACCTCCGCCTGAGCGATAAAGTTACCGGAATAGACGAAATGCATGGCGTAGACCTCGCCCTGCTTCTGTGTGGTTCCCGGCGTGACCAGCGCCAGAAACGGGTGCTCCTGGTGGCTGGACTCGCCCCGGATAGAGGAAACCAGCTGCTTTCCGAAGCCGATCTTCCGCCTCTGGATCTGCCGCTCCCTGCCCCAGGCGCCGCAGAGGGTCAGCATCTCAAAGTCCTCGTTGTCCATGTCGAGGCAGGCGGAATAGACTTTTTCCAGCACGAGCATCTGACCGTTTTTCTGACTTTCCCTGTCTCCCTGTTCATTTTCTTCCTGCGTTCTATCATATGAACTTATCTTGTTCTGATCATTTCCGCTCCGGGAGCTTTTTCCGGGTGTTATACTTTGTTCTGTTTCCGCAGATAGTAAAACTTCCTTTTTCTCATTCTCAGCAGACTGTGCATTCTCCCCACTGATATTCTCGACTCTCTCGCTTCGCGTGATAATGTCTTCTTTTTCAAACGTCGAATAGACGAGCGTCACCCGCACGCCTAAAACCGCATCCTCGCAGAGGATCTCCAGCGTCTGAACATCCTCTTCGCTCCCGAACGAGGCCGGAAGCCCGGGAATGCCCGGTTTTCCGTCATAGATTCTGTAATCCTGAAAGGTAAGCTCGCATGCCATATTTCCCCGCTCACTGCGGATATTCAGGCAGCTCTCCCTGTGATCTCCGATACCGCCGGTGGGGTACTCCGACGGAAACACATTTAAGAAAGTGACCTTCTCCCTGGCATTGACCGACGGGGTAAAAGGATGCTCCTCCGTACGGAGCAGATGGTATGCGTCCGCATAACCGCAGGCGCTGTCACTGTTCAGGCGCGCTCCGTAATAAATATGCCCCACATAGCCCTCCGGAGAAAGACCAATGAGGTAAGTCGTGGATGCGGTGGAGAGGTTGAAAATATGAGTTTCGTTATTATAAGATATGGACATACTTCTGTTTCAAAATCCTTTCCATTAATTTAATAATTCCGTTTCTCCTGATTCTATCGTTTCTTATCTTTCGTGAGCAAACATATGACACTGTCGATTTTTCCGAGTCCCTCTCAATGGAAGTTTCTTGCAGAACAGAAATCCGAAGATGCGTGGATTCTTTCATATTCTCTGAAAATCCGTGGTGTCATGTCTTATAACACCACGGATTCATTTCTGATTCGTTTCTGCCAGGAATGCTTCCTTCTAAAAAGATTCTTCGGACGTTTTTCTCATCGAAACATGATGTTTTTCCGGTTCTTTCTCGTTTTTTAGTATATCTTTTCGCGCGGGGATCCGTTCATTTTATCGACAATTCTCCCTTTGGCGGTAAAAAACAACGTTCGGAAAGAACATTTTTCTGTCATGCTCTGTGATCATTCCTCCGAGTTTTTACTTTCGAATAGCTGTCACCTCATCAGATCCGCCTTCACCCCTTCAAGCTTCCCCTGTGCGTCCTCCAGGCTCGTCCCCTTCACGCCAAAGTAAAACTTGATCTTCGGCTCCGTGCCGGACGGCCGCACACAGCACCAGCCGTTGTCGGAAAGCTCATAATACAGCACGTTCGATGTCGGAAGCCCCGTCGGCTCCGTCTCTCCGCTCGTCAGGTCCGTGCGGATGCCGCTCTTGTAGTCACGGATGGCCAGCACATCGAAGCCGCCAAGAGTTTTTGGCGGATTTTCGCGGTAAGCCGTCATCCGGTCGGCGATCTGCTTCGCGCCGTCGATGCCCTTTAAGGTCAGCGTCGCCAATCCTTCCTTATAATAGCCATACTTTTCATACATTTCCAGCATCACATCCCAGAGGGTCTTGCCCTGGGAACGGTAGTACGCGGCCGCCTCACACAGCAGCATGACCGCCACGCAGGCATCCTTGTCCCTGGCGTAGGTTCCCGCCAGGCAGCCGTAGCTCTCTTCCAGGCCGAACACGTAGCTGTGGGCTCCGGTCTCCTCGAAAATGCGGATCTGTTCGCCGATATATTTGAAGCCGGTCAGCACCTCAATGAGCGCCACGCCGTAATCCTTCGCGATGGCTTTCGCCATGTCCGTGGTGACGATGGTCTCCACCAGCGCCGGGTTTTCCGGCATCGTTCCGTTTTTTCTGCGCCCCGACAGGACATATTCCGCGATCAGCATGCCGGACATGTTGCCGGTGAAGGTGATATATTCGCCTGTCTTCGTATCTTTCACCCGTGCACCCAGGCGGTCCGAATCCGGGTCGGTGGCCAGCACCAAGTCCGCGTCCACCTTCTTCGCTAGCTCCATCGCCAGCACCCACGCGCCGTCATCCTCCGGGTTCGGGTAGGCCACGGTCGGGAAGTTGCCGTCCGGCTTTTTCTGCTCCTCCACCACATAAACCTTGGAAAATCCCAGCGACTTCAACACCTGCCGCACCGGCACATTTCCCGCGCCGTGCAGCGGCGTGTATACAACCTTTAAGTCCGCAGCCTCCGGCAGCTCACAGCCCACAATACTCTGCGCGCGAACCTGAGCAAGATAGCGTTCATCAAAATCCGTGCCGACGACCCGGAAAAGCCCCTGCACTCTGGCATCGTCCTCGTCCATGGTCTTCACCTGTGAGAAAGACTGCACCTTCGCCACCTCGGCCAGAATATTCTTATCGTGAGGCGGCGTGATCTGCGCACCGTCCTCCCAGTACACCTTGTAACCGTTATACTCCCGGGGATTGTGGCTTGCCGTGATACAGATGCCGGCGATGCAGCCCAGTTCCCGCACGGCAAAGGACAGCTCCGGCGTCGGCCGCAGGCTCTCGAACAGGTACGTGCGGATGCCGTTCGCATTCAGGCATCTGGCCGCCTCCCTGGAAAACTCAGGAGACATGCGCCTGGAATCGTGGGCGATCACCACGCCCTTCTCTTCGCCGTGCTGCGTCAAAATATAGTTCGCCAGCCCCTGCGTCGCCTGGCGCACCGTGTAAATGTTCATGCGGTTCGTGCCCGCGCCGATCACACCCCGCAGGCCGCCCGTGCCAAACTCCAGTGTGCGGTAAAAGCGGTCCTCGATCTCCGCCTCATCACTCGCGATCTCTCTTAATTCCTGCTTCGTGGCCTCGTCAAAATATGGATCCGTGCACCACTGCTCATAGCTTTCTCGATAATTCATAAAAATCTCCATTCTGCTGCCAGGTGGGCGGCATAAATAATAATAAATGTTCCGTTTTCTTTCACAGTATTCCTTCGTATCATAAATTTCAGGTTCAGAGAATAAGGTTCTAAACCTTACCTCTTAGGGGAACATTCTTTCTTACCCCTTATCTCTTCCGGCTCTGCCTTTTCTCTGGATTTTCCACAAAACTATTTGTTAAAACAAATATATACCGGATGGAGACGAGCCTCTCTAACAACAGAAAAGATACCATCTGTTTCATGAAATATCAAGCGGATTTCATGTGAAATTAAGAGCTCCGAAAGCAAGGCCGCTAAGCGTGCTCAAAAATACTATAAGAATTCTGTCGTTCAAGCATAAAATACCCAGATTCCCGGATTTCCACCTCGTAGGGTGGGGCAATTCTATCCGTTAAACCCAGGTCAATTCTAAGTATAAATCAATAAATCTCAATCTAAACTTCAACAGCCGTGAGTGTAGAAAATATTCTGCACTCACGGCTGCTTTTACTCTCATATCTACCGGCATGTCTATTCCGTCTTTCGCCCATATTTCAGCAGAAAGATTGCCAGCATGGCTGACAGGAAAAGAATGGCACTCCACATTGCGACCGAAGTATCATCTCCAGTCCGCACCTGCCCACTGTCAGTTGCGTCATCTAAGCCATCGGTGTTGTTCACATTGTCTGTGTTTCCGCTGCTATCGGTGCTAATCGCTTCACCTCCGCCTGCTTCAGCTGTGCTTTCGTCCCCATCAGCACTACCCGTATCTCCCACAACAGTTTGGTCATCAGAGCCGTTGTCCCCGGTTCCAGTGGTGTCTGCTTCCTCCGTAGAAGATACAAGCACATAAAAACCGTTTGTCGAAACAGTAAAGTTGATTGCACCATCTCCCATGGAGGACGACATCCGGCTAACCGTTCCATCCGACTTTACCTGATAAGCAAAATATTCTCCACAACCGTCCGACAGAGTGATTGACACAGAGGCATTTCCGATTTCCACACGGTTTCCGGATTCATCGATGAAATAAATCTCATAGGGCCAACGCTCATCTCCAATGCCATCCGTGCAATCCATAATCCACGTATATGCTTCACTGTCATCGCTGACAATCTGATAGACAACCAAACGCAGTGACGCATCAGATTCACCCGGCGTGACGGTAATGATGGTTCCATCCGCAGTCTCCACCGTATAGCAGCCGTCCTTTTCCTCTGCGGTATAACAATTCTCCGGCCAGTTATAAATGGTTTTGGCGTAAACATCAACGTCCTGATCACCAGTTTCTGCCAGATTTGTTTCGCCGGCGGAGGCCGCCACAGAAAGACAGGACAGCACCATTATGCAGATAAGCATCACGGCCATTGTGCATATCTTGTTCATTCTCATTTGCGTCAACCTCCAATCTGCACGGTTGTATTCAGTGTCACAGCCCCCGCGCTGTAATAAGTATCCGGCTCGTAAGCCATTATCTTCATGCTGATGGACGAGCCGTCATCAGGCAGTATGTCAAACAAAACGCTCTGCACGTACTCACCTGGCTTTAATAGCCCTGTCTCGGCGAGGATATTGCCATACTCATCCATGATTCGCAGCTTCAGCCAGACTTCATTGCCCTCGTCATTGGTAAAATACAGGTCTGCGGCACCGTTTTCGATAACAACACTGCCGCAGATATGAGCCGAAAAGCCCATTCCGTCCTGATTAATCTGGCTCCAGCTGTCATCCTCTGGCTCCGGGGTGCCGGTGACTGCGGCAGAATCGAATTCAGGAGGAATAAATGAGGATTGTTCAGTTTCGCCCCCGCTATTCACAAGAGCCGCAACCATAACAATGATAGCAACCAGGCAGACTACAGCCGCGATATAGATGCTCTTATTCTGTTTCACGTTGGCTTCCTCTTTCTGTCAAGATACACCGCTTAAATTCAGCAAACGCCCTGCACAAAAACTCTCAGCGTAGTCGTTAATTTTTCAAATACATATCTCATAGCAACTGTGAAACACCGCTCTGAAAGTTACCTGCTGGAACGTCGCGCGATTTTTAGAGATAGCCCTGGCTTGTCAAATACTCATCAATATTCGAGCAACCAGCTGCACTCGTCAAAGTGATTGTCACTGTACCAATGGTCACGCTTTCCGTAAATTCATCAGGATCACCACTTAATATGAATGGGATTTTAATATATGCTGCACTATCCGGATCTTCCAGCGCACAGTCAGCTGCATTGCTCAGGTAATACATTACATTTTCATACTTTACATTCTCCGGAGTTCCCACATAAGAGAAATCCACTGCCTCGTAACCGCCATTTTCGTTGACTATGTTTCCCAGCTCCATGGATAATGTAACATTTTCTGAATATGCACTTGCAGTTGTACAGCTTATTTTCCCGCCGACCGCTGAATTGGAATGGTTTGTTATGGTGACAAGATTGCTCCCTTCCTCATAAGTCCAGCCGGTTTCATCATCTGATGTTATATACTCATGGGTCGAGGGATCCCATGTTCCCGTACCTTCTGCTTTATAAGTGAATTCCAGGCTTCCCCATGTAATATCAACACTATAAACCGTCGCTGCCTCGCTGCTTTCGTAGGTAGCAGTTACATCCGCGCTGCTGCTTCCTTCGCCCTCCAATGTCTCCGCATACGCGACCATACCCGCGTTCATGCTCACACACATGGCTGCCGCAACCATCAGCGCAGCTGTCTTTTTTAATTTCTTCACGTCTGAACCTCCATAATTTTCGAGTGATTTTCGACTCGCCACATAAGTTCAACTATCACCCTGCACAAAAGTCCTCATATAACCGTTATTTCTCGAATACGCGCCTCGACGTAAGCGTGAAGCACATTACTTAGTAGTTAAAGTGAACTATAATTTTGCGAAAAAAAACTACCCCAACTGGTATGACCGGTTGCACTCAGCAATTTCACTGTTACAGTTCCGACAGTCACTGAACCTTCAAACTCGTCTGGATCCCCGCTCAATTCAAAGGGTATTTCAACATAATCTGCACCATCAGGGTTTTCCAAGGCAAAATCAGACGCATCACTCAGGAAATATCCTACCCAAGTAACCGGATCAGCACTATTTATCACTGAGAAATGGTTGCTATCCTCGTATACAGCGTTATCAGCGTCCATGGACAATGTAATGGTTTCCGCATACGTTTCATCAGTCTCACATTTTACTGTCCCACCAACCGCTGAGTTGGAATGGTTGGTTATGGTCAAAATATTGCTCCCTTCTTCATAACTCCAGCCGCCTTCTTCTGCTTCTGAATACGTATGGGTAGACGGATCCCATGTCTGCGCCCCAGCTTCCGTATAGGTGAATTCCAGGCTTCCCCATGTAATATCAACACTGTATACTATCTCTGTCTCACTGCTTTCGTAGGTAGCAGTTACATCTGCGCTATTGGTTTCCACGTCATCCAACGTCTCCGCATTCGCAACCGTCCCAATATTCATACTCACGCACACGGCAGCTACAGCCATAACAGCTGCTGCTTTCTTCAATCTTCCAAAATTTCTCATGTTCAACCTCCATATACCTGTTCGGTCTGGGAGCATTTCCCCCGCTGTTTTTATTCTCAACAGAGGAAATACCCTCTACTTTAAATCTTTATATCCACCTGCTTTTTCTGGAGTAGTTCTCTGTGTCACATAGTTTTCCTCTGAAAAGTCCGTGTGTCACTTGATGTTTTCCCTGAATAACTTGATGCAAGTCCTGCAATTATTCCAGCGTAATACTGATTGTGCCAATTTTCACACCTTCTGCTGTCACAACACTTGAATTCGGCGTTCCGCTGACAGTAAAAATTGAAGTCAGTGTATCTGCAGTCGCATATCCATCGACCTCACCAGCTGCAAGCGTACCGCTCGTCACATCCAGGCTTCCAGTCACGCCAGAATCAACCGTGTCATCAGCAGTATACGCAAGTGTTACATCCACCGCCGCATTGGAGTGGTTCGTCACGGTGATTTCCGCCTCGCTGTATGTCCACGCGCTCGTGGTCTGCTCCGTGTAGGAATGATCCGATGCATCCCAGTTTTTCGCGCCAGTCTCTTCATAAACAAACGTCATGCTGTCCCACGTGATATCCACACTATAGACTGTCGGCGTGGAGGTAGAGTCATCATACTGGGCATACACATCAATCCCGTCCGGTGCCCCCGGCACCGTTGTCACTGTCGCGCTCCCATCGGCCGCAAACGCTGTTGCCGCAAGAGACATGCACATCACACCTGTAAGTAACGTCGAAATCAGCTTTTTCATAGTAAGCTCCTTTCCTGATAAAAATATTGTGTTTTGCCTGTTCATAATGATACAGACGGATCACTTTGCGCTGCCGAACGTTTCAGCGAATCAGAAAACCTGATTCTCGTCTCCTTGTTCTGGCATCCGCACTTTATATTTTCGCCCGCAAGGCGCAAATATCGTTTTAACTTTCTACATAGAACATTGTCTCATTGCAACTATGCGCAGTATACTTTTTCTGTTACAAATCGCATACTTAGACAGCGCAAAATGGGAATCCGTATTCCCGGCAACTACTGCCAGTTTTATCCCGCAACATTCCTTTACTCCGTCACAGTAATGGTGACCGGGATCTCCGTATTGACCACTGCTTTTTCCCTGCTGTCCGGGTCATAGTAAAGAACCAGGAATTCCCCATCGTACCCGCCTTCTTCCAGCAAATCAGCAGCGCCGTCCAGAAGGTTCAATGATGCCACCTGATTTCCCGGTACCAAAAGCCCCGACTGGATGACGACCGTATCCTGGATGACCAGCTGCAGCACCATGTCCTGCGTGGATTTGGATGGGTTTGCAAAATACAGGGTTGCGGTTTCCTCCGAGAGGTCGATCGTAACCTCCGTGGAGTAGCTCAAACTTACAGCTCCACCACCCTCGGATGCTTCCAGCTTCTCGTCGTCGTCATCGCCAATGGCCTCGGCATTTTCCTCTGTCTCCTGCGGTGCATAATCTGGCGATAAAGTCACCGTCTTCGTTTCCCGGAAGAACAGCGCCCAGATCGTGATGCACACGGCGATTACCGTGATCAGCAGCAAAAGCAGTATAATCAGCAGCTTCGTTCTGTCCTTTTTCTCTCCGGTATTGGGTGTCATCGCCCTTTCTTCAGGCAATATTTTCTCTTTTCCCACAATAGTTACCTCCCTCGTAAACTTATTCGTAAGCAGACAGTGTAACCGTTATTGTTCCAATCACAGTATTATCTGCAATTTCTCCCGGACTTCCCTCTAAAAAGAGAGTAAATTCAACATACGGAGCACTATCCGGTTTGTCATACACTACAGAAGCTGCACTGTTTAATATTATTTTGCGTGTAGCTGTTTTCGTCCCGGAACCCGAACTTTCAAAGCTCCCAATATTACCTGTGGCTAATCCATACAGTCCATAGATAACTAAATCTGTATACGACTCGCCTGATTTCTACTCTGTGCCAGCCTCGTTGATTGTCACTGTCACTTTTCCAATCACTGCTGCTTCTTCCATATAATCTTCTGGTTCACCGGATAGCATCAGCCATGCCGCCATACTGTCACCCTCTGACAATATTGAGGCTGAATCTATAAGTTCTGTTCCTTCACTGTCTATGGCAAATGCTCCGCTCAATGCGGACACTGCCGAATTATCCGTGTTTTTCGCAAAGGAATAACTTACGGCAATATCCACATTTCCTTCATTTTCTACCGTAACTTTTCCACTGTCCGTATCATTTGCCGTCCAGCCAGCTTCTAATGTGTCATAAACATGTGTTTCCGGATTCCATACCTGCGTGCTGTCTGAATAGGTAAATTCCATCGTTCCCCAGGTAATGGTCACGGAAATCACTTTCAGCCTTACATAAATGTCTGTATCTACAGTAAGGATAGTGCTCTCCTCGAATACTGTTGTACAGCTTTCATCCGTATAAAATAGATACCCTGTATCACCCGAAGAAGGATAATCAGTCAGTAACGACTTATTATTCAGATAGGCTGTGGCATCCTCTATCAGCGTTGTAGATTCATCCGAAACAAGATAAAAATCTACCTTTAACACCTTTATATCCGCATCAGTGGTAAGGACAGGACACGTATCCACGCTTTCACCGGTCAGCATCTGCCCCCATACAAGCGTATCCTGAGAGCTCTGCCCATTCTGAAGCAGCCATGCCACTTCTCCGGACGCAAACTGGCCTGTGGTCATAGAAGATGTTACCTGTGTGTCCGAACTTTCGTTGACGGTGGCAATTCCGGTATCCGCAATACTGTTCAGGTAATAACAACCTGAGATCTTGTGTGGAATGAACGTGTCACCACTATATTGGTTCTGCAGCGAACCAACAATGCCACCTGCGGTATTGCCGCCGGTCGAGACCAACTCTCCTACATTATAGCAATTGATGATGCTGGACTGACCGGTGCTTACATACCCGGCAATGCCTCCGATGTTGGAACTGGCGGTGACGAACCCGGTATTATAGCAATTGGTAACCGTCGCACTGTTTCTTAAATCTCCGGTGATACCGCCTGCAATTGAACCGCTTGTTGCGACTGCGGCAGCATTGTAACAACCACTAACGGTGCAATATGTTCGTACCATCCCGGCGATTCCACCTGCATCATTGCCTGAACCGGTAATCGAGCCGCCGATAACATACACGTTTGTAATGCTGCCACCGTAAATCGTTCCGGCAACCGCTGCAACGTATGCTTTCGCGGTAATGTTCACATCATCTATAATCAGATTTTTAACCGTGCCGCGGTAAATGTATCCAAACATTCCCTGGCAATCATTTGTATTATTTATCGTCAGATTGGAAATTGAATGATTCTGACCATCAAACGTTCCCCGAAACGAGACATTATCCGCCGTGTTACCCCCTCCTGTCTGATTGTCTCCAATGGGTGTCCACTCCCATGATCCAAGGTCAATATCTGATGTGAGAACCGCACTCGCCGATATGTTTTGTGTCACTGTTTCTTCCATATGGCTTGCATCGCCGTTCACCAATGCAGCAAACCAAAACAATTGACCGGCGTTAGAAATCTCATATATGCCATCCGAATCCTCATCTGTGGCAGGCTGGTAATACGTCGTACCCGTATCTGCATCCATGTAGAAGCCGTCCTCATCATAGGAAATCTCATCTGTCGTCGTGACATCTTCCTGGCCCATCGCAGGACTTACCGACTGTATAGCTGCAAACAATGCCAGCATCAGAAGCAAGCCGATGGCTTTCTTATATGAATTTCTGTTCAAATGATTTCTCCTTTCAACCTGCCGCCATGACAACCCGGTCGATATTGTAAAAACTGTCGCATAAAGTATCCGTCTGATGCCACTAAGAGAATCGCAGCATGCTACATCCGATATCGTATAAACGGTCGCTGTAAGTTTCCGATGGCTATCAAAAAACATTGCTGTAAGCTCAGATTGCTATCAAAAAACGTTGCTGTAAACTCAGATTGCTATCGCAAAACTATCGCGCAAAGTACACTTTATTCTCAAGAGGTAAATTGGAAGAATTTCAAAGAAAATAGCAGGAAAGTTTTCAAAAACAAGTATAGTGATGCAGTTTTTTCGTGCAGAATGCTATGAAATGAATACGAAATAAGCCTTGCCAGAACCGCTTACATAAAATATATGAATTTGTTGAATAAAGTGTACTTTGTGCTACACTTCACCGTAAAAGTTCCGTAGGAATATGGGATTATGTTACTGTCTATTCTGTCTGCGGATTCTTAACAGTTTCCTGTGAGAGTATCCCACAGGAATCCAGCCCCAGTTCTACAGCCTTTGTCGTGGGCGGCAAAAGTCCAAAACAGGTGACATGGATATGGTAGGAATACACACTGTTTTCACGGGTGGAAAACCAAAGCATCCGGGCTTCCTGGTTGTTTTCGCGAATCTTACGAGCTTTTTCCTGCGCATAAGAAGCAACAACCATCACCAGGCAGGGATTTTTCTTCACATAAGACAGATACTTAGGCAGCTTTTCCTCACCAATGTAGGTCTGAATCAGCGCCCACTCTCCGCGCTCACGGGTCTTTCTTCGGAGAAGCGGAACCAGTTCCCGGATATAGTCCTCCATGTCTGCGTATATGACAAACCGAACCATGTCCCACCTCCGTCCTTCTTGCTGCGGCATTTCGCTGCTGCGTCCGATTTTCATGCATCTAAAGACGCATGACAGTCATCACCGGCTGCAAACAGTAAGAACCTGGCGCAAAATAACTTGTTCATTTTGCACCATCTAATACGCGAATCACAAATGCTTAATACTCAATGTATTAACCATCTGGTGCAATCTACCATTTTTCCGCAGATTTTTCAAGAGGTTTGGGCTAAACGGCCATAATTCCGGCTAAACGGTATTTGAGCATCCGGAAACCGGCGAAAAACGAGGTGATTTTTATGCATTTTGCCATAATTGAGGATTTGAAGATGGACATGGATAACCTGACCAGTCTGATTGACGAAGACTGTGCCATCCATGGGGACGAAGTGGAATTCTCCAAATACACAAACGCGGAGGATTTTCTGGCAGATTTTCACAGAGGCTTTTGCAGTGCCATCTTTCTGGATATTATGCTTGGGGATGGCATGAACGGAATCAAGGCAGCCCAAAAGGTACGTGAACAGGATTCTGAGATACCTATGATCTTCACAACAACCGAGCGCGATTTTGCTCTGGAGAGCTATGATGTCCACGCTCTTGGATATTTGGTAAAACCGGTGCAGCCGGAGAAGCTTTCCTGGTGCATGAACCAGCTTCGAAATGCCCTGGCTGTCCCGGAATATCTGGAAATAAAAGGGACGGTAAATGAATCCGGCAACACCCTGTCCGTCCAGTATGTCCTGCTGGATGACATCACCGACACGGAAACCGTGCGGCGCGGCTGTATCCTCCACACGGCAAAAGGTGATATATTCACTCCACAATCTCATACGGAGCTGATGAAATCGCTCCCACACACCGGGCGTTTTTGTGAGTATGGCCGCGGTATGTGTGTCAGCTTCTCTCATGTCTCTTCCATGAGCGAGAACGGAACCATCGCACTAAAAGACGGTCGAAAGCTCTACTGCAGCAGGCGAAAAATAAAAGAAACGCTGGACTGCTACCGAAAGTACGAGTTTTCCATGCTGCGGAAAAGAGGTGTATGATTATGAGTTTCTCTGCTTATGCGACTGCATTTTGTTTTTCAACAGCCAGCACGCTTCCATACCGGGTGATCGCTTACTATCCCTATCGAAAGCAGCTTCGTTTCCCCGTATGGGTCATTGTTCTGCTTGTCGGAATCAGTCAGCTCGTACAATCCAGCCTCTATGCCTGGCTCTCCGCAAATGGTGGCGGTGGTACCCGGCTTCAGGAATTTATTTTCGCACCTGTCTGCTTTATCATCTTTCTTGCCAGTATCCAGGCAGACCGGTGGAAAGTTCTGTTTTTATACATATTTATCTTCGACTACACAACGCTCGTGCGCGGAGCTGCTATGCATTTGGAAAGCCTCCTGTTTTATTCCCCGGAACTGACTTTCACTTCCCTCCGGAGCGTCGGAATCCAGCTGATATTTCTGGCAGTGACAGCTCCGGTCATGATTCTGTTCCTGAAAGCCACAAAAGATAAAGTCTTCCAGACCGAAGCCCCTGCTTTCTGGCGCGTCATCTGGATGCTTCCTGCCTTCACCACTGTGGTCGTCATGCTTTACACCAACGATTTATCTCCGGAAAGTGTCCGCCAGTTCCGTTTTCTGTTCTCCCGCGTTTTGCTGCTTTTTGGAATGATTGCCGTTTACTACGTCCTCATACTCGCGCTGGATACCATCCGCCATGAAGCTACGCTTGAGGAAAAGGCAGCACAGCAGGAGAACCTGCTTGCCCTCCAGCGGACACAGTACAGCCAGATTTCCCGATACATGGACGAGACCCGTCAGGCCAGGCATGACCTTGCCCAACACCTGCGAATCATTCATCAGTATCTGAGTACCGGAAGCCAGGAGGATCTTCGCGCCTATGTGGAACACTATGAATCGACCCTGCCGCCAAATACCACACAGACTTTCTGCAAAAATTATGCCGTCAACACGGTTTTGAGCTATTACTGCGAAGAAGCTCAGACCTTCGGAATTGATTTTACTGCGGATCTGAATCTTCCGGAACCGCTTCCCATCAGCGAGCCGGAATTCTGCTCCATGATTGGAAACCTGCTGGAGAATGCACTCCTGGCCTGCCGCACAGCTGGAGAATCCGCCATGGCTGCCCCCTTTATCCGTGTCCTTGCACGTCCAGACGGAGATTTCCTGTGGCTTGCCATTGACAACACTTATCTGAGCGAACCGATACAAAAAGACGGACGTTTTCTTTCCTCCCGCCATGAAGGTTTCGGCCTCGGAACCGCCTCTGTAGCAACCATTGCAAAGCGTAGCGGCGGCTCATGTGAATTTACATATGAAAATGAAGTTTTTTATGCCTCTGTGTCGTTGAAGCTTAATAATAATCAGCATATTCATGGCACGGAATCTTAGTATGATGACACCATGGATTTGGAAATCCGTGGTGTCATAACTTTTGACCCCAGTATCATATGATGACATCAGCGGCAACCGTGAAGGCATCACTTTCTTCCATGTTAAAAGACAGCCCCATCTTCCTCGCACGGCGATAAACCGTGGTGATATGCACACCCATATGTTCCGAAAGTTCTTTCCCTGTGATCTCCTTTCTGCGCCATCGGGCAAACCACTCCGAAAAATCGTCTGGTAGCCTGATTTCCTCACGTCCAAACTGCACCCCTCTCGCTTTCGCCGCAGCGATTCCTTCTGCCTGCCTCCTGCGAATACTTTTACGCTCGGACTCTGCCACGTAAGAAAGCAGTTGGAGCACAATATCTGAAATCAGCGTTCCTGTCAGATCACGGCTTGCTCTCGTATCCAGAAGAGGCATGTCCAAAATGCGTATATCCACCTGCTTTTCTTTTGTCAATATCCTCCACTGCTCCAGAATTTCCTCGTAATTACGTCCCAGCCGGTCGATACTCCCTGTAACCACGAGATCACCCGGCCGTAACACCTCAAGCATTTCCTGCCAGGCCGGCCGGTTAAAATCTTTCCCGCTCTGCCTGTCGGTATAGACCGCATCCAGGCAAATACCGGAATTTCTAAGTGCCGCCACCTGCCGCGCCTCGTTTTGCGTCTTTGAGCTGACACGAATATATGCTACCGTCCGATTTGATTTCTGAATATCCTGCCCCTGATATTCTTTGTTTTCAATTTTTTCTTTCATAAGCGGTTCCTCCATTTTAGGGATTCTTCCATTATTATAATATCCACCCCTTGAATTCCGATAGGATATAATTTAACGAATAGTTACATGCGATGTTACTCGCTCGTTTTGCAATATGTGGCCATGTTACCTGTCCTTGCAACTTATAAAATTTCGAGCGTGTTGCATCGTATGTTGCTAATATAAAATGAATATAAATTCGTATTATATGTATTGACAGTAAAAATTTTTGTGTCTATAATCACCCTCACCTCGCACCCTCGGCCATCTCGGCCGCCGCACCGCTGAATTAGGCTGAATTAGCTGAATTAAGGCTGATTTGAAAATTTAAGTGCTCACCACCGCTGACCAGTGCTTGTTGGACCGACTTGTAGATCCGCCTGTTGCAAGCCTTTGAAAACCGGAATGAAGAACCCGAAAGGTTGAAATAAAGCAGATTTCAAAGGTTGAAATAAAGCAGATTTCAACTTGACAGAACAATTAACACGCGATATAGTAAGGAGTATAATTTTAGTTTCTGCAATATTCCTTACGCAACCACAACACAAAGTGAGGGATTTGCATGAAGAAACGAAACTACATACTTTCAGAAACCGAAATAGCAAAAGATTTGAGAAAGCTTAGCCCCATGGGCGCGATGGACCAGAACGCAAAATATTTCCTGATGCATCCGGACATTCTCTCGTTTATTTTGAAGCACACGCTCACGGAGTTTGCTGCGCTGAATACCGCAGAGATTCAAAAACGCATTGACGGCGTAAATGTGCAGCGGCCTTCCAGGCTAAAGGAAATTCTGCAGAATGTTCAGTTCTTAAATCCATCGGATTACATTCCAGGCGAGGGGCAGATTATTTACGACCTGTTACTCTCCCTGCGTATTCCTGGGGAAAAAGAAGGCTCAGAGTTACAGCGTGATCTGGAGTTTGATATTCAGAATAATTTCTGGCCTGGCTACAGCCTGATCACGCGGGCAATTTTTTACGTAGCCAGAGGTTTTTGCCGCCAGTGGCGGGAACTGCGAAGGCGGCTCCGCCCGGGGAAGAAAGACAGTAAGTTGCTATATCGTGACCTGCACAAGTTTATCGGAATCTGGTTGTGTCTGGATGCCGGATCTAAAGCCGGAAATACGATCAACAAGTATCACATTACAGAAGAATGTGTCGCCGGCAGTTTCCACGCAAAAGTGTCGGAGTATGATATGATGGAAGTCATTATGGTAAGGCTTCCGTCAAAGGATGAAGATATCGACAATTCCAACAAGCTGTTCAGTTTGTTATCTGCCATGTTTTCAAAAACGATGCCTCTGGATGAGCGCAAGCAACGCATGGAGGATTGCGGTATCCAGATGACAGAATATGTGGAAAGGAGGTTCGAAACAATGTGTAATTTGGGCGAAGGGATTCGGGACTGGGCCTGGAAGGAAGGACGACAGGCGACGATTGAACCTTTTTTGAAATCCTGCGTAGAGTTGGGCGGTTCTTATGAATATGCCGTGCAAAAGCTCATGATAGTATATAAGCTTTCCGAAAGCGAGGCCACTAGGCGTGCACAAAAATACTATAGGAAGTCTGGTGTCCAAGCATAAATTTCCAAGCTAAACCTCAACAGCCGTGAGTACAGAAAATCTTCTGCGCTCACGGCTGCTCTTACTCTCATATCGTCCGACATGTCTATTCCATCTTTCATCCATATTTCAGCAAAAATTTTCCACTACCATCAAAGTTGATAGGGGCTGATCATTTGCGTATATTGGTGTAATCAAACTCAGCAGACCATGTTGCTAATTTCTTCTGCATCTGCCTGACCATCAGAACTGCCGTCCCTTGTACCTACGATGCCTGTATCCTATCCCCTGTCATCTCAATCCGCCCCGGTAGTTCTTCCAGCGAATCACACACTCCGACCGCCCCCGCTTCGAGCATCTGCTGTACATCTCCGAACCCGAAGCTGACTGCCATACACCGAATGCCGGCCTGATTCGCACCCTCCACGTCGTATATCGTATCGCCGATCAGGATGATATCATCCTTCTCAAGGTCGCCCCACTGACGCAACAGTTCATTCAGCACATCCTCTTTTGTCTCAATGCTCCCGTCAAGCGTGGCGCCGACAATCGCGTCGAAGGAGTCTGCAATTCCAAAATCCTCCAGGATCTGCCTGCACGAAATCTCCGGCTTTGATGAGGCCAGCCCAATTCGGTAGCCCTTCTCCCGCAGGCCTGCGATACACTCGCGCACGCCAGGGTAAAGGCAGCATTCGCGTATGCCTTCCCTGTCATAGCGCTCACGGTAAATGTGCACGCTCTCCCAGGCTTTCTCCCCGCTGAACCCATAGAAGTTCATGAAAGACTTGTAGAGCGGCGGCCCCACAAAGCGGCACAGGCTGCGCAAATCCGGTTCATCGATTCCAAAATGCATGAGCGCATACTGCACACATTTTGTAACTCCTTCGGATGAATCAATCAAGGTACCATCCAAATCAAAAACTACGGCTTTCATCATTTTCTTTATCATTTCCTCCTCATTTACATCTGTCTGCATTTCAGCAGCGCATAGTTTTTCCTTTCAACTCCCACAATCCCTGCAATCATGGCAATTCAGGGGACATCAGGAACAGCATTTTATATTGTTAAGTCAGGGAGTCAACCACATTTTATGTCTCCGTAAGTGTGGACACGGTACTTTTGATGCCAGGATTTCAAACGTATGAACAGGATACTCACATCTGAAATCATGTGCGGTGGAATCTGTAGTGTCATGCTTTTGACTTCAACTTCGATTTTAACTTTCCAGATTTTAAGCACATGATTTTCTTCACCCCATCACCTGCACATGAAACAAAATCACCACCGCATTTTTCACCACCCAGTTTCCCAGAAGTAAGAGTAGCCCCACATACAGGTACAAATTTTGGTAACGCAATCCCGGGATCTTTCCCTTTGTGGACCATTCCAGCGTCTGCGTAACCATGAAAATAAGATACAGCGCTGCAAAATACGGGACTGCGGGATAATAAAAGCAGGCTCTGGCGATCTGCCCGCGGAACAGCGCATAAACAGCCCTCGTTCCGCCGCAGCCCGGACAGTACAGGCCGGTCAGGCGATGAAAGAGACAGGGTTCGGAAAATTTTGTGATGAGTGATGCAAGCGCTCCGGTGTAGATTCCCGCTCCCAATGCCACAAAAAGGACAGCCAGAGCAAGCCCCAACAGATACAGCTCCGGCTCGGAATTTTTCGGAAAACAGCGTTGTGTGCGGATATCTTTCTTTTCAGGCTTTTTCAAGAATATCGTCCTTTCATAATCTTTCACGTTCATTTCGTTCTCCAGTGCGTCAGCCACGGCTGCAGGCAACAGGTCACCTTTCATAACCTCTCACGGTCATCTCATTCTCCAACGCGTCAGACACGGCTGCAGAGAACAGGTCTCCTTTCATAATCTCTCACGGTCATCCCGTTCTCCTGCGCGTCAGGCACGGCTGCAGGGAACAGATCACCTTTCATAACCTCTCACGGTCGTTTCATTCTCCACTGTTAAGTCAGAGAACTGGCAACACTGTATTTTAACCGCTATTTTTTTTCTGTCAAACTATTTATTTCTATTCACAGCTACCTCTATTAATTTCTATTCACAATTATTCATCTTTTTGTTTGACACATCCGGCCCTGCATGTTATAATTTCAATCAGTTTAATCTGCATTTTTTTGCTGATTATCTTCTTATTTTCCGCTTAACCAGCAATATTTTGCACGTTAAATGATTCTACCATGGAAGGCCTGACACGGTTATTCCGCTCACTGTCCATATGGAGCTTAAATTTCGTGATACCCTGTATTTTGAAATCCTTTCATTCAGGGAATAGAAAATGTGAGGTGATACACTTTTATGAGAATTACAGATTACAACAGCAATCAGATGATTCTGGAGGAACTGGGACAGCGCATCCGCGACAACCGCATCGCAGCGAACTACTCGCAAATGGAGCTTGCCGAACGGGCCGGTCTCTCTGTCAGAACACTGGCCAGTCTCGAAAAGGGACACGGCGGCACACTTGAGAATCTGCTGAATGTTCTGCGCGCGCTGGGCTCCCTTTCTAACCTGGAACTGCTGCTGCCGGAACAATCCGTCAGCCCCATTTCCATCGTGGACCGCAAGCCAAAGCCAAAGCGCGCTTCCCGCTCGCGTAATCGCGCTGTCAATAAAGACTGGGTCTGGGGGGAAGATAGGCAATGACATCTGCACAGGTATTTTTATGGGGAACTCGGGTCGGTGCCGTTTACCAGGACAGCCCGGAAAGTGTTCCTGTTTTCGAATACGACGCCGCCTTCTTAAGAAGCGGCATTGAAATTGCGCCGATCACCATGCCGCTTGGCAGGCGCAGCTACTCGTTTCCCGGTCTGCCAGCGGAAACATTTCACGGTCTGCCTGGTCTGCTTGCGGATTCCCTGCCGGACAAATTCGGGACAAAGCTGATTGAACGCTATCTTTCCGAACAGGGCAGAGATATTCGCAGCCTGACTGCCGTGGAGCGCCTTCTCTATACCGGGAGCCGCGGAATGGGTGCGCTGGAATATGTTCCCCCGGCGGATTACGCCACCGTACAGGATTCCCGGATCAATATCAGTTCCATGGTGGAGCTTGCGTCCGAGATACTGTCAAACCGGGAAACGTTACATCTTTCGGAAGATGAACATCTGATGGAACAAATTCTCAACATCGGCACCTCAGCAGGCGGTGCGCGGGCGAAGGCCGTTGTGGCATGGAACCCAAAAACATCCGACATCCGTTCCGGGCAAATCGATGCCGGGAGCGGGTATGAATACTGGCTGATTAAGTTTGACGGTGTTTCAAATAATAAAGACAGGGGTACTCAGGCAGATGGCCCCTCCTATACACGCATAGAATATGCCTACTACCTTATGGCGAAGCTTGCCGGAATCACCATGAGCGAGTGCAGGCTTTATCAGGAATCCGGGCGATACCATTTCATGACAAAGCGCTTCGACCGAACGGCTTCCGGTGAAAAAATCCACATGCAGACATTAGGTGCAATGGCTCACTTTGATTATAATACGCCGGGTGTCTACAGTTATGAGCAGGCCTGGAATATTATGAACCGAATCGGTCTGGGGCAGGCAGACGCGGAACAACTGTTTCGGCGCATGATATTTAATATTTCTGCCCGCAATCAGGATGATCACGTAAAGAATATTTCTTTTCTTATGGGGAAGGACGGCCGCTGGCTGCTGGCTCCGGCATACGACATCACTTACGCAAACAACGCCGCAAACCGCTGGCTTGCGCACCACCAGATGACCGCAAACGGAAAAACGGACGATTTCACCATGGATGATTTTCTCGCATGCGGCAGACAGATGAATCTCTCAAAATCACGCATTCTTCGTGTCATCGAGGATGTTCACATGGCTCTGGGTCAATGGCAGGATTGCGCGGAACAGGCTTTTCTGCCGGAAAGCAGGATGGAATATATCCGCGAGCGGTTCTTATATTACTGATATTTCTGAATTGGTTTCTATTCGCAGTCCCTGCTCCCGAACTCGCAATGCCCACAATCAAACCGATTCACTGCGAACAACCTGAGATGTCTATATTCATCTTGCCCTCTTCGCCGCTTTGTGATACTATACCGGAGTTGCCCGTTGACTGGTTCAGCCATATGTATGAACTTCGAGTTCCAAGAGAGAACTATACCGTAAAAGAAGGCAGAACTTTCATTATTATTTGAGCCGCCGACAGGTGGCGGAATGGAGATTCCTATGAAACACCGTATTTTACCCCTGATTTTATGTTTTTTACTTTTGATGTGTACCTTCGCAGCCGCCTGCGGCAGCTCGTCAGATGACACGGATGAAACTACCACTGTCTCATCCGATTCTGAAGGCGGTGATGCGACTGCGGATTCCGATTCTGAGAATACAACCGATAATTCTGATATTACCACGGACGATATCTCCGGCGAAAACGCAACGAACGATTCTTCGAGCGGGATTTCAGACGAAACCGGGAACAGCACAGATGACGACAGCAACGCCACCTCCGCCACCGTCCGCATCGGTGCCTTAAAGGGCCCCACTACCATGGGCATCTCCCCGATGATCGTCTCCGAACCGGCGGTGACCTCTTCAAACAGCTACGAGGCCACCATGGTGACCGCCGCAGACGAGCTGATGACGCTGGTGCTGCAGGAGGAAGTAGATATTGCTCTGCTTCCGGCAAATGTGGCGGCAACGCTGTACAATAAAACCGACGGCGAGATCACCGTCATCGACATCAACACGCTGGGCGTTCTCTATGTGGTGACCGGAGACGATTCGGTAACTTCGCTGGAGGATCTGGCCGGGCGGACCATCTACCTGACCGGCAAGGGCACCACGCCGGACTATGCGCTGCAGTACGTGCTCTCGCAGGCCGGTATTCTGGATGAGGTGACCCTCGAATATAAGTCCGAGTCCTCCGAGGTGGCGGCACTGCTCGCCTCCGACAGCACCCTCATCGGCCTGCTCCCGCAGCCCTATGTAACAGTGGCGCTGGCGAACAACGAAGATCTTTCCATCGCCCTAAGCCTGGACGAGGAGTGGACAAATGTCTCCACCGATGGAAGCCGCCTGGTGACCGGCGTGACCATCGTGCGGAACAGCTTTTTGGAGGAATATCCGGACGCGGTCGCACAGTTTCTGACCGACCACGCTGCCTGCGCGGCTCTCGCGGCGGAGGATCCGGATCAGATCGCGGAATATGTCGTGGAACTGGGCATTATCGAGAAAGAGGCGGTTGCCAAAAAGGCCGTGCCCTACTGCAGCATTTCCTATTATGACGGCGAGGAGATGAAAGAGATGCTCTCCGGGTACCTGCAGGTGCTGTATGATTTGAATACCAGCGCGGTGGGCGGGAGTATGCCTGGAGATGACTTCTATTATATTCCATAGTCTCAGGGAACAACTTCTCTGATACGCTGTCCCATATTTTGTTATTTGTCTTCGGGTGGCATCATTTCACCTTTGTACATAGATTAAGGATTTCGTGAGCGCGTTAGCGCAGAGAAACCTGTGGTGTCATACTTTTAACCCCAGCCTCATTATTTAAGGAAAAGCTATAACATGCCAACAGAAAAGAAGAAAAAAAACTATCATTTAAAAAATCACCTGGAAACCGCCGCCATCCTCCTTTTCTGGATCCTGGTATGGCAGGCCGCTTCCATGGTGATTGCCAACGATATCTTTCTGCCCTCGCCCCTGGAGGTGGCGAAAGCGCTTTTCGGGATGTTAAAAACCGCTTCCTTTTACCGCACCATCGAAACCAGTTTCTTAAGGATCACCGCCGGTTTCGTTCTGGGTTTCCTCAGCGCGGTCCTCTTAAGCTTTCTGGGGTTCTTCCTGCCATTCCTTCACCGGCTCATCTCGCCGGTGCTGACGGTCATGAAGACTGTGCCGGTGGCGGCCTTTGTCATCCTGTTTCTCGTCTGGAGCGGCTCGAAGCACCTGTCTGTCTGGGTGGCCTTCTTCGTCACGCTGCCGCTGCTGTACCAGAACATTTACACAGGCCTGAAGCAGACCGACCCGGAGCTTATGGAGGTGGCGGAGGTGTTTGACCTGCCGTTACATTTAAGCATCCGGCACCTCTACTTCGAAGCGGCGAAGCCCTATATGCAGGCCGGCTGCCGCACGGCCGTAGGCATGAGCTTTAAGGCTGGTGTCGCCGGGGAAGTCATCTGCGCCGCCTCCGGCACCATCGGTGAGGGGCTGTACCTCTCAAAAATTTATCTCGCTACCGATGAGCTGTTCGCGTGGACTATTGTGATCATCGTGCTGAGCGTTTTTCTGGAGAAGGTTATCTCGCTTCTGTTTCCGACTGAATAAAATTTCCCATATAAAAAAGAAAGAAGGTGTTCTTATGGCCACAGCGGTTATCCTGTCTCCTGAAGAATATACACGGCTCTCCGAAATAGAAGAGAACCATATCCTGCTTGCGGAAGCCTGTGAAAGGCTTGAAAAAAACGAAAATAGCCACAGAATCCCAATGGCTGATGTTATGGCTCGCCACGGAATTACGCAGGAAGAACTTGACCAAATGGAGGATATTGCAATCGGATGACATGGGACATTGAATTTTTCCCCCTAATCCGTTGTCCGGATCCACTGCCTTTTCACGCAAACGCAGCAGGCCACCGCCAGCACCGCAAACATCAGAGCCAGCCGTATCACATTCGTCTTAAAATCATAGACGCCATTCAGATAATTACTGAGCTTCATCCATTCGAACGGAGAAACATACCTCACTTCCATCCCCCAGGAAATCCAGTTCGTAAAAATCACACACCCCACGGCGACAACGCCGCCGAAGGTGCTCCGCGTCAGGCCGTTGATCAGGAAAATGAGCGCGCCGATCACCGAGCCCAAAAGCAGACACAACACAAGCTGCATCCCCAACGCCGCAGTCGGATTCATCCCCAGAATAATGCTCGCCTCGAAGGAACCGTAGCCACCGTATTTGCTGCGTATCTCCGGCAGATTCGCCAACGTGTAGAGCACGCTGCCCCACCGACTTGAGAAGGTCAGGTGCGGGAACAGGAAAATCATCTGCGTCACCATCATGACCGCCATAAAAATGATATTTGCGAGAACGATGTAAATCATCTGGGCGATGCCCCAGGCGGTGCGCCCCGTCCGGTGCAGGGTAAACAGGCTTCCCCTGTCAAGGAACGGCGCGTTGCACGCTACCAGACAGAGCATGAGCTGCCCGTACATGCCGTATATGTCGTCGTCAAAAAACAGCGGCAGCAGGAAGGGCGTCACCCCGTAGCCGTACTCGGCCGCCATCTCGCGCAAACCTACCGCATACAGGAACCAGAACATCAGCGTGTAGAGTGCCAGCAGCCAAAAAGCCGCACTCCGGAACATTTTCCGCACGCCGATCACGGCGGAGCACAAAATAATTCTAAGATCTGAAGTGATTTCGTTCATACTTTTCCACTCCTTCAGTCGCTGTACCAAAACCCCACAGCGACTACACAAATTTTTCATCACGAATTTTCTACGGTTACACGAAACATTCACTCCGGTTTTCGCAATCGTCACCTATACTCATCATCATTCAGCAGTTCCCCCGTATATCCGTCAAACACCATCTGGTAGCGCTTGTAGAAGTTCTCTACTCCAACTTTTTTGAACCGGTAATAGTCCACCGTCCAGAACGGTGCGTAGACAAGCCAGGTTCCCTCCTCATCCTCGATGGTCGTCTGTGCCATGACCAGCTCTACGCTGCCCACTGTGATCGTTTCCCCTAAGGATACCAGCGACTCACAGGCGGAATTTAAGATTTCATTGATATCCACCACCTTCTGCGCCTCCCGCAGCTGCTCGTATCCTGTGCTTTTCAGGCAAATCCACAGATAAAAGCCGCTCTCGGTCACCTTCATGAATCCGACAATGGAGTCGGACGACATCGCATAAGAGATTCCCTGGCTGGCCCACCATGCATCATAGTAGTATGAGCCTTCCGCCAGTGAGTTTGCCAGGACCTTCCAGGGGAGCATGGTTCTTTTGATGGGGATCCCGTCGATAGTTTCGTAAAATTCCAGATAATAATATTCCTTCGCGTTCTCATTTAACTCGTAATTCGCGCCATAAGTGGAAGCATTGGTCAGTTCCACAGCCCGCTGCTGCTGCTCCAGCGTGTTCGACTGAAACAGCAAAGAGACTCCCATGTCCGGCCAGATTTTCTGATACATCAGGGTCGCGGCCTGCCGCACCGTCTCCGCCGGGAGAAAATCCAGATCCTCTGTTACAGAATAGATCTCCGTCGAGGCTGACCCCTCGTATGCCGATTCCGGGGTCGTGGCGCCCGGCGTATTGATCTCCAGAAGCCCGTCGCTGTCGCGATACCAGAAAGTATCTGAGCTCTCAACCGTGCTCCGGCTTTTTGCTTCCCCGTACACTTCCTGCCATACGGTTCCGAAAGTCTCCGCCATATCACTGAGCGCACTGTCCACATCTTCAAGCGTAAGACTTTCCCCCAATGTGTCCTGCCCCTCCTTAAGTTCTTCGTAAGAGAGCATTTCACTGATTTCCTCATCGCTTTCCGTGCGTTGCTGCCACATGCCGAGCCCTTCGCTGTAGAGGGAGCGCGGCGTGATGTCCGCGTCCACCGTCACATTGCTGGTGACCTGGAGGAACAGATGATCCTGCTCCGCTTCTTCCTCCGTCAGCTCGATCTCCTCCATGGTCTCTGTGACCTGGCTGGTAAACTCATCGGAAGCATCCGTCAGCAACTCCTCCCCGCCGGCCTCGGCACAGCCGGATAAAAGCAGCGTGGATAACGCGAGTACTGCCAACGCAACTACCGCAAACAAATGGTTCACGGATCGTTCCACGCTGCAGGATTTCATGCCCGGCTTAAAATTCTGTTTCCACATCCTGTCGGCACCAGACATTCGCAATTTACTTTTCTTCATCATACAAATTTCCTCCATTTGTTCATACCTCTCAATATATCGCATCGCTGCTTTATAAGATCACCAACATGAACCTGTTTCTGAAAAAGCCTCATCAGTCATCCTCCTCGCTGTACCAAACCCCATAGCGACTACACTGTTTTTTGACCATGTGTTTTCTGACGACACGCCAGAGAAGAATAAGCTGCTTCACGAAACATTACTTCACAGTCGCCATCGAAAAAATTCCGCGCAATTTAAATTTGTCGCCCTTTGAGATTGAAATATACTGCAAATCGAATGATAAAATTCTATTCCTTCTCCGTCACCCTGCGAAGCCTGAGTATAAACACGGCTGCAAATACGGCCGACAAAACCAGCGTGTACAGCACGGTCACCCCCAGTCCCTGCAGCTCCGTCTCCCAGCCATACCGGGTGAGCGCATTGAACATGAGTCGCAGTTCCAGCCACTCCGGCCCGGTCTCCGGATAAAACCAGATACTTAAGAAGCTGTCCAGCCCGAAAAACACCGTCAGCGGCATCGCCAGCAGGATAAATTTATTTTTGATAAATGTGGACAGCAGGATCGTCAGCGAGCAGAAGCAGATCCCGGCCTGCGCGGAAAACAATACCTGCACCATATAAAGCAGGATCGGATGGTCATGCCCCAGCAGCCAGAAATACTGATAATTGTAGGAAATCAGCTCCCCCGTGTACTCACTGTACTCCCTGGGCAGCACAAACGGTATGCCGCAGGCTATCATCACCCCGCAGGCGAGCAGATTCGCCACTATCACGATCCCCAGCGTGAGCAGCATGCCGGCCATCACCTTTGAGAGGCCGTAGGTCACGCGGCCCGCCCGGGTCAGCCGGTATTTGGACGCCTGGTTTGCGTATTCATCATAATAACAGCAGCCGAACGGAATGACACACAGGCAAAACCGCACCCAGAACATATAAGAACCTCCTGTCAGGATCTGGTCTGTTATGCTGATGACATCCACGTCGGAAAGGACGCTGCCGATCCAGTATGCGTCCATCAATATCACCACCCCCAGGGCGATGGCCGCGACCCAGAAGCGGATGCTTCGAACGCCGTAAGACAGTTCCTTTCCGGTAGCTCTGAAAAAAGTCTTCATGGGAATCTCCTCTCATTTTCCATATACAGAAACACTTTCGCGCAAAAAATAGCATAATGCAAAACCATGCGCAAAACTCATGTATTTATGCGTCGATGTCGGATTTTGTCCGCCAGACATGACTCAGGTGTAAAAAGCCGGCTCACGGATATAGCCATTTTCGAAAAACAATATCCTGTCTTTTAATAATTTACCACTTTCTCCCCCGTATACGCGTCCCAAACCAGCTGCCTGTCCACGGTCTCCCCGGCGGAATCTTCTTCCGTATAATTCGCCACCCAGTATGGCGCATACACGATGCGGTACTTTCCGTCCTCCTCCTGCGTCTCTATTTCCGCCATGACCAGCTCGATGCCCAGCACGCGGATCGTCTTTGACGTATATTGAAACGCGGAGACGATCTTCGGCAGGATCGCATTGACATCCACCACCTCTTTTGCCTCCTCATAAAGCGTGAAAGTGTCCGGGGCCTCAAAATAGATATCCATGCCTTCGGCCGTCACATAAACTGTCACGATGGGCCACCCTTCACTGCAGGAAAGGCTGTACTTCTCAGTTTCATATCTCTCACTATAGCCGTAAGAATCCTCCGCCATCTGCCCGGCCGGGATGTAATGCCGCACTTCCGCCCGCCGAACAGGGATCTTCTCCACCCCCAGATAATACCGCATGTAATAATACTCTACGCCGTCCTCCTGCACGCTGAACAGTTCACAGTGAGGTGCCAGATCCGGGTACACCTTTTCGAGGGCCTCCGTCATGGTTTCCGTCAGTTCCTCCATGGAGAGGAAATCCAGATCCTCTTCCCCGTCCGGATAATAACTGGACAGACCCATAAGATACCCCTCGAACTCATTCCAGCAGTTTTTCGTCGTCAGGCTCACCGTGCTCATTCCCAGAAGCAGAGAACTCGTCGTGCCATAGGTATGCGTATAGACGCTCCCCTCTTTCGCTGCCTCCCACTCGCTCTTCCAGGGTTCTCCCAGACTCTCGGCAAGAGTGTCCATCGCCTCCACAAATTCACCCACGGTCACCGTGCCCCCGAGGATGGCATCCTCGTCCGACCATCCGTCCAGCCCCTGGTCCTCAGAATCTTCTGCCGGTCTCGTTGTGTGTGGTTCCCAGATGCCGATGCCGTCCGCATAGTAAGAATACGGTGTCAGATAAGCATCGATCGTCACCTTGTCGGAAAGTGTAAGCAGGAGATGATCCTGCTCCATCTCTTCCTCCGTCAGAACATACGACTCATCTTCTGCCCCGCTGTTCCCACCTGCGGTTCCATCTTCGCCGGATGACGTATTTTCACTCGCATTTCCGTCGGCCTTCGTAATGAGCTCATCCTGTCCTCCCGCAGCGCCGCATGCGGTAATTGCAAGGCTGATGCCTGCCAGAAGCAGCAGTCCGGTCACTTCTGCCAAAATCCTCTTTGATTCCGTCCGTTTTCTTTTTTTATTCTTCATAAATCGGGCCCTCCGCCGTGTTAATTGATTAGAGCGATTGTAGTCTAAAACATTAGATATCTTTTGTCAAGCATTTTTTTCATTCTCACGGTACAAAATCGCTTCTTTTGTTACTCACAGAGTGATTCTATATTTACGATGAACAGGAGCCCTGACCCGTACAGGTTTCCGCGCAGGCGACCATAGTAAGATTTCAGGATTTTTCGACCACAACCTAAATTTCCGGAAGCGCACTGTTTGAGCCCGCAGGGCGAGTTTGCGCTTCCGGCCAATCAGAAAATTTGTCGAAAAATCCTAAGAAATCTTCTGGTCAACAAGCAAACCTGCACGGGTCAGGACTCCGTCACTGAAAGAAAAATCTCATTCCGTGAATAGTAACCTTCTTTTGTTTTTCCCCGCAGTGTCCATTCGCATTCCGCTTCGCTTCATGCTCATGTCGCGCTGTCACGCTATAAAAAACGGGGAAGAAGGAACTATTGTGAGCAAGCTCACATAGTTCCTTCTTCCCCGTTTTTGCACCGCTCGTAGGAACGCGCATGTCATGACTTCCCGTCATCCACCGCGCAGTACACCCACTGCTGAAGCGCCGTTTCTTTTTCTTCCGCGTAAGTGATGACCCAGCATGGCGCCAGGTATTCGCCGCGCACGCTGTCGGACCACTCCGTATAACAGAGCTCCGCCTTCACCACCGTTGCCTGGCTTTTCGAAGAATAATTCTCGCTGAATTTCTCTAAAATATCTGACAGCGGCAGGATCTTCACCGTTTCAAACGAATCTTCCTCCGGCAAAACATAATTTACCCCACATATTCTTTGAATTCCGTAATCCGCGTTCAGATAAACAATCAGGCAGTTGTTGGAGGAAGTTACTCCGCCGGAAATCGTCCGGTAATTCAGGCCCTGATCCAGCACCGGCCTGAGCACGATTTCGTATGCGTCCGGCGTGTCCGCCGTGACACTGGCGACACCGTCATATGGCATGACCAGCCCATATTTCTCATAAAATTCTTCCATATATTCGTACAGTTCGCCGCCGACTGCATTACATTCCCAAGTATAATCACTATACGGGAGGAATTCCAAAAATGCCTCCGCCACTTCTTCCGCCAGCCCTGACACCAGTGTCTCATCATAACCGGCCGCCTGGAATGGAAAATATGTAAAAAGCTGATCGGTATATGTTCCTTTCGGATAATCGGTCGTCGTATAAAACCAGTGATATTTTCCCGACCAGGAAACCAGAAAATCCATGATCGTCAGGATCTCATCGGTTTCGCCGGAAAGAAACTGCTTCTCGTAGTCCGTCCCCATCACCCGGTCCACCGCCGCAGCCAGCTGCTCTGTGGCCCGGATCACGGCAGGATCCAGTTCATTATCCATATCAGGAACATTCCGCGTATATCGATACAGGCCAAAGTCGCTCTCGTATACAGAGGCTGCCGGCACCTCGGCGGAGACAGAGACCGTCTCCGTCAGATCCGCCTCCAGATAAGCAGTGCTGTAGCCCGATGCACTTAAAGTTATGCTTCCGCTGCCATCACTTAGTGTCTGTGCCGAAACATTTTTGCTGTCGCTGCCATCCCCGAATGCCTGCATCGAAGCATTTTCGCTGTCGCTACTGCTCCCGGATGTCTGCATTGCGGTATTATTTTCGCCTTCACTGCTATCCTCTGATGCCTGCATCGAAGTATTTTCACTGTCGCTGCCGCCTGTCTCCTCCTCCGCAGCAGAAACTGCCGCCGGAACCGGATTGATCAGAAAGCCCGCCGACAGTACCAGGCATACGGCGACTGTCATAGCCACGGCCCGCCAGGCCGGCTTTTTATAATACAGCACATGGTGCACCCGCTTTTTCACACATACCCGTCCAAATGCCAGCACGGCGTGTGCCGCCCCCGTGCGGGGCATTTCACACCGAAGCAGCGCCTCGGCGTAATCCGCGATACCGCCCGCATCCATGTTTCGGACCACCCGCTCATCGCAGGCCATCTCGATATCTCTGCACAGGGAGGAATAGGCCAGCCAAACCAGCGGGTTAAACCAGTGCACGGCTAACAGCACAAACCCCGCCGCCTTTATGAAGTGGTCACCTCTGGCGATGTGCGCCTGCTCATGGGCGATCACGCACGGCATGTCCTCTTCTTTCAATGTGAAAGGAAGATAAATACGCGGACGCAGAAGCCCGAGAAGAAACGGTGAATTAATATATTCACTCTGATAGACGTTCTTCCGATTCAACGAACCAGCTCTCACTGAGGAAGCATCCCCTTTATTTTTGCGGATATTCCTCCTGCTCGATGAACGTTCATCCGCCGAAGAGACACCGGATTCTCTTTGGCAGTTACTCTCTTCCAGACGCACAGCCGTTTTCAGGCGCATCCGCAGAAAAATACAGTTTACCGCCATATAGGACAGAACTGCAATCGCGCCAAGCAGCCAGATCACGGAAAGGATACCGCTGTGGATCTGCAAAAAATCTACTATCGCGCTCCATCCGGCAGAAAGAACGTTGGATGCCGCGGCCAATGCTCCGGACAAGACAGCCCGCAGTCCGTCTGCGCTCTTTAAGTTCGTTCCGCTTTCGTCTGTGTTTCCGGTCGTTTCATCCCCACTTCCAGTCGCACTGTCTTCTTTTCCGGTCACGTCATCCCCGTTTCCGATTGTTCCGTTTCCTTCCTCACCTGCTCCATTTTCGTTCCCGGTCAGTTCATCGCCCGTTCCGGTCACTTCATCTCCGCTTCCGCTCGCTTCATCGCCCGTTCCGGTTGTCTCATCTCCACTTCCACCCGTTTCATCACCCGTTCCGGTTGTCTCATCTCCACTTCCACCCGTTTCATCTCCTGTCCCGGTCGTCTCGTCTCCGCTTCCGCTCGTTTCGCCGCCCGTTCCGGTCGTCCCTTCTCCATTCTCGCCGGCTTCATCTTCGTTTCCGGTCATCCCGCTGCCATCCGCAGAATTTACGGCCCCATCCTTTACTTTTTTGCCATCTCCGTCCGTCTCGCTTCCCTGCAAAGACTCCGTCGCAGCCGCCGATATGTAAGTCAGAGAGGAAATGCCCTCGGGAAGCCCGGTTCCGTCTCCGCTTTCGACCGCCACACTCTCCTCCGCCAGCCCCACCGACGGGATCAGGCTGTATTCACTCTCCACCGAGACAGGCAAAATAAGGCGCAATCCGACCAGCCCCCACAGGATGACCATCATCCAGCGCGGGGACTTTCGAAACAGCGCCCTTAATAACACCACGGCCAGGATCAGCCAACTGGCCGTGATACTCATATTTACAATTTTAATAAACACAGAAAACATTAGCTCTATCCTTCGTCTGTCCGGCAGCGGTCATTCAACACTTTTACTCCATAAAACTAGCTTATTAGACACGTTTTGTCAAGAAGGAATTGAAACTCGACGCGAAATTTTTATCTGTACGCCAACTATCCGCAGGGTTCCTCTATGAGTTTATAATTTCTCTTCATTGCTCAGTAAAGGAAATTATTAACTCATAGAGGATGGCTGTGTAACAGTCACCTCCCCTAAATGCACGGATTCTTACTATGCCTTAATCCCCCAGTATAATCGGAGTTTCATTACATTCATAGGTCTCGCTCCGTGTCGATACGTCGATCCCCTCATAGGCATCCCACGCGATCTGTCCCTGCTCGGTCGCACCGCCGGACTCGTAAATATAATCTGCCACCCAGTACGGTGCGTAAACCTGGCACTGGTTTCCCTCCTCATCCTCTCCCATGGTAAGCGCCATCACCAGATTGATGTTCTTCACCGTGGTCTGATATGGGGTGTTGGCAAGCTGAGCGATCACCTTGGGCAGGATGTCGTTGATGGAGAGCACCTCTCTGGCCTCGCGGAACAGCGTATACTCGTATTCCGGGTCAAAGTCGCAGCAGAATCCCGATGCGGAGACGAAGACCCTCGCGAACGTGTGCTCCTGGCTTTCCGCCGTTCCGTATGTGTCCTCCGCTGCCCAGCCTGCCAGCCAGTAATTCAGACTGTCCTCCGTCAGACGGCTCACCGTGTACGAGCTGTGCACCTGGGCATTTTTCTCCGGTATTCCCTCTATGGCAGAATAAAATTTAAACTCGTAATATCCCTCCGACTGACACATTACCTCACAGCGCAACGACACATCCGGGTTCAGCGCGGTCACCATCTTTATCACGGCATCTTTCACGGTTTCAAGCGGAAGGAAGCTGAAGTCCTTTTCCTCGGTCGAAAGCGCTCCATAGTCTGCGAGCATAAAGTAACTGAACGAAGCTTTCTCCCAGAAGTTTCTCGTCACAATATTGATCCGCCGGTCCAGATAATGCGTCTCAAAAGATATCCCCTTATCCGTGCTGAACTTTCCTCCGGTTACGGTATATTTTCCCCCGGCCTTCGCCGCCTGCCATTCGCTGACATAGGTGTCGCCGAGGGCCTGCACAAACTCATCCATCACCTCCGTGAACTCCGCGATGGTGACGTCCACTCCCAGCACCGTCTCATCCGCTTCGAGGTTTCCGGCAAATATAAAATTCTGCTCGTCATAATACTCCGTATATTTTTCGCGATCCTGCTCGTACACGACCTCGGTGGGCTTCCACACTGCGAGTCCGTCCTCGTAGTCGGAGGATGGCGTAATGTAAGCGTCGATGGTGAGGGTGTCCGACACCTTTAGCTTAATGGAATCCCCCGCCGCTTCTTCCGCCGTCAGCGTGTAATCCGACGCATCCTGAAGATCCGCCCGCTCGCCGGTACAGGCGTCCCACACCATCTGTCCCTGACAGGTCTCGCCGTTCAGGACATAGGTGTAATCCAGCACCCAGTAAGGCGCATATATCACGCGGTATTTACCGTCCTCATCCTGCGCCGTCGTCAGAGCCATGGTGAGCTCGATATTCTTGATCGTCACGCCGGAATAGGACAAAATTTTCGCGTTCAGGGCGCTGACTGCCTTCCCCAGCACATCATCCGCCGTGATCACCTCCTGCGGAGCGCCATATCCCGTGTACAAAAGCTCTGTCTCGAAGTCAAATTCGAATCCGTCCTTTGTAATGTACGCCGTGGCGATGGGTTCCGCCTCGCTCACCCAGAATTCATAATCCTCCGTGCTGTCCGCCGAATTGTAGCGCTCCTCATATCCAAAGGAGTCCTCGGCCATGAGCCCGTGCTCGATATGGCGGTACACGTTCACTTCCTTAATGGGGATATTCAGGATGCTCGCGTAATAGCGGAGCATGTAATATTTTTTATATTTCTGGCAGTACAGGTAGTAGTGATCTGCCACATCCTCATCCCCGTAAATGCTGTTTACCGCCTGCGTGACCGCGCCGGTCACCGTGTCCGTGGAGAGAAACGTAAATTCTTTCAATGCGCCGGGAAGCGCCGTGTTGAGCACGGTCGCCTTCGCAGAACTCGCCCAGCAGTCTGCCGATGTGATGCCGATCCCGCGCGTCAGGCTTTCGCAGGAGAAAACCGCTTTCTCATCTGTGCCCGTCTCATCTGTACTTGTTTCTGCCAGTTCATCCGCTGCCGCATCCGTCTCTTCGTCTCCCGACTCATCCTCAGTATCTGCATTTGTCTCTTCCGCCGCGCCTGTTCCTGTTACGGCTGTCTCATCAGCCGTATCCGTGCCCGTAACGCTGCTCTTTACATCCTCCCACGCATCCACATACGTGCTCCCCAGCGCCTGCGCGAACTCATCTATCGCCAGAGTGAAGGAGGCCATGGTGGTTGTACCAAGGATCTCATCAGCTTCCTCCATGTCGCTGTAACCGTAATACGAACTGATTTCCATTTCGGGCGCATCACCGGCCGAGTCACTGTAATCGTTAGACGAACCGTTTTCCGCTTCGGACGCGTCACCGGCCGTCGCCATCGCCGTGTCTGTCTGTTTCTCATCGTACGTGATATAAGACGGCTCCCATGTGGCCACACCGTTCTCATAATACGACAGCGGCGTCATGTAGGCATCCACGGAGATGATGTCGTTGATTTCCATTTCCAGGGAATCCTGCTCCAGCTGCTCCGCCGTCAGGTAGCCGCTGGTCTGGGTATTATAAAAATCCATGAGCACATTTTCCGCGCCCCTCGCGCCGCAGGCGGCGCAGGTAAGCAACGCGGCCACAGACAGCGCCGGCAGAATGAGCAGGCGCTCCCTGCGGCGATTTCGACCAGGAATGCTGACTGTAACAAAGGATATTTCTTTTTTATTTGCTGTTAAGGATATTTTTTTCTCTTTTCTCATCTTCCTCTTCCCGCCTCCATCTCCGCCGTATAAAATCCGGGGAAATTCCTTCTGCTTTCACCCTTAAGTCTGCAAAGGCCGTTTTCCTGTTCTTCCCTCACTCCGTCGTCCGGATCCACCTCTTTTTCACGCAGACGCAGGAAAGAACCGCCAGCGCCAAAAACATCAGGACAAGCAGTAGCACATTTGTCACAAAATCATAGGTTCCGCTCATGTAATCACCGATGTTGAGCCACCGAAACAGAAACAATTTGTCAAAATCCAGGCCCCGATCCAGGGCTATCTCCGAGAGCCAGTTTGTGAGGATCATACACCCCACGGCGAAAATGCCTCCGAAGCCGCTGTGGGTCAGACCGTTGATCAGGAAAATGACCGCGCCGACGACAGATCCCAGAAGCACACACAGCACCAACTGCATTGTCAGAGCCGTCGTCGCTTCCATTCCGAGTATCATGCTCCCATTAATATACCCATACCCGCCGTAGTCGGAAATCACTTCCGGGAGGTTCGCGATGGTGTACAGCACGCTGCCCCACTTGTCCGATATGGTCAGGTGAGGGAACAGAAAGATGACCTGTGTCGCCATCATAATCGCCATAAAAATAATGTTTGCCAGCACGATATAGATCATCTGCCCGATGCTCCAGGCCGTACAGCCGGTTCGTTGTAAAGTAAACATGCTTTGCCGGTCGAGAAACGGCGCGTTGCACGTCACCAGACAGAGCATGAGCTTCCCGTACATGCCATAGATGCCGTCCGAAAAGAACAGCGGCAGCAGGAAGGGAGTGACTCCGTAGTCATACTCTGCGGCCAGCTGACGCACACCCAGGGCATACAGAAACCAGAACATCAGCGCATAGACGATGAGCAGCCAGAACGTGACATTTTTAAACATTTTCCGCACGCTGACTGCGGCGGAGCAGAAAACAATTCTGATATTTGAAATGATTCTTTTCATTTTAATCCCCATTCCGCCGTCCGTCCGACGGCACAAATAATAATGAAAGTTCCGTTTCCTTTCACAGTAATCCTCATTACGGAGCGTAAGCGACGAGGCGACTTTCATCTTAATTCGTCAGTGCCAATTTTTATTCTGCTACTTTCTTTCCCTGACTCTACGAAAATGAACAGACCTGTTTTACGCGTTTCTTCGCACTACTCCCTCTCCGTCACTTTCCGAATCCGCAAAACAAACACCGCGGCGAAGACCGCCGACAAAACCACCGTATACAGCACGGTCACTCCCAGTGCCCGCAGCTCCGTCCCCAGGCCATACCGGGCCATTGAATTGAACATGCTTCTCAGACTCATCCACTCCGGTCCGCTCTCCGGATAAAACCAGATCACCAGGAAAGAATCCAGCCCGAAAAACAGCGTCAGCGGCATCGCCAGCAGGAGAAATTTGTTTTTGATAAAGGTCGACAGCATGATCGTCAGAGAGCAGAAGCAGATACCCACCTGCGCCGAAAACAAAAGCTCCACAAGATAAAACAAAACCGAGTGATCGTGATCCAGCAGCCAGTAAATCTGATAGTTATATGTAAGCAGCGTTCCGTTCTCATCATACTCTCTCGGCAGCAAAAACGGCACGCCGCAGGCTTTCATCACCGCACATGCAAGCAGATTCGCCAGGATCATGATCCCCGCAGTGAGCAGCGCTCCGGCCACGACCTTTGAGAGGCCATAGGTAACCCGGCCGGAGCGCGTCAATCGGTATTTCGAAGCCTGGTTTGCGTATTCATCGTAATAACAGCAGCCGAAGGGCACGACACACACGCAGAACCGAACCCAGTACATATAAGAGCCGCCTTCTATGATCTGCTCGGTAAGGCCGATGATATCCATATCATTCAATACACCGGTGATCTGATACATATCCATCAGAATCAGCAGCCCCAGCGCGAGAGCCGCACCCCAAAAGCGGATGCTGCGAACGCCATAGGATAGCTCCTTCCCGGTAACGCGAAAAAAAGCCTTCATTTTTTTCCTCTTTCCGGAGCGGAAATCCTTAAGGTTCCGCTCCCTGCATTTTCCTGCTTATAAAAATGACACATTTTGGCTCATTTTTGTCGAAAAAATAACACCACGGATTCAGTGTTCTTCCCATCCATGGTGTCATTATAAGTAAAAAATGTTGCCGTCTGATTTCAAAGTTGTTGCCGACTTGTAAAAATGATGATCACTGTACTCCTTCGTCCTCTCGGAAGCGTTCGATCATCTCCTGTACCTCGTCCAGTTCCTTGCGGGAAACCTTCTCGCTTCTCGCAAACGCAGCGATAAACGCCGGCAGCGACCCGCCAAAACGCTTGTCTAACAGCTCGTTGATCTCCGCCGTCTGCACCTCGTCGCGGCTCACCAGCGACCGAACCACGGAATTTTCATTCTTCAATACACCCCGGTCGCCCAGCCTTTTCAATACCGTGTAGGTGGTGGTCGGCTTCCAGCCCAGCCTCTCGCCACACAGCTTCACCAGCTGACCGCTCCGGATCGGCTCATTCTCCCATAAAATCAGACAAAAGCGATACTCGCTCTCAAATACTTTCGGTGTAGCCATTTCTAATCCTCCTGATACTCTTCTGTGTTATCTCCTGTTTCCGGCATCTTCTGATTTCGAATAAGACCCTCTGTTTTTCGAGTGACGCCCTCTGTTTTTCGAGTAACACCCTCTGTTTTTCGAGTAACACCCTCTGTTTTTCGAGTAACACCCTCTGTTTTCGAATGACGCCATCTGTTTTCGAGTAACACCCTCTGTTTTCGAATGACCTCTGTTTTCGAAAAATTTAAAAATCAGGCATTCTCCCTTTACTTCAGCTGGTGTCATATTCTTAAGTGTTATCCGGGTCTCAATTCGGAAACCATCTTCCCATGCTCAGTCTACTTTGACCGGATTATTTTGTCAAGTAAAAAATAGACATGAACCTGACCGCCGTGTATTACTCGTTCCTTCCCCTCGTTACCTGCCGTCCAATCGCTGCCATAAACAGACGCCTGACCTTACGCCGCCTCCGAATGCGCGATGATCTTCCCGTGATCCAGCTCCGTCACCTCATCGCAGAGCACCGCGATATCCTCCCGGTTGTGGCTCGCGAGAACGATGGTCTTGCCGCTCTCCTTTAAGTCCAGAAGCAGCTGGCGGATCTCCTCCACGCCGCTGTTGTCCAGGCCGTTCATGGGTTCATCCAAAATCAGAATGTCCGGATCCTCCATGATAGCCTGCGCGATGCCCAGCCGCTGACGCATGCCCAACGAATACTTTCCGACCCACTTTCTCGAATCCGGGTCGAGACCCACCCGCTGCATCGTCTCGCGGATCTCTTTCTTCCCGATCTTCTTTCGGTAGCAGGCCAGCATATCCAGGTTCTTGTAGCCGCTGTAATTCGGCAGGAAACCCGGCGTCTCGATGATCATGCCAATGTTGTCCGGGAAGTCCACCTGCTTCCCGACAACCTTCCCGTTCACGGTAACCTCGCCGCTGGTCACCCGGGTCAGTCCGCAGATGCAGCGCAGCAGCACCGTCTTGCCGCTGCCGTTGCGGCCGATCAGGCCGTAAATTTTGCCTTTCTCAAACGTCAGGCTGACATCGTCCAGCGCTGTCGTTTCCTTATACTTTTTTACCGCGTTTTTTACCTCGATAATCGTTTCACTCATAACTGTCCTCTTTCCGGAGCCTGCGCCTGCCTTTACCGGTCATGAACAGACTCCCCTTTTACTGCATGCAGAAATCGAACCCATCGGCACCCTTGCCATATGTTTTCAATTTCTGTTTTGAACACACGACATTTGCATGTTATATAATCTATCTTATTAGACAGTTTTTGTCAAGACAAAAAATAACTTTTTTAAGCTTACTCACCTCGCGGTGGAAAATTTCCGGAAACAAATTGAAACCGGCACGGAATCCCATGTCGGTTTCAATCGAATGAACTTTATGCCTGATATCCAGTTACTTCTGAACGTTTTTGGCGTGTTCCTAAGGAAACAACCTGTGCTTCGCACATTAGGCGGTGCAAGATGCATAAGTCATTTCTTAAACAGATCCTCAGTTCGCCGCCGCGATCAGAGGCTGCGGCGGAAGGTTGTACCCCCGCATCTCGATCCTGGGCCCGCCGGTCTTCATCACGTAATCCCTGGTGATGATCACCCGGCCGATGTTGTCGTCCTTCGGGATCTCAAACATGATATCCAGCATGAATTCCTCGATGATGGAACGTAAGCCTCTGGCACCGGTCTTGCGCTCCAGCGCCTTCTCGGCGATGGCGCCCAGCGCATCGTCCTCGAATACCAGCTCCACCTCATCCAGCTCCAGCAGCTTCTGGTACTGCTTTAAGATGGCGTTCTTCGGCGTCTTTAAAATCTCCACCAGCATGTCCTTCGTCAGCGCTTCCAGCGGGCAGGTAACCGGCATACGGCCCAGGAATTCCGGGATCATGCCGTAACGGCGCAGATCCTCGATCGTGACCTTGCAGTGCACGTTCGGGTCATCGTCATACTTATCCTTCAGATCCGCGTAAAAACCGATGGATGACTGTTTATTCAGGCGCTCCTTGATGATGTCTTCCAGCCCCGGGAACGCGCCGCCGCAGATAAACAGAATATTTTTTGTGTTCACGGTGGCCATCGGCACCATGGCGTTCTTGTTGGTGGCGCCGATGGGCACCTCCACCTCGCTGCCCTCCAAAAGCTTCAGCAGTCCCTGCTGCACGGACTCGCCGCTCACGTCGCGGCTGTGGGTTTCCGGTTTCTTCGCGATCTTGTCGATCTCGTCGATAAAGATGATGCCGCGCTCCGCCTTCTCCACGTCATCCCCCGCGGCTGCCAGGAGCTTTGACACCACGCTCTCGATATCATCGCCTATGTAACCTGCCTCCGTCAGCGAAGTCGCATCCGCGATGGCAAGCGGGACTTTTAAAATTCTCGCCAGTGTTTTTACCAGAAACGTCTTTCCGCAGCCGGTGGGGCCGATCATGAGGATGTTCGACTTGTCGATCTCGATCTCATCCCCTATATTCGTAGCGATCCGCTTGTAATGATTGTACACCGCCACGGAAAGCACTTTTTTCGCAAATTCCTGCCCGACCACATACTCGTCCAGCTGCGCCTTGATCCTGTGCGGTGCGGGAATATCCTTCAAATTTACCGGCGTGGGTGCCGCGTCCTTCTTTTTTTTCTTCACCACGCGCTTCGGCTGCATGCGAAAACCCGGCATATCCGCCATGTTGATCATGTGAATATTCGGCATCTTCTTGATGTCATCCACCGTGATTTTCTGTGGCAGCAGCCCGCTGGCGTTGATGGAATCCACCGTTTTCTTCAGGCAGTCCGGGCAGATGGTCATGCCGCTGAATGAAACCATCGGGCCGGTTCGGCTCTCCGGACGGCGGCACATATAACAGATCTTCTCGTAGCGGTCGTCGTCCTTATTCTTATCCGTGCTGTCCGAACCCGGGCCCGTCTGCGCTCCCTGGGCTGTCAGATCTCCTCCCTTTTTACCGTCGGGCCCGCCGTCGCCGTCACCGGAACCGTTTTCTTCCGCTGTGATCACCTCTCCTGTTTTCTCAGCTTCGCGAACTTCTCCCGCATGAAGCTCTTTTCTTTCTTCTTCATTTCTGTCGATCGTATTCTCTGCCATTTAAGGTTTCCTTTCTTTTTCCAATGATGTCGGAGTCAAAAGTATGACACCACGGTCTCCAGGGTCATAAATTGGAACGCGAGCGTTCCATTCCTGACCTTTTGTCCCTTGTGTCATATAATACAGTTTTGTAAAATCACGAGATTCGTCTGTATACCCATACGTCCCCGTATCAGCATAATGTACGGTAGATTACTGTTACATGTTCTATACTTCACTTCACGCACTGCATGTCAGGTGATTTTTATCCTGCATGGTCACGCGCTCGAACCGGAGGTAGTATACACGAATTTTGAAAAAATTGAAATGGTAATTTCTGCGCTTTTGGGCCATTTCCGGGCAGTTTCTAAAATTTTAAGAAATCGAGCAAGGGAGATTTATTCCCTGTTCGCCGAAACGGGCCGCGTTTGGCAAGAGCTTAAAATTTTCCTTTCGGGGCCCATATGCATTTAAAAGGGCAACAACGTTTTCATGCGTTGCTGCCCCTGATTCTTTTACAAATTATTCGCAGACTTTATTCAGCCAGATTCTCACAAAGCGTGACTTCGATATCTATCTCCTCAAACTCACCGTCATCATTGGCTCTGGCCACCGTGACGGTGACCGTCTCCCCGACAGCGTAATACTGCATCAATTCAGACAGCTCGCTGTAACTGGTAATCTCCGTTCCCGCGAAACCCACGATGATGTCTCCCGCCTGGATCCCGGCTTCCTCCGCCGCGCCGCCTTCCACAACGGACTGAATGTAGAAGCCCATCGGATAACCGAAGTACAGATTCATCTGCTCGGTGATGTCGCCGCCGGATACGCCGAGGTATCCTCTCTCGTCATCGTCCACCTTGTAACGCGTTTCCGTGTTCATCAGTTCCTCGATGACATCAATGACATCCGAGATCGGAATCGCAAAACCCATGCCCTCAATGCTGGCACTGGAAGTATCGGTGGAGGAGTATTTCGCGGAGTTGATGCCTACCACCTCGCCATATTTATTTAAAAGTGCTCCGCCGCTGTTGCCGCCGTTGATGGCCGCGTCCAACTGAATCATGACCTGCGTGGTTCCCTCATCGGTCGTCACCTCGCGGTTTAATGCGCTTACCACGCCGACCGTAACGGACTGGCCGTAGCCTAACGCATTGCCGATGGCGATGATACCCTCGCCGACTCTTAATTCATCCGAATTTCCAAGTGTCGCAATCTTGATGGCATCCAGCGTATCTTCATCCATATCCGAGAGGAGTACGGAAACCACCGCAATATCGTTGTCCGAAGAGGTTGCCTTCGTGTAAGCCGTCACGGAAGATTCGTCAATAAACTGCACCTCCAGGGATGTCGCGTCGCTGACCACATGGTTGTTCGTCACAATTAAAAGTTCCGTGTCCGTCTGACCGATAATGATGCCGGAGCCTGCTCCCACGGCTTCATAGGTTCCGCTCGAAAACGGGCCGTAGCTTCCGCTCTCCACGATTGTCGTGCTGGTGATGGCCACGATGGCCGGCATCACTTCCTCCACGACATCCGACACGTCTGTGATGAACACACCCGTGCTGGTGTCTTCCGTATCGGAAACGGTGAGGTTTACCTGATTTTCGGTAGTATCCGTTGTGTCAATCGTCACATCCGTGCCGGCCTCACTCGAACCGCCGGTGGATGTCTCATTGTTTGCCGTCTGCTCTGTGCCGGTTCCGTACTTATCGATCGCGTAAATACAGGCTACCGCCATCACCACGACAGCGATGATGCAGACTGCCGCAATCTGAATTCCGTGTCCCTTCTTTTTCTTTGAGCCGTTATCGCCGCTGTTTCCGTTGCCGCCGCCATAGTTTCCGCCGCCGTAACTGCCGCCGTTTCCTGCGGGACTGTTTCCGTAAGTATTCTGCTGCGAACCGCTTCCCCAGACGTTTCTGCCATATCCGTTTCCGGACTGGCTGCCTTCAGCGCCGTTTCCGTAGGTGTTGCCGTAGGTACTTCCCGCGGAACCGTTCCCGTAGGTATTACCGCTCTGGCCGCTTCCGTAGGTGCTGCCCGCAGGGCCGTTCCCATAGGTATTCCCGCTCTGGCCGTTTCCGTACGTGCTGCCCGCAGAGCCGTTCCCGTAGATGTCCCCGCTCTGGCCATTTCCGTAGGTGCTGCCCGCGGAACCATTCCCGTAGGTATTTCCCGCAGATTCGCTCCCGTAAACGCTTCCCGACGCATCCTGACCATAGGAATTACCATATGTGCTCCCGGATGTCCCGTTTCCCGAAACATTCCCGTACGCACTGTCGTTCCGGCTGTCTGTACCCTGCGTTCTGCCATATACGTCCGCCGCAGTGTCCAGCCCATCTATATCCATAGACTTCCAGATCGGTTCGTTCGCATCATAAAAACTCTGTCCGGTCGCCTGCTGAGTCTCCTGAGAGGGCTGCGTCTGCCATGACGGCTGCTGTGAATCCGCAGTGCCTGTTACATCATTCCCGGTTGTCTCACCGGAAGCTGCCCCGTCCGGCGAATCTGTCTGTTCATTCCAAATTCTATTTTCTTCTGACATGAATCTCATGCCCCCTTTCTGATTTTATGCCGTGCATCATAACGGGAAAATGTGTTGAATATGTGTTTTCACAGTGAAGTTTTTTAAAAAGGTGTTCGATGCTAATCTGTCGTCTCCAGATATACAGTATCGAACACCTTCTTTTCTCATCCTCTGCTTTTGCTTTTTCGATTCTCTGCTTTGCGAACCGCTGCCCCGGAACTCTGTCTTTCTTTCGGAGAATCTGTTGTTTTAATCCTCTGTTCCCCAGGATTCCTGTTTCGCTTTCAGAGAATCTGCTGTTTTCAATCCTCTGTTCCGTAAGTTGCCGCCCTGTCCAGAATCGTGTCGGCGATATTGCGCACAGCCCCTGTCGGGGAATAATTCTCCTCGTCATACAAAAATTCGTGAAGCGCTGACACATCGCTTACCAGATCGGTCGCGATCACGCAGTCCGCGCCGTTCAAATCGCTCATAACCATGGTTGTCTTATTGTCCGGGTAGCCTTCGCCTCCGTCCAGCGTAAAGGTCAGAGCCAGGGGAATCATGGAAATAATATCATCAAAAGCGTACGTCGTTCCGATCACCTTTTCTTCGTCCGTGTTATAACTGAAAACACGGTTTACGATGGCTATCAGTTCGGAAACCGAGGCCTCCTTCGCCTTCGCTGCCAGCAGAGAAATTACATATTGCTGCCGCTTTGTCCTGCCGTAGTCATTATTATATACCTCTCCCGTTTCCGGATCGGTGAATGCCGTTTTCCGAATTCTGGCATAGGTAAGCGCCTGAACACCGTTCAGATGGTTCCAGCCTGCGGACGTGATTTTGTCTGCCGTAAGCCCTGTCGCACTGATACTGCTCTTCAGATGTGTGTTCAGCTGTGAGACCTCGCCTTCTGAGAGATAGATATCGAGTCCTCCCAGCTCATCGATAATGTCCGCCACACCGGCAAAATTGACCACCACATAATCTTCCAGGGCCAAATCAAAGTTTGTATTCAACATGTTGAGTGCACGCACCGCGCCGCCGGAAGAGTAGGCGCTGTTTGCCTTTGCATAATGAACACCCCCATCGCTGGATTCGATCTGAAGGTAGGTGTCCCGGTAAATGCTTGCCATGCGCACACGCCCTGTCTCATTCTGTATCGTCACAATGATGATTGTGTCCGAGTTAGTGCCGCTGTCAAACTCATCGCCCCTGGCATCCACACCGAATATCACAAAAGAAGTGTAATCCCCTTCAAGTGTGTAGGTTTCCACGTCCAGGCCCTCATTCGTGCTGATCTGCTCGGACGCAATGGTTTCCTGCACATTGCTCTCATACTCTTCTTCGATGGCTGCGGACAGGATAGCCTTGCCCAACAGGCTTTGCGATAACCTGCTGATGAGGTCCGTTGTGGAATCCGCCTGAACAATGATAGCCACCACATAAACAATCAACGCAAGAATCAGTACCTCGAAGGTAATCAGCACGCCTTTCAGAATCTTTCGAAGAACACTTTTCTTCTTTTTGGGCTTTTCCCCCTCCCCGCCGATGCTCTCCGCATCTGCCGTTTCCTGAAGATTCGCATCCGATGTTTCCGGCAGTTCCGAATCTTCTTCCTCCTCCGACAGGATTTCGTCAATCGCAGCCGTGTCGATCACGGTTGCATCCTCCGCTGTCGATACATTTGCAATCGGATCCGTTGAATCCGTACCTTCCGAAGCAATGCTCTTCGCAGCTTTGCTTTCCCCGGCTGCTCCTGCAGTTTCTGCAGACATTTCTTTCTCTGCACTCTCTCCCGCAGCCACGCCTTCTGCGGTCAGGCTATCCGGAACAGATGCTGTCTCCTCCTCCAGATATATTCTCTCCGGTATGTCAGTTCCGTCCGGTTCTTCCAGATCCGGCAGTACAATTTTTTCCGCCTGTTTCCCTTCTGTGTGCGATGTCTCGTCTGAATTCTGCTGTTCCTTCTGTTGCTCCTGGTACAGTTCTTCGATTAAATCCCCATCCAGAGTAAGCGCGGAAAGGTCCGTTTCCTCCTCCTGCGTTTCGATCTCCTCCGGGTTCAGTAATTCAACCTCAATTTCCTGTTCGTGCGTATCCTTATTCATGTTTGTTTCGTACTCCTGTAATGCCGTTCTTCACGGGAGTGCGCTGCTGTTTCCCCATAAGGTTCAGAAAGCAGCAGCATGGGCATTTTCCAATGTCCGTTCTTTTTGCAGCCAATCATTATGTTTCCGCAGGAACCGCGATCCCTTCCTCCTGCAGAAAGCCTGTCATGCTTTCCGCGACTTCTTCCTCCCGGTTCCCGTCATAAGTTATAACAATCTCATCGCCCTGTTTGATCATGGCGCCGACCACGCCCAGCAAACTTTTCGCGCTTACCTCCTTGTGGCTGCCCCGAACACGGATTTTACAGTCATATCTTGCCGCCTCCGTGCAGAGCACCCCGGCGGGACGCAGATGCATCCCGTTTTCCAGCTGTACTATGTATTTTCTTTGTACCATACTCCAAACTCCTGCCCTTTCGCTACTCCGTCGTCTCTTCTTCCTCCGCAGTCGTAGTCTCTGTCTCTGTGATTTCCTGCGTGGTGGTCTCAGGCTCCGAGATCACCACGATCACATACGCAGTGCCCTGCATCGTAATTCCGTCCGGCAGCGTCACCTCCAGCTCAACCGCGTTTCTGCCGACACCCAGGCCCGACAAATCCACATACGGGTCGAGCGTGCTCACATCGAGCGCATCCAGATCATCCTGCAATCCTTCCAGAATAACAGTCTCGCTGTCATTGTCTTCAAATGCCACCTCATAATCGTCCGACGCATTGCGTATTTCAATGCTGCTCTTTGCAATGGTCACTTCCATCGTTTCTGTCGTCTCCGTGATCTCCACCACAATATAAACGTCATCCTGAAATGTCAGCCCGTCCGGAAGCGTGAGGTTCAGCGCCACCGCATGGCTGCCGGCCGTAAGGTCAGAAAGATCCACATACGGATTCAGCGTATCCTCGTTCAGTGCATCCAGGTCTTCCTGTAAACCTTTCAGCACGACCGTGACATCATCGTCATTCGCGAAGCTGATCAGATATCCGGTGGGGGAATTCAGATACATAATATCGGTCTTCTCAATCGTAACCGTGCGCTGCTCGATACCCTCCACGGTGACCGAAACCGTCAGCGTCTCGTACTCTTCCCCGTAAACGGCCACACCCGACGGCAGGTAATCGTTCACCGAAACCGTCAGCTCGGTCGATTCGGAGATCCCCTCGACGGAAACCGCACTGCCGGTAATACTGACACTGTCGATGGTGTCCAGGACGGTCTTTTCCCCGTAAATCATGACCTCTTCCATACTTAAGCTGTAGCCGGTCATTTCCGCCTCATCGGCACACTCACCCTCCAGCGTTACGTACACCGGAACGGTCTTTGTATAATAGATCGGAATCGTCACATCCACCTGGGTCAGCACAGTTACCTCGCTTGAGGTCTTGATCGCATTGCCGCTCGAGTCGTAGAGCAGCGGTGTCTGCCCGGTGACTGTCACATCCGACGTGGCGCCGCCGACATTTACCGTAACCCTGACCGTGCGTATCAGATTGTGGGTGGATTCCGGCGCTTTTACCGTTACCTGTGTCGTGGAAAAGACCGCATCGCCCTGAATATAGCCCTCGGAAAGATTTCCGGTGACATTCACCTCCACCGTATACTGCACTTCCGTAATGTTCTCGAGCTCCAGCCACGCCGAATACGGCCTGCTCAGGTACTCAATTTCATCCTGATAGCGCGAGTAGGTCGAACTTAAGGATATATCGAGCGGGACAGAGCCCGCGACAGAATCATAGTTTTTCAGATTCGCGGTGATCACAAAATCATTCGCCGTCAGATCCTCCAGCACAGATCTGGGGCCTTTGAGCGTCACCGTCACGTCCTCCATGTCGATGTTCGTCACCCGGTAAGTCATGTCCTGATCCAGAAAGAAATTTTCGTTCAGAATCTGGACTTCAATACCGTCTATGGTCACGACCGTGTCCGGATCACTGACATTCACTACCACGATCCAGATCACAAACGCCAGCGCCAGCGCCGCCAGCTTCAGAATGATATTATTCGTTATGAGGTTTTTCAGTTTTTCCGCCAGCTTCTTTCGATCCGGCTTTCCTTCCGGCAGCTTCATTCTTACGCTTTTTCTCCTTCCTTTTTGCATGCTTTTCCGCGGTCGGAACCTTCTTCTCCTGGAAGTCGATCAGCCTGGTTCTTAACCGGTTCGAATCCAGGTTCTCCTCAAGGCTTCCGCCCTGCGCGACGGAAATGTGTCCGGTCTCCTCGGAGACGACGATCGTCAGTGAATCCGTCGCCTCACTCATGCCCACAGCCGCGCGGTGTCTCGTCCCCAGATCTTTGCTCAGGCCCCTGTTATCGGTCAGCGGCAGATAGCAGGTGGCCGACACGATTCTGTCTCCGCGCATGACAACAGCGCCGTCGTGAAGCGGCGTATTGTGCTCAAAAATATTAATCAGAAGCTGGCTCGTGATCTCTGCGTCCAGCCGAATTCCCGTGTTAATATAGTCGTCCAGAAGGATTTTATTTTCTATAACGATCAGTGCGCCTGTCTTTGCTTTTCCCAGAGAGACGGCCGCACTTACCAGTTCATTGATCGTCTTGTCACTGTATTTCTCCGTGACACTGTTACCGGAACCGGACAGGAGAAAGTTGAAGAACATTTTATTTTGCCCAAGCTGCTCCAGCGCTTTCCTGAGCTCCGGCTGGAAAATGATAACCACCGCGATAATGGCCGCGCTGAACAGCCGTTCCGCCAGCCACAGGATAATGGAAAAATTGAAGATCTGACAGATCAGGAGAAACACCAAAATAAGCACGATTCCCTGGAACAGTGTCCAGGCTTTCGTGTTCTTCATCCAGACAAGTATTTCATATACCAGAAATGCAAGGATAATAATCTCGGCAATATCCGTCAGCGTAATTGACGGAAATTCCAGATATTGCCCGACAAAATCCTTGATATATTCAAAAAAGGCTGTCATCCCCCGTATCCTTTCCCCTCCGCTGCAGTCCGCCGTGTTCCATTTACATTTGGCAGACTGCGTAAAACCGGTCTGTTATGAACGTTTTCTGCCTGACGAAGCCCTTCTTTCCTTCCGCGCATTGATTCGCTTTACCTTAACGTTCGGTTTCGTCACGGTGTATTTCGGCACCGCTCTTACATAATAATAATAATCATCGTCCTCATACCGGACCACTTCTGTCCTGCTGTAATCCAGCGGTATCACGACAAATGCAGTCAGCCCTGCGATCAGCAGCGACAGCAGCGACATGCCGATCAGCATTCCGATGGAAAGCTCGTAATTCACCATGAGCCGCATCAGGATAAATCCCACCATCTGCACGATCGTCCCCGTAACCAGAGCGTAGGGATAAGAATACTTCATCGGAAGTATCCGAACCAGGTAAACAATCGCAATGGTCGCCGCGAACACCACAATCACCGCATACATAATCTGGTTATTAATCAGGCCGTCCAGCAGGATTGCGAGAACTTCCGACACAGCATCTTCATCCGTAGCCACCAGTGCGGATCCGTTTTCATTGAAAAAGACAAGTGCATAGTACAGAAACGTGCCAAAAGCCGCCGACACGATGGAAAACGGTGTCAGAAAGATTCCCACAAGGAGCGGTACCAGATAAGGCATATGCAGCGCAAAGCACACCGGCGTCAGAATCAGTATAAAGCTGTCCTTCGGTGTAAAATGATAGTAGAGCAGATACATGACCAGCAAAATCACGAACAGCACAACCATCGCAATCATGCTTACGGCGTAGACCTGCCCCAGCAGATATGCCATCAAAATAAGAAGGATACAGTTGGCCGGCAGAAAAGCGCAGGCCAGTGCCAGCACCAGCATTACTGCCGGATATCCCAGGATTTCCATGTATCCGGTCACACTGTCCAGGATCATGAGCGCCACAAAGACGACCACAAACTTAAAAAGCGGGCGGATATATGCGTCGTTTACCCCGAGAAACTCCTTTATCTTTTCTCTAAGAACTAAAAGTGAAGCCATCCTCATCCTCCTCTTCATCTTCCGAAATATCCAGTACCATTTTTTTCAGCGCCTGCTCCAGAGCCAGTTCCGGATCCGCTGCATTCTCCTGCGGCTGTTCCGGAGCCGATGTGGATTCCTGCGGCTGTTCAAAAACCGGTTCGGATTCCTGTGTTCGCTTTCCGGTCCGTCCGGCCGTCAGTCCCGGATCAGCAGTGTGACCATCCGTCTGCATCGGATTTGTCTCCGGAACTTCCATTATATTCCCTCGGCCGTTCTCTTTTTCATCGTATAAATTCATGTCCCTGCCGTCGGCTTTTTTCCATGAGAGCTTCACGGCACCGTCCGTATTCTCCCTGTCAGGGAATTTCTCCTCCCGGTCAGCTTCCTTTCCGTCAATGAATTCCACGTCGGCCTCTGCGTTTTTTCCGTCCGGCCGGTTTTCATCCCCGTCAGTTTCCTCTTCGCCTGCAAAAATCAGATCATCCTCCGGTTCTTCTTCATCAAAGAAGGTCAGAACATCCTCCTCTTCATCCCGGAACTCCGGATCCCCGGCGGTCTGCTTCCTGTGCGGTTTTTCCTCCCCGATATTCTCCGCTTTCCGCTTTCTGAAAAGCCCTTTCTGCTTCGGCTCACGGAAGATATCCTCCTCACCGGCTTCCTCCGCGGGGCTGTCGTCTTCTTCCGTCTCCTCTTTCGGCGCGTTTTCTGTTCCCTCTGCCATTTTTATGGCTTCCGCCTGTTCTTTTTTCTGAATCTTCTTCAGCTTTTTCAGATTTCCATAATATTCATTCAGATGGCGGCGGTTTTTCTTAAATCTGTACCGATACAGGATCCATGTCACAAAAAGGAAAAACAGCTCCGCGCCAATATAAATGGCCAGCGCGGTAAACAGGAACTTTTTTAAGTCCATGGTTGTGAGACTGCTCAAAAATTCCTCCACGTCTCTCGCAATATATAACGCAAACAGGAGCACGTACCCCGCCGTGACCGACAGGAAGGTGTACAGCATATGCACACCCACATAGTCGTTGCGGTAATACCTGCTCATGGGAATTTCCTTTTTCCCCTCGCCCTTTTCATAAATGGCAAGTTTTGTCATAAGAATGATTTTTTCTTCATTTAACATAGACATGATCCCCCGGGGCTTTGCCATTCGTTTGTTCTGAAACGCAACTGTCATGTCACTTTAAACAGTCATGGCCGTCTGCCAGCTTTACCGGGCCATTATAGCAATTCCGCGGGATGATTGCAAGGAAAAGTTGTGTGAAAAAGAATGGGCGGCGTTATTTATACTCAAACCCACTCGGCACATTTAACGGCTGCTCCAGCAGTTCCGGGTGTGCAAAGATATATTTCACCAGCTTCAGGCTTCGGGCAAAGTAAAATCCGTCCGCGATGCGCTCGTCCAGGGTCGCGCCGATATCCACGATGTCGCGCACTTCCTTATGACCGTCCTCCATGAGGACTTCCTCCTTGTGCAGCGTCCCGATGGTCACCATGATACTGTTGGTGCCGTAGTTATTTAGATGATGGTAGACCGCCGGGCATTTGATGGAGCCCAGGTTGCTGACCAGTATAGTGGTATAGTTGGGGTCGCCCTCGGTGATAAAGGAGGGATTTTTCCCCCAGAAATCGAGATAACGGATGATGCGCACCACCAGCATCAGCAGCGGGCGAGGCAGCTTTTTCAGCGTGTCCATCAGCGCATCCACACCGCCGGTGGAGTGCTCGCTCTTTCTGGTTTCCATGACATCGCCGACGATCTTTTTGCCGATTTCGTTCACGGTGTCGGTCTCCTTCGGAACCAGTACCATCAATGCCTCCTCGGCATGGTCGGTGAAGCGGCGCTTGCACACAAAGCTCAGGCTGATTTCGTAGCGCTCATAGGTGCGGTGGCCCTGGATGAAGCGGTTCATGAGCGGCCGCTCCTTCACCATGCGCGCCAGCGCGGTGATGGCGCAATGGAAAATGGTCATCTTATAGTCTGCATCCGGCCCGTTTTTGGCTTCCAGATATTTCATCAGCTCGGTCGCGTCGATTTTATCATTCAGATAAACCTCCGCGTCCGTGCGGTTCGGCATCAAATGTGCCATGATGGCCTGAAGGCCGGGCAACTCCCTCACGTAACGGCCGTCCCTGCGGTCGCCCCAGCGGCGTTTTCTCTTCTCACTCATAAATCCGTCCTCCTGTATAAAACTCGTGGTCTTCCGGAAACAAACCCAAACAGTAACCTGTCTCCCCGGGATTTCAAAAAAATATCATCAGGATTCCCGGAGAAGAATTTCCCCTTCTTTCATCGCCCGGCACGGAATGCGCAGGCGCTCCTCCACGTTTCTTACAAAACCCGATACGTCCACATCCTTCGAAATCGGCGGAAATGCGTCGTCATAATGGTCGAGTAAAACCAGCTTCGGCCGCAGCCGTTCCACAAACTGCACTGCGTACTCGTCCTGATCGCTGCGCCCCTGCAGCGGCAAAACCAGCACGTCCGCGCCGGTGGGGTACGTGACATTCGGATCCAGATTCATGCTGCCCATGATCTGGATTCGGAAATCCGCTCCCACTTTCGGCTCTCTCCCGACCGACAGTTCCGTTGCTTTCTTTGCCCTGCGGCCAAATATTCCTGTTGATTCTTCCGGCAACGCTCCTTTCGGCTCAGATTCACCTTTCCCATCCGGTCTCCCTTTTGGCGGCACTGTCGGCATTTCCCGTGATGTTTGCCTTGAATATAGCTTCACCTCATACAGCAGTATTTCCTTATTCTCCGGATAGCTTAAGCTCATTGTCGCCAAATGCAGAGAATAAAAGAAATGCCGCCAGGCCTGCGGCCTGCGCAAAATTTCAAACACCATCGGCAGATCGAATTTGCAGTGCCGACCCTGGTACGCCGTAATATGAAACGGGCCGACATCTCCGCTCCAGCCGGGTGCGATTTTTACGATTTCCATGTCCGGGATACCGTGCTTTTCCAGCGTTTCCGCGGGAGCGTTGGTACAGTAGATGCGCACCCTTCTGTCCCGGTAAATCTGCGGGATGTGATAAATGTGGTCGAAATGACCGTGCGTCACGAACACATCCGTCGCCTCCCGGTATTCCTTCTCATGGGGAATATGGTGTATTTTTTTCGAAAATCCGTGAACCGGGAGTTTCCCGAACGGATCAAAGGCGATCACCGTGCCCTGTTCCCGCAGGATCAGGCTGGCGGTCCCGCACCAGATCATCTCCATTTCGCTTCCTCCTCTTCCTCCAGCTTTCGGTAAGCGACCTTGCCGACCAGCGTTTTCGGAAGCTCATCGCGGAACTCGATCTCCCGCGGCAGGGCATAGCGGGCGATGTGCTGACGAAGGTATTGCAGAATGCGCTCCCGGCATGCGTCGTCGCCTGCGACTCCCTCTTTCAGGACGATATACGCCTTTACCCGGCGCATCCGCCGGGGATCCTTAACGCCGATGACGCAGCTGTAGTCCACCTCCGGGCACTCGTCAATGACATTTTCCACCCGCCCCGGATACACATTGTAGCCGTTGGTGATGATCATGCGCTTGATGCGCTGGCTGTAATAGACATAGCCCTCCTCATCCATATAGCCCAGGTCGCCGGTGTAAAGCCAGGTGCGCCCGTCCGCGAGCACGCGCAGGGCCTCCGCAGTTTCCTCCGGATTTTTCAGGTAGCCGCTCATCACGGTCGGCCCGGTAAGGATAATCTCGCCCTCCTGACCTCTGGGAAGCTCTTCATCCGTGCCCGGCCGCACGATGCAGTAGCTGGTGTCCGGGTATGGCAGCCCGATGCTGCCCTCCTTCCATGTATCGCGCGGCGTCAGGCAGCTCGCAGTCACGCACTCGGTGAGGCCGTAACCCTCGCGCACCTGAATTTCGGCGCCGTGTTCTTTTAAAAACGCATCCACGCGGCGTTTTAATTCCACTTTCAGCGAATCGCCGCCGCAGAACATGCCCTGCAAAAAGCTTAGATCCGCACTCTCCAGCCCCGGCGCATGCAGAAGTGCCTGATAGATGGTCGGCACACCGGCTATGAAATCCGGTTTCTTTTTCACGAGCATATTTGCGTAGCTTTTATTGTTAAATGTCGGCATGAGGATGCAGCAAGCGCCGTGGATCAGCACCGTGTGCAGGTTGATGCCCAGTCCAAAGCCGTGGAAGCACGGCATACAGCTCAGCATCTTTAAGCCGGTGCGAAAGGTCACGCCGATGGCCTCCACCGACTGCAGCGCACAGGCATTAAAGTTATAGTCCGACAGGCAGATTCCTTTCGGTGTGCCGCTGGTGCCGCCGGAATACAGGATCGCCGCCGTGCGGTGACAGTCAAAGGCCGCGTCCGGCAAAGTCTGCCCGGCGCCGCTTTTTAAAAACTTTTTCCACAGAACCGCATGGTCGGTGTTCGGGTATTTGAGATAATGCCGCCCGGCCTTTGCGGTGTAGGCCGCCCACAGAACCGGGTTCAGCTCGTCCTGAATGCGGGCGACCAGCACAGTCACCTGCTGCGGAACCCCTGCCAGCGCCGCTTCCACGGTCTCATAAAAAAGATCCACCGTCAGAATAGCCTTACTCTCGGATATTGTCAGATAAAATGTGATTTCGCTCTTCGCGGACTGGGGGTGCACCATATTGGCCACCGCACCGATGCGGTTCAGAGCGTAAAAACAGTCCAGCGCCTGCGGCGTGTTGGGCATGCAGACGGTCACCACATCCCCCTCGCCGATGCCCAGCGCCAGAAATGCCCTGGCAGCCCGCTCAATTCTTTTTACAAATGCCTCATACGATGTCTTTGTGCCATAAAATTCGTAGGCCGGCTCCTTCGGATACTGATTTGCAACTCTCTCCACCATCTGGTACATAGTCAGCGCCGGATATTCCAGATGGTCTCTCTGTCTGTATGGTTCCATGTGTATCGTTTTGCCTCTCGTTTCCCTCTTGTTTTCCCGCCGCGTTTTTCTGATTGCAGATAATGATTGCAGCGCGTTTTACAAAATTTTTATAAATTTAGCACAGTTTTTATCATCTGTCTACGTGTTTTGCGACGAAAAAAGCCACATTACCCGATTGCACATGAAACCCTGGGGGTAAATTTCGGATTGCAAACATAAAAAAAGCCACATAAGCGAAATATGACCGTGAATTTTCACGATCACAGAATCGCAAATGTGGCTATTGTAGTTCTGTGTGTGTTACTATTCACGGTCTGCCTCTCCCACATTCGCAAAAACTTCGACCAGCACTTCATGAAACCGATAAATTTCGCGAAGTTTTTGCTCATGAGGGGGAGGTGACTGTTACACAGTCACCCTTAAGTGATTGAATATGTCCCCTTACGAGCAAGCTCGCAGTGGACATATTCAATCACTTAAGGCCGACCGTGAATAGTAACACTTGTGTTACACAATATTTTTCTTCGACTTTTTCAGCCTTGACATGGCCCTCACAATCGAAGCCTGCGTGATGCGGTACTCGTGGATGGACTGCTTCTGGCGGATGGCTTCCTGCGCCCGCTCCAGCTCCTCCTGCGCGCGCACCGCGTCAATGTCCTCCGGGCGCTCCGCAGTCTGCACCAGCACGTTGACACGGTTATTCGCCACCGCCGCGATACCGCCGCCCACGATGGCCGAACGCCACGTTCCGTCTTCCAGCCGAAAGCGCATCTCCCCGGGAGCCACCGCGGCGATCTCCTCCTCGTGGTGCGCCATGAAAGCGTACTCGCCGTCGATTCCCGGAAGAACTACCGATTCGCAGTGTCCCTGAAAGAAGATCTTGTCACAGGCCAGTATTTTTAAGAAAAACGATGCCATATTACACCTGCTTCATCTGCTCCGCTTTTTTCTTCACGTCGTCGATGGTTCCGACGTTGAAAAACGCTGCCTCCGGGTAATCATCCATCTCGCCGTCCACGATGGCCTTAAAGCCCCGCACGGTTTCTTCCACCGGCACGTAGCACCCCGGCACACCGGTGAAGTTTTCCGCCACGAAGAACGGCTGCGACAGGAAACGCTGGATTTTTCTGGCGCGGTAGACAGTCACCTTATCCTCCGATGAGAGTTCTTCCATGCCAAGGATGGCGATGATATCCTGCAATTCGCGGTACTTCTGAAGGATTTCCTGTACGCGTCTCGCCACCTGATAGTGTTCCTCTCCGACAACACCGGGTTCCAGGATACGGGAAGTGGATTCCAGCGGATCCACCGCCGGGTAAATGCCCTGCTCCACGATCTTTCTGGAAAGCACCGTGGTGGCATCCAGATGCGCGAAGGTGGTGGCCGGCGCCGGGTCAGTCAGGTCGTCGGCAGGCACGTAGACAGCCTGCACCGAAGTGACCGAACCGTGCTTCGTGGAAGTAATGCGCTCCTGCAGCTCGCCCAGCTCGTTGGCCAGCGTCGGCTGATAGCCCACGGCTGACGGCATGCGCCCCAACAGCGCGGAAACCTCAGAGCCAGCCTGCACGAATCGAAAGATATTATCAATAAACAAAAGTACGTTTCTGTGTTCCTCATCGCGGAAGTATTCCGCCAGCGTCAGCCCCGTCTCCGCCACGCGCATGCGCGCTCCGGGGGGCTCGTTCATCTGCCCGAAAACCAGCGCGGTCTTCTCCAGAACGCCGGATTCGCGCATCTCCGTCCAAAGGTCGTTACCCTCGCGGGAGCGCTCGCCGACGCCCGTGAAGATAGAGTAGCCGCCCTGCTCGGTGGCAATGTTTCGGATCAGCTCCTGGATCAGCACGGTCTTGCCGACACCTGCGCCGCCGAAGAGGCCGATTTTTCCGCCCTTGGCATACGGGGCCAGCAGATCGATGACCTTAATGCCGGTTTCCAGCATCTCCTCCACCGGACTCTGATCCTCAAAGGAAGGAGCCTGCCGGTGAATCGACCACTTCGAAGCGTCCGTGATGTCACCGCCGCCGTCGATGGTCTCGCCCAGCACGTTGAAGAGACGGCCGAGGGTTTTCTCGCCCACCGGCACCTCGATGCCACAGCCCTTAGCTTTCACTTCCATGTCCCGGTGCAAACCCTCGCTGGCGGAAAGCATGATGCAGCGAACCGTATTGTCACCGATATGCTGCGCCACCTCCATCACACAGCGCTTGCCGCCGTTATCCACCTCCAGGGCATCCTTTATGAAGGGAAGCTCGTTTCCGTCAAATTCCACATCCACGACAGGACCCTGAACCTGTACGATTTTTCCTGTTACCAAGTCTATACCTCCTGAGTAGTAAGTAGTGGCTAGTGGTTAGTGATTAATAATCAGGTGTTATTTGCTGGCTAGTGGTAATGAAATTTCTGCGATTCATCTCAGACACCGTCCAATATCTACCGTTCGCAGCTCGCCACCTGCCGGCCTTAATACAAAAATCATTACCCGCTAACCATGAGTCACTGCTCACTATTCACTATTCACTATTCGCCATTCACTTTTCACTACTCATTCTCCACTAATCGTCAACCACTACCCATTAATCACTAATCGCTAATCACTTATGCTTCTTCTGCGCTCTGGCCCCGCCCGCGACCTCTGTGATCTGCTGCGTGATGGCTCCCTGGCGCACACGGTTGTACTCCACGGAGAGCTCCGCCAGCATTTGCTTCGCGCTGTCGTTCGCCGACTGCATGGCCGTCATGCGGGCGCTGTGCTCGCTGCAGTAAGACTCCATCAGCGCACCGTACACGTAACCGAGCACATATTCCGGGATGACATTGTCCATTACCGCGTCAAGGGACGGCTCGAAGCGGAATTCCTCGTGGTAGACCTCCATGGGGATCGCCTCGCCACTGAAATCCGGCCGGAAAAGCGGCAGGAGCTGCTCGAAGCGGGTCTCCGTGGCGGCCGCGTTGAGCATACTGGTGTATACCACATAAACCTCGTCCACCAGACCTTCGTCGTACATGTCGAGGATCTTGGCGCTGATGAGCCTTGCCCGGTGCTGTGTCGGGTTCTGGGCCGTGTAGAGAAAGTGTTCCTCCACAGGGATACCCTTCGTGTGGAAGTACTGTCGCCCAACCTCGCCTACCACCAAAAGCTTCGAATCCGCAAAGTTTTTCATCTCCTCCTCTACGGCCTTTAAGACATTGTGGTTGTAGGCACCGGCCATGCCCTTGTCCGCCGTGATCACCAGGAAACCGGCGGTCAGACTCTTCGGGTCTCCTGCGGAGTGTTTTTCATTTTCAATATAGCGGTGCGCCCCCACCTCTGCGGGCATGTGGCGCAGCATGCGGGCGATCACCGACTGGAGCGTGTAGAAGTAGCGCTCCGTCACATCCAGCTCGCGCCTTGCTTTGCGGAGTTTTGTGGAAGAAATCATGTACATCGCGTTGGTGATTTTCATCGTGTCGCCGATGCTTTTTCGTCGCTCCTGTATCTCCCTGGTATTCGGCATAGCAGTCCTCACCTCACTTTAAGATAATCCCGTGACTTGTTCGATTTTTTCATTTATCTTTCGCGTCCTGATACAGACCTTATCGCAAAGATGATATCCCTCTCGTTATCTACAATTCAGAGAAAGACTCAACGTTTGCTCAAGTGGACAGCAACACTCATTATTTCACGAAATCACTGCCGGACTTAACGCCCGCTCTGCCTTCCATTTCTCAAGAAATGCCTTTGCAATCTCCACGATCTCACTCTTCAACTCATCGTCCAGCTTCTTCGTGGTCTCCAGCCGCTCCACAATGTCCGCGTGATTTACCTTAAAATCATCCAGCATCGCAGCCTGGAACGCCTTGATGTCGGCCTTCGGCACGGTGAGCATCACCTTCGAGGTGGCCGCACACAGGGAAATGACCTGCTCCGCCATGGAGAGCGGGCTGCCCAGCGGCTGTTTTAACAGCTCCATCAGGCCGCTGCCGTAGTTTAACTGCTCCAGCGTTGCCGGATCCAGGTCAGAGGAAAACTGCGTGAACACCTCAATCTCCCGGTACTGCGCCAGGTCGATCCTGACGCTTCCTGCCGCTTTTTTCATAGCCTTCGTCTGCGCCGCACCGCCCACACGGGAAACGGAAAGTCCCACGTTGACCGCCGGGCGCTGCCCCGCGAAGAACAGGTCGCTCTCCAGGAAAATCTGCCCGTCGGTGATGGAAATGACGTTGGTCGGAATGTACGCGGATACGTCGCCGGCCTGGGTCTCTATAATCGGGAGCGCCGTGATGGAACCGCCGCCCTGTTCGACCGTCAGGCGGCTCGCGCGCTCCAGTAATCTCGAATGCAGATAAAATACATCGCCCGGGTAAGCCTCACGCCCCGGAGAGCGCTCCAACAGCAGTGAAAGTGCGCGGTACGCCACCGCGTGCTTCGAGAGATCGTCATAGACGATTAGAACATCCTTCCCCTGATGCATGAAATATTCCGCCATGGATGTGGCCGAATAAGGCGCAATGTACTGCAGCGGCGCCGGATCCGACGCGGTCGCTGCCACGATAACACAGTATTCCATGGCATCCTGCAGACGCAGGTTATTCACCAGCTTTGCCACCGTCGATGCCTTCTGGCCTATGGCGACATAGATACAGATGACATCCTTGCCCTTCTGATTCGCGATGGTATCCATGGCGATGGATGTCTTCCCGGTCTGACGGTCGCCGATGATCAATTCCCTTTGCCCGCGGCCGATGGGAAACATGGAATCAATGGCGAGAATGCCGGTCTCCAGCGGCTGTGCCACCGGCTGCCGGTCCACGATGCCGGGCGCTTCCTGCTCCATCGGCCGGTAACCGGCCTCATGGATGTCGCCCATACCGTCGATGGGTGCGCCCAGCGGGTCCACCACCCTGCCAAGGAATTCTTCGCCCACCGGGATGCCGGCCTTTTTGCCGGTGCGCATGGCGCGCGTTCCCTGGCGGATGCCGGTGTCGCGTCCAAACAGGATGCAGGAAATCTCATCCCTGCGGATGTCCTGCACCATGCCCTTTATGCCGTTTTCAAACTGGATGATCTCGCCGTACATGGCGTGATCCAACCCCTCAAGGGCCGCGATGCCGTCGCCGACCCGAAGCACACGCCCGACCTCCCGGCCCGTCGCCTCCAGGTCAAAATCCGTTATCTCACTTTTTAATATGGAAACAAGGCCCTCGAGCCCCGCCTGATGACGCACCTCGACCGCCGACTTTAAGCGTTCCTGCATCTGCCGGATTCGTCCGCTGGTAGACCAGTCGTACTCCAGGCTTCCGATGCTTAAGATGAAGCCGCCGCCCAGGGATTCATCCTGTTCCGTCACAAATTCAAATTCCGCGCCGTCACACTTACTTTTTGCAAACAGGCGAAATTTCTCCAGCTGTTCCTCATCCGGCAAAGTCACATATCTTAAGCGGACCAGGATCGGTTCCTTTTCGTTTTCTTTCTTATACATGACAGCCTCCAAAAATTGCTATTTTCAGTTCGCCTGCGCCAGGAACTTATCATAGAGCTTTTTATCGCTCTCCGCATCCTCGCCGGCACCCACAATCTTCGCGGCCGCATCCACCACCATGTCGCGGATGGCCTCATTGGCCTCCCCGCGCATGCGGTCTGTCTCGCGCATGGCCTCCGCCTTCGCCTTCTCCTTAATCTGATCCGCCTCGGCATTTGCCTGATCCACGATGCGCAGCCGTTCTTTCTCGGCCTTCGCGTGTGCTTCCTCCGTGATCTTCACGGACTCGCCCTCAGCGTCTGCGAGGCGCGCCTCGTACTCAGCCTTTGCGCTGTCCGCAAGCGCCTGCGTCTCGTTCGCCTGCCGTATCTGGTCGTCCACCAGAGCCTGGCGGGCCTCCAGAATCTTATTCACAGGCTTAAACAGGAAAATGCGCAGCAGCACAAACAGCACAACGATATTGATCAGATTCCAGAGAATGTTTAAATCAATTCGAAGCATGATATACTTCCTTTCATTCTTCCTTTTCTAATTATTACATGTCCCGCATCGGAAGGAAGCCCTGTCTCTTCTGCAAAATCTCCTGAAGTTTTCCGGATAATTTGTGCCTTCTTCCCGATCGGTGTCTTTTTCCGTGAACACTTAGCCAAGGAACAAAATAATCAACAGCGCAATAACGAACCCGTAGATAGCCGTCGCCTCCGCCAGTGCGCAGCCAAGAAGCAGATTCTTCATAATCTTGCCGTCCGCCTCCGGCTGTCTTGCAATAGCATCCACCGCCTTCGAAGTAGCAATACCGATACTGATACCCGCTGCCGCGCCTGTCAGAACAGCAACCGCGGCTCCAATCGCAACATAACCCATGATTGTATCTCCTTTTTCATATTAAAATTACATGTCCGCCCCGCGGACATCCTTCGGAATCATTCCGTTTTTGTCTTATCTCATTTTCGATACTTCTGTAAATTCCGCTTTCGCCTTATCTCATTTTCGATACTTCTGTAAATTTCGTGTCCGTCTTATCTTATTTTCCGGTACCTCTTCACGTTCGGCCTATTCGATTGCCTCCTTAATAAACAGCGCCGTCAGAAACACAAATACGTACGCCTGGATCAGACCGTCGAACACGTCAAAGTACAGGCTGAACACCAGCGGCACAAACACCGGCACCACCGACTTGATCAGCTCCATGATAACGAAACTGCCCAACACGTTACCGAACAGTCGCATGCACAAAGACAGCGGACGGATGACAATCTCCAGAATATTGATTGGCGTTACCACGGCTACCGGCTGCGTAAAACTCTTCAGCCAGCCGCCCACACCCTTTGCCCGGATGCCCGCCGCCTCAATGAGAATAATACTTGAAAGCGCCAGCGCGATGGTCACACTCATGTCCTTGGTCGGCGGTTTCACGCCGAAGATGCCGATCACGTTCGCCACACCTATGTAGAGCAGCACTGTCACCAGCCAGGGCACATAACGCTTTCCTTCTTCGCCGATCATCTCTGTCACGAAGTTGTTGAGCCAGGTAATCGCGCTTTCCAGGGCAGCCTGCCTTTTGCTGATTCCTGTCACTTTCAGGTTTCTGGTCAGCAGGAACGAGGCTAATACCAGAATCGCCATGATGATCCACGTCATAACTGTGGACTCCGCAATCTCAAGCCCGCCGAAGATGGGAATCGTAAACGCTGTCTCACTGTTCAGTTCTTCCAGCAGATTCGACGCCAGATTCTCCATGCTCTTTTCGCCTCCTTTCTGTTTTGTGAATGAAAGATACATTTCGACAACTTTGTGAGAGTTCTTTTCATTCAACCCTGAATCATAGTACCAACTACAGGCAAAAACAAGTTTTTTTTGCTGTACAATCCGACACATCCGGCCATCTGTTTTCCGTGGCAGGCGTAAATCAGAGCCTCCATGCTAATCCCGTCCGCCGCAGATACCGCCGGTTTCGGCAGCGCGGTTCGCCCGGACGGAATTTCCAGCGCGCAAAAAGGCACACACGACCCGCATCGTAGCGGGCACATGCATGCCTCGTATCGTGAGTTTGTACGTTCATTCAGGGATATTTTTGCAACGCCCCGAGTTTTACCACTTCAAAGGGAAAAAGTCAAGCGATTTATTCCCTGGCCATCTTTAACGGATATACATCGTCTTCCGGGTCAAGAAGCAGCGTATCTCCGACCGCCCCGGTGATGGTTAACTCGTCAGAGGAAACTTCGTATGTGAAGTACGCCTCATCATCGTAGTCGTTTCCTGTCTCTGCCAGCCAGATTTTGCCGTCTTCATACTTGAAGACCCCCTCCGCCGCGTCAAACAGGTCGTCAAAATATGAGAGAATATCCTCCGCCGTCAGGGAATCCTGCATCATTTCCTTCACATAGGCGGTGAGGTCGTCGTACCCTTCATTCTGAATCAGCGCATCGTAGTCCTCGTTGCTGTAGCCCAACTCTTCCGCGTAATCGTAAAGGTAAGACACAAGCCAGTCGCCCACGCCTTCCACATAGGTTTCCAGCACAGCCAGCGTGTCGCTTTCCGCCAGGCCGAGTGCCCAGGTGCCGTCTTCATCCAATGCCAAATCGTAATACAGGATAGCACCGCTTACATCTTCGATCTCCGTCCCCAGGGAATCGGAGAGCTGTTCGTTTATGACAGTGGAAAAATCAATCCCGCCGCGCCAGGTTCCCTCCAAAACTGCCTCGGCTTCCGCTGTATCATCCTCCTCCGCGGAGTTTCCGCCGCAGCCCTGTGCAAGGCAGGCGCCAAAGATTACAGCAAAGGTCATAAGCAGCACCAGTATTTTTTTATGTCTTCTCATTTCTCTTTTCCTCTGTCCGAGCATCGATTTACATTGCTTACGCATAATATTCTTATGCGTGCTTCTTTTTTCCTGCCACGACGAGTGCCGCCGCTCCCGCAAGGGCCGCAAATGCGATCACCCAAAGGGCGGTCAGGTTCCGGTCGCCGGTGCCGAGTGTGCTGCCGCCAGAACTGTCCGCAGCGGTAGTGTCATCCTCGTTATCTGAGGATACGGTAGTCTCTTCCGTATCATCTGAGGATGCCGTGGTTTCATCATCCGCTGCAGTAGTTTCGTCATTCGTAGTCGTGGTCTCGTCATCCGGTTCCGCAGTTGTATCCTGCTCGGCGTCCGCCTTCACCAGCGCCGCGATCGCAGCCCGGAGGCTTTCGTTTGCCGCATCGACCTCTTCCTGCGTGGCGTTTTCGTCCGCGAGCACTGCCGCCGCATCGGCCAGCGCTTCTTCAAGCGTCGCCCAGCTGTCAGCGGTATAGTCGGATTCGGTCAGACCTTCCGCCTCATCTGCAGAAGCCTGAAGCTCCGTCTTGTCCACGAGCTCCGAACTGCCGTCCACGGCAAGCACGATGGCGCCTGTGCTCGCCTGTGCGTCCGTCAGCAGATCATTTGCCGTGGCTTTGCTCCACTCTTCTACCACATACGGGAAACTGTACTCTCCTTCTGTCGTCTCCGTTTCCACCGTGAACACCACAATCAGCACATCTCCGGCCTCCGCCGCCGTCAGGGAAGCGAAGCCTGCGGTCACAAAACCGGTTTCCGCAGTGTTGATGCTGTCCGCGTGGTCGTCGTCCGCCAGGGCAGCGGTCAGCGCACTGCCGAAGGACGCGCTCACCAGTGTCAGGCAATCTTCGTCGTAGCCTATCTCGATCTGCCCGGAGGTTGCGCCGGCCTGATCCACCGTCAGGGTAACCGTGATGGTGTCACCGTCCCGCACGGCACTTCCGCCGAACGTCGTCACATCATCAGCGAAGACCGTCAAACTCATGGCCGCCATAAGGCAGATAGTGAGAACCAAACTCATGAATTTCTTATTCATATTTATATAATCTCCTGTAAATATTCCCGCTTATTTCTATCCCGATTGTCTGAAATCCAATTCTGCCATACAATAGAAACGAACTTATCCAGGCATCAGATACAGAAATCTGTTTATGAATCTTTTCGCTCCGAAAAACCATATATTTTTCGAACCGCAGGAGTCATAATACCCGACCCCCGCGATTCGTTCCGATTCCTATGGTCTGTCAGTTCACGTCGTTCCTGTGACCATGAGTTGCTTACTCACTCTCACCGTCCTGATAATACCCGACAAAATTTTCCGTCTGCGCAATGCCTGCCGCAGCCGTCACGTCGTCCGCATCCGACTCCGTGCCGATGAGTCCGGTCACGGAAGCGTCGTAGATGGTGGCGATGACGTTGTACTCGCCGGTGTCTCCAAGAGACAGGAAGATTTCCTCTTCTTCCGTCTCACCCGGCACATACAGGTACAGCTCGTTCGTGGTGCCATCATTCCAGTAATCGTAGAGCGACATGAGATACACCACCTCACCCGTCTCTTCCGATACAGTAGAGTAGAGGCATGAGAAGTGGTAGGTAATACCAAGTTCGTCGTTGCGGAACATATCCGTCAGCGGGCTTTCCACCACGGTGCGGATCACGAACACGCTGTAGGTGATATTGCCGTCTTCATCCTCATACTCAACATTCAGCACGCCGTTGAAGTCGGAGGCGATGCAGTCGCCCGCTTCATTTACATAATTGCCATTCTCGTCGAGCGTCATGTTCATGACTTCGTCAATGTACCAGAAACGACCCACGTTGTCCAGCAGGACGATGGTGGTATCCGGTGTATAAGAAGCACCGGTGGCGGCGTTGCCCTGGTAATCCTCCGTCAGATCCTGCGCACCCTCACCCTCGATGGTGGTGATGCCGGCAATGTTGATTTTCGAGTAGCCGTCCTCCTCTGTGTTCCAGTTGCCCACAGAGTGCAGGTAGCTGTACAGGTTCAGGCGGTGGTAGGTGTACTGGTACATGCCGTAAACGCTGTCGTCCAGATAGACGTATTCCAGCGTGTCAAACATGGCGCTGTACATGTCACTGTCCATGGTCAGATCCACATACAGGTTGTAGTTCATTTCCATGGTGAACATACCGGTGGAATCCGAGTAAGCCATGCCAAACATCACGTCGCCGTCGATCGGCTCGTAATACTTGCTGTCCATGATTTCCCCGGTCTCCTGATCGATCTTCCAGATCAGGCCGGTATTATTCCACTCGGTCGCCCAAATGTAACCGTCTACCAGCACGGCCGCGCCGATGTTCGTGCCGTAATTCGCTGCGGTTCCGTCGTAAATGGTGGATGTCCACACGATATCTTTCGTCGTGATGGTGCTCGTGCCGTCCTTCAAGGCAAAGTTGTAAATCACGGAGTCACCGACGTTAGTGATGCCGCTGCCCATGACGGAAAGCGTTCCCTCAATTTCCACATCCAGCGACAGTACTGTCACTGTGCAGGTGTCGGTCACCGTCGGGTCTTCCACGGAAGCGATGGTAATCACACAAGTGCCTGTGCTTACCGCCGTCACCAGACCGTCCGCGCTCACCGTGGCGACACTCTCATCGCTGGAGGTAAAGGTGACATCCTGATAATTGGAGTAGAACGGTACCATGTTCCAAGTCAGCTGGTAATCAAAGCCCACGTTCATCTTAATATCGTGCGCGTCAAGCTCAGGCTCCGCCACGGTTTCCGCGTCAAATACCGTAAGATTCTGGTGCTCCTCCGCATTGGCAGCATCGCTGGTCAGCGGCGCGATCAGTCCGCTCACCTCGCCGGAGAGGGTTCCTGTCGCCTCCAGATCGAAGCCGGTGATGTTGCCGTCCTCATCCTCGGTGAAGGAGAATTTATATACTTCGCTGATAGTCGCAAAGACAGTCAGCGCGTCAAAGCGAGCCCAGTAGAGAGTCTCGTCGTTATGGTTCCAGGTCATGGACTGCAGATAGTCCATGGTCACGCCCGTGTCGCCCAGCGTATGAAGCACATGGTCAGAAGTGGTCGACGCATCGGTGCGCTCGTAAGTCACCTCGCTACCGGTCGCATCTTCATCCTCTTCCGTCGTTTCCATGATCGCCAGGAACGCGTTGTCCGATTCATCGATCAGATACAGGATATAAAGCGTGCCGTCGTCGTCGCAGGCCAGCGTCAGGGCGAAGATGCCCTCAAAGGCTGCCACCTCTGTCTCGGTGTAATTCAGCAGATCCACCGTGTACACGGCTGTGCCGTCGTCCGTCTCCAGGATCGCGTACAGGGTTCCGGTGGAGTAGTCGTAGGCGAAATCCTGATAAATATTTTCCAGATAAGCGAGTCTGCTCGACTCGATGGTGAAGTCGTTCGCCAGCAGATCCTCATACAGCATGCCGTAGAGTCCGCCATCGCCATCCTCCGCGAAGATGTAGCCGCCCACATATTCCTGGCAGACGATCTCGATGTCGCCCGCGAAGATGACCGTTTCATTCATGTTTACGTCTTCGTCGAAGCTGACCCAGTTGTAGGAGCCGTAGCCGTCGTACTGGATGCCCACGAAGGTGCCGTAATCATTGCCCTCGCCGTTCAGGTTCACGGCGTAGAAAGTCTCATTTCCGGCGTAGTCACACACCGCGACCACCGCCTTGTTTCCGTAGGTGTCGCGGAATTCGGAAAGATCCATGGTGATCGTCGCGCTCTGGCCTTCCTCGCCCGTCATATCCGGATAATAGTAGTCCACAGCCTCGGTCGCGCCGCCATCGCAGAGGATAACTGCCGCCACATAACGGTTGTCAGTTACTTCGATGCTGATGGTGTCGCTCTCCGAATCATACGACATGGATGTCGCTTCCGGCGCAGTGTTGTCGATGGTGAAGGTGTAGCTGTACTCAGCTCCCGTGCCCCAGAGTGCATCCCAGTCGATTTCCTCGCCTTCCGGCAGATCCTTCTTCGCATCCTGCTCCAGCGTGTACTCGGTGGCTGCCAGCAGCGTCACCTTGATGCTGGTGCCTTCGGCAAGCGCATTGCCGTCCGCGTCGGTGTAATCCCAGTCGATCTCACCGTACACGTCGTCTGCCGTGTTCAGCCAGCATTCAAGGCTGCTGTAGTAGGTGCCCGCGTTGATGCCGTCGTCGCAGTCGGTGTAATAGTAGACTTCGCCGGTCGCCGCGTCGGTGATGTACATGCGCATGCGCGCCGCGTTGCGGATCAGCGACGGCGTGATGGAGTACAGACTGTACTGCGCACTGGACGTGCTGTTGATGGCGTTGCGGTACTCCAGGTAATCCATGTCGCCCAGACGCCATGCGTAATAAATTTCCAGCGTGTCCTCATAGGTGCCTACCAGGTAGTTGCCGTAAATGTTTCCATTATAATAGTAGTAATAGCTGCTGTCACCCGCATAGGAAATGAGCAGCGTGTTTGCGTAGTTGTTCGTGAACACCGTGTAGTCTGAGGTGTAATCGAAGCCGTAGCTGTAAAGCGGGTTGTACATATGGCTGGCGTTCAGCTTCGCCAGATATTTTTCCGCCGCCGCTTCGGCCGCTTCCTCGTCCTCCGCGTAGGAGAGCGGTGTGGAATAAAGCACATCCATGTAATCCACGTCATCGTACATGCTGGATGCGGTCCAGTCACCGTACCAGCCAAGCAGTGGGATGGAATGCTCCACGTCGCCATCCGATGTCACATAAATGTAGCCTTCCACGTAGAAGCCGTTCACGAATCCGGCGGCAATCTGTGCCGCTGCCACGTCCTCCGGCACATAAATCGTCACGGTCACGGTGGCGCTGCTTAATGCCGCCACAGTCACGGAATCCGTCTGGATGCCGTCTACCACATAGGTCACTTCCGCGGCAAGCGCCGCTTCCTGGTCCGCGGCAAGCGCCGTACCGTCCTCGGCGTACTCCGCGGCCGCCGTCAGGATGGAATCGGAAAGCGCGTATGTAAGATCCTCATCGGACATATTGTTGATGGTAAAGGTAAAGCTCCAGCCTTCGCCCTCCGGGTCATCTCCCAGCTCAGCTTTCACCTTGCCGTCCGTGTCGTCGCCCACCAGAACGAAGCTGCCGGCATTCACTGCCGCCTCCGCGCTCACCTGACCTGAACCCTGTCCGCGCACCGAATATTCGAGGCCTGTCTCCTCCTCGATCAGCGGCTCCGCCGTGGACATCATGATGGACTGGATCAGTGCGCGCTTCGTGAGTGCCGCGTTGTCGGAAGCCTCACGGGCCGCCACCAGCAGATCCTCTTCCTCAATGTACTCGGCAAGCAATGCCGTGATGCCGGTCACATGCGGGGTAGCCATGGAGGTACCGGACATGAGCTCATAGCCCGTGCCGCTGGTATCCGCGCCGTTGACCGAGTAGATATTTCCGCCCGGTGCCACGATCTCCGGCTTGATGGTCAGCGCACCGGTGGTGCCCCATGCGGAGTAGTAGCTGAGCTCGATGACCGCATCTTCCTCACCCCAGTCCACGGTCGGCTCCGCGTAGGCGGTCAGCGTGCCCGTGTAAGTGCCGTTCTCCTCCAGCGTGGAACCTGCCATAATCTCCTGACCTTCTTCAAGGGTGATGGAGACCACAGGTGCCGTATACTCATAGTCACTTAAATCCATGCCGATGGAGCCGTCCACGTTGTTGTACACGATCACCGCGACCGCGCCTAATGCCATGGCGTTGTTTGCCTTGGTGGAGAAGCTCAGGGTACCGCGCTGGATGAAGACGATCTTGCCTTCTACGTCTACCCCTTCAAAATCCTCCTCTGCGCCGGTCAGGCCTTCCGGCAGCATCACATATTCATATTCCGTGCCGTCCCCGTTGGTGTCCAGGGAGGTAAATTCCGTATTGCCGTAGCCGGTGGACTCGGTGTAAACCACGCTCACGCCCGCCGCCTCAAAAGTGTTCCCGATCAGGCCCACGTTTTCCGTGCTGCCGACAGACAGCATATTGTCATAGGTGGACGGTCCCGCCACGGTAGCCGTGCCGGACTCATCCGCATAGGTCAGGCCATAAGCCTCGTCGTACATGGCCCAAGGACCGGAGTTGCCCGCCGCCGCGTTAACGACCACGTCCGTGTATTCCAGCCCGGTCAGGATGGCCACCACGTCCTCATCTTCCAGCTCGTAGGCAGACTCGGTAAACCCGGAGTCGGAGCCAAGGGAAAGGTTGATGGTGTCGCAGCCAAGCAAAATGGCATCCTCAATGGCCGCCATGTAGTCGCTGGCATAAGCGCCGCCGTCCACGCCAAACACCTTCATGGTGATCAGCTGGGCATTCGAAGCCACACCGGTCACGGAAACCGCATCATAGGCGGAAACATAGATTTCGCCGGTCTCCTCATAGTAGCCGATCATGAGCAGAAGGAGATATACATCGTAGCTGGTCAGCTCGCCGTCCCCGTCCAGGTCAGCGTTATCGAGACTTGCTGCAATATAACCGGCATCACCGGAATCGGCGGCATCCGTCCCGGTAGCCGTCGCATCGGCTGTGGTTTCATCTGCGGAAGTATCCTCTGCCGCCGCCACGTCATCCGCTGTCCCATCGCTCGCGGTTTCATCGGAAACCGTCCGCTCCCCAGTCACCACTTCCATCACATACTGCGCGTCGTCCGCATCCAGATCGCCGTCGCCGTCGAAATCCAGCGCCAGCACATCCTCCTCGTCGCCCGCAATATATTCGTTTGCGGTGGCAATGCCCGCCACGTGGGAGCCGTGCTCGCCCTGAGAGTCATTGTCGTGGGTCACATCAAGTGTATTGTCAATATAGTTATAGTTAAACGGAAGCTTTGCGCTCTCGTAGAGATCCTCCGCCGTCAGCCCCTCGTATCTGGAGTAGGCATTCAGCTGCGTGAGGACGCTCTCGATCTCCTCCACATCCAGCAAATCCAGCGACTCTACGTACTCCTCGTAGTCCATGCCGTTCATGGCCGCCTCGATGTAGAGCGCGTACTCGTAGGCCGCCCCGGAAAATGACTGGTGATCCGTGTCGGTACCGGTGTCGATCACCGCGATGCGGGTGCCGGAGCCCGTATAGCCCAGATCGGTCTTCACGGTCGTCACGCCGGTGGTTCCCTGCGCGATGATGTTCTCGGTACTGTCGGTGTCGAGGGTTTCATATTTCGTGTCCAGGTACACTTCTTTCACACCGTCGAGATCCTCGATGGCAGAAAGGGCACCGTAGGGCACGTACAGGGACACGGCATTCGCCAGAAGAGTCAGATTCCAGGCCACTTCCACTTCCTCGCCGTCCAGGACTTCGGCGGAAATGGTCTCCACCAGCTCGTCCTGCGTCTCCTGAAGCACCTGCTGCTGTTCCTCCACCGCAGCGCTCTCAGCTACGGTCTCATCGTCCGCAACTGCTGCCGCAGCCGGCTCGTCATCCAGAATCACAATCGCGCGAACCGTGTCCGTGTCCGCATAGGTCTCCGAGATACTCGAATCATCCACAGCACTGCTGTCCTGGATCAGATCCACGTCGGTATCCTCCGCGTCGATCTTCTCCCAGGTAATTCCGGATGATTCTGCTGCCTGGGTGTCGCTGTCCTCCGCTGCCACAAATGTCATGTGCGATGCCATGGTGCCGAACACCATGAGCAGCGCCATGAACAGCGCGAGAGGAGTCTTCCATCTGAATTTCATGTAACTTCCTCCATGTATGAGATACTGAGTTGGTAAATGGTTTGCGGACATTGCCAAAAAACATGTTTCGGCGCTTCCAACCAGCCGGTTCTTACGTTCTGTCCCGATCGGTTTTGCGATCGGTTTTCTCTTCCCCTTATGTTGTTGCTGTTCTTTCTTTTATCTGTGCTCCTGATGCCCGGCTCCTCCTGTTCTCATAAGAATTAACAAACAGTTCGTCCTGACCGTGGGTGCACTCCGGTGCTGCTCCCTCCGCAGAAAGGGCGCAGCACCGGAGTGTATCCACTTACATGCCCGTTCAACTATTGTAACATCATACGGGGCTCGTTGTAAAGTCTCTCTTAGTTCATCAGATTACACCTAAAAGTTATAAACTCATCTTCGTTTGGCGATCATTTATCATGCAAAACTCATGGTCGTAAAGATGCCATAGCTCATGACCATGAATAGCAACGTCGGGGAAACAGGCTTCCATTCGTTTTAAGGGATCCACGAACCGTCATCCCTTAAAACATCTGTTTTGGCCTTCTCTCCCCGACCCAACATTTCATCTTCCAAAGTCATGAAACAAGAAGCTGCCCTCTGCTCCATGACTTTGGTATTCTGTTATCAATTACTCGGTTCTGCGCTTCTTTGCCAGAAGGATTGCTCCTGCTGCGCCCACAAACAGAAGGATGATGGACTGCACGATCGGTGCGCTGTCACCCGTGCCAAGGCTTCCGTCGCCGGAAGCTGCGGCTGTGGTGCTTTCCGCATCTGAAGAGGTCGCTGTCGTTTCTTCCTCGGCCTCAGTTTCGGTTTCCGTCTCAGTCTCGGTTTCCGTTTCTGTCTCAGTCTCAGTTTCTGTCTCAGTCTCGGTTTCCGTCTCTTCTTCTGCCTCCACCAGGCTCGCGATCGCGTTCGTCAGCCAGGTAACCAGCTGGTCGATGTACTCCTGATCCACGCCGTCCGCAGCCAACTCGTCGTCTGTCAGGGACAGAACATTCTTTGCAGACTCCAGATAGTAGGAGATGTAAGCTTCCGCCCAGCTCTCCGCCGTGTAGTCTTCCTCGTTCAGTGCTTCCGCAACCGCTACGATTTCCTCAAGGGCCGTGCGGTCAAGTACCGGGTTCGCGCTGGCGATGAGTTCTTCAATTTGAGCAAACAGACTGTCGATGTACTCCTGAGAAATATTATTCTCGACGAGTTCATCATCTGTCATCTTCAGGATCTCCTCAAGCTCGGTGATGATCTCTTCAATCTGCTCAATTACCTCTGCCCAGCTCTCTTCCGTGTACTCCTCTTCTGCGGTCTCAAGAAGCTCTTTTACTTCTTCCAGAGTCTCTTCCACTTCCGTCAGATCCTCTGTCGTAGCCTGTTTTTCGAGGAGGTCAATGGCCTGACGCATGTAAGCCACAAGGCTGTCCACATCGCTCTGCTCGAGCTGCTCTGCCTGCTCATCCTCGCTAAGGCCAAGGATATTGCCCGCAACTCTCAGATATTCCGCAATATTTGCTTCCGCCCAGCTCGATGTCGTGTAGTCTTCCTC